>JBBSLG010000020.1:0-87050 GCA_038255435.1 Lysobacterales bacterium
CTGCAACTGGGACTACGTCGAAGGCCTGTTCCGCCCCGGTGTGGTGGAAGCGATGTTCGAGAGTTTCACCGGCTTGTTGTCGGCGCTGGCCGCCGACGAAGGCTTATGGACGGCGCGTGTGCCCGACACGCTGCCGGCACAGACGCTGCAGGTACTTGAGCAGACTCAGGGCGCGCCGGTCGATCTCATCGGCGGGCTGGATCATCTGCAGGCACCGCTGCTGGCGTGTCTGCGCACAACGCCAGATGCGATTGCTGTGCAGACGGCGGAACGGTCCTTGAGCTACCGGCAACTCGATCGCGCCAGCGCTGCGCTGGCGAGGCGTCTGGCCGGCGTGGCGCTGAACGAACTGGTCGCGATCGTGATGCCCAAGCACTGGGCCCAGGTCGTCGCGGTGCTCGGCATTCTGCGCGCGGGCGCGGCCTATCTGCCGATCGACGCCAGCCTGCCATCGGCACGCATTGCTGAACTGCTGCGTCTTGGCGAAGTGCGGCTGATCGTCACTGTGGCCGAGGTCGCGGCCGATCTGTCCGACAAATGGTGCCAGGGACAATTGCGCGCAGTCATTGTCCCTGACACCCTCGACTGGCTGGAGGCGCCCGCTGTTGAGCTGGTCGAATCCACCGCCGCGCCCAGCGATCTGGCCTATGTGATTTTCACCTCCGGCTCGACGGGCACGCCAAAGGGCGTGATGATCGATCATCGCGGCGCGCTGAACACCGTGCTCGACATCAATGCGCGTTACGGCATTGGCGCCAGCGACGCGGTGTTCGGTCTGTCCAGCCTGAGTTTCGATCTGTCGGTGTACGACGTATTCGGTCTGCTCGGCGCGGGTGGCCGTCTGGTGCTGCCGGCGAGCGACGAAGGCCGCGACCCGGAGGCCTGGCTGGGCCAGATGTTGGCTGCAGGCGTCACCGTGTGGAACACGGTACCGGCGCTGATGCAGATGTTGATCGATTATCTGGATGGTGCAGGTGCACCGGCATTGCCGCCGTTGCGGGTGATCATGCTCAGCGGCGACTGGATTCCGGTGGATCTGCCGGCGCGTATCCGGCGCTGGTTCCCGAATGCCTGTCTCTACAGTCTGGGCGGCGCGACCGAGGCCTCGATCTGGTCGATCGACTACCGGATCGATGAGATCGATCCGCAGTGGAGCAGCGTGCCGTATGGCAAGGCGCTGAGCAATCAGCAGGTGCGCGCGTTGCGAGCAGACTTCACGCCGTGTCCGTTGTGGGTACCGGGCGAGTTGTATCTTGGCGGCCTGGGTTTGGCGCAGGGTTACTGGCGCGATGCCGAGAAGACAGCGGAGCGTTTTGTCAGCGATCCGCGCACCGGCCATCGCTGGTATCGCACCGGCGACTACGGCCGCTTGCTGCCGGACGGCAAACTGGAATTTCTTGGCCGCGAAGATGCGCAGGTGAAGATCCAGGGCTATCGGATCGAACTGGGCGAGATCGAGGCCAGGCTGAAGCAGCATGCGCGGGTCAAGGATGCAATTGTCGTCGCCCAAAACCACGGCCGCGGCAAGCAGCTCATGGCCTATGTGGTGCCGCGTGGCAATTGGATGGCCGACGCTGATCGCCAGGCCTTCATTGCCGCCCAGCCGGGTTTCCGAAGCGATCTGGACGATCATCCGGCACTGCTGCTGCCAGCGCCGCCTGCGCAGCTGGCCCTGCGCCAACACAAATCCGACGGTGTTCGGATCGATTACGTCAGCATCAGTCTCGAGCAGATGAGTTTGGTCTTTGCCGCGTTGTCGGCGCAGGTGTTTGCCGAGTTGCCGCTGCCCAAGCGCTTCTACGCTTCGGCGGGTGGTCTGTATCCGCTGCAGGTTTACCTGCAGGTCGCGGCAGGAGCGATCGATGATCTACCCGCCGGCGACTACTACTACGACGCGCTCGGGCATCGCCTGATCCGACTTGGTGCGTCTGCTCCGGCATTCGCCTCTGCTGTGCAACTTCTGCTGGTCGCCGAGTTGGCCGCGATCGAGCCACTGTACGGCGATGTCAGTCTGGACTTCTGCCGTATCGAGGCCGGCTACATCACCGCGCTGCTGCAATCCGCATGTCCCGATGGTCTCACCGTCGACGCGCGGCAAAGCGCAGACGACAGCGAAGCGTTGCACGCTGCGCTGCACCTGAGTTCCAGCCATCGCTGCGTCGCCGTGCTCGATGTGCATCCCTGCCAGGAAGCTTCAGTGGCGCGACTTGCGCTCGAACGCAGTGCGCGCAAGAGCTATCGCCGCTACCTCGACAACGGGATTGACGCTGCCAGCTGGCAGGCGATCGCCCGCGTCCTGGCCGCACAGCTCGAGAACAAGGGCATCGAAGTTTACGGTTGGTGCCGCGGGCAAGGCCAGGGTGGCTGGCGTCTGTCAGCAGATCAGGCGAGCTGGCAGCCCCTGAGGGAGCTCTGCGACCCGGAGCGATTGTTTCCGAGCAGCGCTGAATTGGCAGCGCAGGCCGGATTCGCCCTGGTGCTGGTGGGTACCGATCAGAGCCAGTTGTTCAGCGCCGGCCAGACCGCACAAAGACTCGACCAGCAGATTGGCGCGCTGGCTATGGGTCTGTGCGCGATCGGCGAGACCGATGCACCCGAGGCCGAACGCGCATTTGCGCTACGAGCCGGACAACGCGTGCTGCACGCCCTGCTGGGTGGCGCCATCAGCCTTGCGCAGCAGCAGGAGATTGCGGTGTCCAGTTCGGCGCCGCTTGATCTGCAGGCGACGCTGAAAACCTTCGTAGCCGCCGCCTTGCCTGCTTACATGGTGCCGAAGCATGTACTCAGCCTGCTGGCCATTCCGCTGTCGGCCAATGGCAAGGTCGACCGCAAGGCCTTACCGCAGCCAGTTGATGAGGGCGCCGATCGCAGCGGCGGCAGTGTCGCGCACACACCCGTGCAACGCGCGTTGTGTGCGATCTGGTGTGAGGTGCTTGGTCTGCCCGAAGTGGGTATCGACGACAGCTTCTTCGCCTGTGGTGGTGATTCGATCCGGGCCATCGTCGTGCTGACCCGCGCGCGCAAACTCGGTATCGATTTTACGGTTCGTGAGCTGTACGCGCAGCAGACCATCCGCGCCCTGTGCCTGGTCGCGCGCAGCGATCCGGCGCGCCTCGCGAGCGCTGACAACCAGGCGGACAGTTCGGCAATTCCGGCGCCGTTCTCGCTGCTCGATAGTGCGCAACGGGCGGCGCTGGTCGACCCCCGGCTGGTCGATGCGTATCCGATGACATGGTTGCAGCAAGGCCTGGTTTTCCACAATCTGCTCGATGCCGAGCGTGGTACCTATCACGACATCATCAGCACCTGGATCAGCCAGCCATTTTCTGCTGCTGATTTCCAGGTTGCGCTTGCGAGCGTGATCGCACGTCATGCGATCCTGCGCACGCTATTGCGCCATGATCTGAACCCTCCCTTGCAGCAGGTGCTGGCCGAACTGGCGCCACCGTTGACCGTGATCGACGTATCGGCACTGAGCTGCGCCGAGCAGGAGGACCGGACCTCGGCATGGATGCGGGCAGAAAAGGCGCGCGCCTTCGACATGCGCCTGCCACCCTGGCAGGTGGTGATCCACGATGGCGGTGCACGTGGTTTCCGATACGCACTGGTCTGTCATCACGCCCTGCTCGATGGTTGGAGCGTAGCCCAGTTCAACTTGCAGCTGTTCAAGGCCTACGAACTCAGCCGCAGCGGTGGCGCGAGCTGCGAATCTCCAGGCATGCCGTTCAGTTGTTTTGTCGCTGAAGAGCTGCGCGCTGCCCGATCCGACGCGGCGCGCAGCTTCTGGCAGGAGGAAGTCCTCGAGGCGCCACTGCCGTGGTGGACAGGCGCGAACAATGGGCGCGCGGGTCTGGCTCCGCATCGGCGTGAGTGGACCCTGGATGGCGACGACAGCGCGGCCGTTGCCGAGATTGCGCGTGGCCTTGGTGTGTCCGAGCGTACGATTTTCCTGGGCCTCAATCTGGTCTTGCTGAGCGTACTGACCGGCCGTAGCGAGGTGCTGACTTCCGTGGTCAGCAACACCCGTCCGCTGGTCGACGGCGCGGATACCGCGCTCGGGCTGTTCCTCAATACTTTGCCGGTTCGCGCCGATACGCGCGATCGCAGTTGGGCCGATCTGCTTCGCGCCTGCGAACTCAAACTGCAGACGATGAATCCGCATCAGGCCTATCCGCTCGCCTTGATCCAGGCGGACAGTGGGCTGGATTTTTCCGGCGCCCTGTTCACGTACGTCAATCTGCATGCCTACAGCGATGCGCCGTCGGCAGCTACGGACGGCGAGGACGAGAATTTCGATCTGACCAATTACCGACTGGCCTTCGAGGTCGCCAAGAACGAAAGGGAAGGGCGCTATCGGCTCACGCTCAGTGCCGACGACCTGGTCTTCGACGCGGACTTCGCCGATCGGATGCTGAGCTACAGCCAGCGCGCCTTCGCACAATTGCGTGCTGGTCTGGACAAGCCCATCGTACGCGCTGCACTGATCGGGACCGCCGAGCGCGCGATGCTGCTCGAGCATTGCAACCGGACCGCCCATCCGCTGCCAGAGCAAGCCTGCTGGCATGAGCTCTTCGAGGCTCAGGTGCGACGTTCACCTGACGCGCTGGCGGTGGTCGCGGAGCAGGGCGAGCTCAGCTATGCGGAATTGAATGCTCGCGCCAACGCGCTGGCTCACTGTCTGCGTGGCGACGGAATCCGGGCCGGCACACGCGTGGGCCTGCTGCTGGAACGCGGCCTGGACATGGTGATCGCGATCTACGCGGTGATGAAGGCGGGCGCGGCCTACGTGCCGCTGGATCCTTCGAATCCGGATGCGCGAATTGCCGATCTGATCGACGATGCCGAACTCCCGCTGGTGCTGACGCATTCGAGCCTCGGCATGCGTGTTGCTTCGACGCGCATGCGGGCACTGGACGGCTTTGACTACGACAGCTGGCCAGCGTGCAACCTGGCTGCAGCGGACACCGGGGTGAGCTCAGCGCACCCGGCCTATGTGATTTACACATCGGGTTCCACCGGCCGGCCCAAGGGCGTACTGGTACCGCATCGCGGTCTGGTCAACCGGATTCTGTGGATGGATGCGAGTTATCCGCTGAGCTCCGACGATGTTGTGCTGCAGAAGACCCCGTACGGTTTCGATGTCTCGGTCTGGGAATTCACCTGGCCCTTGCTGGTCGGTGCGCGTCTGGTCATGGCGCGACCGGACGGACACAAGGACCCGGCCTATCTCGCCAGCATCATCGCCTCGGCAGGCGTGACGACCCTGCATTTTGTGCCGTCCATGCTGCGCCTGATGCTGGAAGGCGTGGATTTTGGTGCGCTGCGCAGTGTGCGCCAGGTCTTCGCCAGCGGCGAAGCGCTGACGCGCGATGTGGTTGCCGCGTTCTTCGCCAGCACGCGTGGCAGTCAGCTGCACAATCTGTACGGACCCACCGAGGCTTCGATCGATGTCAGTCACTGGACCTGCGTCGCCGATGATCCGCGTACCGCGGTTCCCATCGGGCATCCGATCTGGAACACCAGCCTGCATGTGCTCGATGAGGCCGGCGAACTGGCGCCACTCGGGGTACCGGGTGAATTGCATATCGGCGGCATCGGTCTGGCTTTGGGCTATCTGAACCGACCGGAGCTTACGGCGGAGCGTTTCATCGTCGATCCGTTTGCCGCTGATCCGGGTATGCGCCTGTACCGAACCGGGGATCTGGTCCGGCGTGCCGCCGATGGCGCGCTCGAATTCCTCGGGCGCATCGATCATCAGGTCAAGATTCGCGGCTTCCGCATCGAACTGGGCGAGATCGAAGCCGCACTGCGCGCCTGTCCTGGCGTCAGTGAGGCGGTGGTGCTGGCGCCGGACAACGAGCGCCTGCTCGCCTATCTGGAAAGTGCGCTGCCGGGTTCCGAACGCGCGACCCTGATCACCAGCGTCCGCGCGCAATTGCGCGAACAGCTTCCCGACTACATGGTGCCGGCGGTATTCATGGTGCTCGCCTCGCTGCCGCTCAACAGCAGCGGCAAGATCGATCGCAAGGCATTGCCGGCTGCGAACGTGGGATCGCTCGATTCGCCCATCGGCGCCGCGCCGCGCACACCGACCGAGGCCGCCGTGGCCGCGATCTGGGCCCGGCTCCTGAAACTCGACCAGGTCGGCTGCGATGTCAGTTTCTTCGACGTCGGCGGCGATTCCCTGTCGCTGGTGCGCCTCGCCGCCGAAATCAAGCGCGAGTGGGGCAGAGACCTTGCCGTCATGCAGATCTACCGCGCAACCAGCGTGCAGGCGCAAGCGGCCTTGATCGATGCCGACGCTCCCGAGCCGGTGCCGCTGCTGCAATCATTGACGCCGACACGGAGCGCAGCCGCACTGACCGTTGTCGCGGTGCCTTATGCGGCCGGCGACGGCCTGATCTACCACGATCTGGCCGCGGCCCTCGATGATCGCGTGGCCCTCTCGGCGGTCAACAATCCGCGCAACTTCCGTGTCGACGGCGATCTGGATGAGCAGATCGAGGCCTATGTCAGCACCTTGCTGAGCGCAATCCGCACCGAGATCGCGACGCCCCTGGTGATCTGGGGGCATTGTGTCGGCTACGCACTCGCGCTTACTCTGGCACGACGGCTGTTGGCCGAAGGGGTCGACGTGCGCGCACTCTGCGTGGGCGGCGTGCTGATCGATGCCGATCACATCGAGCAGACGCGGGCCCTCGGCAAGCACGCTGAACTTCCGGCGGATGCGGCGATCGTCGAGTTGTTGAGCCAGGCTGGACTCGCTGCCGCGCACGCTCTGGCGCCTGACGAATGGCGCGAGATCGTTGACAAGTTCAAACAGGACAGCCTGCTCAGCGTCTGGTGCAATCACGAACACTTCTGCGTGGCTGGGGCGCCGCGTCAACAGTTGCCGCTGCTGTGTTTCGTCGCCGCCGACGATCCGCTCACCCAGGAAGCCGAGCGATCGACGCGGCATTGGCGAACAGTATCGAGCGATTTGCGTACGATCACACTGGCGGACGGGGGCCACTATTTCGTCAAGACCCGAAGTGCCGAGGTCGCCGCCCATCTGCTCGGGCTGCTGGCGCTGAACTCGCAATCCATTATGCAGCTGGAGGTGACCGAATGACTGCGGCGGCCAGAATGGAAACCCCTGCGCCGACCAAGGCGTCGCGCCTGTCGGTGATGAACTTTCTCAACGAAGTGGGTGCTGATTATCCCCAGGCGATCTCGTTCGCCTCGGGACGGCCAGCGGCCGGCTTCTTCCGACTCGACGACTGGCTGGCCGCGATTCCGCGCTACACCGAGCATTTCTCCCGGCAGCAGGGTCTGACCCTGCCCGGTGCGTCGGCACTGCTGGCGCAGTACGGCCGTACCGCCGGAATGATCAACGAGCTGGTTGCGGAGCAACTCGCCAGGGACGAGAGTCTGCCGTGTGCGCCCGACCAGGTCTTGATCACCGCCGGCTGTCAGGAGGCGCTGTCGCTTTGTATAAGCGCCCTCTGCCGCGAGCCCGGCGACGTCGTTCTGGCGCGCAATCCCACCTATATCGGTGTCACCGGAGTTGCCGATCTTGCCGGCATCGAACTGGTGCCACTGGTCGATCGCGGTGCGAGCGACTGGTCAGGAAGTCTGCGTGCCACGGTAGCGGCGCTGAAAACGAAGGGGCGGCGTGCCCGCGCGCTCTATCTGGTCCCCGAGTTCGACAATCCAACCGGCAGCGTGATGCCGGGACCCGACCGTGCCGATGTGCTTGGTTTCTGCGCCGAACAGCGCATCGTGATCCTGGAAGACAATCCTTACGGCATGTTCCGCTTCGAGGGCCAGCGCTTGGCGCCGCTGGCAGCGCAGGATCGACAGGGAACGGTCATCTATCTGGGCACCTATTCGAAGACGCTGTGCCCGGCGGTGCGCGTCGGCTGTGCCGTGCTGCCCGGCACCTTGTTTGGCGATGCCGCTGCGGCGCGCGCACTGTACGCCGATCTGGCCGAACGCAAGAGTTTTGGCACCGTGAATACCAGCCAGCTCAATCAGGCTCTGGTCGGCGGCGTGCTGCTGGATCAGCAGCTGAGCCTCGCCGAACTGACCCGCGCTCCACTCGAACACTACCGGCGCAACCGCGACGTGCTGGTCGCAGAACTCGACCGTGCCTTCGCCGACCTTTATCCAGATGTGCACTGGAATTGCCCGCAAGGTGGTTTTTTTCTCACCTTGACACTGCCCTTCGAGTTCGGCCAGCGTGAGGTCCTGATGTGTGCCGACAAATATCAAGTGATCCCGATGCCGATGCAGTTTTTTTCACTGGACGGGACTTGCCGCAATCAGATCCGCCTCGCCTTCAGCAACCTCATGCCCAGCGAGATCGCCATCGGCATCAGCCGCTTCGCCCGCTTCGTGAACGAGCGCATGCAGCAACCGACTGCGGTTGGCGTTGCACCTTGAACTTTCCCTGCCCCGTGCCAACCGAGACCGCCGCGCCATGATCAACCATTACCTGAAGCAGCGTCGCCGCGAGATCGTCGTCGCCACCTTGCTGTGCACGCTGAGTTCTGCGCTCTCCATCGTCCTGCTCGCCCAACTCAATGCGATCGCCCGCGATGGACTCGCCGCAGCGGGCAGCGCAGTCATGCCCATTGCCCTGGGCCTGCTCGCCGCCATGTTTCTCAGCAATCTGATGGCACAGACCTATCTGGCGCGGTTCGGGGCCGAGACCATTGCCAGTCTGCGCCGCGATCTGAGTCAGCGCTTTCTCGGTATGGACTACGAAAAACTGGCGGCCAGCGGCAAGCATCTGGTCAGCGGCGCGCTGATTGCCGATGTCTCACGGGTCGCCACGATGTTCCTGGTGCTGCCGCTGTTTGCCTTCAACGCCCTGACCGTGGTGTTCTGCCTGATCTACCTGGCCGTGCTGTCGTTCAAGTTGTTTCTGGTATTCGCCGCGATCATGGCCTTCGCGATTGGCTCTTCGATGCGCATGATGGGTCAGTCCGGTGCCATCTTCGGGGCCACCAGGGAACAGGAGGAGAAACTGTTCGGTCACTTCGCGGCACTGGCCGATGGCAAGAAAGAACTCACATTGAGTGCCGGTCGCGCCCGCCACTTCGTCGATGAGGTGTTGTTGCCGTCGATCGAGGCCAATCGCCAGCTCAACTATCAGGCGCAAAAGTGGTGGGGTTACGGCGGTGTGTGGTCGACGACGATGGTGTTTTGCGCCGTCTTCGGTGTGGTCTACGCCGGCCAGGCCTGGTTCGGCACCGCTGCCGGCACGATCCTGCAGTTCGTCATCGTCGCCTTGTTCATGATGAATCCGTTGAACTACCTGATTGTCGCTTCTCGCGACGTGATGATCGGCATGGCCAGCCTGCGCCAGTTGCGGGTGAGTGGTCTGGCCGAAGCACCCGCCGCGGCAGCTCCCGCGGCAATGTCGCTCGTCGCTCACGGCCAGTGGCAGCAAATCGATGCGCGTGGCTTGTGCTACCGCTACGAAGATGATGACGGCCATGGCTTCAGCTTCGGGCCGGTGGATTTCAGCCTGCGCCGCGGCGAGACGGTGTTCCTGGTCGGCGGCAACGGCAGCGGCAAGTCGACGCTGGGCATGTTGCTCTGCGGTCTGACCCGACCCAGCGAGGGCAGCATTCACGTCGATGGCCAGATCGTCGACGAAGCCGGGCGTGAGGGCTATCGAGGTCTGTTCTCGGCCGTGTTCTTCGACTTCCACCTGTTCAACCATATGGTCACTCGAGAAGGTCGCGCGGCCACTGACGCCGAAATTGACGTATGGCTGCAGCGACTCGATCTGAACGCCAAGCTGAGTTCGAGTGCTGGTGAGCTGTCCACTCTGTCGTTGTCACAGGGACAGCGCAAGCGGCTGGCACTTGCGCAGAGTTGTATCGACGATGCCGACATCTATCTGTTTGACGAATGGGCCGCGGATCAGGATCCCGCCTTTCGTCGCTATTTCTATACCGAGCTATTGCCCGCACTGAAAAAGCGCGGCAAGACCATCATCGCGATCACCCACGATGAGCGTTATTTTGGTGCCGCAGACCGCGTCCTCAAGCTCGATCAGGGACGTCTGGTGCGCGCGCCGGAACCGGCAACGGAGCTGGCCTGAGCATAATGGCCGGACCGCTTTTCATGCCGCGACGCGGCGCTGGCGTCGCGCAGAGTCCGTGGCTGGTGGCGCTGAACGCGCCCCTCGCCGCACGCGCCCAGATCATCTGTCTGCCGTTTGGCGGCGGCAGCTCCTCGGCCTTTCGCTCATGGATGCCGCTACTTCCGGCGCACCTGCAGTTGTCCGCCGTCGATCTCCCAGGTCGCGCCGCGCGCTTTGCCGAGCCTTTGCTGACCCAGGTCGAACGAGTAGTGGCAGGCCTGCTCGGCTTACCGGATTTCGGTCTGCCCACGATCGTATTCGGTCACAGTCTGGGTGCGCTGCTCGCTTACGAATGGCTGAGCGAACTGCGCGCCGCGGGCCGGTGCCTGCCTGTACACCTAGTGGTGTCTGGACGTGGTCCGCCGCACACGCCGCGCTCGCGTGCGCCTATCCATCATTTGCCCGATGCCGAATTTCTGCTCGAGGTGCGGCGCTATCAGGGTATGCCTGAGGAGGTCTTGCAGCACCCTGAGCTGGTCGAACTGATGTTGCCGATCCTGCGCGCCGACTTCACGCTGACCGAGACCTACCAGCACCGGCCGAGGCCAGCACTGCCGATCCCGATGCTGATTCTCGGTGGCGAAAACGACCCCATGGTCGAGGTAGCGCAACTGGCCGCATGGCAGGACCTGGGCGCGCTCGGCAGCCGTGTCGAGACATTTCCCGGTGGCCATTTCTTTCTTGATCAGCATCGCGCTGCCGTTGTTGGCCGGCTGACCACCTTGTTGCCGCCCTGAGTTTGGTCGGACACAGAACGATGACTCGGCCATTTCCCGAACTGCACCCGAAACGAGTCACGGCGCTGTGCGCCGATCGGGCGGCGCTCGCACACGAATCGCGCGCGACCGTCTACCAAAGCTGGCTGAACAACGCCGAACAAGTACGACTGCAACAATTTCGCCGAACCGCCGATGCGGATATGTTCCTGCTCGGCCGGGCCCTGCTGAGGTCGTCGCTGGCCCACCTGACCGGAGTGTCACCGGCGGATGTCGAACTGCGTATCGATGCCCACGGCAAGCCTTCGTGCCCGTCATTGCGGGAGCGTGCGTTCAATCTGTCTCATTCCGGCGGCATGGTCGTGCTGGCGATCGCGCCGACGGCAGCTGTCGGTGTCGACATCGAAGCGATCGACCTCACACTCGATTGGGCGTCAGTAGCCAGTGATCACTTTGCCCGGAGCGAACTCGCGGACATTGCAGCCCTGCCCACGGAGGCACAGCCGGGTCGTTTTTATCGGTACTGGACCTTGAAGGAAGCCTATGGCAAGGCGCAGGGGAGGGGCATCGTCAGTGACCTCCGTCGGATGGGATTTTCTGCGTTTGGCGGGCATTGCTATCAGTGCCAGCAATCGGATGATCATCAGAGCGAATTCCTCTGGGCCGCCCAGATTCGCAACCACCATGCACTGGCACTGGCCGCCATCGGCGGCGAAGTGGAGGGCGTGGAAATCTGGCGATCTGTGCCTCAGCTGGAGATGGAGCAGCTGAAGATCCAGACGTCACCGCAATCGGCGGAGCTTCACTGGGAGCGCGATCATCTGGTCGGCGAACCCGACTCGCGACTTCGATGAGCTGCGACTGCTGGCGTACAACTGACCGGGCCGACCACCACTTGCGCGGATGCGACAAGAAGCAGAGTGCCCAGATTCCAGGGAGAGCCGATGAGGCTACGATTGGATGACAGGATCAAAAGCGAAGCGACTTTGTCCTTCCAGCAAGATCAAGTATTGCGGTCGCCTACAGCGTCCGACCCCGCATCTTCGCGACCGATGTACCAGCCGCCGCCACGATTCCTGGAACGCAGGCCCAGGCTCCTGAGCTCGCCCCTGCAATCGGGTGAGGTCATGCGGCGCGCGCCAGTGTGTCGCGCACGTGCCGCGCCAGGAAGGCGAAGTACGCATCGAGATAGCTGATGCCGTTCTCGTGATCGATGAGGTAGGGGTTCATCAACGTATGGCGCAGGATCACCAGATGCTGGCTGTCCAGATCATCGTCGGCGTCGAGCTCGAGGGCACGGAGGATCTCGTCGAAGACGGTGTCGCCGACGCTGGCGCGTTGAATCGTGGTTACCGAGCCGAAGAATTCTTTCACCTGGACCGGCTGGCGTGGATCGCACTTGATCTGGTCGTGTAGAGCGCACACGTACGCGTTCGCGTGTTTGATACTGCGATTGCCTCGCGGATTGAGCGCCAGACAGACGAGGTTGGTGTCGGGTGCGAATGGAACCATGACGTGCAAACTGGGCGACTGTGTCGCGCCAAACTGGTGTGCAGCGGCGAGAAACGCTTCGGCGGCAAGAATTGTCTGCGCCTGCAGATACCCGAAATTGGCGCAGTCCAGCGGCAGCACCCGATGGGTGACATACACCGCCGCCGCGGCCGCGCCTGACTTGGAGCCTTCGATGATGTACTGACCCAGCCGCCGTTGTTGCGCGTGGTAGCCCGGTCCAGGATCGCCCTGGAACACGTAGTCCGCGTCTTCGGTCAACAGGCGAAGCGCGCGGTGATCGCGACCGACAAAGGCGCCCGCACCATACGGCAGGTAGCCCAGTTTGTGCGGATCGATCGTGGCGGAATCAGTGCGTGCCAGCGCCGCAAACGCAGCGTGGACCTCCGCGGAGGGGAACTGTCCGAAGCCCTCGCTGATGACTTCGCGCGCACGCAGGCTGCCGTCCTCGTTGCGAAACAGCGTGGTCAGGTAACCACCCCAGGCGGCATCCACATGGAGCCAGAATCCCAGCCCTTCGCGCGTGGACGCATCGCGCAGATCGACCATGCGATCGACCGGATCGATCATGCCGTATTCGGTGCTGCCTAAAACGGCGACAGCGAGCAGGACCGATTGATCGTGCCGCCGGCAGTAGTCGAGTTGCCCGGCGAATGCGTCCGCATCAACGCGCATGCCACGTTGAGGAATCCGGACCAGCTGGTCGCTGCCCAGACCGAGCAACTTCATTCCCTTGCTCCACGAATAGTGGGCTGACGCCGGCGCGAGCACGCAGGGCAGGGTGAGCGTGGAATGCATCGTAAAGAACCGGCTCAGCCCCTGCTGTTCGATACGTTGCGCCTGCACCGCGCGGCGCCAGCGTTGACGCTCGCCTGGCGTTTGCTGTTGCAGCCAGTCCTGCCAGGCGGCAAAGAGCGCGACGCCGTCCGCGGGTGCCAGATTGAAGGCGATGACATCGTCGTCGGGTACTTCCAGATCGGGAACCTGTGCGGCACGCAGCGCCACTGGGAACGCCTTCAGTGCCAGCGCCAGCCGCAAGGATTGGTAGTTCGCGACCGTGCCTCCCGAGGTCAGATGCCCATAGCCGCAGGCGACCTGATCCGGATCGTGGGGATAGCCGAGCATGCGCGCGAACTGCAGACCAACCTGGACTTCGAGTTCGACCGTGACCGGCGCCGCATCTTCACTGACATTGTTGGGGTTGTAGGGCAGGGTCAGGATCTGCGCTGCCAGACCGGGCAGCAGCAGGTCGGACACCATGTGGCCAAGATAGCGCGGGCTGTGAAAAGGAACCGATCGCTTCAGCGCAGCGGAGAGAATATGCAGTTCGCGACGCAGGCGAGCCTCGAAGTCGCGATACGCGGGCTCCGCCGCTGCCCGCGTCGGAATCGGCGGTGGATCCTCGGGATGAAAGTTTCGACGCCAGTAGACGTGCTCGCGGAGGAACTCGACCACCAGCTTTTCGAGTAGTGTGTCATTTTCGCCGTAAGGACCGAGAAAACACGCATGCTGGCTGGCAGCTGTCAGGGGCATGGACGTCAGGCCGGCCGAGGCTAACCGCCGCATCCGCCGCAGCATTCGGACTTCACCAGGAAGACCTGATCCGCTGTGATCGGGTAGCCCGCCTGATCGACGGCTTCGATCAACTCGGAAACCGTCATGTAGGTCGAGACGCGCAGCTCCGCTGCATTGTCCTCCCAGTCGACCAGTGCAGCAGGATCTACCGCGCGAAGCGCGAACTCCAGCGCATTCACGTCGACGTTCTCGACGCCGGTTGCCACTCGAAACTGCATGCTGATCTCCACCAAGGACGGCCCGCGATGCGAGCGATACCGACAGTGTCGTGCTGGCGATGCACAATCGCCTTGATCAGGGTCAAGTGACGCTGGTTTGGCCGCAACACTTGGCCAGTTTCGCCTCGGCTGCAGTCGACGAGCCCGGCGCCAGCGGCACAGCTGCATGCGCCGTCTTCGTCCCGGCACACCGGCTGGCGAAGGCTGTCCTCGTGCAGGGCATCGTAGGTTTGCGCGGTGTGCTTGTGGCAAAACGCGGAGTGCCTGATCCAGATCAGCGCGCCTTGAACGTGGCAGAGCTTCAATCGTCGCCATGTCTGATGTTCTCGCTGATCTCGCTTGCGCCGGTGCCGCCGATCCGGTCGAAATCGACTTGCGCCACTTTCCCGCGCCCGAGCCGATGATGCGCACCTCTGGCCGCGCCGGTGCCGTACACGCCATCACAATGACGCGCGTGGGCGGCGTGGCCAGCACAGCCAGCAAAGGAGGAACCCATGCGAGGTGATCCGGCACGTCTGGCGCTGGTCAGCGTGCGCGGCCTCATCGATGGCATCGACGATGCCTTGCTCGCCCTGTTTGCAGGCCGCCGCCGGCTGGTCTCGATCGTTGCTCGAGTGAAATCCGCCAGCGGGCAACCCGCCCGCGACCCTGTTCGAGAGCAGCGGATTTTCGGACGTGCGCGGCTACTGGCCCAACGTCTGGGGCTACCCGCTGGCAGCAGCGACCGCCTGATCGCTTTGCTGATCGATGATTCCCGCTGCCAGCAGGGACTGGGCGATTCGCCCGGTCCCGCAGATTGCGTGCGCCCTGATCTGGATCAGGGCGGAGCGGTCAACGAAGGCGGGATGATCGGATCCACCATGGCCAACTTCAGAATACCTTCGTCGTCGCCTTCGTGGTTCCGACTATTGCCTCCGCCGACGCGGCTCGCGCCACTGCTGCGCCGCGTGCCTTCGGACCTGCAAGCATGGCTGCTGGAGGCCGCGATGCGGCACGTGCTGGCCGCGCCGTTGTCGAGCGGATCGCTCGCTGCACTGCAGTCACGACGGCTCGGCATCGAAGTCAGCGATCTCGGCCTGCACTGGGTCGTCGAACTTTGCGATGGCCGGATGCGTGTCTGCCGACGCAATGAATCGGCCGAGGCCACGGTTCGCGGCAACGCCACCGATCTATTGCTGCTCGCGAGTCGGCGCGAGGATGCCGACACGCTGTTCTTTCAGCGTCGTCTGGCGCTGATCGGGGATACCGAACTGGGCCTCACTGCGCGCAATCTGCTCGATCAGTTGCCCTGGCATGAGGTTCCGCTCGGGCTGCGTATTGCGCTCCATCGGTTCGCCGGGCTGGCACTGGCTGCGCGGACAGCACATCGCGATCAGGGTACAGCCGAATGAGTTGCGAACTCATTGGCATTGGGGTCTGCTGCGCAAGTACGCAGTCGCGATAGCTCCCGGAGGCGGGCGTCGAAAGCTCGGGGCTCCAACCAGCTGCGCTGTTGCAGGCAGACCATGGCAGGCAAATCCAGGTAGCTAAGCCAGCGCGGTGATCTATTCGCAGTTTTACCTTGATTGGCCATTGCGATTGTCGACTTGGCGCGACTTGCTCCAGATCAATGCGGTGGGCTTCACAGCAAACTAATCTGACCCTGAAACTTTGTTCCGGAGCTGCGCCATGGCCACTGATCCACCTTCGCGCCGCGCGCTCGCGTTGCGCCTGCTGCCCCTGCTCGATCTCACCAGCCTCGGCGAGGGCGATGCACCGGAGCGCATAGAGGCCATGTGCAAATCGGCACGCTCGCCGTTTGGACTGCCGGCCGCGATCTGTGTTTACCCTGAGCACGTCACTACCGTGCGCCGCTCGATGTGCGACACCGACATCAAAGTTGCGACCGTGGTGAATTTCCCAGACGGGGGTCAGGATAGCGATCGCGTGGCAGCTGAAACCCGACGAGCGATCGCCGCCGGTGCCGATGAGATCGACCTTGTGTTTCCCTACCGTGCCTTCCTTCACGGCGATATCGTCCTGGCCGAAGCAGTTGTCGCCGCCTGCCGCGCGGTCTGCGCTGACAATGTCGTGCTCAAACTCATTCTGGAAACCGGGGTTCTGATGCAGCCAGAGCTGATCCGGCAGGCCTCACGGCTTGGCGTTGCGGCCGGCGTGGATTTTCTCAAGACATCAACGGGCAAGGCAGCGGTAAATGCGACGCCAGCGGCAGCCGCGTGCATGCTCGAGATCATCGCCGAAACCGGCGGACACTGTGGTTTCAAGGCAGCGGGCGGGATCCGCACGCTGGCCGACGCCGCGGTCTATCTCGACCTGGTGCAGACCCTACTCGGCGATGACTGGGTCAGTGCGCGGCACTTCCGGATTGGTGCCAGCGCGCTGTTTGTTGAAATTTGCGACGCGGTTGCCGAACCGACATGACTGCGTCCAGTGCCGCATCGCTGATCCGCCGGAAGCGCGAGGGATTCTGCCTCGACCGGGGTCAGTTGCATGACATCGCGCTCGGCATCGGCGGCGGCGGTTGGAGCGAAGGGCAGGTTGCGGCATTCGCGATGGCGGTGGCCTGGCGCGGTATGAGCGTTGAGGAAACTCGTGAGTTCACGATTGCCCTTCGTGACTCTGGACGCCAGCTCGACTGGTCGCAGCTGCCGGGGCCGGTTCTGGACAAGCACTCGACCGGTGGGGTCGGCGACTGTGTGAGTCTGTTGCTGGCGCCGCTGGTCGCCGCCTGTGGTGGCTACGTGCCAATGATCTCGGGGCGTGGCCTCGGTCACACCGGGGGCACGCTCGACAAACTCGAAAGTCTGGCTGGCTACGAGGTACACCCAACGCGCGAGCGCCTGCGCCGGATCGTCACGCAAGTTGGCTGCGCGATCGTCGGGCAGAGTGAAGATCTGGTGCCAGCGGATCGCCGCCTCTATGCAGTGCGTGATGTCACGGCGACGGTGGACGTGCCCGAGTTGATCGTCGCCTCGATTCTCTCGAAGAAGCTGGCCGGTGGCGCCGAGGCACTGGTGCTCGACGTCAAGACCGGAAGCGGCGCGCAGGTACCCGACCAGAGCGCAGCGCGCGATCTCGCTGATCGCCTGCTGTCGGTGGCCGCAGACAGTGGGCTGCGCGTGCGCGTGGCGCTCAGCGATATGGGGCAGGTACTGGGCAGCGACGCCGGCAATGCGCTTGAGTTGCGCGCGGTGCTTGATCTGCTCTGCGGTCGACGCAGCAGCGATCGTCTGCTCGAACTTTCTTTGGCGCTGGCCGGCGAGTTGCTGGTACTCGGCGGACTGGCTGCGAATGCCGGCGATGCCGATCGCCAATTGCGCGCGGCGCTCACATCCGGCGCCGCCGCTGAAACATTTCAACGTATGGTGGCTGCCCTCGGCGGACCTACCGACATCCTGGATGGCGCGCACCGGCATCTGCCACACGCCCCCGTCCAGCGCGTGGTGAGTGCGATTGATGGGGGCTATGTGACGGCGATCGATGTGCGCGCGCTGGGCGAATCGGTCGTGCGCCTGGGCGGTGGGCGCTCGCATCCAGGGCAGTCCCTGGATCACGCCGTTGGATTGGCCGAGGTGCGTGGGCGCGGCGAGCGCGTCCTGCGTGGCGACCCGTTGGCAATCATCCATGCACGCTGCGTCGCCGATGCCGATACCACGGCGATCGCAGTGCGCCGCGCCTTCACACTGGGAGACAAGCCGATGCCCGCTGTGGCCTTGCTCAACTGGTATGCACCGAGCCAGGTGTCGGCATGAGCCGCGTGGTCTGGCTGGTCCTTGATTCCCTCGGTGTTGGCGCCGCGCCGGATGCTGAGGACTATGGTGACGCCGGAGCCGATACGTTCGGCCACATCGCGGCGGCCTGTGCCGTGGCCGCGCGGGGTCCGCTCCGCTTGCCTGCTTTGTCCGAGCTGGGACTGCCGCAGGCGCATGCTGCCGCCCACGGCGCACCGGCACCCGGCTTTGAGGCGATGCCGACACCGAGAGGGCAGTGGGGTTACGCAGTGGAACGCGCCTGCGGCAAGGACACGCCATCGGGCCACTGGGAATCGGCGGGCGCAACCCTGAGGCAGCCGTTCGGACTCTTCGAGCGCGAGGTAGGAAGCTTCCCTGAGGACTTGCTGGACGCGCTGATCGCGCGTTGCGGCCTGGCCGGTGTGCTCGGCGACTGCAAGGCATCGGGCGTCGAGATCCTTCAGCGGCTGGGCGACGAGCACGTGCGAACCGGATGGCCAATCGTCTACACCTCGGCCGATTCGGTATTTCAGATTGCGGCCCACGAACAGGCCTTCGGACTCCAACGTCTGTACCACGTGTGCGAAGTGGCGCGCGAGCTGCTCGCGCCATGGAACATTGCGCGGGTGATCGCGCGCCCCTTCATCGGGACGGCGCGAGACGGATTCGTCCGCACTGGACACCGCCACGACTACGCGCTGCCGCCGCCAGGGCCGACTTTGCTTGACGCGGTGATTGCTGCTGGCGGCGAAGTCGTGGCCGTTGGCAAGATCGCCGACATCTTCGCGCAACGCGGCATTTCCCGGTCCGTGTCGGCGCACGGCCACGATGCACTGTTCGACGCGACACTGACCGCGATCACGGCTGCGGCACCGGGCGCGCTGATCGCTACCAACTTCGTCGACTTCGACAGTGTCTACGGTCATCGCCGTGATGTGTACGGCTACGCCGTGGCCCTGGAAGCGTTTGATGCACGATTGCCCGAACTGCTCGCTGCTCTTCACCACGACGATATGCTGGTGCTGAGCGCCGATCACGGCTGCGATCCCACCTGGCCCGGAAGTGATCACACGCGCGAGTGCATTCCGCTGCTGGCGTTCGGCGCGACGCTGCCTCCGCGTGCGCTCGGCCGCCGCGACAGCTTCGCCGATATCGGTCAGGGCATGGCCACTCATCTGGATCTGGCGCCGCTGCTAGAAGGCCGTTGCTTTCTCCGCCATCCAACACCCGAGGCTGCATGAGCACACCGCATATCGAAGCTCTGCTTGGCGCGATCGCCGAAACCGTATTGCTGCCGGGCGATCCTCTGCGCGCCCGACACATCGCCGAGTCCTTGCTCGACGATGTGGTGGTGGTCAACGCACGTCGCAACATGCTCGGCTACAGCGGCCACTTCCGCGGCCTGCCGGTGTCGGTGTTGGGCAGCGGCATGGGGATTCCATCGTGCGCGATCTACGCCACCGAACTTGCGCGCGTCTACGGCGTGCGTCGCATTGTGCGCGTCGGTACCTGTGGCGGCGTCGGCGATGTCGGCCTGGGCGAGGTGCTGATCGCGCAGGCAGCGAGTACCGACTCGCGCTTCAATCGGCTGCAATTTGGTGGCCACGATCTGGCCGCTTGCGCCGATTTTGAATTGCTGGCGTCAGTCACGGCGACCGCAGCGAAGCAAGGCATCGCAGTGCGCGTAGCCAATGTGTTTAGCACCGATTGCTTCTACGGTGGCGATCCGGACCTGGTTGCCCGACTGCTCCAGCATCGGATCGTCGGCGTGGAAATGGAATCGGCCGGACTCTATGGGCTGGCGATGCGCGAGGGCATACGCGCGCTCTCCGTGCTGACGGTGAGCGACCACCTGCAACGTGACGAACACATGCCCGCCGACGAGCGCGAACAGGGACTGTCGCGCATGGTGCGCCTGGTGCTCGACAGCCTGGTTGGTTAGTGGCAAGCACCAGCTGAACCGCGATATCCTTGCGCTTTTCTGTTGCGGGCGACTAGTGTGGTGTTGCGCACTTGTCGGCACAAATTAGTCGATGGATTCGGCCATGTGGCGAGGCGCGTATCGCCGCCAAGGCTGGTGGCCTTGGCAAGATGCGCAACGACGGCACAGGGGCGAAGACGCGATTTTATGCGTCGCATAGTGTGCAACACCACACTAGGTCGGCGGCAATACGAATCGATGCGGAAGCAGGTCGCCCGCCGTGGTCGTGATCCAGGCACCGTCAGCTCCAAGAAACTCGACCAGTGCATCGCTGCCGAACTCGATCAGGGCCTGGCGGCAGGCGCCACAGGGTGCGACCGGCAGGGCGGTGCCATCGCGCGAAAATGCGGCCACGGCAATCGCCGCCAGCGCGAACTCGCGGCCCTCGGCCAGCACGGCAGCGGCAATCGCCGCGCGCTCGGCGCAGCCGCCAATGGGCAGGGCGCCGTTCTCGACATTGCAGCCCAGATACACGCCGCCTCGCGCAGAGCGGACTGCCGCACCAACACTCAGGCCAGAGTAGGGTGCATAGGCCTGCTGAGCCGCCGCTATGGCGCTGGCACGCAGTTTGCTCGAATCAGTCATGAGCTTGCTCCCGTCGCGGCGAGGTTCGACATACCGGGCTCGCCATGCCAGTAACCATTCCTGGCACCCAGAAGCGAAGGTGCGCAGGCACTGTCAGCTGCTTGCCGAAAATGGGCGACGACGTCCGCCATGCCATCGATCTGCGGAGACAAGCGCAGCACCTCGATGCCAACCGCGCGCACCTCGGGGAGGTCGGGTCCAAGATCGATGATCTCATGTCCAAGCACCTGGACGCCATTGATCACCAGGAACGGCTGCCCTTCGCGCGTGGCCAGGGGCAGGCCGGCGGGGTGCTCGATGCAGCGAAATCCGCATTGGTCCTTGGCGACGTCGAGCGCACGCGCGGTGAAGCAGCGTGCCGAGTAGGCCAACGGCAGTCGACCCCACGCGGTGATCTCAAGCTCGGGCATGGAAATTCCTTGGGCCTGCGCCTGTTCGCGCAATGCCAGCACAAGATCGCGACTCTGCTCGACACCCAGCACGAGGCGACAAAGCCCATCCTCAAGCAACAGGCGCAACACCTGGTGATTGTAGACGTTGAGGGTCGGACCGCCGACAAAGGGCAGGCCGCGCTCGCGGCAGAGCTGCACCGCCGACATATCATTGGCCTCGAGGAGGAAACGCCCGTTCCCCACCAGTCGCCGCAATGCACCGAGTTCGGACTCGGCCTCCAGCAACGCGAGGCTCGACAGCACGATCTGCTTTCCGCTCGCGGCGAGTTCATGCGCCAGCGCGATCCAGTCGCGGGTGCCGAGCTCACGGCGCTTGCTGCACACGGTCTCGCCAAGGTAGATGATATCCACCGGCCAACCGGCGGCCTCGCGATAGAATGCGAGTGTGAGCTCACGCGGCCAGAAATACTGCAAGGGACCGAGGCTGAGTTTCATCATCAGTGCCAGGCGCGGTGATAGGCGCCGAGCGTAGTCTGCTGGCCCTCGGCATTCGCCGCCAGCGCGCTCTGCCATTCCGGGCGCGGCGCCCAGGCGTCTGTCGGGCGCGCCGTCGCATCGATCGCCTGTCGCCAGACCCGGGCGACGGTCGCAACGTAGGCGACCCCACGCTGGCGCCCCTCGATCTTGAGCGCGACGACCCCGGCCTGACGCAGGCGTGGCAACAATTCCAGTGTGTTCAAACTGGTCGGCTCCTCCAGCGCATGAAAAACTTCACCGGCGACATTGAACCGTCCCTTGCACACCGTCGGATATCCAGCGGCCTCGCCTTGCAGGTATCGATCCATCAACACACCGTTGAGGCGTACCGTGCGCGCGCCGCCAGATTGCTCGTCCCAGCGCACGAAGCGTGCCGGCGAGCAGACGCCGTGCCGGTTGGGCGACGCGCCGGTGACATAGCTCGAGAGTTGGCAGCGGCCTTCGACCATGATGCACAGGCTGCCGAAGGCGAAGACTTCCAGCGGCACCGGCGAAGCCGCGCACAGACGCTCGACCTGCTGCACCGATAGCACCCGCGGCAACACCGCTCGGGCAATGCCGAAACGCTCGTGGTAGTAGCGAAGCGCGGCCTGAGTAGTCGCCGAGCCCTGAACCGACAGGTGGCGTGGCAACTGTGGATGGCGACGGACGGCGTAATCGAGCACGCCCATGTCTGCTGCGATGATTGCATCGACGCCGAGGGCCTGAGCGCGGTCCACGGCCGACTCCCATTCTCGCAGTCGCACACTTTCCGGGAACGTATTCAAGGCGAGGTAAACGCAGCAGCCGCGTGCATGCGCGTAATCGATGCCCCGTCGCAGGTCTGCTTCGGAGAAATTCAAACCGGGAAAGGCGCGGGCATTGGTCTGGTCGCGGAACCCGGCGTAGACCGCATTGGCGCCATTGTCGACCGCGGCCATCAGAGCCGGAAGGTTGCCAGCGGGACAGACCAGTTGCATGGGACCTCCAGAACTCTGCGCGGATCGACATGCTCGCCGCAGGCGACCGATTCGTCCTTGATCTGGGTCAGGTGCGGGCAGAGTCCGCTACCCTAAGATCCTTGGTGCCGGCGATCCTGATGCGGCGGCAGATTTCCGCTGAGGAGAAACGCGTTGAAAATGATATTGAGCGCAGGTCTGATCCTCGTCGCCAGCATTTCGGTGCAGGCAGAGCAGACCGAGCACACGGAGCACGCTGCGCATGCACATCCCCTCCATAGCGCGACCGTCGCGGAACCAGCCGCCGCTGGCCAGCGTTGGATGGCCGATGCGCCCCTGCGCGAGGGCATGGCCCGCATCGGCAAGGAACGCCAGGCACTGGGACCGCTCGAACACGGACATCTCGCCGCAAAGCACGTGACAGTACACGCGGAAGCGATTCGCGCCGCCGTCAACTTCATGTTCGCCAATTGTCGACTCGACCCGGAGCCGGATTCGGCCCTGCATCCACTGCTCGCGCAGTTGATCGGCGCCAGTCAAGCTCTGCTGGAACTTCCGTCAGACCCAGCGCCACTCGCGGAAGTGGACGCCGCGCTGGCGCGCTACAAGCAATTGTTCGACGAGCCGGATTCGGCGTCCGCCGACGAATAGCCCGAAGCCAGACGCGCGCTCCCGCTATCGCGGTCGTGACGGTTGCCCAGCGGCTGCGGGCGACGACATCAGCCGCGACCAGATCGCCTCGACGCGCCGTTCCACCTCGGGATCCGGCACGATCGCCTCGCTCCAGGTCCGCCGCGTCTCGCCGGGCCACTTGCGCGTCGCATCCAGGCCGAGCTTGGATCCAAGGTTGGGTTCGGGACTGGAAAAATCCAGATAGTCGATCGGTGTGTTCTCCACCAGCAGGCTGTCGCGTGCCGGGTCGACGCGCGTGGAAAGCGCCCAAATTACCTGCGACCAATCGCGCACATCGATATCCGGGTCGGTAACGATGACGAACTTGGTATAGGTGAACTGGCGCAGGTAGGACCAGATCCCCATCATGATTCGGCGCGCGTGTCCCGGGTACTGCTTGCGTATGCTGACCACGGCGATGCGATAGGAGCAGGCTTCCGGCGGCAGATGGAAATCGACAATCTCGGGGAATACCTTGCGCAAAATCGGCACAAATAATTCGTTCAAGGCCAACGCCAGTACTGAGGGCTCGTCATGCGGCGCGCGGCCCATGTAGCTGCCGTGATAGATCGCACCGCGACGCAACGACATGCGCGACACGGTCAACACGGGGAACTCGCCCTGGGCGTTGTAGTAGCCGGTATGGTCGCCGAACGGGCCTTCCAGCGCAGTGTCGCCTGGCTGGATGAATCCCTCGAGCAAGATTTCTGCGCCGGCGGGGGCATCGAGTCCGGTGAGTGCGCTACGCCACACGCGCGTGCGCTCGCCGCGCAACAATCCGGCGAACTCGTATTCTGAAAGCGAGTCGGGCACCGGCGCAACCGCCGCGAGCATCGTCGCCGGATCGGCACCTATCGCGACCAGTACCGGGAAGGGACGGTCCGGAAAGGTGGCGCGCCAGTCGGCATAGTCGAGTGCGCCGCCACGATGCGGTAGCCAACGCATAATCAGGCGATTGGGCCCGATCGGCTGCTGTCGATAGATCGCCACGTTTTGGCGCGCTTGGCGCGTGCCGCGCGTGATCACCAGTCCAAACGTGATCAGCCGGCCGACGTCGCCGGGCCAACATCGCTGGATCGGTAGCCGGGCGAGATCGACATCATCACCTACCAGTGTTTCGTCGAGGAACGCGGCATCATTGATGCGGCGTGGTGAGACGTGAGCGAGTTGCGCCAACTCGGGCCAGGACGCTAGTGCCTCGCGCAGGCTTCCGGGCCAGCGCGGCTCCTTGATCGCGGCCAGCAGTTCACCGAGTTCGCGTAGCGACGCCAGTGGCCGCCCAGCCAGCGCGGCCTCGATACGGTCGCGATGTCCGAACAAATTGCCGAGCAGAGCTTGCCGCGAGCCTGTCGCGTTTTCGAATAGCAGCGCCGGGCCCTGCGCGCGCAACGAGCGCTGGCACAGTGCCGTGCTTTCCAGATCCGGATTGACCGGCTCGGCGACGCGAAGCAGTGCGCCTCGCGATTGCAATCGCTCAAGAAAACTGCGCAATTCATGGAATGCCATGTGTAGCGGAATCAGCCAGCGCAGGCCGTGCTCATCGCTGACGACACCAGAAGCTGACCCTGCTGACCTTCATTGCAGCGGATGTTTCCTGACCTTGCACGGCATTGACCTCGGCAGGCCGCTCACCTGGCGGACGATGCCGAGAGTGTTGCCGTGCGCGCCCGCGACCGCCTTGATCCGTATCAAGCCGCCGACGCAATCTGGCCAAAGCATGGCTACAGCTTGGCTTGGCCGATCGCGGCGGGTGCATGCGGAACGCTAGGGGAGGTGCAATCGCTGGCACAAGTAGTGCGCGTGGAATGAATGCACACCTTGGCCCGGCAACGCATGCCGAAACCGATGGCCCGAAGGCTCGGCACCCTACGCGTCCGTATGCAGATCGTGCTTGACTCACGTCAAGAGGTTCACGCGCCTGATGGTCCAGAGTGCGCCACCTCCCTGGAGTGACGTTCCATGACTCGACCCGCTTCGCTCGATCGCGAGCAATTGCTCGCATGTGCTCGCGGCAGCATGTTTGGACCTGGCAATGGGCGACTGCCGCAACCGCCGATGCTGATGTTTGATCGCATCATCCGAATCGCCGACGAGGGCGGGCTCTACGGCAAGGGCGAGATCCAGGCCGAGCTCGATATCCGCCCGGATATGTGGTTCTTCGAGTGCCATTTCGAAGGCGATCCGGTCATGCCCGGCTGCCTCGGTCTGGATGCGATGTGGCAGCTTTGTGGTTTCTTCCTGCCGTGGATGGGCGAACCAGGTCGCGGGCGCGCGTTGGGCGTCGGCCAGGTAAAATTCACTGGGCAGGTACTGCCGGATGCGACGTTGGTCCGCTACGAGATCGACATCCGTCGAGTGATGCGGGGCAGGCTCGCCCTGGTGATCGGCGATGGCCGTATGCTGGTGGACGGCCGTGAGATCTACGTCGCCAAGGATCTGCGCGTCGGATTGTTCGCATCGCCGGAAAGGTCCTGAGTGCGCCGCGTCGTCGTCACCGGCCTGGGCATCGTCTCCTGTCTGGGCAACAACCGCGAAGACGTTTCCACGTCGCTGCGCGAATCGCGATCCGGCATCCGAGCGACGCCGGGCTATGCCGAACTCGGCCTGCGCAGCGGTGTCGCTGGCGTGCCTGAGCTTGATCTCGAAGCCGTGATCGAGCGCAAACAGCGTCGCTTCATGGGCGATGCCGCAGCCTATGGTCATGTCGCGATGCATGATGCAATCGCCGATGCCGGACTCACCGACGATCAGGTACGCGGACTACGCACCGGCGTCGTTGCCGGCTCCGGCGGCGGCTCACCGCAGTGGCAGATCGAGACTGCCGATCTGCTGCGCAACAAGGGGGTTCGACACGTCGGTCCGTTCATGGTGCCGCGCACGATGTGCTCGACGGTGTCGGCGACGCTGGCCACCACCTTCGGCATTCGCGGCACGGCCTACTCGATCTCCGCGGCTTGCGCGACTTCGGCGCACTGCATCGGTGCGGCCGCCGAGCTTATCCGGCACGGCGCTCAGGACCTCATGTTCGCCGGGGGTGGCGAGGAGGTCCACTGGGGCATGACCGCACAGTTCGACGCGATGGGCGCATTGTCGAGCCGCTTCAATGCCACGCCGCTGTCCGCATCGCGACCCTACGATGCCAATCGCGACGGATTTGTCATCGCTGGTGGCGCCGGCATTCTGGTGCTGGAGGATCGCGAGCATGCACGCGCCCGCGGCGCGAAAGTTCTCGCCGAACTCGTCGGCTACGGGGTGACTTCAGATGGCGTCGACATGGTTGCTCCCTCGGGCGAGGGTGCGGTCCGCTGCATGCAGATGGCGATGGCAGGATGGGACGGGCAGGGGATCGGGTCGATCGATTACCTCAACACGCACGGTACGTCGACGCCGATCGGCGACCTCGTCGAACTCGAAGCGGTACGAACTGTTTTCGGGGATGCAATACCGCCTCTGTCCTCGACCAAGGCGCTGAGCGGACATTCGCTCGGCGCTGCCAGCGTGCATGAGGCAATCTATTGTCTGTTGATGATGCAGTCTGGCTTCCTCGCTGGTTCCGCCAATATCGAGGAGCTTGACGCACGCGCCAGTGGCTTCCCGATTCTGCGCGCGAGCTGTGATGCCCAATGTGACACCGTGTTGTCGAACAGTTTTGGATTTGGCGGAACCAACGCAACCTTGGCATTTCGACGCGACGCCTGAGGGGCTGCGCCGAGCATGTGTCCCGACCGGGTACGCCAGGCGACTGCAAAAAGCCAAGACAGAACGCGCCAGCTGACCCGCCAGGATCAAGTGTCGCTGTCAGCCGCAACGACGACGAGCAGGGTCTGCGCCAAAACACTTCACCAGGAAGTCCCGCGGTCGACTTTCATTCATTGATCGGCATCGTTGGAGTGATCAGGTCATTCACGCGCGGTAGCTATGTTCCTGAGCTTGGTTTCGGTACAAATACGTATAATGTATAGGGTGTCTCGTTTATGTCGCACAAACCGGGCTTGCTTTGACCTTCAGAGGGTGCTAGCAAAATAGCCAAACATAAGCAGAGAACCGATGCGATTTTGCGCTGTACTTCCTGCCAACCCTTCCGCGATTTGTCCGTGTGTGCACGCTCAATAGCCATAGAAACTAGATGCGGAACGGGGGACTCGCCAAGTATTTTGCACAACGCGATGACGTGATCGTCGGATAGCCGCGAATGACCTTTGCGGTAGTTGGTCATGCTCGAAGCGCTCCATCCCATTTTCTTCGCGAACGCCCAGTCGGAACCGGCTAGTGCAACACTCTTGCACTTGTCAAGAAGAATATTTGTCGTGTCCATAGTCCAACCCGGTTGCATGTAGGTGCAAGCCCATTGTAGGGTGCGGCCCAATGCAAAGGGGTTGCACTATGCTGAAATCGCGTACCACATCACAGCTCACCCTCCCCGGTATCCCCGGCCATGGTTTTGCGTGGACCCTTGACGCACATCAGGGCTGCGACTTCTCGGCGGCACTGTGGGACTGCATCCCGTGAATGCCACCTACGGCAAGCCTGCCAAGTCGGTGCATGCTGTGCTGGATCGCGGCACCGGCCGCTGCATCGTCCAGTTCCAGCGGTTCGGCGTAGCGATCGAAACCCGAGAGTATCGGCTCGACCAACAGCTGCAGGCTGACGCGGACATTGAGTACTGGCAGGCTTACGGCCTGTTTCCCGCATCGGCGATTGCGTTATGAGGGCGGGGCAGGGGCGGCACCGTGGCGCCGTGGAGGACGACACCCTTGTTTGCGCTGAGGTGTCCGTTAACGGCCTTCGCGTGCAGCTGATCGTGCGCGGCCCGCAGTCGCGCGACGCGGAAATTCACCGGCTGGTAAATGCGTTGCACGGCGCCGTGATTCAGGCATTGCCCGGCGCTTTGGTGGAGCGGGGCTCATGAGCAGTCAATCGGCTCAACTGCTTGCGCACACTCTGCGAATGTCTGCCGGCGTCATCGTGTACGCGACGCTGATCATTGCGGCGGCTGGTACCGCACTGGCGCTGCAACAGTGAGCACACCCCCGAGCAATGTCGCTGTGCTTTTCGCGCGAGCCGATAGCGTCTACAAGACTCTAATCGGCTGTGACGTCTACGACGCTGAGCGCGACGCGCTTACGTTTGCTGGATCGGCGCCGGTTGTTGCGCATCCTCCGTGTCGCGCGTGGTCGCGCCTGCGAACGTTTGCAAAGCCGCGTGCGGGCGAGAAAGAGCTTGCATTGTGGGCGGTTGACCTGGTGCGGCGGAACGGTGGCGTGCTTGAGCATCCGTCCGGTTCTTCGCTCTTTCGCGAGAGAGCGTTACCGCAACCCGGTTCTAGCGACCGGGACGCGTTTGGCGGGTGGGTTCTTCCCGTTTCGCAAAAGTGGTGGGGTCATCGAGCGGAGAAACGAACGCTTCTTTATATCGTGGGTTGCGACCCGCGAGACATTCCGTCGGTCCCGGTGGTTCTCGGAGAGGCTGAGCGTGTTTGTGGGGCGTGCTCTTCGGTCGATAGATCGAGAGCTAGAAAGGAGATTGGACCATCGGAGCGAGAGCGTACACCGGCTGCGTTCGCCGAATGGCTGGTTGACCTGGCGGTTATGTGCGCCGGAAACGCGGGGCGGTTCGTTGGTGCGCTCTCTGGTGCGAAACCGTGACCATTCCTTTCCCGGTCCAAGCGGCTCTGGACGCGCGCAGCGCGGCCCGCTCTTCTGGGCTTGTCCATATATCAACAAGTGACACAGGGGCTTCATCGGGCCCTGTGCACGCTGTTCCTATCGATCGGAAGGCGTCCCGCCAAAAGCGCATGCGCTGCGCGGTCGTGACTTCGGCGCGGCTCCATGATGAGGCACGCGCGCAGTGGTGCGGCGGCTTCCGTACGAAGTGGGCCTTCCTGACGTTGACACTGCGCCCAGGTGCACAGCTTGAGCCGCGCGACATTTCCGCGTTGTTCAAAAACATCCGGACGTGGATGGGCAGAAAGCTGCCGTGGTTTGTCGATGCTGTCGGCTGTCGCTTTGTGTGGACGATGGAGCTACAGAAAAACGGTGCTCCGCACTATCACGCACTGGTTCTTTTGCCGGTCTCTGCGAACCTTCCCAAGCCGGATAAGCAAGGCTGGTGGAAACTCGGCAGCACGAACATTCAGCGCGCGCGCGGTGGCATCCGCAATGCCGTGGCGTATATCGCCAAGTACTTGAGCAAGGGAAGCGATGGCGTTTTTCCCAAGGGATTCCGTACGCATGGCGTCGGCGGCCTGGACAAAGAGCAAACGAGAGAGCGCCGCTGGTGGCTTTCCCCCAAGTTTTTTCGTGATGCGTTCGGGCCAGACGCGGATATTCGCGTTGCGGTCGGTGGACGCATTAACCGTGCAACAGGCGAATTTCTCGCGGGTCTGTGGCGCGTGATCATTATCGCGGGTTCCCCTCATCTAGTCCCAAGGACGCAACCATGATTCAGAAAATTATCATCAAGTCAACCGCCGTGGAGACTCGCAGCGGGACCAGCAAGAAAAACGGCAATGCCTACGAGATGCGCGAGCAGACCGCATATCTCGACACGGGCCACGATTTCCCGGATCGATTCAAGCTGATGTTGGAGCGCGATCAGCAGCCGCACCCGGCCGGCGAGTACTACGCCGAAAATGCGCTGGTTGTTGGCGAGTATTCCTCGCTCGATGTGGCGCGCCGTATCGTGCTTAAGCCGTATCCGGTTCGGCCTGCCGCTCCGGCCGCGAAGTAAGCGCCGTGGGCGTCTGTGTCGTTCTGAAAGCCGATGGAACTCTTCAAGATATGGGTGTCGGTCTTGAGGACTGTCTCGATTTTTGGCTCATGGCGCCCGATGAATTCCCGCAGTCAGTTCTGCCACCACTGACTGCCACCGACGGCGCAACAATCGGCGCTGCAATTGTCGCTTGTTGGGTCGCTGGTGCTTGGGTGCGGTGGCTGCGCAAAGCAATCTGACAATCCCGTCAGACCTTTACCTTCACAGGAGTTTGTTACATGGATATCACTGCTGCTCTCGCTTCCATCGCTGACGCCGAAACCGCTGTTGTTGCCATTGGCAGTGCGGTTTTTGCGGTCATCGTGGCCGCCGCGTTGTTCCGCTGGGTCCGTCGCGCGCTGTAAGGCTCGCGTTCGGTTCCGCTGGGCCGGGGCGGCTTTCAAAGCGCCCCGTTTTTTTTTCATAGCCGGTGCCTGTGGCGCGAGCGGAGCTTGCGAGCACGTGCCACTGGCACCGGAGGTGATATGGGCTATTTCGTTCTGGTCGCGTTGCTGGGGGGCTCATGGCTCGCATTGTCGGACTGATCGTTCTGTTGTTGGGTTCTTCCGGATTGTTCGCGGTTATCGGCTGTCCGAATTATGACTCAGCAAAGGCTACGTCTGAGGCGCATCTGGCTGCGTGCAATACAGCAGGAAAGACGGGGTGTTTTGTTCAATACGACTTGACGCCGACCGGCTGTCTTGCGGGACCCCAGCACAGGTTTTGGACTCGCTACTATGTCGGCTCAGTTATTCAGAGTTGGCAAACGGCCAGGGCGTGTTGCACGTGTGCGTCTGCTGATCCCGAAGGGACGCCGCCAACGGCGGAAAGCAAGGGTGCAAAGTGGTTCACCGATCCTGACGAAGAGTTCTGCTTGAGCGGATGCACTTACAAGCCCGATCCGCGTTTTCGCATGTCGGGCGCGTGGTGGGGTCAGAACAAGCCCACGGGCGCAATGTGCGGGCCTGCCGGTGGCGGCGGTGATCCGGACCCGGACCCGCTCGCATGCGCAGAGGGTGAGATTTGCTTGAACGGAAACAATCTTTGCCGCACGTCAAACGGCGAGACGGTGTGTGTTCCTATCGCGCCTGATAGCAATTGTGGCGCCGGCGATACGTCCGCGTTGTGTCTCGGACGCGATGAACCATCGCCGCCTCCCCCTGATCCTCCCATACCGCCGCTCACACCGCCTGCACCGGGTAGCCCCACCGACGCAGTGAGCGACACTGATGGACCTGCGGGGCCGGCGCCGCCTGTGGTGATCGTGATCAATGGCTACGATGGTCCTCCGGTCGATCCGGAGGAACCGCCAGACGATCCGGGCGACCCACCCGAGCCGCCAGATGATCCGGATGATCCCGTGACTTCTGGCCCGCCTACGCCGCCGTGCACTGGAATTAATTGCACCGGCTCGCTTGGTACTTGCGTTACCGATCCAACGGGACCGGGCTGCGAGGACGTTGACGACGATGGCGACCCTGAGACGCCGCCGAATCCGTATTGCGCGAGCAACCCGGGGTCTGTGAACTGTAATGGGCTTTGCGAGAGCAACCCTAGTTCCCCCGTGTGTGCGCCATCTTTGTGTAACCCACAGATTGAGCAATGTGATGGGCAGTCTGCATGCCAGCTCAATCCGGGTGCACCGGGCTGCGCTGGCTTCTGTGATGCGCATCCCACAGGTATTGGATGCCCGGGGTTCTGCGCCGCAAACGGAAATGCTCCCGGCTGCAGCGATGGAACGTGTAATCCGGCCATTGAGCAGTGCGGGCAATGCGTGCTGAATCCGGAGTCGCCCGGCTGCTCAGACGGGACGTGCGATCCAGAAACAGAGGTCTGTGACGATGGGGAGGTTAGCGGGGGAGGGGACTGCGACACCGCGCCCGAGTGCTCTGGCGATGAAATATTGTGTGCTGTTCTGTATCAGCAATGGGAGACCCGGTGCCTTCTTCAACCGGGGGAAGATGAGGAGGAGGAGGAACCGCCAACCAAGGAGCAAGTGACTGACGAAAGCAATATCAATCCGGCCGAGCATTTGCCGCCCGTTCCCGGCTTAGGTGCCTGTCCGGCGTTTCCTTCGTTCCACGTTTTCGGACGTTCCTATAACGCGGATGAATTCGGGCATATGTGTCAGCTGATGAGTATTGCCTCGGTGATGCTTATGATTTTTGCTACCTATATTTCAGGTCGAATTATCGCAGGGGGTATGTAATGGCACTGCCTGTTTTGCCTTGGTTGTTGGCGGCTCTCGGCCGCATGTTTGCCTCTCGTATTGGTCAATGGGTTGCGGCTGCGCTTCTGTGGTTCGGTCTTACGGTTGCGACTAACGAGGTCTTAATCGATCCGCTCATTGATCGCGTTCTTTCTGCAATGCCCGGCATGCCTCCGCTCGCTGTTCAATGGATGACGTTTCTGAGGTTGCAAGAGGCAATTGTCATGGTGCTCAGCGCTTACGGTGCACGGGCTGCTGTTGGCGGAATCAAAGCGCTGCTAGTGCGCAAAAGGACCTGATCATGATTGAGCTTATTTCCGGTTTGCCCGGTGCTGGTAAATCGTTGCGCGGGGTGGAGCGCATCGTTTCGGAGTCGTTGGCGCCAGTTCGTCGCGCGGTGTTCGTTTATGGCCTCGATGGTCTGCGCGAGGAGCTCGCAACGCGGATCGCCGATCCGCTCAAGTGGGAGCAACTTCCGGACGGTGCGTTGATCGTCATCGATGAGGCGCAGAAAGTTTTTCCGATTCGGCGCGGCGGTGAGCCGATCCCGCCTATCGCTGCGCTTTCGGAGCATCGACATAGGGGCTTCGATTTCCTTTTGATTACTCAGCATCCGAACCTGCTTGATGTGTACGTGCGCCGTCTTGTCGGGAAGCATACGCACGTCCTGCGGCGTTTCAATGGCCATACGTGTCAGCTCATCACCTGGGGCGAGGCGGTTGACGATCCGCAATCGATGGGAACGCGGGCGCGTGGTACTACTGCGATCTGGCGCTATCCGAAACAGCTGTTTAATGCGTACAAGTCTGCGACATTGCACACGCACAAGTCTCGTTTTCCACTGCGGCTGGTGCTGGTTCCAGTGGTGCTCTTGGCGCTGGTGATCTGCGGCTATTTCATCAATGGGTTTTTCAGTCGAGAGGCGCGGGCGGATGAAACAAACGTTGCCGACTCATCTACTGATCCAGTCAAGCGCAAGGCTGTAGCGGATGCCTTCGCCTACAGTCCGCAGTCCGGCGCGTCTGAGCGGCGCTTGCTCACGCCAGAGGAATACGCGTTACAACACATCCCGCGTTTGCCAGGGCTCGTGTATTCCGCGCCGGTTTTTGATCATCGTCAAGCGATTGCAGAGCCGCGGTTGCTGTGCGCCTCTACGCCGTACAAGTGCGCCTGCATTACCGAGCAAGGCACCCGAGCACAAATAGATTACGTGCAGTGCCGGACGATTGCTTTGAACGGCTACTATGATCCTTACCGTGCACCGCAGGAGGTTCTACCTCCTCAATCCGCCGGTCAATCGCCGGCGTCGCCGGCCAGCGCTAATGACGTCGCCCAGCGCCAGAAAGACGGTAGATCTGTTGACGTACAAGGGTCAGCGGTGCGGCCATTCGTTCACGCATCAGCTGGCCAGCCCGGCAGATACACACACATCCCTGCCGAACCAGCTTTGTAACCAACTCTCGATCCTCGCCAGTGTGTCGATCGGTGCATTATGATGGCCGCTGGCTGGGGGATATCAGGGATATGGGTAGACGCATAGAAGCAGGTTGGCAGAACCGAGTCGCCAAACGAAATCGTTTCTTCGTCATTTGTGCTGGAGTGTTGGTACTCAGCGCGCAGGTTGCTTTGTTTTACGGGCTTATCGTTCCGCCGATAGCACCGCCTTCATTGCCACCCGTCGCTGCCGCACTACCTGAGTCGTCCACAGTGAGTTCGGCTCAGCGTTTTTTGCCGGCACCGAAGCCGCTCAGTCGATACGCCTGCGTAGCGACACCGCAAGCGTGCACGTGTATCGGATCAACAGGCGTTCGGATTCGTATGTCGGATGCGATGTGCCGCGATATTGCAACGCGCGGTATTGACGCTGTTTTTGACAGGAAGCGGTGAGCGTTTTTCTGTCATTTTCTTTGTGCGAGTGATCAAAGCCCGAAGGGGCGACACACGTTTTTTGTGTCTCGATGCGTAGCACGCGAGCACGGACCCGAAGGGGCGCACACCGCTTGCGCCTGAGAGATTACTTCCTCAATTCCATTTCTATCAGAAAGGATCGCATCTGTTGCGGGAGCAATCGTTTGCCGCCCGGCGCGATCAACCAACGGCCGCGAGTGCGCCATCCGGACCACTCGCCGCCCAGGTCGTGCCGGTTCTCTGCGTCAAAGAATTTTCGACTTTCGAGCTCGATGGCGGACCATTCGCAGCCGTTGGGAGTGATCAGGCCACAAGGGCCAAACGTCCATTTAGACCAAGCGATATGCGGCCGCATTCGACATTCCTTGTCATCCGGCACCGGAGTGTGCAGCACAAAAGAACGGCTAGCGCAAACAGTAACTTTTGTTTGCCGACCGCGCATAATGTATATTATGTAACTTCCGCACGCACCCGATCAACCACCAACTCGCCCCTACTCCTTAATATCCGCCAGGCTGATGCGCAGGCGAAAACAAAGTACGCCCTGCTGTACGGGTTGGCCAATATGCACCAGGCAGTTCCTGCGGAAAGTGCGATGTGGCGGTCAGCCGATCCGAAATCGCCCGACGCTCCAGTATCGGGGCCGGATGATGCCAGAGTCCGCCGGCTCCAGGCTCGGACTTCGGATTTCAGCCCCGCGAACAGGATGTTTCCGACCACGATCTGGCCCTGAAATTCGACGGGCAGTCACCGACGCCCTAGTTGCCAACGCCAAGCACAGCCTCCGACGCGGCATCGCAAGAAGCATATAGCAATATTTATCAAGCACCTATTCCGCTTTTCTGATGTCAATTGTTACTATTCGTTCTCCTGGTACATAGGCCTTACCGACTCCCCTGATGGGCCAGTGAGCCTGTTGCGACAGCGGCAGCGTTGGCTGCTCCTGTCCGGGCGGCGAAGTCCTCCGCTATGCTCCCGCACGTAGGGACACGCGGCCTCTGGATGGACCCATGGGTATCACACTGACACGTGAGCAGGTTCTGGCGTTGGCGCCGGATGATTCTTCGGCCAAGGCTGCTTCGGGCTTGCTCGCGGACAACAAGTGGCTGACGCTGGGGGCAGATGATTCGGCGCTCTGGGGCGAGTGTCAGGGCAGCGGTTCCAAGCCCTATCAGGCGCAGGTGGATCTGACCGCCCTGGTCTCGCGCTGTTCCTGTCCGAGTCGAAAGTTTCCCTGCAAGCATGGCCTCGCCCTGATGCTGCTGCGTGCCCAGGGCAATCCCCGTTTCAGTGCTGCCGATCGCCCGGCCTGGGTCGATGAGTGGCTGTCGTCCCGACGGGAAAAAGCGGCAAAGAAGGAATCAGCACCCGCCCGCACCGACAAGCCCAGCGATGATGCCGAGACGGCCAAGGCGGCGGCCAAACGCGAAGCAAGCCGCTGGAAGCGGATCGAGACGGGCAGCGCCGAACTTGAACGCTGGATCGCCGACCAGTTCCGCCGCGGCTTCGCCCAGTTCGGCCCGGATCAACGCAAGGATTGGTCGGCCATGGCGGCTCGCATGGTGGACGCGCAGGCCCCTGGTCTTGCACCGCGCTTGCAGAATGCACTCGAGGTGATGAGCGGCGGACTCGCGCACTACGGCAAGGCCATCGAATCGCTGGGCCTGCTGCAGTTGCTCAACGAAGGCATCCGTCGCCGCGAACAACTGTCGCCAGCGCGACGTGCGGACGTACGCGCGGCCGTGGGCTGGCCGCTCGACAAGGACGATGTGCTGCGCGATGGCGAGGCGATTGCGGATGTCTGGCGCGTCGTCGGCCAGGTCGTCGAAGAAATCGACAGCAAACTCAGCGAGCGCCGCGTCTGGCTACATGGCTGCGCCAGCGGGCGCTATGCCCTGCTGCAGGATTTTGCCTATGGCGGTCGTGGCTGGGATGCTTGGCAGACCGGCGCCTGCTACGCCGCAACGCTGCGCTTTTTTCCTGGGACGATTCCACTGCGCGCGATTGCCGTCGAGCCTGCCCTGGCAGATTCACCCGCAGACTGGCAGCCCGGCGCAGTCGCCGCCGCGATCGATTACGCCTCGCATTGCTTCGCCGCCAATCCCTGGCTGAGCCAATTGCCCCTGGTGCTGGATGTTGCCACGGTGATCGTCGATGAGCAGGGCTGGTTCGCCGATACTGCCGACGGCCGTTTTCCGCTGCAGATCACTGGCGAATCTGCATGGTCCCTGCTCGCCTTCAGCGGTGGCGTCCGCTTGATCCTGATGGGCGAATGGAACGGCCATGCCCTGCGCCTGCTGAGCGCATGGGATGGTGATCGTGATCACGGCCGATGGACTGCGGAGTCGGTCGCATGATCGATTTCTGGTTGAAGCCTGCCCTGCTCGGTGTGCAGCAGCCGGTCACGCCGACCGGAGCCGGCGCAGATCTGGAAAATTTCCTCGCCGGCGTGATGGCCAATGAGGACGGCGCGCTCGGCTTCAGTCGTGGCGTTGGCGTGTTGGCAGCCTGTTCACTGGCGGCAGTAAGCCTCGGCGCGCCGCAGTCCGCCCACCCTGCCCCGGCGCCTGCTGATTCGCGCATGCTCCACCGCGAGCACCCGTGGACGAGGGCGCTGCAAGATGCCTTCACGGCGGCTGCAATGACGCAGGGATTCGAAACGCGATTGCAGTATGAAGCGTGCGTTCGGCTGGCTGCAGCCGACGTCTGTCTGCCGGCACGCTTGCTGCCGGCGGCCCTCGAGGCAGGCCGGCGCAGTGTCGCGCTGCGCACTGCCCTGTTGCCTGTGCTCGGTGCGCGAGGGCGCTGGTTGGCCCAGTACAACCCGAGCTGGAAATACGCAGCGGCTTCGGCAGATGCAGCGAGTACGGATGCAGGCCCGGATGCTGCCGTGTGGCAGAACGGTAGCCACATCGATCGGCTGGCATATTTTCGTGCACTGCGTGCTCGGGATGCGGCTGCTGCGGCTGAACTTCTGCGCGCCGGGCTTGGCGAGTTGCCAGCCAAGGAGCGCATCGAATTCGTCGGCGCACTGGAAACCCAACTCGCCGCTGGGGATCAGTCCCTGCTCGAACTGCTGCTCAAGGATCGCAGCCGCGAACTGCGCGCCATGGCCGCGCGCATGCTGGCCTGCCTTGCCCGATCCGCTCATGCACAGCAATTGACGGCCTGGCTGACGCCGCGGGTAACCAGCGAACGCAAATTGTTTGTCACGCGCTGGCTCTGCGAAGCACCCGAGCAGGCCGACCCGGCTTGGGCCGCAGCGGCGATCGAAGTCAAACGACCCGCCAGCGAATCCCTCGGCGAACGCGCCTGGTGGCTTTATCAATTGGTGCGCCAGGTGCCCTTGTCCTGGTGGTGTCAGCACACCGGCATGAGCGCGAGCGAACTGGTCGCCTGGTCGAGCAAAACCGACTGGACGGCGGCCTTGCTGCGCGCCTGGGTGGAGCGCGCCGGGCGCGAAGATATCGAGTGGATCGCCGCCCTGCTCGCGCACAAATCGCGCGAAGTGCAGTGGCGTTCGGCCGAACTGCTCGCCTTGTTACCTCTGCACCTGCGCGAGCGCTACTGGCCGGACCAGTTGCCTGCACTGGTCGACGCCGGTGTCATCGCCGACGTGATCGGCTCCTGCGCGCTCGGCGAGACGCTATCGCTGAACTATTCGCGGGCTTTGTACACCAGCCTGGTCGAGGCCTTCAGCCAGGATCGACTGCGTCACGACTACGGTCAGCGCGCAACGGTGCTCGAGCTCGCCGCTCTGCTGCACCCCGAAAGTCTGCGCGGCGCCACGCCCGTAGTTCGCGCCCTCGATGAAACTCCGGCGATGAGCGAATGTGCCCTCGCCTTCGACCGCATCGTCCGGGTCCGCCTCGCCCTGCATGCTCCTTCCTGATCGATCCACCTCGGAGTCCCGATGAACACTGCCGTACTTCGCCAACATGCCGAACAGCAATTCGCCGAAGAGCTCGATGCGCTGAAAAAATCCGATACACGGCAGCGGCCGACCAACTGGCTGCTCTCGCCCTGGGCGGTGGTGACCTACCTGATGGGTGGCAAGCTGGACAACGGCTACACCATTTCGGCCAAGTACATTGGCAATCGACGCCTGATGGAAATCGCCGTCGCGACCGTAGCGACCGATCGCGCCCTGCTCCTGTTCGGCGTTCCTGGTACCGCGAAATCTTGGGTGTCCGAACACATGACGGCGGCGATCAGTGGTGACTCTACCCTGCTCGTGCAAGGGACCGCGGGCACCAACGAGGAGTTGATCCGCTACGGCTGGAACTACGCCGAACTGCTGGCGCATGGCCCGAGCGAAAAGGCCATCGTGGCGAGCCCACTAATGGAAGCCATGCGTCGCGGCAAGATTGCACGAATCGAAGAGCTCACCCGCATCCCGGCCGATGTGCAGGATTCGTTGATTACCGTGCTGTCGGAGAAAACCTTGCCGATTCCGGAGCTCGGCTCGGAAGTTCAGGCGACTCGCGGCTTCAGCGTGATCGCGACCGCGAACAACCGCGACAAGGGTGTCAACGAATTGTCGAGTGCGCTCAAGCGTCGCTTCAATACGGTGATCCTGCCGGTACCGAGCAGCGAGGAAGAAGAAATTTCGATCGTGGTCAAGCGGGTCAGCGAACTCGGCCGTGCGCTCGAACTGCCGGCCGAGCCGCCGGCCCTCAAGGAAGTGGCGCGCATCGTCCGCATCTTCCGCGAGCTGCGCAATGGCCAGACCGAGGACGGCAAGTCGAAGCTGAAATCGCCCAGCTCGACGCTCTCGACTGCCGAGGCGATTTCGGTGATCAACAACGGCATGGCCCTGGCCGGTCACTTTGGCGACGGCGTACTCAGCGCCTCCGACATGGCCGCCGGCATGATCGGCGCCGTGATCAAGGATCCGGTGCAGGATCAAGTGGTCTGGACCGAATATCTGGAGACCATCGTCAAGGAGCGCAGCGACTGGAAGGATCTCTACCGCGCGTTCCGCGAGCAGCTCTGAACTCCGATGAACAAGGCGGTTTCCCTTTTTGGTATTCGTCACCACGGGCCGGGCTGTGCGCGTAGCCTGCGCGCTGCTTTGCAGGCACTGCAACCCGACTGTCTGGTGATCGAAGGGCCGGCCGGTTGCGAGTCGCTGTTCGCCTTCCTTGGCGATGCCGAATTGAATCCGCCGGTCGCCCTGCTCTCGCACAGTGTCGAGGATCCGCAACTGGCGTTGTTTCATCCCTACGCAGTGTTCTCGCCGGAATGGCAGGCGATGCAATGGGCCAATCAGGCCGGTGTGCCGATCCGTTTCATGGATGTACCGGCCTCGCTCAGTCTGTCCTGGCTGCAGCAGCGGCGCGCACAAGCGAGGGTACCGTTGACTGATGCCGAGCCGGCTTCCGTATTGGCTGGGGAATCAGAACCGGAATTGGCATCGGAAAGCGCAACGGCGACGGAGCGACGGGGCGAGCCGGAGACGGCGATCGGCAGCGCGGTCCCAGGACTGCAAGCCGAACCCGAAGTGCACAGCGTGCCACAGACTGGTGACGAAGCCGAGGAGAACGAGAAGGAGAACGAGGACAAGGGCGAGAACGAAGCCGACCGCAAAGAATGGCCACGCGATCCACTCGACTGGCTGGCCAGTGCAGCCGGCTTTGCTGACGGCGAGAGCTGGTGGAACCACCTGGTCGAAGAGCGCGGCGATGGCGAGGGACTGTTCGAGGCGATCGCCGAGGCGATCACCGAAGTGCGCAGCCATGCCCCACAGCGTCCGCGTGCCGACCAGGATCAGGAAGACATCCGCGAGGCGCATATGCGCACGGTCTTGCGCGAGACGATCAAACAGGGCCATCAGCGCATCGCCGTCGTCTGCGGTGCCTGGCATGTTCCGGCCCTGGCCGCGATGGGTTCGGCGGCGGCCGATAATCGTCTGCTCAAAGGTCTGCCGAACCTGAAAACCGAAACGACCTGGGTGCCCTGGACCTATCGACATCTGAGTGCCAGCAGTGGCTACGGCGCCGGTGTCATGGCGCCCGGCTGGTACGAACATCTATGGCGCAGCGAGGCCGCGTCTGGCCAGCGTGCCATCGGCTGGTATGCGCGCATCGCCCGGCTGCTGCGCGATCAGGGTATGGATTGTTCTTCGGCACATCTGATCGAAGCAGCGCGAATGGCCGATACCCTGTCGGCATTGCGCAATCGCCCGGCACCCGGTCTCGAAGAGATCAATGACGCCGCGCGCAGCACGATCTGCAATGGCGACGATCTGCCGATGCAGCTGATCGCCGAGCAACTGGTGATCGGCGATGCGATGGGCAGCGTGCCGGCCAGCGTGCCAACCGTGCCCCTGCAACGCGATCTTGAATCGGAACAGAAGCGCCTGCGACTCAAGGCCGAGGTACTCGAGAAGAGTCTGGATCTCGACCTGCGTAATGACACCGATCTGCAGCGCAGTCATCTGCTGCACCAACTTGGCCTGCTCGGAATCGATTGGGGCACACTGTCCAGGACGGGACAGTCGGCGCGCGGAACCTTTCACGAGGTCTGGTCACTGGGCTGGAAGCCCGAGTTCCAGATCGAGCTGATCGTCGCCAGTCGTTACGGTCAGAGCGTGCGCGCCGCCGCCAGTCAACGCGCGATCGAACGCGCGGCCGAGCCTGGCCGACTGGCAGAACTTGCCGCCCTGGTCGATCGTGTGCTGCTGGCCAATCTGCCCGAGGCGGTGCGCGTCGTCGCCGCAGCACTTGAATCGCGCGCGATCACCGATGGCGAACCGCTCGCCCTGCTCGATGCCCTGCCCGCCCTGGCCAATGTCTATCGCTATGGCAATGTGCGACGTACCGACACTGCTCAGGTCGCCCACCTGTTTGACAGCATGTTGCTGCGCGCCTGCATCGGGCTGCCGCTGGCGCTCTGCGACCTCGATGAGGAAGCAGCGGAGACCTCACGGACCAGCCTGCTCGCCGCTGATCGCGCGATCAGCTTGCGCCAGGGTGAGGAGCAGAGCGCAGCCTGGCATCGGGCGCTTAACCTCTGCGCACACTCCGAGGCCAGTACGCCCCTGCTGCGCGGCATGGCGACAAGACTCCTGCTGGATGCCTCTGTACTCAGCATCGACGACGTTCAGCAGCAGCTGCAGTTGAACCTTTCCCAGGGCGCCGAGCCGATCGCTTCGGCGCATTGGCTGGATGGTTTTCTCAATCGCAACGCCACCGTCCTGCTGCATGGTGATTCGGTCTGGTCGCTGATCGATGCCTGGATCAGCGGCCTCGGCGATAGCCACTTCATCAAGGTCGCCGCGCTGGTGCGGCGTACCTTTTCCGCCTTCGAAGCAGCCGAGCGGCGCGATCTTGCGGTTCGGGTAAAACAGCCAGCAGCCGAACGCAAACCGGGCCCGCAGAGCACGGCCGACTGGAATGAGGCGAGAGCACTGCGCGCACTGCCCATGCTCAGGGAACTATTGGGGATATCCGATGACAGCTGAGCCGGAAGCCGCGCCGCAAATTGCCCCGGTCAGTCGCGAGGAACGCTGGCGCCTGGTATTGGGCGGCGATGCCGAGCCGAGTTGCGGCAGCCTGCCGGTGACTCTGCAGGGCATGGATCTCGCCCTCGCCGCACTCTACGAACCTGAAGGCAGCCACGGCCTCAAGCGCCGCGGTGGTCGTGGCGGATCTGCGCCCAATGTTGCACGCTGGCTCGGCGATATCCGCAAATATTTTCCGTCATCGGTTGTGCAGTTGATGCAACGCGACGCCCTGCAGCGGCTCGATTTGCGCCAGATGCTGCTGGAAAAGGAAATGCTGGAAAACGTGCAACCCGATGTGCACATGGTTGCCAACCTGATCGCCCTGTCCAGCGTGATTCCCGCGGAAACCCGCGATACCGCGCGCATGGTGGTGCGCCAGGTGGTCGACGAGCTTCTGCGCAAACTCGAAGAGCCGATGCGCTCGGCAGTCAGTGGTGCACTGGATCGTGCGCGTCGAAATCGCCGGCCGCGCCATGCCGAGATCGACTGGCATCGAACCATCCGCGCCAATCTGCGGCACTGGCAGGACGCCTACAAGACCCTGGTGCCGCAGCAGCTTATCGGCTATGGCCGCAAGTCGCGCAAACCGCAGCGCGAGGTGGTGCTGTGCATCGACCAGAGTGGATCGATGGCCGAGTCGATCGTTTACTCGAGCATCTTTGGCGCCGTGATGGCATCGTTGCCGGCGGTGTCGACCCGGCTCGTGGTCTTCGACACCGAGGTCGTCGACATGAGCGAGCAACTCGATGATCCGGTCGATCTGCTGTTCGGTGTGCAACTCGGGGGCGGCACCGACATCCATCGCGCGGTCACCTACTGTCAGGGACTGATCCGCGAACCGCACAGCGCCATCCTCGTCTTGATCTCCGATCTCTACGAGGGCGGTGTCGAAAAGAAATTGCTGGCGCGCGCCCAGGAGCTGGTCGAGGCCGGTGTGCAATTCATCACCCTGCTCGCGCTCAGCGACGAGGGGCATCCCTCCTACGACAAGGAGCTGGCCGCCAAACTCGCCGCACTCGGGGTGCCCTCGTTCGCCTGCACTCCCGATGCCTTTCCCGGTCTGATGGCCGCCGCAATCCGCCGCGACGACATCAATCAGTGGGCGGCCGCACAGGGCCTGACCACCACCAGAGGACGCGGTTGACCGCGTACATGTCATGCCGGTGAGATGTCCTACAGGACATCTCCGTGAGATGCCGATTTGAAGGCGCGGCGGTGTTGGGATGGCATCTCACAGAGATGCCCTACAACTGGGCGCGGCGGCTTTGGGACGGAATCTCACAGAGATGCCCTACAGGATGCACGCTGCGCCGAACAAGTCGGTGATGCAGGCGCACTCGGCTTCGGTCAGTTCGAAATCGAAGATGGCGAGGTCCTCGCGCATATGCAATTCCGAGCGCGTACCGGTCAACGGCACAATGCCGATCTGGGTGAGCACGCGGAACAGGATCTGCGCGGGGCTGCGCTGATGCTTTTCGGCGAGTGCGCGCAGATGCGGGTGCGCGAGCAGATGCGGGTTGGCGGTAAGCGTCCAGAAGCTTTGGTAGGTGATCCCCTGATCGCGGCAATAGGCGCGGATCTCGCGGTCATAGCCGGTCGCGGCGTGGAAGCGATTCTGCAATACGGTCGGCTTGATGCGCGCGCTGCGATGTAGTCGTTCCAGCGTTGCGCGTTCATAGCAGTTGCTGATGCCGATCCGGCGTGCACCACCCTGCTCCGCGATCGCTTCCATCGCCTGCCAGACCTCGGTTTGCTGAGACGCGCTGCTCAGCGGCGAATGCAGCAACAGGGCGTCGACATATTCCGTGCGCAGATTGCGCAGTGAGGCCTGGAAGGACTGCGCGACCTGCTCGGCTGGGCGCGCCTGCACATCGTAAGGAATGCGCGCCGGGTCGTGACCATCGCGCGGCGTGAATTTGGTCTGCAGGTAGAGCTGCTCGCGCGTCAGCAGCGTGCCCAGACATGCCGCGATTCCAACGCCGGTGCCCGGCTCGTCATAGTGTTTGGGTTGGCAGGCAGTGTCGATTCCACGAAAGCCCTGCCGCAGCGCCAGTTCGACCAAGGCGGCAGTGGCATCCTTTTTCCAGGCGGTGCCGTAGATGATGCCTGGCATCATGGCGCAGGGCGTTGCGGTTGGCGTTGCCATCGTCAGGGATTGTATTGCGCCAGGCGCCTGAGTGTGACGCCAGCGTACGCCCCTTGGCAGCACGGAGGCTTCCCTGTTTTGAGCAAGTCAGCGTATGAGATTGAGGGCAGGCGGATGGCTTGCCGATGTGGGCTCTTCGTCCTTTCCTCCGGGGCGCTACTCAGTTCTCGGCACTTGCGCCACTGCATCAGTGCGCCAACGCGGTCAGCAGGAAATACCATAAATACGTATATTATTCAATGTAATGCATGGTCTATTTGATGTAATTTATACTATGAAAACGGCCGGCTTCAGTCGAAAAGGAGCGCCTGGTGTGCCCAATTCAACGCACGAGCACAGGCGTCGTCAGTGCGCGTCATGCGAATGAGGCCATGCCTCAGGCGGCGCGCGCCAACGAATCGGTGACCAGTTCCTGCGCCGCATCGACGAGTCGGCTGAGATGGCGCTCACTTCGGAAACTTTCGGCGTAGATCTTGTACCGCGCTTCGGTGCCCGATGGACGCGCAGCAAACCAGCCATTGCGTGTGCATACCTTGATCCCGCCGAGGGCAGCGTCATTGCCCGGTGCGTGATCGAGCACACGCCAGATCGGCTCGCCAGCCAGCTTGGTCTGGGTGATCTGCGCCGGGCTGAGCTCGGCCAAGGCCTGCTTCTGCTCGAACGAAGCCGGCGCATCGACGCGCACATTGTGACTGACGCCGAGCTCCTTGCTCAGTGATTGGTAGATTTCACCGGGATCGCCATTGCCCTGGGCGGTGATCTCGGCTGCCAGCAGCGCCGCGACAATGCCGTCCTTGTCCGTCGTCCACACAGCTTCATCGCGCCGCAAAAATGTGGCGCCTGCGCTCTCTTCGCCGGCAAAGCCGAGCTGGGACTTGCTCAGGCCATCGACAAACCACTTGAAGCCAACCGGCACTTCGTAAATCGGACGACCCATCCGATGCCCGATCTTGTCGAGCATCGAGGTGCTGACGGCAGTCTTGCCAATGCCGAGCTCGCGGCTCCATACCTCACGATTGCGGAACAGATAATCCACCGCCACGCTCAGATAGTGGTTGGCTGGCATCAGGCCAACGCTTGGTACGACGATGCCGTGGCGGTCATGGTCGGTATCGCAGGCGAAGGCGACGTCGTAGCGATCCTTGAGTTCGAGCAGGCCCTGCATCGCGTGGAGCGACGAGGGGTCCATGCGAATCCGCCCATCCCAGTCCAGCGACATGAAGGCGAAGCTTGGATCGACCGAGTCGTTGATGATGTCGATATTGAGCCGGTGCTGTTCGGCGATGCGTGTCCAGTAGTGCACACCGGCGCCACCCAGTGGATCCACGCCCAGGCGGAGATTGCCGGTGCGGATCTGCTTCATATTGATCACGTTGCCGAGATCGGCGACGTAGCTGCCGATGAAATCATGTTCGCGCACGCAGGATGAACTGCGCGCCAGGGCGAGCGGCATGCGCCGCACCTCGTGCAGTCCATTGCTCAGCAGACGATTGGCCTCGCTCTCGATCCAGCGTGTGGCTTCGCTCTCGGCGGGTCCACCGTGCGGCGGGTTGTACTTGTAGCCGCCGCACTCCGGCGGATTGTGCGAAGGGGTCAACACGATGCCGTCGGCGTAGCCGGACGTGCGCCCGCGATTATGTTGGAGGATGGCATGTGAGATGGCTGGCGTCGGGGTGTACTCGTCGCCAGCGGCGATCAGGGTGTCCACATCATTGGCCGCGAGTACCTCCAGTGCCGTTGCCAGCGCGGGACGCGACAATGCGTGGGTATCGAAGCCAAGAAACAAGGGGCCGGTGTAGCCATGCGACTGGCGATAGCTGCATACAGCCTGGGTGATCGCGGCGACGTGCTGTTCGTTGAAACTGGATGTCAGTGACGAACCGCGATGTCCGGATGTGCCAAATGCGACGCATTGCGCGGCCACGCCAGGGTCAGGCTGATTTTCGAAATAGGCAGCGATCAGGGCTGGAATATCGACCAGCATGCGTTCGCTCGGTTTGCTGCCTGCAAGCGGATGGATTTTTGCACTCATGGAATTCCTCTGGTGACCGGCTCGCGGGCGCGCGATTGCGCTGCTTGGCGGAACTTTGCGGGAGCGTCCAATGGGGACGTCGGCTGGCGAGTGAACCCAGAGGATTCGACTCGAGTGGCTTGACAAGCCGGGATGAGCAGGCTGGCCGATGATGATATGTACGGCGGCGGACGCTGCGGCCGAATGTACTCGATACCAACGTCCCATTATGACGCAGACCGTGCCAACCAAGAGTGAACAACCGTGCCTGATGCGGGCGCAGCCACACGACGCGTCTTTACAACCCGCGGAACTTGCAGATGCGATAACCTGTCACAAGCTCATCGCCCACTGGACAACTGCTCGTGTCGCGTCAGCGCATTCTTCTTCTGCTCGCCCTCGTTACCCTGCTCGGATGCCAGCTGGCGTACGCCGCCGCGTGGTGCCATGGCGCTGCGCCGACGCTAGACAATCTGGCAGGCTCGCACTGCCACGGCGAGGATGGCGATGATCACGCTGATGAGCGCAACGGACCGGGTTGCCCGGGTCACGACCTGATTCCCGATGCGGGCCACCTACTCGCCGTTCCGGCCCTGTTGCCCGGACACGACTATGTCGCCGGTGCCTGCGCCGCCGGCAGCTGCACTCATGCGGGCAGCGTACACAGCGCACAGTCCCGCGCTGGACCCGAACTCGCAGCACTCTGCCGACTGCTGATCTAGCACGCCCTGATCCGGATCTGTCGACGCCAGCACGCTGGCGTGCGCCCTACCCTGCTCAGGAGTTGCACATGTCCCCTTTCTCAATGCCGGCGCAATGCCGGTGGATGCGCCATGTGGTGCGCGGCTTGCTGCTGCTCGCACCGACGGTACTTGCGGCACAATCCGGCGCGCTGAGCCTGACCGAGGCGATCGAAGCAGCTGAAGCGCAATCCCCCGAACTACAGGCGCGTGCAGCGGCGCAGGAGTCAGCTCAACTGCTGATCGGGCCCGCCGGCGAGTTGCCCGATCCCGAGTTGATCCTGGCCATCGATAACCTGCCCAGCACCGGCGCGGATGCCGGCAGTCTCAATGTCGACTTCATGACCATGCGCAAGATTGGCTGGATGCAGGCGTTTCCACGTCGCAGCAAGCGCGATGCCCGCACCGCCATGGCAGGCGCAGATGCAGAACTGCGCGCCGCCGAGTACAGGATCGAGCAACTCGGCGTTCGTGAATCGGTAGCGCGGGCCTGGATCGCCGGCTCGATTGCCGGACAGCGATTGCAGCAGCTCGATGCACTCGGTCCATGGCTCGATGCACAGATCGCCGCCGCCGATGCCGCGCTTGCCGGTGGACGCGGCAGCGTCGCCGAAGGATTGAATGCACGACTGCAACGCAGTGCCCTGGCTGATCGTCGCAGCAGCGCCCTGCGCGACCAGCGCCTGGCGCGTGCCGAGTTGGAGCGCTGGCTGCCCGATCTCGACGACCGGGCTTTAGCCGCTGCACCCGATTACAAGGTCCCGCGCGATGTTGATTTCATTCTGAAGTCGGTAGGCCTGCATCGAGGCCTGCTCACGCTGGATGCCGAGCAGCACCAGGTCGACGCCGCCCTGGCACTCGCCGAGGCCGAGAAGTCGCTCGACTGGGCCGTCGAATTCGCCTACGCGGATCGCGGACCGGCGTACTCGGACATGCTGAGCGTTGGCGTCCGGATCGGGCTACCCATCCACGCCTCGCGTCGACAGGATCCGCTGATCGCCAGTCGCGCGGCCGATCGCAGACGATTCAATGCCGAGCGCAGTTCGATGCTGCGCGCGCATACCGCGACCGTCCGCGCCCTGGTCGCCAATTGGGAATCCGCCGTCGAGCGTGTCGAACTTTTCCAGTCGAGCCTGCTGCCGCTGGCGCGTGATCGTGCCGATGCTGCGCTGTCTGCCTACCGGGGCGGACGCGGCAGTCTGGCCGACTCACTGATCGCTATGAATGATCTGATCGAGCAGGAGCTTGCCTTGCTCGATCGTCGTCTCGAACTTGGCTTGGCATGGGCCGAACTGCAGTTCTCGTTCGCTGAGGAGGCCTGAATCATGTCCATGATCAAATCGATAATCGCTGTTCTGGTCGCCTTTGTCCTGGGTGGCGCCCTGGTTTGGACGATCACTCGCCCTGAGCGCGCGCCGATGCGCATGGATGCGGCGACCGCGGACAAGACCGCAACCGAACGCGAGGTGCTCTACTGGTACGACCCGATGGTACCCAAACAACGATTCGACAAGCCTGGCAAGTCGCCGTTCATGGACATGGAGCTGGTACCCAAGTACGCCGATCCGGCCGAGAGCGAAGCCGAAGGCGATGGCGGAATCCAGGTCGATCCGCGGCTGGTGCAGAATCTGGGTGTGCGCACCAGCCTGGCCAGTCTCGGCACGCTGGCACGTGAAGTGCACGCCAGTGGCGCCATCGAGTTTGACGAACGCGCGGTCAGCACACTGGCAGCTCCGGTCGATGCGATTGTGCAACGTCTGCATGTGCGTGCGCCCTGGGATCGCGTACAAGCTGGCGCGCCCCTGTTCACCCTGCTCGCACCCAGTTGGACAGCTGCCCAGGAGGAGTATCTCAGTCTGCGCCGCGCCAGGTCGCCGGGACTCGAAGCCTTGGCCGACGCCGCGCGACAACGCCTGCTCCTGCTCGGGATGAGCCAGGCGCAGATCAGCGCACTCGAACGCAGTCAGAGTGCGCAGCCCCGAATCGTCATGTCCGCACCGCGCAGCGGCGTGCTCTCGGAGCTGCTGGTGCGCGAAGGCGCGACGGTGATGGCTGGTAGTGTGCTCGGCCGGATCAATGGTCTCGATCAGGTCTGGATCAACGCGGCAATTCCGGAACGTGATGCTGCGCTGATCAGTGCCGGTAGCAGCGTGCATGCACGCGTGCCGGCCCTGCCCGGACGAACCTTCAAGGGAACAGTTGAGCAGATGCTGGCCACGGTCGATGCGCAGACGCGCACCCAGACCGCGCGTATCGTCATCGGCAATCCGGATCGGTCCCTGGTCCCTGGCATGTACGCCGACTTGCAGCTGGTGCCGACGGGCGAATCGCGCCAGTGTGTTCTGGTCCCGGTCGAAGCGGTTATCGAAACCGGCACGCGCCAGGTCGTGGTGGTGGCCGAGTCGAAGGGCCGCTTCCGCACCCAGGCGGTGACACTAGGTCGCGAAGCCGGCGGCATGCGCGAGATACTCAGCGGGCTTGAGGCCGGCACACGCGTGGTGACCTCGGGACAATTTCTGCTCGACTCCGAGGCCAGTCTCAGCGCCACCGAATCGCGCATGGACGCAACCACAGAGCGTGATGCCTCGGCGAAGTCCACCAGCCATACGGACGACGCACCATGATTGCCGCGGTGATCCACTGGTCGGTCGCGAATCGATTCCTGGTCCTGCTGGCCAGCCTGGGTCTAGCGGCCTGGGGCATATTCAGCTTGCGTCAGACACCGGTCGATGCCCTGCCCGATCTTTCCGATGTGCAGGTGATCATCCGCACCAGCTGGCCAGGTCAGTCGCCGCAGATCGTCGAAGACCAGGTCACCTATCCACTGACCACGACCATGCTCTCGGTTCCCGGCGCCAAGGTCGTGCGCGGCTATTCGTTCTTTGGCGATTCGTTCGTCTATGTCCTGTTCGAGGACGGCACCGATTTGTACTGGGCGCGTTCGCGCGTGCTTGAGTACCTCAGCCAGATCGGTCCACGACTGCCGCGCGGTGCCCTGCCCGCGCTCGGGCCGGATGCCACCGGCGTCGGCTGGATCTACGAGTATGCCCTGATCGATCGCAGCGGCCGCCATGATCTGGCCGAGCTGCGCGCGCTGCAGGATTGGTTCCTGAAATTCGAGCTGAAGACTGTTCCCGATGTCGCCGAGGTTGCCAGCATCGGCGGCATGGTGCGCCAGTACCAGGTCGTGCTCGACCCGGATCGCCTGCGCGCCTATGCCATCACCCATGGCGAAGTGGTCGCCGCGGTGCGCGCCGCCAATGGCGAGGTCGGCGGCAGCATCCTCGAGCTCGCCGAGGCCGAGTACATGGTGCGGGCGAGCGGCTATCTGTCCACACTGAAAGACTTCGAGTCGATTCCATTGCGCGCTGGCGCCGGCGGTGTGCCCGTGCTGCTGACCGATGTCGCAAAGATCCAGCTCGGGCCGGAGATGCGCCGCGGCATCGCCGAACTGGATGGTGAGGGTGAGGTTGTCGGTGGCGTCATCATCATGCGCTCGGGACGCAATGCGCGCTCGACCATCGAGGCGGTCAAGGCCAAGCTCGACAGTCTGCGCGCAGGACTGCCGGCAGGTGTCGAGATCATCACCACCTACGACCGCGCCGATCTGATCGACCGCGCCGTGGAAAACCTCAGTCACAAATTGCTCGAAGAGTTTGTCGTGGTCGCCCTGGTCTGCCTGCTCTTTCTGTTTCATCTGCGCTCGGCGATGGTCGCCGTGGTCGCTATGCCGCTCGGCATACTCACTGCCTTCATCGTCATGCATCAGCAGGGCATCAATGCCAACATCATGTCACTGGGTGGCATCGCGATCGCGATCGGCGCAATGGTCGATGCCGCCGTGGTGATGATCGAGAACGCGCACAAGCATCTTGAAGCCTGGCAGCACGAACATTCAGAACGTGCGCCATCGAATGAGGAGCGCTGGACGATCGTGACCCGCGCTGCTGTCGAAGTCGGTCCGGCACTGTTCTTCAGTCTGCTGATCATCACGCTGTCGTTCATTCCGGTGTTCACGCTGCAAGCTCAGGAGGGCCGGCTGTTCGCACCGCTGGCCTATACCAAGACCTATGCCATGGCCGCGGCGGCCGGTCTGTCGATCACCTTGATCCCGGTGCTGATGGGCTACTGGATTCGCGGAAAAATTCCCGATGAAGCGCGCAATCCGCTGTCACGCGGCCTGCTTATGGTCTATCGGCCGCTGCTCGACCAGGCACTGGCCTGGCCGCGAATCACGCTGTGTGCTGCCCTGGTCCTGCTCGGCGTATCGCTGTGGCCGCTTTCCCAACTCGGCGCCGAATTCATGCCGGCGCTAGATGAAGGCGATTTGTTGTACATGCCGACGGCGCTTCCCGGCGTATCGCCGGGCAATGCCGCCAGCATCCTGCAGCAGACCGACAAGATGATCAAAGCCGTGCCCGAAGTCGCCCGAGTGTTCGGCAAGATCGGCCGCGCCGAAACCGCTACCGATCCGGCGCCGCTGGAGATGATCGAGACCACGATCCAGTTCAAGCCACGCAGCGAATGGCGTGCCGGCATGACGCCGGAAAAACTGGTGGAAGAGCTCGATCGCAGCGTGCGCCTGCCCGGTCTGGCCAATCTATGGATACCGCCGATCCGCAATCGCATCGATATGCTTGCGACCGGCATAAAAAGTCCGATCGGAATCAAGGTTTCCGGCGCGGATCTGGGCGAGATCGATCGTATTGCGGCGCGCGTCGAATCCCTGGCCAAGTCGATCGATGGTGTCAGTTCCGCGTTTGCCGAACGGCTGACCGGCGGTCGCTACATCGACATTGATATTGACCGTGCCGCCGCTGCGCGCCATGGCCTCAGCGTTGCCGATGTGCAGAGCGTGGTCGCCGCCGTCATCGGTGGCGAGACCATCGGCGAGACCATCGAGGGCCGACGACGCTTTCCGATCTCGGTTCGCTATCCACGCGGCCTGCGCGACAGCGTAGCGAAGCTGCGCTCGCTACCGGTGCAAACCGCTTCGGGCGCACAGCTCCTGCTCGGAGATCTGGCACGGATAACGATCAGCGACGGTCCGCCGATGATCCGCAGCGAAAATGCACGGCTATCGGGCTGGGTCTATGTCGATGTGCGCGGACGCGACCTGGTCGCCGTCGTACGCGACTTACAGAGCGCAGCGGCCGAGTCTCTGCAATTACCGGCGGGCTATGCCCTGGCCTGGTCGGGACAATTCGAGTATCTGGAGCGCGCCAGCGCGCGCCTGCAGATCGTGGTGCCGGCGACCTTGCTGATCATCTTCGTGCTTCTGTATCTGATCTTCCGCCGCGTCGATGAGGCGATGCTGCTGATGCTGAGCCTGCCGTTCTCGGTGATTGGCGGCATCTGGTTGCTGTACCTGCTCGGTCATGCCATCTCGGTCGCTTCGATTGTCGGATTCATTGCGCTGGCCGGCGTTGCCGCCGAGTTTGGCGTGATCATGCTGCTCTATCTGCGCCAGGCCTGGGATGCGCGTCTGGCCGCCGGTCAGCAACCCTCGGTCGAACTGCTGCTGGAGGCCATCCGCGAGGGCGCCGTGCAACGTGTCCGGCCCAAGGCAATGACGGTTGCCGTCATCCTCGCTGGACTGATTCCAATCATGCTCGGCACCGGTACCGGCTCGGAAGTGATGCAGCGGATTGCCGCACCGATGGTCGGCGGCATGATCAGTGCGCCGCTGTTGTCGATGCTGGTGATCCCGGTGGCGTACGCCTTGCTGCGACGACGAAATATGCCAGTGAGCCACGCGATACGCTAGAGCCGATCAGAGACTGCGCAGGAAGGCGACCAGATCATCGATCTCCGTGTCATCGAGGTCGAGTGGCTGCAACAGGCTGGTCGGGTGGCCGATCACCCGGGCGCCGCGGCGCGTCGAGTAAAACTCCACCACGGCGCGCAGATCAGCAAAGCGACCGTCGTGCATATACGGCGCAGTATCCGCGACGCCGCGCAGACTCGGCGTCTTGAACTGGCCGAGTTGATCGCTTTGCAGATCAAGATAGCGGATCGGCGGATGTTCTTCCGGTGCATCCGAGTATTCGCCGATGCGTGTAAACGGACTGGCCAGCAAATTCATTACACCGCGATGACGACCTGGATCGATCCGCATGCCCTGACCGAGTGCGATGCCGACATCGTGGAACTCGCCGTCGCTGAGCATGGGTCCGCTATGGCATAGCGTGCAGGCGCCACGACCGACAAACAATCTCAGGCCACGCCGCGCATCGGAGCGCAGCAAAGCGTCGGCCTTTGGGTCTCCGCGACGCAGTGCCGCGACGTAGCGATCGAACGCCGAGTCGCTGTGCAGGATATCTCGCTCGAAGGCGGCAATTGCCTTGCCAACATTGCTGAAGATCCGGTTGCTGTCACGGCGATCTCCCTCGCGCATCGACAGCCAGGCTTGATGCCGCGCATCTCCGGGGGACGCTTCCATCGGCATCGCATGCGGAGGGAAGTGTCGGACTTCATCGATATTTTTGGGCAACGATCCGAATAGATTTTCATAGCGGCGGCGCAAATCCGGATCATCGGCAATTACTCTTGTTACCGCCAGCCGATCACCTGCCATCTCGCCAGGATGTTCGATCGGCCCCAGCGCCTGCGCCCAGGCCGAGTCGGCGCGGCCATCCCAGTAGTACCAGCGGTTGTAGGCGCTATTGCGCAAACTTGGTACGTTGCGCCGAAACCGACTGTCGAGATCGTGCGCGACGCGGCCGTCGCTCCAGGCGCGTTGCGGATCGTGGCAGGTGGCACAGGAAGTATCGCCGCGTCCGGACAATCTCCGATCGAAGAACAATTGTCGACCGAATTCCGCCGCCGCTCGATCATCGGCAACGGCGTTGCTCGGATCGGCAGGTGGTGCGGGCAGCGGCGAAAGCTGCAGAATGCTGCGCAACTCGGAGGGCTCGAAGTAGACCGCATCGTTCGCGTGGGGTGCAGTGCAAAACAGACTGAGCACCAGGAACGGTCGCAGGACTCCCCGAGCCGCTTGCGTTAGCTGCCTATGATGGGCTGCATCGAGGGTGTTCCTTGGCTTCATGGCCGCAATTCAAAATCGAAACTCACTCGCTCCATCGTGCCATCGGCCACAACGCCAACGCGGAGCTGCCAGTGACCTTCCATGTGCAGCAGGAATCCCGAGCCCACCGCCGACCCATCACCCTTGGACTCGACCTGGGCTTGCAGACTGGTGCCATGGTTGTGTTCCGGCATCCAGGCGTTGGCGGTAATCACCGCAGCGGGCACCGGGGTTGTGCGCTCCTCAGCGCGCAACACCCGGAAATGAATCACGAACATCTCGTTCAATGGAACCGGCGCGGGCTCTGGCCACCACTCGACATAGTAGGTGCCGCCACTGCTGACCGCGCCACCGCCTGCACTGGCCTCGCGCAGACGATCTTGCTCCAGCGCAGGCGCGCTGCCAGCCCACAACGCGCAGAGCGCCAGCGCGATCGACAGGCTCCGGATACGGGCATGTGGGCGCGGCTGCGGACATCCGTCCGATGAGCGCAGCCCGAGCCGGCGTGCCGACGAGGTCACGGCGCGCCGCTATCGCGACCGGGAAAGCGCGGTCGCTTGGCGAGCGCGAAATTGGCGCCAAATGCCTCGACCTTACACGCCGACAGCTCCACCGAATCGGGCACCAGCAAGCCAATCGTGTAGCTTCCATCGTTGCGATCGACGACATCCTTGGCATCGCAGCTGCAGGGCTTGGCGCAGGCGGCATGCGCCGTGCGCCCCGGTCCGACGATATTGCCAAGCGCATCCTGTGGGCGCAGGGTCAGCGGATAGCGCTTGCCACCCTGGGCCGGCCGTGGCTCACCGACCACCGGATTCGAGTGGGTTGGACTGACCTTGACATCGACGTACAGCGACTGCTTCAGCTCACGTCGTGCCTGACAGGTTCCGATCTTGTAGTCGAATCGATAGTGGAATGTGTACATGCCATCGACAGCCGCGCTGATTGGCAGATCGGCGCTGTAGGTGCCATTGAGTGCATGCAGATCACCGTTCTCACCGCGGTCGTTGAGCTTGTAGGTTTCTTTGCTGGTTGCGATGTTCAGCTGGCCGAGTTGCAGCTCGACCGAATCGACCGGATCGCCCTTGACCGTGGCAGCGCGCTCACGTCGCTTGACCAGTCCGCCCAGCCCGGCCTTCGGTCGTTCGACCTCGACCGTCATCCTCGAATCCGGATAGCCGCCCTCGCGCTGCACCGAGGGCAGGATACGCACTGCCGCTTTGAGGGTCTCTCCAGTCTTTGGAACCGTGCGTGGTGCGAATGCAGTCAACTGCGACAGTCCGGTCACCAGCACATTCTTGTGCCACTGAATCGGCCCGCCGCTTAACGCCTTGCCGATGATCGCGGCGGATGCATTGTCACGATCGCTGGCGAACTGCGCCGCGGGATCGGCCGCCGCCGTGTTGGCCGCGAGCGCCTGCAGACCATAGGAAAACACTGGATATCCCGGATCGCGCAAGCGCGCCTCGACATCGACAAACGACTTCGAACCGACCAGGTGATCCTTGTTGACCACACGCGGATCGCGCACGGCGCCGGCGCAACGCAATAGGGCCGCTGCTTCGCGCGCGCTACGGGTGTCGGTGATGATGGCCGGTGTGCCTGAACAGACCTGACGACTGAGCAGGCTGTCGTAGACTTCCTTCTGATCCGCCCCCGCCTGATGGGCATACACGATCAAGTCCCAGCGGCCTTCGCGAAGTCGACGGGCAAATCGCGCCGGATCCTTCTCGAAGCTGTGATCGGCCACGGTCATGCCGTTCTCGGCCTTGAGTGCGCCGTAATAAACCGAGCGGGCCTGATCGCCATCCTCGAAGTGCAGCACGCGCTTGCACGAGGGCTGGCCATCATCGCCAATCGGACAGAGCCGTTGGATCTGTCGACGCACGATCGCAACGCCTTCCGCCGGTTTGACAAAACTGTCCGTGGTGAAGCCGTTGACGAAGGCCTTCTGTGGCCGCAGCAGCTGCATGTTCCAGGTGCCCTGCGCCTGGCCGCGGTAGGGCAAGGGGCTACGTTTGAAGGCCCAGCTGCGCTCGTTCGACAGCTCACCGTAGTTGGCTGCCGGAACCCAGGCATCACCGTTGGGCGCGGTCACCAGCAGATTCAATCGATCACCTGGCAAATTGCTGCGATTCCATCCCGCAGTGAAGGTGATCCGGTTGTCATCGCAGGATTCGTAGGGGACGATCGGTCCCGCCGGCACAGCAGCCGCGATGCTGCCCGAGGGATCGAGCCCAATGAACTCGTCGGTCAACTGGGCGAAGCACTTGGCAAAAAAATCTTTCAGGTCGGTGCCCGATGCATCGGTGTTGTTGAGATAGATGCCGCCTTGGCGCTCGGTAAAGATGGTCAGCAGCTCTCCATTGATCGAAGCGGCATTGCCGAGGCCGACCGCGCAGGCCTGGGTAACGTCGAGCGCCGCGTAGTCGATCGCGGCTCCCCCGCCGCCCTGACAGCCCGCTTCAAGACAGGGTGCGACATTTTCCTTGCCGTCGGTCAACAGCAGCATCGCCTTGCGCTCGTTTTCGCCGGGCGCCAGCACATGGGTGGCGCAATTTCCGCCCGTGCACAACTGGTTGATCGCGCCAACCACACCACTGCCAATTGACGTCGATCCGCTAGGGCTCAAGGCAGCCAGCGTAGTGGCGAAGGCGCCACCGGGATTGCGCAGCGTGCTGGTCACATTCTGCAGCGGCATGTTCAAGGCGGCATTCGAGGCGTTGCCCGAGTAGGACACGATGCCGATCCGATTGACTGCGCCATCCGATCGGCCGTCTTCCATCAGATCGGCAAACATGTCAGCGGCCTCAACGGCGTTCTGCAGCCGGGTGCCGACGCCAGTCCCGGATGGCGCCGACATGCTGCCGGAACGGTCGATCACCAGGGTCACGTCCACCGCCTTGATGTTCTGCCAGGCGCGCATCACATCGTCGAGCGCCTTGTGCAGGCGCCAGAACATCGGGTCCCTGGGTGAGCAGTTCGGATCGGCGCAATCGGCGTTGTAGCCACTGCCATCGGCGTCCGAAACGGCGCCATGCATGTCGCCATGGAAATAGACATCGAGCATGGCGCCTATCTCATCGGCATTCTTGAATTGATCCAGCGAGGTGTACGGGAAGCTCACCCCGTTCACCGAACACACGGGATTGGCGGGCGCCGGACAGCCGATCGGGCCGGCGCCGTTGAGATAAAGGCAACGACGAAAGGTCTCGCAGCCATCGCAGGCCACGCCATTGGGCCGGTTGTCGCCAGTGCCGCAACCCAGCGGATGATCTAACGGCCCGAGTTCGGCGCCGAAGTGCCCATACGGCATGATCATCCCCGGACACCACTCCAGGGAATCGATCTTGTCCAGACCAAGTCCTTCGCGATAGACGTTGAAGTCCGACTCGAATTGGCGATGAAAGGCAAACCAGCGCAGCCCGCGATTGGGCGGCTGGGGAACCGCATTGTTGGTGACATTGCCCAGACAGTTGTGCCAACGCAGGTGCATGTCGCCGATGGTCTGGGTTGCGCCGGGATCGTGCACGGCCATACAGCAATCGCTGGGGTTGTTGTCGACATTGCAATTTGGATTCCACGAACAAGCGACCGCTGGATTGCCAATCTGCACGCACTTGAGCGGAACCTTGGCAAGCTCGACGTCGGTGTATTCCCAGCATATCTCGGCACTGGCCGAAATCGAGAAAACATACAGCAATGCGCCAACCAGCAGCGCCCTGCGTACTGGCAGAAGAATCAGATGCAAAAGGCGTACAGACAGCATGTCGATAACTCCTTTGACGCTCAACGAGTGGAATGGCGGGATATGCAATCGGCGGGCTGCCACTTGACGATGGCGCTGCGCCGGCGGGACCTCAGCCCGACTGAACTGGCGCAGCGAAGATCGCGATGGTGCAAGCGCCGGTTGGCGAGTGGCCGACGGACGCGCTGTACGCAGGGACTGGTGAAACAGATCGTAATGAGCTTGGATTTGCAGAGTTTTCGACAGCATTCACGGGGCACGCTCCTGAGGATTGATCACATCAGGTTTCGTATTACCGGACAGTTCGCCGCTGTCTGGCTGGAGTCGCGATGCACACCGCTGGGCGCGGCGGGCAACCCCTCATCCCCGGGATGAGTCGAGAAGATGTTACGCCCGCAACAATTCATCGTCAAATAGTGATTTTCAATTGTGTGTGCTTATCGACATATATCCGGCCGATAGGGCGAGCGGACGACTTTGCAGCGTCACCAGCCAATGTATCTACACTATGTAGAGCGTGTTCCGCCGCCGTCGAATTCCCTCTGCTGTTGTCCCCGAGGGGATTGACCAGCTCCGCTGTTGAGAGCCATAAGGCGGGGCTTGCCCCGCTGCCTTGGATTGTGAAAATGAGAAGAGCGGATCAAATGCAGCGGGGCAAGCCCCGCTCTACGGCCAATAGGGGTCCATTTGCGACAAAGGCACCGCGCATCGTTCGGTGATTCCCCCGCAAACGCAAGACGAACGCAGCACGAGTGCTGAGAGATCTGTCCCGCCTGCGACAGAAGTCAACCTGCAAGTTCTTACAGCTCAAACAGGATCGCGTTTGGACTTACCTTTGTTCACGGGGTCGCAGCCGCGGTCTCAACGTTTGCAAACCGCTCATCGGCTGGCCCGATGTGCGCATGCGGCAAGCCCAGGGGGGCACAATGGTCGATCACACAGATCTGGGCTGGTTGCAGCGGCATATCAGTGGTGCCGTGCTGCTGCCCGGAACGCCGGCCTACTCTCAGGCTGTGGTTATTGATAACGGCCGGGTGCAACTGCGGCCGCTGTTCATCGTCCAGGCCAATAGCACCGAGGATGTGGTCACCACCCTCGCTTATTGCAAGGAACATGGCTTGCGTCTGACCACCAAGGGCGGTGGCCATAGTGCTGCGGGTTACAGCCTCAATGCCGGCGGCGTGGTGCTCGATCTGAGCCTGATGACGGCCATCGAACTCGATGCCGGGCAACGCGTCGTCAAGGTGCAGATGGGTGCGCGCTGGCAGGCGGTCTATGTGTATCTGATCAATAGCGGCACCGGCCTGCTGCCGATTGGTGGCGGTTGCCCGACCGTCGGCATTCCGGGTTTCATGCAGGGTGGTGGTTACAGCTTTGTTTCGCGTTCCTACGGGCTCAGTGTCGACAATCTGCTGTCGATCACCCTGGTGACCGTCGATGGCAAGGTGCGCAAGCTGACGGCCGATGCCACAGATCCGTTCGACCAGGAACTATTCTGGGCCTGTCGCGGCGGTGGCGGTGGCAACTGGGGTGTTGCCGTCGACATGGAGATCCGCGTCCATCTTCCCAACACAGAGAAGATGCTCACCGGGCAGATCCGCTACGCGCCGGATCGCGCACAGGAGGTGCTTGGCTTCTATAAAAGCTGGGTCGAAACCCTGCCCAATGAAATGGCGGTCTATGGCATCTGGGGACTGATTCCCGATCCCTCCAATCCGAGTCAGAAGATTCAGACCTTCGGCTTCACCGCGATCTACAACGGCGAATTCAGCGCCGGTGCGAAACTGCTGCAGCCCCTGCTCGAGCTCGGCCCGCTGACGGTCAGCCTCAACCAGATCACCCTGCCCGAATTCGAACTGATCAATGGCGCGACCACCCTGGTCGCCAATCGCAGCGCCTACATCCGCTCGGGCATGATGCCGCCGGGAGCGTTCAAGCCGGAGTGCATCGCGGTATTCGAGCGCTTCATGGCGAGCGCGCCATCGCCGGACAGCTTCATCGTCTGGACGCACGCCGGCGGCGCCATCGAAGCGCATGCCGCGGACTCGACCGGCTTCGCCCATCGCGCCGCGCGCTTTGTGCCTGAGATCAAGGCGATCTGGGACAAGCCCCAGGACACTCGCGCCAATGTCGAATGGGCACATGCCTTTTTCGCCGCGCTTGAGCCGTATTTCTCCGGTGCATATGTCAATTACATCGACCCCCTGCTTGATGACTGGGCAAGGAAGTACTACCTCGATCACTATCCTCGCCTGCTGCGCGTCAAGCAGCAGTGCGACCCCGACGGGTTCCTTGCCTTCCAGCAAGGCATCGGCTCGAGCTTCGAGCCGGACCTGTCGCAACCGCTCGACCTTGCTCCATTGAACCGGACCTTCGTGGATTGACGAAGGCACGGATGCGGTCTTCCCCGGGAGCGCATCCGTGGCAAGGCACCTCCGGGCGATGCATGCAGGGGTGGTCAAACCGGTCTTGCCTGACCATGCTCAATCTGCCGCTGGGTTCGCTCAGCGTCCTGAAGTGAACCGCACGGCAAAGGAGTACCTGATGATTTCAATCGTGGCCAAGTGGAGCATCCTGCCCGGCAAGGAAGACCAGGCGATCGTGGCATTGAAGGATCTTGCCTGCCGCGTCCAGCGAGAAGAGCCCTTTGTACCCATGTACACGATTCATGTACCCAATTTCAAAGCCGCCTCGTTCCCCATTCCGCCTGCGGCCGATGTGGTGTTCTTTTCGGTGTTCGACGATGAAGCGGCGTTCCAGAAACATCTGCAAGGCCCGGTGTTCCGCGACTGGCTCGCCCTGCACAAGGATCTGTTCCTGTTCAACAGCGGAAATCTATTCGTGGTCTCGGAAATGATCGACCGGATCGCCGGCTATGTGCGGCCCTCGATGGTGACCAGCACGCCCGACTGTCCAGATCCCGCCTTCACTGGAACAGCCAGCTCCGGAAAAGCCAGCCCCTGACTGTATACCGTCGCCATCGCCTCACGGAGTTTTGATCATGCATGCACAATTCCTGCGTCACACCTTACTGGCCAGCCTGATCCTGTCAGTTCTCGCCGGCTGCGCTGGCAAACAGGCCGGCAGCGATGCTCCGGCTCCGAAGGCAAAGGCGATGGCAGTGACCGCGACACCGCCAGTCATGCCGGTGCCGGGACCCATTGATCCGACCATCAGCAATTGCAATGTCACCCCACCCAATACGCCAGTGACCACGGCCTTGCTGACCAGTGGCACACCGTGTCAACCGCAGTTCGTGGCACCGTTCGATCTGGACAATCTGCAGCACGGTTTCGATTACTACTCCTGGCTGACCTTCATCGCACTCAACGCGCCCAGCGAGGGTGCCGCGCCAACGCCCGGCGCGGATGCAGACACGCAATGGCAGCAGTTTCGTGAGGTCTCCGATCTGATGTTGCCGGGCGGCGCCGCGCCCGGGCCCTGGGATGGGCCGCGCGTGGTGCCCGATGCCTGCAACGGAATTCCCGACGCCGCGTCGATGCGCGTCGTGCAGCGCACCGCACTCAACAAGGGCGGCACCCATCCGATCGAGGTCACCAGCGAAGTCACCCAGCCCTTCGATTCCGGACCGCTGATCGACCAGAACGGAAACTTTGTCCGCTACGAAATCCTGGTCAATCGCCCGATGTTCGAATACATCGTGCAGAACAAGCTGTACAGCAAGGCCGGTCAGTCCGCGTTTGCCGGGCCGGTGCAGTTTCCGGAAGGCAATGTGGTCAGCGGCAGCACCGGCACCATGGGCGCAATCATGGTCAAGGCCGCCTGGAAGGTGATGGGCCGCGGTGATGATCCCTCGCGTTTCCATACGACACCCGCGCTCGCCTACAACCCGCCGTCGGAGAATCCGAAAATTCCGGAATCCTGCAAGGCGGTGGTGCTGGGCCTGGTTGGCTGGCATGCCGCGCACAAAACCTCGGACGCGCCGCAATGGATCTGGTCGACCTATGAACAGGTCAATAACGTGCCGAGCGATGCCGACGTCGCCAGGTCGAATCTGCAGCCGCCGTACAACTTCTACGATCCCAACTGCAAACCCGGCCAGTGTCCGGTCAACGAAACCCCGCCGCGTCCGTGGAATCCGGATATCCAGCCATTCCCGAATGGTTTCAAGAGCCAGATCACTCGCGTCACAGCATTGACCGACGCAACCGTGGCGCTGAACAACAGTTTCCGCGCGATTCTCGCCAATACTGTTTGGCAGAACTATGAACTGATCAGCACGCAGTGGCCGACCGATGCCGAAAGCGTGGTCGATCCGACCGGCGTGCCGGCGCCGACCTTCCTCGCCAACACCACGCTCGAGACCTATACCCAGGGCACCGTGCCCAAGGCCTCGTCGAGTTGCATGGACTGCCACAACGATGCCGCCGACACCACCGGTCGCGCTTCGGACTTCACCTTCATTCTGGAACGCGCGCGCTGAGCGCGCCCAGTACCCTCAGGAATCGCCGCCATGACCACACCGACAGCGCCCGCTACACCGATGCAGAACTTCGTCAATCTCTCCGCCCTGCTGACCGGCATTGCGGCCAGCAAATTGGCGCCTGGAATCGACCCCAAGAATATCAAGCAGACCTACTTCGACTACGCACGCGGGCAAGACGCCGGCACGTTCGACAAGCTGCTGCAGATCTTCAGCAGCAATGCCAGCCAGCCACCTGCGACCATTGCCGACATCATCTTCAATCAATCGGGGGCTGGTATCAGCCTGTTCGCGCGCAGCATCATGCTGATGTGGTATCTCGGCAGCTGGTATCCGCCCTCGGAACTGGCCAAGTCCGGCACCGGCAAACCACCACCGGACAGTACGGTGATTTCCTCCGAAGCCTATACCCAGGGCTGGGCCTGGAATGTCGCGCAGGCGCATCCGATGGGCTACAGCAATTTCAACTTCGGCTACTGGGCAAACAATCCGCCCTCGCTGACTGACTTCGTCGGAGGAGCGAACCCATGAGCACGTCCGCAGCCAACAGCACGGAATACGATGTCGTCATCGTCGGTGCCGGTGTGTCCGGTGCGATGATCGCCAAGCAACTTGGACTGGCCGGAAAGAAGGTCCTGATCCTGGAAGCCGGCGCGCGCATTCCGGTCAATACCAATGACTTCATGGAGCGCTTCTACAAGGCAGTCGCCAAGGTGCCCGAAGTTCCGTACACGCCCGACGTATTCACCCCTGCGGGTAGCTTGACGCTGACCGATCCGGCGACATTGAATGCCGGACGGCCCAACACCATGACGCTCAGTGAAACGACCTGGAAGGACCCCAAGGTCGCCTACATGATCCAGGAAGGCACCCTGCCCTTCAGCAGTACCTACGAGCGCATCGCCGGCGGCACCATGCGCCATTGGCTGGGCACCAGCCTGCGCAATGTGCCGAATGATTTTCGGATGTACAGCGCCTACAAGAAGTTCGTCGACTGGCCGCTGAGCTACGACGATATCGAGCCCTGGTATGAGAAGGCCGAATGGGAGATCGGAGTCTCCGCCGACAAATCGACGCAGGACTATCTCGGGATCACCTTCCCGGCCGACTATCAGTACCCGATGAAGCCGATCCCGCCCTCACTGGTCGACGATGCGGTGACCAAAGCGGTCAGCGGAAAATCCTTCGAAGGCATTCCGCTGGTGGTGACTGAGACGCCGGCCGGCCGCAATTCGCAGCCGTACCAGAATCGCCGCGTCTGCGCCGGCAATACCAACTGCATTCCGATCTGCCCGATCCAGGCCAAGTACGACCCCAGTGTCACTTTGAACATGGCGCTCGATACCGGCAATGTCACCCTGATGGTGCAAACGGTGGCATCCGAAATCATCGTAGATGCCAACGACCAGGTCAGCCAGATCAACTACATCCAGTACGAGGACAACCTCGGACCGGCAACTGGCAAGGGCTCGGTCAGTGCCAAGCGCTATGTGTTGGCGGCACACGCTGTCGAGACACCAAAACTCTGCCTGATGTCAAAGAACAACGGCCGCACCAAAAAGGGTGTTGCCAACAGCAGCGGCATGATGGGTCAGAACCTGATGGACCATCCGCTCTATCTCGCCTGGGCGCAGGCCGCCGAACCGGTGTTCGGCTTCCGCGGTCCATTGGCGACCTCGGGCATCGAGAGCATGCGCGACGGCGATTTTCGCAAGGACCGCGCCGCGTTCCGTATCGAGATCGGCAATGAAGGCTGGAACTTTTCGATTGGCGATCCCTGGACCACCACGCTCGACTTCATCAATGGCTGGAACAACAGCCAGCTCAACCCCAAGCCACCGGCCACGTCGCCAGCGCAGGCACTCTGGGGGCCCGACCTGGTCAAGGCTTTGAACGATGGCTTCTCGCGCCAGTTCCGCCTCGGCTTTCTGGTTGAACAGTCACCGGAGACCAGCAACTACGTAACGGTGTCGACAACCCAATTCGATCACCTCGGTCTGCCGCGCCCGGAAATCGTCTACGACCTGTCCGACTACACCAAGGCCGGCTTTGTCGCGGCCAAAAAGACGGCCGACGCCATCTTCGAGATGATGGGCGCGACCCAGTTCACCACCGAGCCAGACGCCAGCGATCCGACCGCGTTTGAGGTCGATATCGACGGCAAGACACAGCGTCTCAAATTTTTTGGCGCCGGTCATATCGTCGGCACCTATAGGATGGGCGATAAGCCTGAGAATTCCGTCGTCGATGCCGATCAGCGCAGTTGGGACCACAAGAATCTGTTCCTGGTCGGCAGTGGCAATTTCCCCACGGTCGCCACGGCCAATCCCACGCTGACCATCGCGGCCCTGGCACTGAAGGCCGCGCAGACGTTGCTGGATGATCTTGGCTAAGCCGAAACTGTTGTAGTAATACGCGCCGGATTCGAGCAAGGAGGACGATCAATGTGGCAACCAGCGCTGTCCCGCGCCAAAGTCTGCTTGCAGGTTGCGAGTGTCGTCCTGACGCTGCTCATCTGCGGCTGCCAGGCCGGTGTTCGTGAAACGCATTACTTCGTTTCCTTTGCGGCAGACAAGCCGAACGAGCCGGTGAATTTTTTCCGGCTCGATGTCGTCGGCACCCATGGCGTTTCAGCCCGGTAACATTGTCATTCTCGTACTCAAGGCACTGGATGATCATCAACCGATCGGAAGAGTTTGCCGTCGTCAGAACGCTGGTATGTGCTTCGTCAAATTCGAGGAGGACTGGTTGGGTTGCCGCTTGACCCGCGACACCAGTTTGCGTCTGGCCCCCGTCCGGAACCGAGGCACCCGACTGTGCTGGCTGTTGAGCAGGCCCGCCTCATCGCGCCGAACTGCAGGTAGCAAGATTTTTCGGTAAGGCGGAACTAAGACGCCAAGCATCGGCAGGCCGCCGGCCGGTTCATTCGGGGAGGGGTGAACGCTCGTGATTGGGGATCAACGATCACTACGAGCATGCTTGGTGTCAATTGAATGCAAGGAATTTCCGTCGACAGTGCTGGAGCGATCAGATGGCTACGCATAGCAAATCGGAACGCAAACTCCTGCTGCAACTGGCTATCGCGGTACTGATTGCCGCGTTGGCGCGCAGCGTCCAGGCCGATGCACAGGCAGATGCCGCGCATGCCAAGGGCGAGGCCCAGTCAGTGGACCGCGCTCTTGTCAGCACACCTGCCCTGCCGCATTGCCCGATGCCCAGGCCCACTGGAAATTGTAGCCGCCCAACCAGCCGGTGACATCGACCACTTCGCCGATGAAGTACAAACCGGCGATCTGCTTGGATGCCATCGTGGTTGACGACAGGCCATCGGTATCGACACCGCCCAGTGTAACCTCGGCCGTGCGATAACCCTCACTGCCACTCGGCAGCAGCGGCCACTGCTTCAACAGCTTGGCGATACTGCGCAATTGTGGATCGTTGTACTGGCGCATCGGCCGACTCTGCAACCAGAACTCACAGAGTCGTTCGGCAAAACGTCGCGGCAGCAGTTCACCGAGCACAGTGCGCAATTCCGCCGCGGGTCGACTGCGACGCAAGGCGCGCAGTGCGGCATCGGCATCGACCGCGGGCAGCAGATCGAGCAGCAGAGGCTCACCCGGATTCCAGTACGATGAAATCTGCAGGATGGCCGGACCGCTGATGCCGCGATGGGTGATCAGCATGAAGTTGCTGAAGGACTGCCCATCGCGCTCGACCTGTACTGGCAGGGCCACACCACTGAGATCCTGAAGCTGCTCAAGGGGACGGCCGCTCAAAGTCAGCGGCACCAGGCCGGCGCGCGTCGGCAGGACCGAATGTCCGAACTGGCGCGCCAACTCATAGCCGACGCCGCTGGCACCCATGCTCGGAATCGACAAGCCACCGGTTGCAATCACCAGTGACTCGGCTTCCAGCAGGCCCTGACCGGTGTGCACGCGAAATCCGCCGTTGACCTGCTCGACCCGATCGAAACTGCACTGCGTGCTGATCTTGACGCCAGCGTCGGCACATTCATCGAGCAGCATGCGCACAATCTGCTTGGACGAGTCGTCGCAGAACAGCTGGCCGAGTTCCTTCTCGTGATACGCGATCGAATGCGCCTCCACCATCGCGATGAAATCGCGCGGCGTATAGCGCGCCAGCGCGGACTTGCAATAGTGGGGATTGGCCGAAAGAAACTGCGCCGGTGTGGTGCCGGTGTTGGTGAAGTTGCAGCGACCACCGCCCGACATCAGAATCTTCTTGCCGCAGCGATTGGCGTGCTCGATCAACTGGACACGGCGTCCACGTCGCCCCGCGACGATGGCGCACATCAGGCCCGCCGCCCCGCCGCCAAGCACGATCACATCAGGCTGCTCGATCAAACCGATGCGCTCCCAAAATGACTATTGCAGGCCCCACAACCCAAGCATGTGAGAGCACCGAAGCGGCGCATCGTAGGAGCGCCGAAGCGGCGCGACCGCAGAGCTGAGCCTTCAACACAACGGTCGGCCCGCTTCGGGCCTCCCTCACTGGCCTTTCTGCGCTGACTCAATCCATCAAGCCCTGACGCACCGCATAACGGATCAGCTCAGCGGTATTGCGGACGTCGAGTTTGTCCAGGACACGCGAACGATGGTTTTCGGCGGTCTTGCTGCTGATGTCCAACCGCTTGGCGATTTCCTTCGTGGTCAATCCCTCAACGATCAGGTGAAACACTTCGCGCTCCCGGGGCGTGAGATTGCGATAGGGATCATCAAGCTGCTGCTTGGGCTGTTGCACCTGCATCGCCAGCACCCCGGCAGCGTGCGAGCCGAAGTAGCCGCGCCCGTTGGCCAGCGCTCGAATGGCAGCAAGCATTTCGCCGGTGGCGCTGTCCTTCAACAGAAATCCGGCGGCGCCCGCCCGCACCACGTGCAATACGTATTCTTCCTCGCTATGCATGGTCAGCACCAGAATACGCAGGGACGGAAGCTCAGCCGTAAGCCGGCGCACCACTTCGATGCCATTGAGCCGAGGCATCGAAATGTCGAGCACGGCAACGTCCGGATGGGTGGCATGGGCGGTCTCCACTGCGGCCATGCCGTCGGCCGCCTGCGCGACCACCTGGCAGTCTCCGCTCGCGTTGATGATGGCGACCAGTCCTTCGCGCAGAATGGTGTGGTCATCGGCAACCAGGACGCGAATCATGGCGCGACTTCCTGGGCCTGCAGCGGGACTGCAATGCGCAGTTGCGTCCCCTCGCCTGGCGCCGAACTGAACTGGAATTGGCCCCCGAACAGCCGCACGCGTTCGCGCATGCTGGCAAGGCCAGTGGATTGCCCGTTACTGGCAAGCGCCAACGCGGCATCGGCATCGCAGCCCCGGCCATCATCGACCATGAGCAATTGCAGGTGGCCCGCGCGCAGACGCAGACGTAGCACTGCACTCTGGGCACCGGCGTGGCGGGCCATATTGGTCAATGACTCTTGGGCCACCCGAAACACCAGGGTTGCTACTTCGCCGTCGATCTGGGCCGGAACCTCGGCGATGTCCAGTTCAATCTTTACCCCGCTCGACTCACTCATGGAGCGCGCCAACCAACCGAGTGCGGCCACCAGTCCCAGGTCGTCCAGAATCTGCGGTCGCAGAAATCTCGAGAGCGACCGTGTTTCCTCCAGCGCGGTCTGGCAAAGCTGGCTGGCCGTCTGCAGCACCGGGCGCAGCTCGTCGGGATAATTTGCTGCGCTGGCCAGTGCCTCGAGTCGATGCCGCAACGCGGTCAGATGCTGGCCGATACCATCGTGCAGTTCGCGTGCCAGCCGCCGTCGCTCGTCTTCCTGCACGCGCCAGACAGAGCGAGCGAGCTGACGGAAATGCTGCTCGCCACGATGCAGATCAGCGAACAGACGTTCCTGCTCCACGCGCAGCCGGCTCAACTGTGCACGCAGTGCGTCCTGATCTGCTGGCAAGTCACGCGGCCGATCAATGTTGCTGCTCATTGTGATGGTCCTGTGCTGTCGAGCGCATCGGCATACAGCACTCGAAGGCTGAGTTGTTGCTGATCATTTGCCTGGCTCAGCAGTTGCTCGGCGGCAGCACGCGCCGCCTGCAGCGCGCGATCGGCCTCGAACGGGTCATTGGCCCGCAGACCCTTGGCGGCAAAAAGATGCAGCTGCGCCGCCTGCCCCCAGCCGGGTAGTCGGGCGAGCAGCAAACGCGCTTCCTGGTACTGCACGACCAATTGATCGTCCGCCAGCAGCAGCGCGGTGGCTGCCAGATCCAGTCGCAACGGAACACTGGCGTAGCGAAGGAGTTCCGCGCGTGCCTGCGCGAACTCGGAACGCGCGGCCGACAGCGTGCCCGTTGTCGCGAGTATGCGTGCCTTGAGCAAACGCGCCGACAGTTCGGTACCGAGACTATGCGCGGCCAGCGCGTCGGCACTCGCAAGCTCGGCGCTCACCATGGCCGCCGGGGCGTCGCCGCTTGCTGCAGCCCACTGGCCGCGACGCCAGGCATACAGGGCCTGCTGTTCGCGATTATCGATCTTCGAACGATCCAGGCGATCGAGCTGCAGGCCAGCCTCGCGCCAGTCCCCGGTATCCAGCGCGATCGCAGACAAGACCAGGATGGCCTCGACCTTTCCGCGCGGGTCCTCACGTTGTGCGAACAGCTCGTGGGCCTGCGCCGCGTGCTTCCATGCCTCTGCAAAGCGGCCCTCCAGGCGGTCAAGCTCAGCGAGCGCGAGCAGGCTCACTGCGCGTTCCTCCGCCATCTGAGCGGATTCGGCAACACGCAGGCTCTCGACGAGCGCTTCGCGTGCGTCGACGAAGCCACCGCGCGCGGTTTGCGCGAGACCGAGACTTTGTCGCGCCCGCACCTGACCGCCCGGATCATCCAGCTCGGCATAGATGGTCTGGGCCCGCTCCCAGTGCACCTGCGCATTGTCGAATTCGCCGACCTGGTAGTAGCCGAATCCGACATTGAGCAGGCTCTCGCCGATCGCGCGCGCGTCGCCCAGGGGCTGACGCAGTGCGAGCGCCTTGCGATACGCATCCAATGCCAGCCGATACTCACCGCGCTCTTCCTGGAACACGCCGATATCATTCTCCAGGTCGGCCAGCGCGGCGCTGTCGCCAAGCGGAGCAAGCAGCGCACGCGCGTGCTGCAAGTCGCGTTCCGCCTGGTCGAACTGGCCCAGGGTCGAACGTACCATCGCCAGATTCTGCAAGCTCGCCGCCTCGCCGCGCGCATTGCCGAGCAGACGCCGCAGCGCGATCGCACGCTCAAAGTACTCGGCAGCCGATTCCGGTTGGCCGAGACTGCGATAGCCGAGTCCGAGAAGATTTTCAGTATCCGCCAGCACCGCCTTGTCGCCGAGGCGGGTTGACAGCATCCACGCCTGCGGCAAGTAGTTTTCGATCGCAGCCCGGCTGTCGCTGCGCAGATAGGCGTACTTGCCCATCGCATACCAGGCGTCGGCATCGCTGTTGTCTTCTTCGACGACGTGGCGCAGCGCGTTGCCTGCTGCCTCGAACTGCCCGCTATCTGCGAGGGCACGCGCCCAGAGCTTGCGTACACTGTGGTCGGCCTCGTTCGCGGACAGTTCCTCCAGCGTCTGCAGCTGCCCTTCACCATGGCCACCGACTACCGCGGCAAGCGCGCGGGTTCGACGCGCCTCGCGTCCATTGAATTGCGCCAGATCCTTGCGTGCTTCTTCCGCCTCGACCTGCGCGCCAGCGAGATCCCCGCTGCGCTCCAGATAGCTCAGCCGGTTCCACCACAACATGGCCCGGACCGACTCCGGTGCCTTCGCCATGCTGGCATCCAGGCGCCTGTCGCCGGCCCTGGCCAGCGCGCTAAGCGCCTCCACGCTCAGGACAGGTACCGCGGCCGGCATTGACTGCCGGCGCAGATGACGCCGCAGCGAACCGAGCATTGCAGGCGTGCCCGCTGCCAGCCCTGCTTTGTCTGTTGCCGAAATATCGTACTGCCAGTCCGGAGCGGCTTGGCCGGGGCGAAGCATCTCCAGATGCAGGAGCAGCTTGCCGGGGGATTCGCTGAGTTCGCCTTCGAGCAAGGCGCGCACATTGAGGGCGGCGGCAACCTGGTCGCGATTTCGCGTCGCGGTGAGGTCATCGAAATTCAGTCGCGCCAGCGCGTTGCGCGCGCGCTGCAATTCGCTGACCCGCAGTCCGGGCAACGCAACCAGATCTGAATTGACGTAGCGTGCAATACCGTCGAGAAGCAGTTGCGTGGCGGGCTCAAGGGTGTCGCCGCGAAATGGCATGACGGCCACATCGAGTGGCTTGAGTTCCAACGCCAGGGGTGCAGTACCCAGCAGGCTGCGCCATTGCCAGGCACCGAAAGCGAGTGTCAGAACCAGGATCGGCAGACCGACCAGTCGGGCCAGCGTCGGCCAGGACCGCGGCGCGCGTGGCACCCGTTCGACCTCGATTGCCCGGACGATTTCCTCCGCCGACTGAAAGCGGCCACCGAGTCGGACATCGAGCATCCGCGCAACCAGACGCGCCACCCAATCGGGGATCTCGGGATTGTGCGCTCGCACCGAACCCGGGCTCTGCACGATGCGCTGGACGAGCATTTCGCTCGGGGTACCGTCGCAGAACGGCAGCTTGCCGGTCAGCATCTCGTAAAGCATCAGACCCAGCGCGTACAGATCGCTGCGCCCATCGGGCGGCAACGCCTGTGCCTGTTCCGGAGAAAGATACGCCGGAGTGCCTACCACCATGCCAGTGGCGGTCAGACCGGTCGCCCCCATCGAGCGCGCAACACCAAAGTCGGTGATCAGTGCCTGACCAGTCTCATTGATCATGACGTTGGCAGGCTTCAGGTCACGATGGACCACGCCGCGCGCGTGCGCAACGGCCAAGCCCTGCGCGAGCTCCCGGGTGATCTGCAGTGCACGCGCCACCGGCAACACGCCCTCGCGACCGAGCACGCGCTCGAGCGATTCGCCCGCCACAAAATCCATACTGATCAGCCAGGCCTGCTCATGCTGGACCAGGTCATGGATGCGCACCACGTAGGGGCTCGATACCTGGCGCGCGAGCAGCAGTTCCTGCCGAAAACGGCCGAACGCATCCGGTCTTGCAGCCAGTTCGGGACGCAGCAATTTCAGCGCGACATCGATCTCCAGTTGCAGATCGTGCGCCTGGAACACCACACCCATGGCGCCCATGCCGAGCACGCGCTCGATCCGGTAGCGGCCTGCCACCACATCACCCGCAACCAGTTCCGATGCCGCCAGCATTCCGGTCACCGTAGCGAGCCCCGCCGGCATCCAGGGTCGGGTTTCGCGTCCGGGCGAGGTCATGGGCTGGCCCCGGCCGCGCGAGCAGCCTGCACAATGCGATCGGATACGTTGGGCGCGACCGTACCCTGAAGGGCGCGCTCGATGCGCTGCAACTCGGCGTCGAGGTCGGCCGCTGCCAGAAGGGTTCCGGCGCGCTCGGCAAAGGCCATCAGCAGGGCGCCATCCAGTTCAGTGAACACCTTGGCAGCCTCGTCGGTATCGACGTAGACGACGCCTTGCAAGGCGCCGCGGTGCATCAGCGGCAGACACGCCAGGGCGCGGATACCCTGACCGACGACGCTGGCTTTCTGGCGCAGAAAGCTGGCGTCGCGGGCATCCGATAGATAGACCGCGCGGCGTTCGAGCAGGGTGCGTTCGATGGCGCTGCGGCTTCCGGCGAAGCCGTCTCCGGCGATATCCGCCGGATCGAGCAGATGTGTCGCCATCACCCGCAGGGCGCCCTCGCTGCCTGCCAGCAGCACAAAACCGCGCCGGCATTCCGAGAGCTGCACGATCGCCTGCAGAATGTCGCGCAGCAGATGGTCGACACTGGAGGGGCGATCGAGCGCGGCCGCCAGTTGAACGGACGAATCCCGAAGGGTTTGTGCCCGAGCTTCCATGCGGGCGACTTCTTCTGGCTGGATCGGCAGGTACTCGCAAAACACGTCGCCAAGCGCGAACCAGACCGCGCGGTCAAGGCTGGCCGATGCCACCCGTTGGCCATCCACGCGCAGACCATTTTTTGAGCCGAGGTCGTCGATGCGGCAATTGCCCTCTGCATCACACCAGATGCGCGCGTGCCGCCGTGAAACAGAATGGTGATCAACCACCAGGTCGCACTCGTCGGCGCGACCCACAGACAGATCGATGGCCGATTCAAGGATTCGCAGCAAGCTCGGCTTGTTGGGGACGTGAATGCAAAGTCGGCCGGGCATCTTGTTGGCAAAGCTCCGTCGCTGGGCGCTTCATGGCTCAGCTACACCATAGCGCAATCCGCCACGTCGACAAGCGCGGCGGCGTCCTGTCGCAGCCAGCCGGTCGGGTTCACGGACCGGCGTCGATCACCCGCTGGATGCGGTGGCGGAGCGCGGCCGCCAATCCCTGAATCTCACCCTCCGCATTGACCAGATCGCGCAAGGAGCGCCAACGATTGGGAATCGCGGCACCGCCGAGACTCTCGTTGTCCGCTTCAAGTGCAGAAATGTTTGCAATCGCGCCGGCGTAATCAGCGTTGTCATAGGCAGCCCGGGCACGCCGGAAATGTACGTCGAGCAGGCGACGTGCCAACAGCGAGAGATCGGTTTGGGCCATGCGCGCTTGCAGATCGTCGAAGCCCAGATCCGCCTCCCCTGGTGGATCGCTGATCAGGGCCTTGGCGATCACGAATTCGGAGAAGCGCCCGCCACTGCCGCGTGTCCGCACGCTGCCGGCCTGGATATCGCTGGTGATCTCGCGAAATCCCGCCGCGATCGGTGCCTTCATCAATCGATACGCCGATGGCGCAGTGAACACGAGTTCAGGCGTGTCGATTTCAAAGTGCACATCGTCAGTGAATTCGAGTCCACAGCCGCCCGGCGGCTCGACAGCAATCAGCACTGGGAAGTCCGGATCGATAGCGTAGTTCCCTGGCGCCAGCGGCAGCCGTGCCTCGACCGCGGCGAGCGCGGCGCCCTGCAACACCTGAGCGGAAATGCCCAGACAGGCTTCGGTCAGGTTCTGCACGCCTTCATGGAATTCCAGTTCCAGATCCGCGTCGTAGAAGCCGCCGCCCGGATTGGGAAGATGGATATTCGCCTCGGCCTTGAAATTCGGCAAGTCGATGATCACCGTGACCTGCGCCATCACTGGCGTCAGCGCCACCATCAGCAGCCCGAACACAAGGCTGCGTAGCCACCACCGCTCCGCTGAATTCACTTCCATCGCCTGGTCCCTCGCGCGATCGGTGCCGCGCCTGCAGTCAAGCTAGGTCACCGCGCAGCACATGTCGAGTGCACAATGGTGCCCTGGGCGATCTGCCGATCAGCCGCTGAGGGAATACCCCCACCAAGTTGGTGCCTGCTCCGCTGCGGGAGAGGGCAAATTCTGCCGCTGAGGCCGGGCACGGGGTTGTTCCCTTCTCCCGCTTGCGGGAAAAGGTGCCGAAGGCGGATGAGGGTGGCTGGACTGCGGACGCGTCCGGATCGCGCCTTGCGCGTGCGAGGACACTGGGTTGAACCAGCACGCGCCGCTGAGGGATTGTCCCTATGGGTTCGGGGCATGCGCAACGCTAACGTGGATCCATCGCAATCAGCGATCCATTCATTGGCGAGGAACCGAAAATGAAATCCCTGCACTCCTTGAGAATCAGCCTGCTGGCAGCCACCTGTGCCAGCCTGTTCGCCGGCGCCGCTTCGGCGGTGTCGATCACCCGCGAATTCACGGCGTCCTGGTACGACCCTGCCCACTCCGGGCACGGCTTCAACTTCGAGATCGTCGGCAGCGGCAACAGCAAGACCATGCTGGGCTACTGGTACACCTACGATGCGCAAGGCAATCCGAGCTGGATGTTTGCCACCGGCCCGGTGGTCGGCGATCAGGCTCAGCTCACCGGCTACGCGACCACCGGCGGCGCGTTCGGCAACAACTTCGATCCGCGCGATGTCCAGGTGCAAGCCTGGGGCACACTGAGCGTCGGCTTCGAAGACTGCAACCACGGCGTCGTGCATTTCAATCCCAACGACCCGGCCCTGCCCGATGGCAGCATGCCGATCACCCGCCTCACCAGCCTCTACAACAGCAGCTGCAGCGGCGGCGTATCCGATGACACCAATTCCAGCGCCACCGCGGGCGAGATCATCCAGTTCATGACCACCACCGGTGCCGCACCCGGTGCTCAGGCGAAGCTCAAGTATGAGGAACGTGCCGATCGCACCGAGTTCAGCGTCGAACTTGAAGACGTACCAGCGGGCGCCTACACCTTGCGCGTCGACGGCGCTGACCGTGGCGGCATTCAGGTGGTAGCGGTGACCGGGGGGACCGAAGGCGAGCTGGAGTTCCGCAGTCCGGTCGAACCCGGCAAGATCCTGCTCGACTTCGACCCACGCGGCAAGGAAATCGCCGTCACCCGTGGCAGCACCCAGTACTTCACCGCCGTCTTTGGCAGCACAGGTTCGACACCACCGATTGCCGGCGGGGCGCCACCGTTTGGCAATGCGCTCTACACCCTGAGTGTTGAGCCCGCAGGCAATGACGGCCCCGAGCTGTCGGCCGAACTTGAGCAACGCAGCGATCGCGTCGACTTCAAGGTTGAGGTCGAGGACACGGCGGTTGGAAGCTATCTGGTCCGGGTCGGCGGTACGCCGCGTGGCACGCTCAATGTAGTGGCCGTTCCTGGCGGCAGCAATGGCGAACTTGAGTTTCGCAACCCCGGCGAACCCGGCAAGGAAACCCTCGACTTCGATCCACGCGGCCAGCTGATCGAAATCGTCTCGGGCAGCGCGGTCACCTTGTCCGGCATGTTCCCCGCCACCGCCAATGGCTCGAACGGTGACGACGGCAATCCAGGCAATCCCGGCGGCACCCCGGGCAATGCGCAGTTCACGATCAACATGAGCCGCACCTCGGCTGATGCCGATGCCAGTGGCGTTGTCGAATACACCGCACTATCCGGCGAAGTGGAGTTCGAGGTGGAGATCGAGGATCTGCCCAATGGCAACTACCGGCTCGTGGTTGCCGGCGTCGAACGCGGCAGCATTGCCTCCGACGACGGCCGCGGCAAGATTCGCTTCCGCAATCCGCCGCGTGCTGATCGCCTGCCGCTCGATTTCGATCCGCGCGGCGCGCATATCGAAGTATTCGGTGGCAGTACGCTCTATCTCAGTGCTGATCTTCCGTAGTGCAGAGGCGTATGGCCAAGGCGGGACTTGCAAGTCCCGCCTTTGGCCGCACTAATGAGCAATGAGGCAAGCCATGACCTGCACCAGCACCCGAACCAACCGCCGCCGCCAAATCGCCGTGGGCCTGAGCCTGCTTTCTCTGGTCGCCAGCGCTTACGCGGCTGAGTTGTTTCAGTTCGGCGCCAGCAATCCGCAAACCCGGGATGAGCTGGGACTCGCCGTAACCTCCGCTGGCACGCTCGTCGCCGCGGCTGCACCGGGCGACACCGGTGAGCGCGGCGCGGTCTACGTCTTCGATTGTGCGCTGACCGGTTGCCCGCAGGAAATACGCCTTGCGCCAGGCGATCTGCTTGCCGGTGACGCATTCGGCAGTGCGCTCGCACAGTCCGCCAATACCCTGGCGGTAGCGGCGCCCGGTCGGTCGGCTGGCGCGGTCTATGTGTTCGTTCGCAGCGCTCCAGGCGTGTGGACGCAGCAGGCCAAGCTCTCCGATCCGGGTGGAAAAAGCGGACAACGCTTCGGCGCCTCGCTGGCCCTGCTTGGCGATACCTTGCTGGTCGGCGCCGATGGCGACAATGCCGGCCGCGGTGCGGTGTTCGCGTTCAATCGCACCGGATCGGTGTGGTCGATACCGAGCCTGTTGCTGGCACCCGACGGCGCCGCGGGCGACGGCTTTGGCAGCGCCGTAGCACTGGGCGGCAATCACGCGCTGATCGGCGCACCCTACGAGGGAAATAGCGGTCCGGGCCAGACCTATGCGCGCGGCGCAGCGTATGCCTTCGAGCGCTTGAGTCCGACTTCGTGGTCGAGCATGCCGGTCAAACTGTTCGCCATCGCCCCGACCAGCGGTGCCCTTTTTGGATTTTCAGTGGCAGTACAAGGAGACCGCGCTGTGGTCGGCGCACCGTTTGCTGCCGCTGACGCAGGCCACGCCCAGGTATTTGAATTCGCCGCGGGTTTTGGTTGGTCCGCCGGTGCTGAACTGGGCAGCGCCTGGACGCATCCGGGCGCGCGGCTCGGCTGGTCGCTCGCCCTCGATGGTGAACAATTGGCGATCGGTGCCCCTTTTGATGCCGCCGACCCCGGCGCCAACTGCGGTCTCACCCTGCGTTATACCCGCATTGCCAGCCTCTGGACCGAGCAGGAACCCTTGCGCTTGCGCAACCGCCAACCCAGCGATTTCGCTGGTTGGGGCCAGTCGGCGAATGGCCTGAAATACGCGGTCGCCCTGCCCGCCCTGACGCGTTCCGGCGCCCTGCATGCCGGAAGCGCTGCCTGGTTCGATGACGCCGAACTGGTATTCACCGAGGGCTACGAGACGCCGCATCCCGCTTGCATCGATCCACCGTAGGAGGCCCCGAGTCGGGCCGACCGTTGTCTCGACCAATTGCCTCCGCCGTCGCGCCGATTCGGCGCTCCGGCGGCCAGACCCGGCAGGCTTCACGCTCGCCTATTCAAAACCCTGCTTGAACACGAGATCGAGGTCCGGCAATTGCAGCTGCCAGAGTTCGCGTCCGCTGAATCCATCATTGGCCTGGAAATAGACAACGTCACCCGCCGCCATCAGTCGCTGCGGCGCACTGCCCTCGGGTCCGGGCGCGATGTCGGCTCCTGGCACTTCGATCAATGCGCCGTTGTAGAGGACTCGGATCTCCTCGCCGTCATTGGGCGTCGCTCGTGTAGCGGAGAACACGACGGCGCCATTTGCCGCCACGACGATCGACTGCACCGGACCAAGGCTCACACTCGCGGAGTTGTACGCGCAATGTGTGCCGGCAGCAGTGCCATCGGTTTCAAACAGCCGGCATGCTGGCTCCAGCGAACTGGTGGCACGGAAGTAAAGCCGGTCACTGCCCTCTGCAAATACTGGGACGTATTCACCGAAGGCACTACCGATTCCGCTGACCAGATCGGAAATCCGCTGGGTTCCTGCCACCGTTCCGTCGCTGACATAAACCTCGTTGCCATGCGTCGGACTGATGGCGGTGAATACGATTCGATTGCCCAGCCTGCGCAAATTGGTGATCGTGCTCGACAGTGGGCCTGGGTTGATGTCGGTGAGTCGACTGGTGCCCTGCGCGGTGCCTGTAGTAACCCAGAGTTCGGCACCGAAAATTCCGTCATTGGCGACGAACAGCAGGCGGTCATCGAGCGCGATCATGTTGAAGATGTCGCTGTCATCGGCACCCGCACGGATATCCGCAACCAGGCTCAGCTGGTCACTGCCGTTGAGGCTGCGCAGTTCGAATCCCGTAGCCGGCTCGAAGCCGACAAAAAACAGTCGCTCGCCGAAACCAGCAATCGCCGTGAAGCCCTCGAAGCAAAAATCCTGGATCGCCCCGGCATCAATCGCCGAGAGATCTGTCACCGGGAACGTGTTGGGCGTCGTACCGTCGCTGCGGTAAATCTCGATGTCTGCGCTGCCGTTGCCACTGGCGATATAGTATCGGGCGCCATTGCGTTCGATTACACAGCGCGGCGCGCGGATTTCGGGGCGACCGGGGCTGATTGTCAGCGTTCCTGCGGCCGTGGCATCGCTGGTCACCAGACCATTGCTGCCACGAAACCAGACGCGACCAAAATGCACACCGCTGGCAGCATTGGTGAAGCTGCCCAGCACTTCGAGCGGACCGCTGCCGCTTGTCGGCAGGCTGAAATTGCTGCCGGTCTGTCCCGGCACAAAGCCGGAGAAAATCAGGCGACCATTGAACAGCGCGGTCGGAGTGGAAAAACTGTCGCCGACGTCGGATTGCAGATTGCCGAGTGCCACCGTGCTGACGCTGGTTCCCGCGGTGTAGAAGGGCTCGCCAGCGGATTGACCATCGGCCAAATAGCCGATGATCGCCTCGGATCCGAGCGTGGGCACGAGGCCCGTCATCGTGCCCCCACCCTGGATGCTACTGGCGGAAATCAGCGTTGTACCGGCGGTCGTGCCATCGCTGACCCAAAGTTTGTCGTCAAAGGCCAGTAACGCCCTGGTCTGATTCACCGTCGTTTGAAGAAACGCGTTCTCGACAATTCCGGTCGACCCGCTGACAACTTCTTTCAGTAGGCCGGTGCCAGCCACGGTGCCATCGCTGCTGAACAGCTCGCGACCACTTCCTGCCGCAATTCCGGTGAACAGCAGTCGGTTGCCGAGACTGCTCAGTGCAAATGGCTCGACACCGGCCGAAGTCAGATTGCTGGTCCCTGCCACGGAGCCATCGCTGATCGAGAGCACCGTCGTCGAACTGTTCCCACTGAGAAAGAACAATCGAAACAAGGCCGCATTGAACGTCAGCGACCGAATAGAACTCGCGGTACGCAGCTTGATCGTGCTCGGCGCGGTGCCCTGGGTCACCCAAAGCTCGGCATTGCTGGGGCTGAATGAGCGGATCACGACATACACATTCGGGCCGAGCGCGACCAGATTGCCTTCCGCGACGCGGTCCGAATTCGTTCCGAACGCCGTCATCACCGTGGTTCCACTCGCGGGCGCAGTGGTCGAGTTGTAGTCCAGGGTCATCACCTCGCGCCCCAGCCCGGTTGGCTTGGCGATGACGGCGAGGTTCAAGGTATTGAGCACGGCGAAGCTCGAAGGATCCGAAGAGCCGCTGCCAGGATTGATGTCGCGCTCCAGCGCCACCGTCGGCGAGCTTCCCGAGGTGAGCCGCCAGGGTTCGCGTCCATGCTCGCCCGTGCGGGCAGCGAAATAGGTACGTGAAATTACCGTGCCACTGATCCGGAACGTCATCCGGTGGAACGCACTGGGTGAGGAGCTCGGCGCACCCGGATTGATGTCGCGGACCAGCGTTGGCACGGTTGAACCGGCGGTCAGTCGCCATAGTTCAGCACCGTGTTGCCCATCGTCCGCAGAGAAATACAGATTGCTGCCCTCGACGTAAAAATTTGCGGGAATGGATGAGCAACTGCCCGGACAGATATCGGCAAACAACCGCGTATTGATCGCCGTGCCATCGGTGATCCAAAGTTCGGTACCGAACCGATCGGTCGTCGCAACGAAGAATCGTCGGCCATCAAAACCGATCGCCGAGTTACTGAGGCTTCCGTTCGCTCCAGGATTTACCCCGGTATTGAGATCGGCAAACTGGCTGACCACGCCTTGACCGTTAACCGGCACCGTTGTCATCAGCAGGCCAATCAAGGCCACGCGTAGCATGCTTGTGATCTGGGTCATTCCGAGCTCCGTCAACGTTGCCGGCCCGCCATCCATGGGCCCGCTTGTCCCTGAAAACCCCGTGAGCCAGAAAACCCCGCCACACCGCTACCTGTAGGGCATCTCTGTGAGATGCCCTGCTCTTCTGTAGGGCATCTCTGTGAGATGCCATCCCAACCCCGCCGCGCATTCACATCGGCAAGTCACAGACTTGCCCTACAAAAAGCGCCTTACCTGTAGGGCATCTCTGTGAGATGCCACCCCAACACCGCCGCGCATTCAAATCGGCAAGTCAAGGACTTGCCCTACAAAAACACTGCTCTGTGCGATGCCCTACAGCACGGCACCTGATCGGGACCGCACCGGGATCCCCTACAGACGTGGGCAATCCGAGTACTGGCAACGTCACCCGATCCCCCGGCTGCGGTTAGCATGCGCACTTCCCCGAGCTGCCGAGTGCTGCCATGCGATCCCGCATCATGATGTTTTTTTCGCTTGCCCTGATGTCCGCCAGTACCCTCAGCGCGCAAACGCTCAACGCCCCTGAGAGCCTCGACTACGACGCCGTCGGCGCACGCTATCTGATCAGTAACCGCGGCGCCGGCCAGATCCTCGCGCGATCCAGCACCGGCGTGCTCACGGTGTTCAGCGATGATCCGGCTTCGCCGGCCGGGCTCGAGATTGTCGATGGCATCGTCTATGTTGCCGATGGCGGCCTCGTCCGTGGTTACCGACTCAGCGATGCGGTGCGCGTGGTCAATTACACCGTCAGTGGCGCAAGTTTTCTCAACGGCATGGTCAGCGATGGCGCGGGCAGACTCTGGGTCAGCGACTTCAGCGGACAGCGCCTGCACCAACTCGACATCAGTGACATCGGCAATGTCAGCCATACCACGCCGATCGCCAGCACCGGTTTCACGCCCAATGGACTCTGGTGGGATGGCGCACAGCAACGTCTGCTGATCGTAAGCTGGGGCGCAAACGCGCGCGTACTAGGCTGGCAACCCGGTCAAACTTCAGCGAGCCTGATCGTGCAAACCACGTTCAGCAACTTCGACGGCATCGTGCGTGATTGCGATGGGGCCGTTTATGTATCGAGTTGGGGCGCGGCCGCCATCTTGCGGACCCCGGCGCCGCTGAGCGCGCAATCGACGTTCTCGATTTTTGCGCCCGGCCAATCCAATCCCGCCGACCTCGCCTACGCTCCAGGCCTTGGCGAGGTGGCGGTACCGAATGCCGGCAACAGCACCTTGAGCTTTCTGCCCACGAGTTGCGCCGGTGTGCAATTCCGTGACGGATTTGAATCAAGCTGAAACCGGGCGATCAAGCACCCGCGGTGATCGCCGCGATCAACTCATCATGCACCGTATCGGCACGTTCATTGGCGATTTGACAGGTGCCGGCATTGGCATGACCGCCACCTCCGTACTTCAGACAGAGCGCCCCGATGTTCAAGTCCGAACTGCGGTTGACAATTGACTTGCCGATGGCAAACACGGTGTTCTGTTGCTTGACACCCCACATCACGTGGATCGACACCGTGCAAGCCGGGAACAGCGCATAGATCATGAAGCGGTTGGTCGCGTGGATCACTTCTTCATTGCGCAGATCGAGCACGACCAGCGCACCATGTACCGTGCTGCAGCGGCGCAGTTGCTGCTCGGCCAGTTTGGCCTGGTCGCGATAGAGATCGGAGCGCTCGAGCACGTCGGGCAACTGCAGAATCTGTTCGATCGTATGATCACGGCAGTAATCGATCAGCTGCATCATCAGCTGGTAATTGGATACCCGGAAATCGCGAAAGCGACCTAGTCCCGTGCGTGCATCCATCAAATAGTTCAGCAACACCCAGCCGCTGGGTTGCAGAATCTCATCCAGCGAAAACTGCGCCGAGTCGGCCTTGTCGACCGCGATCAGCATCTCGGGCGCCACCTTCGGGAATGCCGAGGCGCCGCCAAAATGCTGATACACAACACGGGCGGCCGAAGGCGCATTCGCATCGATAAAGTGATTCTTCGCGGGCTCGCCGTTGAGCCGCAGGGTCTCGCTCAGATGATGGTCGAAGGCCAGATGGCAGCCCGCCACGTAGGGAAGATTGGTAATGATGTCATTCGGTCCAATCTCGATCTTGCCATCCTGCATGTCCTTGGGATGGACGAAGGCGATCTCGTCGACCATCTCCAGTTCCTTCAGCAGTACGGCACAGACTAGACCATCAAAGTCACTGCGCGTGACAAGACGATATCGCTTCGGATCGGACATGACGCGGCACTCCCCTGGCTCAAGATGTTCGGGATCGCTCTGGCCATGCCGGAGCCGATCCGCCACCGCCCGGCCATTGCAGGCTGCCGGTCGGCTCGTGTTCCAGTCTAGCGCAGCCGGCCCGCTCAGTGCTCAGCTGTCGCCCGAACGCAGGGTCCGCTCGAACAATGCCAGCATTCGTGCCCATGCCTGTGCCGCTGCCTCGGCATCATGACGCGGCGTGGTGTCGTTGTTGAATCCATGCTGGGTGCCGGGATAAATCACAGCGCTGTAACGCACCTTGGCCTGCTTGAGTGCTTCCTCGTAAGCCGGCCAGCCGGCATTCACCCGTTCATCCTGCTCGGCAAATACCAGCAACAACTCGGCGCGAATCTTGTCGACCTGCTCCGCCGGTGCACCGGCGCCATAAAACGGAACTGCGGCCTTCAACTCGGGCACACGAATGGCCAGAAAATTGGCAATACCGCCGCCATAGCAAAATCCGACCGCACCCAGACAGCCATTGCCGCCATCGAGTTTCAGCAACAGATTGGCCGCCGCAACAAAATCCTCGCGCGTCTTGCCCTGATCGAGCTGAGCGAACAAGGTGCGTGCGCTGTCTTCATCACCCGGATAGCCGTCAAGCGGAAACAAGGCATCCGGCGCAAACGCGATATACCCGGCCAGCGCCAGTCGGCGCGCAATATCCTCGATATGCGGGTTGAGCCCGCGGTTCTCATGCGCCACCAGCACCAGCGGCAGCGCGCCGGCCGCCTTGGCCGGTCGAACCAGATAGCCGCGCGCACGGCCATAGCCCGCTGCGGAATCGAACTCAAGATAACTGGCCGCGATCCGTGCATCGTCCGGCTTGACCTGTTGCGCCGCGGCGAACTGTGGACTCAAGGCCGCCAGCAGCCCCGCGGCGCCGGCCACACCGACCAAGCCCGCCGCGCCCTGAAGAAATCCGCGCCGATCGATCAGGTCATGCACGTACTGATCGAACAATTTCATGACCGTGGGATCAAAATCCGACGCACCGCGCTTCCGTAAATCAGACATATGCCACCTCCTCAATCAACACCACCGCAGCACCACAAATTGTAGGAGCGCCGAAGCGGCGCGACCGCGGACTGATCGAACAACTTCAAGACCGTCGGATCAATATCCGCCGAACTACGCTTCGTCCCGTCCATCATCGCGAGGCTCCTCGATTTGTTATGTTCGGGTCTGGCCATGTGCAGAATACAGTTGTGCCAACTCGAGCAGCCACGGCTGCACGGAACCGAAACGATACCATCCCGTCGTCTGCGGATAGGTTTTATGCCCGAAATCAACCTCCCATTCGCCAGTAGCGTCGTGATGGGTAGTGAGGGACAATCGACACTCGCGGCGAGCCCAAACTGGCACGCTGGCGCCCTCTGCCGGAGTATCCGCATGAAACACATCCCTCGCGTACACATGTTGACCTGGATCGTGTTGGCGCTGGCTTGTACGGCCCACCCGATATTCGCAGCGAATCACAATGTAACCGTCGGCGGCACTGGGCTGCGCTTCACGCCCAACCAACTGAATATCCAGGTCGGCGACACGGTGACCTTCAGCAATGCGGGCGGCGTCCACAATGTGGCCTCGCAGGCGGCTGGCTTTCGTTGCGCCAATACCTGCTCGGGCAATGGCGCCAATGCCAGCAGTTCGAACTGGGTGGCTACCATTACCTTCAATAATCCTGGCGCCTTCGATTTCTACTGCGACGTGCATGGTGCGCCTGGTGAAGGCATGGCCGGTTCGCTCACCGTGGAGGGTACGCCCGCACCGCCACCGCTGACTGCCGGCTACACCGGTACCTGGTACGACCCAGCGCAGAGCGGCCATGGCATCTTTGTCGAGATACTGCCCGGCGATTTGATGCTGGCCTACTGGTTCACCTTCACCCCGGACGGACAGCAGGCCTGGTTCGGCGGCGTCGGCAATGTGGTCGGCAACACCGTTTCGATGCCGGTTGTTCGCAGCACCGGCGGCCGATTCATCCCGAACTTCGATCCGGCCCAAGTGGTTCGCACCGACTGGGGCACGCTCAACTTCACCTTCACCGATTGCAACAACGGCCGCGTCGATTTCAATTCCGTCATCGGCTTTGGCACCGGCAGCATGCTGCTCAAGCGGCTGACCCTGCCGGCGGGTCTGACTTGTCCGTCAGCGACGGTTACGGCGACGGCCAGTGTTCCGCAGGCCGAGTAAGCCCGGCATGCCGGCCGCGTGCAGACCCCTTCGGCGACCGAACCTGCTCATCGTGCTGGTCCTGGGTACCGTACTCGCATGCCTGCGCCCGACCGCCCTGCCCGCCGTCGAAAAAAATTCGGCTGCGCCAGATTTCAGTCTTCCGCAGCTGGCCAGCGAGCACACCATCGAGCTCGCCGACTATCGTGGTCGAGTGATATTGCTGGACTTCTGGGCTTCATGGTGCGGTCCCTGCCGGCAGTCGCTGCCCGAGTATCAGAAGCTGCGTGATGAATTTCCGCGCGCGGATTTCGAAGTGATCGCGATTACGGTGGACGAGGATGCCGCCGATGCCCTGAAGTTTCTTGAGCGCCAACCACTGCAGTTTCCGCTGCCGCATGATCCGGAGGGCCGGGTCGCCGCAGCCTATCAATTGCTCGGCATGCCGACTTCCTACCTGATCGATCGCCAGGGCATGGTGCACTCGCGCCACAGTGGATTCACGATGAAGGATGTCGCTCCGCTGCGCGCGCAGATCCGAAGTCTGATTGAGGAGCAAAGCGATGCCGAATGATCCGCGACCACGACGCACGTTGTGGACTGCGTTGCTCTGCGTTCTGCTTTGCGGTTGTTCCAGTTTGCCGACTGTGCAGCCCTGGGAGCGCGGACAGCTCGCGCGCTGGGACATGCAATGGCAGCCCGACCCGCTCGAGGCCGCGATGACCGAGCAGGTTTTTTTCAGCAAGGAAGGCACCCATGGCAAACTTGGTGCTGCTGGTGGAGGTTGCGGATGCAACTGATCGCTGATCGCACGCAGAGGTTCCGGCGATGCGAAGGGGCCGACTGATGTCCGGTTCCAAAGTGCCAAACGATTCGCCGTCCATTGATGCCTGCGTGTCGCCCAGCCGCGCACCGGCGTTGCGGCTCATGCTGAGCGCCGCCGCGGCACTCGGTATCCAGGATGCCAGCCTGGCCGCTGAGACCGCCGAACCGGGTCAGGACGCCGCCAGCGCGCAGCGCGAAACGCGCCTGCACTATCGCTATTCCGAGTACGACGAGGATGCGATCGCGGGCCAGGTGATTGGCAGCGCCGAGCGCTATTTCGTCCGCGCGCACCAGTTTCAACTCGAACGCGATGTCGGCGAGCAGGCACGCTTCAGCCTCAATGCCACGCAGGAAATCATGAGCGGTTCCTCGCCCTGGTATGTATTGCCCGCCAACAACAGCGCCGGTCTGATCCAGGTGATGAGCGGCGCAACCATTCGCGATACCCGCCGCGAGCTGGTCGCAACCCTGGTCGACAACCCGGACGCGCCGAGCCGCAACACCTATTCGGCATCGGCATCCGATGAGGATGACTACCGTTCGCTGTCCCTGGGCTACGAACGTGCCCACGCGCTCAGTCCGCAGCTGACCCTGGGCTATGGACTGAGTTACGCCGACGATCAGATCGACCCCAGCGATGCGGTCGAGAATGGTCGCATCGAGCACGCCGACAAGCAGAGTCGCTCAGCATTCGCCAGTCTGTCGTGGGTACTCACTCGCTCCGCAGTATTGCAGGCAGGCGTGCAGCTGACCGATCAGCGCGGGTTTCTGTCCGACCCCTACAAGCTGGTTTACGTCGACGGCGACATCATCGCCGATGCCCGTCCTGACCAGCGCCTGCAGAGTGCGGCGCTGATCCGCTACCGGCACGCGCTGTCCAAGCTCGATGCCTCGCTGCATCTTGACTATCGTTTTGTCGATGACGATTGGTCGATCCAGTCTCATATGATTGAGCTTGCCTGGTATCAGAGTCTCGGCAGGGATTGGCGACTGGTGCCGAGCCTGCGCTACTACCGTCAGCAGGCAGCCGATTTCTACGCGCCGTTTTTTCTCGATCCGGCAGGAGACTATGCCTCCAGCGACTACCGGCTGTCGGCCTACGGTGCGTGGTCGGGTCGGCTGAACCTGCGCAAGCGTTTCGGTGCCTGGGAGTTCAGCGTCGGCGCCGAACGCTACCGCAGCAGTTCTGCGTACGGGCCGGGTTCCGAGCAAAGGGCCGCCCCTGGCCTGGTCAGCTATTCGCGGCTCTACGCCGGCTTCGATTACGGCTTCGACTGAGTGCAGCGCTACCAGTATTCCTTCGCCTCAATGGGCTGTCCCTGCGCCCTGCATATCGAAGTCGCGGACGTCGCACAAGCCGACGCAGCGTTGGCGATCACCCAGGCCGAGCTGCTGCGCCTCGACCGCAAGTACTCGCATTATCGAGACGACAGTCTGGTCGCCGAATTCGCCCGACTCGCCGGCAGCGACCAGTGGCTGGAAGTCGATGACGAGACCGCCGGCCTGCTCGATTTTGCCGCGTTGATGCACGCCCAGACCGACGGTCTGTTCGATGTCAGTTCCGGCGCACTGACCCGACTTTGGGATCTGCAAGCCAATCGGATGCCGGATCCGGAGGCGATCCTGCAGATGCTATCGTTGACCGGCTGGCATCGCATCGACTGGGCGCGACCGCGACTGCGGATCCCGGTCGCCGGCATGCGCCTGGATCTCGGCGGCGTCGTCAAGGAATACGCGGCAGACCGCGTGGCCATGTTGTGTCGCGAAGCTGGTATCCGCCATGGCATGGTCGATCTGGGCGGCGATCTGGCCGTTATTGGTGCGCACGCCGATGGTTCGTCCTGGCATGTCGGCATCCGCCTGCCCGACCAGCCCGATCGCCCTGCCGCGCACATCGAGATCAGCGATGGCGGTCTGGCAACCAGCGGAGACTACGCACGCTGCATGATCATCGATGGCCGGCGCTATTCGCATATTGTCGATCCGCGCAATGGCATGCCGATCGACAGCTTCGCCAGCGTCAGCGTCAGCGCTGCCAACTGTCTGGTCGCAGGCGCCGCCGCCACCACCGCGATGTTGCTCGGCAATCCGGCCGGCAGCGACTGGCTCGGCGAGCTCGGGCTTCCGCATCTCTGCTTGAGCCGGGATTGAATCGAGTATTTGTAGGAGCGCCGAAGCGGCGCGACCGCGGACTCGCCCACCACCACGGTCGGCCCGCTGCGGTCCTCCTACTCTGCAACAAAATCCAGCGAAGCCGAATTGATGCAGTAGCGCAACCCGGTCGGCTTCGGGCCATCCTCGAAGATATGACCCAGATGCGCATCACAACGACCGCATTTGACCTCGACCCGGCGCATGCCGTGGGTCTCATCGAAATGTTCGGACACCGCCTTCTTGTCCAGCGGCTGGAAATAGCTCGGCCAGCCACTGCCCGAATCGAATTTCGCATCCGATCCGAACAACTCGGCGCGACAGCAGGCGCAAACATAGCGCCCAGCCTCGTGGTGATCCCAGTAGCGACCGGTGAACGGCCGCTCGGTATCCGAGCAACGACACACCGCGTACTGCGCCGGCGTCAGCTCGGCACGCCATTCTTCATCGGTCTTGCTTATTTTCTCATTCATTGCCGCAGCTCCATCATGACGAAACCCGCCGAAATCCGTAGATCAGACGCAGACACCGGATCACAGACCGGCGCAACTTGCAAACGCTTGCCCTGCGAACCCCATGCCCACCATTCAGCCACCAGCGCTTGTAAGCCCGGCCATCGCCCCCTTACTGTGTGCATCTAGCAGCACAAGTTCAACCGGGGGCGATCGGCTTCGACGGGGGACTCGAGTGCTGGGTGCATGCCGAGGGGGCCACTTTCCTCGTTAATCCAGTAGCAAAACTTTAGTTGCCAACGACGACAACTACGCACTGGCCGCTTAAGGCCTAAGCCCCGACCGAGCTTGTACTGGTGTTCGCGAAGGTTGGGTCA
>JBBSLG010000021.1:0-86586 GCA_038255435.1 Lysobacterales bacterium
CCAAACTTCAAGCCGCCGTTGCCGTTCAGCGCAAGCTGCTGCACAGCATCCATGCCATGTTCAGGACCAACTCGCCTTGGGACAAAAACAGATCCGCAAGCACCCAAAAACCGCTTGCAGGGTGACGGAGGATCTACAACATCAAGTGCAAGAGCCAAGGCAGCGCGGCAAGCCGCGCTCTACAACATCAAGTGCAAGAGCCAAGGCAGCGCGGCAAGCCGCGCTCTACAAGAGCAAGGGCAGCGCGGCAAGCCACGCTCTATGCAATCCCCTCGGGGACAACGGCAAGAGCAAGGGCAGTGAGATGCCATCTCAACACCGCGCGGATTCGCCAGGGCATCTCACAGAGATGCCCTACAGGAACGCCGTCTTTTGTAGGGCAAGTCTGTGACTTGCCATCTCAATACCGCCGATGATTCACCATGGCATCTCACAGAGATGCCCTACAGGCGAGCGGGGGTGGCGGGACCAGTCGGCTGTGAAGCGGCGGCGGCTTGCAGTTAATTGCGCGGCCAATTAATATATGCCATGGCCAAGTCCAGCAAGCCGCCCATCAGCGTGCCGAGCGCGGAGCTCAAGCCCGGTTCCAGTAAGGCACCGCGACGCGACGCGGATGCTGTGCCGCGTGCGCCGGGTCGGCCGAGTGCGAACTCGGCGGATCATCGCGCGGCGCTGCTGGATGCAGCACAATCGACTTTTGCCCGCTCCGGTTATGCCGCGAGCAGCCTGCGCACCATCGCGCGCGAGGCGCGGGTGACACCGGCTTTGGCGCATTACTACTTTCTCGACAAGGGCGGTCTGCTGACTGCGGTGATCGAGGAGCGCGTGGCGCCTCAAGTCGCCCAGGTGATCGCCGAAGTCGAGGCCGCCGGCGATGATGCCCTGGCTGCGATCAGCGCCTTTGTCGTCGCCTATACGCGCACCGCGGCGAGCAATCCCTGGCTGCCGCGGCTGGTCATGCGTGAGGTCTTGAGCGAGGACGGCGTGTTGCGTCAGGCCTTCACCCAGCGATTCGCTCGCGGCATTGCCGGCGCGCTGCGCAAGCATATGGCCGAGGGCAAAAGGCTCGGTCTGCTGCGCGCCGATCTCGATGTCGCCGCCGCCGTGATGTCGACGATCTCACTGTGCATCTTTCCCTATATCGCCGCGCCCCTGGTGTCCGAGGTGCTCGGCATTCGCCTGGACCCGGCCCGAGCTGGCGTGCTGTCGGCGCATCACCTCGGCATCCTGATGAGCGGCATACAGGAGCCGTCATGAAACCTGGATCGATTCTGATTGCGCTGATGCTGTTGCTGATGTGCGGTTGCAAGCCGGAGCTGCCGCGCGCACTGGGCACACTGGAGCGCGATCGGATCAGCCTGCCGTCGCCGAGTTTCGAGCGGATCGCCGAAGTCCGCGTTGTCGAGGGCGCTACCGTACGTGCCGGCGATGTGCTGCTGAGTCTGGAGTCCGAGCGCAGTCAGGCGCGTACCGATTCGGCGCTGGGCGAGTTGGCGCGCGTCCAGGCCGCTTTGGCGGAGGCACATGCAGGTCCGCGTGCCGAAACGATTGCAGAGGCCGAGGCGCGTTGGCGCAAGACACGTAGCGTGGCGCTCAATGCCGGGCAGGAGTTCGACCGGATTGCCGCCATTGTGGAACGCAAATTGCTGCCTGCGGCCGAACTCGATCGTGCGCGTGCACAGCGTGATGCCGCCAATTCCGACGTCGTTGCGGCGCGCTCCAGCGTGGATGCCTTGCGCAGCGGTACACGAATCGAACAGGTCGCGCAGAGTGAGGCCGCAGTCCAGGCTGCGCAGGCACAGGTCGAAAGTGCCGAGCTCGAGATGCAGCGCATCCAGATTCGCGCGCCACGGGATGGTGTGATCGAAAGTCTGCCCTACAAGCTCGGCGATCAACCGCCGGCCGGTGCGGTGCTTGCCGTCTTGCTGGTCGGTGAACGTGCGCATGCGCGCGTGTACGTGCCTCAGGCACTGCGCAGTGCCTGGCAGATTGGTGCGGCGGTCGAAGTGCAGATCGCCGGTGAGACCACGCCGCGTGCGGGCAAGGTTCGGACGATCCGCAGCGAGTCGGTGTTCACGCCGTACTACGCGCTGAGCGGCAAGGACTCCACCCGGCTCTCCTATCTGTCCGAGGTGGAACTGCTGGAAGCGGATGCGCGCCTGGCCTTGGGTGTGCCCGTGTCTGCCGTGCTGGTCGCGCCCGCGCAGGAGCGCTGAGTGAGCCGCGGTCGTAATGATGCAGGCGAACTCGCGATCCGCGCGCGCGGAATCAGTCGCCAGTTCGGCGGTCTGCTCGCGGTCGATCGGGTGGATCTGGATGTGCCGCGCGCGGCGGTCTATGGATTTCTGGGTCCCAATGGATCGGGCAAATCAACCACGATCCGCATGCTCTGCGGCCTGCTGACACCGAGTGCCGGCACCATCGAGGTGCTTGGTCTGCGCGTGCCCGAACAGGCCGAGCAACTCAAGCAGCGCATGGGTTATATGACCCAGCGATTTTCCCTGTTCGAGGATTTGAGCGTACGCGAGAATCTGCAGTTCATGGCTACCGTGCAGGGACTGGATCGTGCCGCGGCGCGCAGTCGGGTCAATGCCTTGCTCGATCAGTATCGCTTCACCGAGCGTGCCAAGCAGTTGGCCGGTACCCTGAGCGGTGGTCAACGCCAGCGTCTGGCTCTGGCCTGCGCAGTGGTGCACGAGCCCGAGTTGCTCCTGCTCGATGAGCCGACCAGCGCCGTCGATCCGGAGTCACGGCGTGATTTCTGGGAAAAATTATTTGACCTTGCCGATGCCGGAACGACAATCCTGGTCTCGAGTCACTACATGGATGAGGCTGAGCGCTGTCACCGGTTGGCAATCCTCGATCATGGACGGCTGGTTGCCGATGGCACGCCGGCCGAACTCTCCGCTGCGCTCGAGGGTCGCACCTTGCTGGTCAGCAGCGCTGCGCCGCGGCGCTTGCGCGATGTCATCAGTGCCGAGCCCGGCGTCGTCAGCGTGGCCCAGATCGGTAATGAATTGCGGGTACTCACCGTGCCGGATTTTGCAGAACTGTCGGCGCTGACAACACGCCTGCGCGCGATTGATTCCGGCGTGGAAGTCGCTGCTGTCAAACCCACGCTCGAGGATGTCTTCGTAGCGGCAACCCAGGGCCGTCTGGCAGATTCGCGCGAGCGCGCCGCATGAATCTGTATCGACTTGGCGCCATCGTCAGCAAGGAACTGCGTCAGTTGCGCCGCGACCGGATGACGCTCGGCATGGTGATCGGCATTCCGGTACTGCAACTGCTGTTGTTCGGCTTCGCGATCAATATGGATGTGCGCCGGTTGCCAGCTGCGATCGCCGATGAATCCAATAGCTCGGCCTCGCGGGCCGTGGTGCAGGATCTGCTGGCTACCGAGGTCATTCAGCAGGTCGCGTCGGCGCGGACTGCCGATGAGCTGGTCGAGTTGCTACGCCAGGGCAGGATCAGCGTTGGTATCGCGATACCGCGTGATTTTGTGCGGAGACAAAGCGAGGGCCGCGAGCTGATCCAGGTGATGGTCGATGGCAGTGACAGTGTGGTGCAAAGCGCGGCGCGCCAGTTGGCGCAACTGCCGGTGCTGCAGGGCGCGGCGAGTGATCCACAGGCGCAGGCGCCGATCAGTGTGCTCAGTTTCTACAATCCCGAGCGCCGCTCGCCGGTGAACATTGTGCCCGGTCTGATCGGTGTGATCCTTACCTTGACCATGGTGCTGTTTACCTCGATCGCCATCGTCCGTGAACGCGAGCGCGGGAATATGGAATTGCTGATCACCACGCCGGTGACCAGTGCCGAGTTGATGATCGGCAAGGTGCTGCCTTATATCGGCCTGGGACTGATCCAGACCTCGGTGGTGCTCCTGCTTGGAGTCTGGATTTTTGCCGTTCCGATCCGGGGTTCGGTGCTCGATGTGTATCTTGCGGCCTTGTTGCTGATTGCCGCCAATTTGAGTCTGGGCCTGCTGATTTCGACCCAGGCACGCACCCAGTTCCAGGCGATGCAGATGACCTTCTTTGTCTTCCTGCCCTCGATCCTGATGTCGGGATTCATGTTTCCGTTTGCCGGTATGCCGGTCTTCGCGCAGTGGATCGCACAGGTGCTGCCGCTGACCCATTTCATCCGTCTCATCCGCGGCGTGATGCTGCGCGGCGCCAGCCTCAGCGAGTTGCTGCCTTCGGTGCTGGCCCTGCTGGTCTTCACCGCGATCATGATGTCGCTGGCGATACTCAAGTTTCGCAAGCGGCTGGATTAGCGAAGGCAGCGCGGCCAGCCCCGCTCTGCAACGGCCCGAGATTTTGTCCCCGAGGGGATTGCATAGAGCGTGGCTCGCCGCGCTGCGTTTGATCTGTTTTTGTCGTCGGAAAAGCCAGAGCAGCGGAGCAAGCTCCGCTCTACAACGGCAATGGCGGTATGGTGATCACTGCGGAGATGCCGATCCGGAGCGTTGTCGCCGCCACAGCGCACGCAGGCCACAGATCGCTGCGCCAACGACGCCGAGCAGCAGACAGAGCAGATGCAGGTGATCGATCGGCAGGGTGTCGAGCAGGCGATTGCCGCTGGCGATCGGCCACCACGGCCGCATATCGGCATGCATCATGGCATCGAGCACGATGTGCGAGAAGGTGCCGAGCAGGGCGCCTGCGTACGATGCGGTCCAGCTGATCTGTGCGTGCGCGAATCCGAGCAGACGCAGCACCCAAAGACTGATTGGCCTGCCGATCAGGCCGGCAAGCATGCCGATCAGCAGGGCACCGAGCAGGGTATGGCTGGGGCCATGCAGCACGTCGCTGTCGCGGAGGATGCCGATCAGCGGCTCGATGTCCATCATCACCTGGGCTCCGCCGAACACCATGAAACTGAAATGGCGATCGCCAATGGCCTTGAAGGCCGCGCCGGCACCGAGATGGATGGGAGTGAACGGCATGGCGCCTCCTCTTCGATGCCGCAGATCAGGTGTCCAGCAATTGCCTCAGGGTCTCGCGATCCGACGCGTGCAGGAACTTGGCCAGCTTGGAGCGCAGGGTTTTGCGATTGAGTTCGGCGAGCGCGTCGCGGACATCGGCGATGGCATTCGGATGCATGCTGAAGTCGGTCAGTCCGAGCGCGATCAGCAGAGCGGTGTAGCGCGGATCGCCGGCGATTTCGCCGCAGACGCTGATCGGGCACTTGGCTTGGCGGGCATTGTCGAGCACCAAGTATAGCATGCGCACGAAGGCCGGATGCAGCGGGTCGTATTGAGTCACCACGGCAGCATTGTTGCGATCGGCCGCGAGTACGTACTGGGCGAGGTCATTGCTGCCGACCGCGAAGAAATCGGCGACGCGGGCGAGCTCGCTGCTGATCAGTACCGCGGCCGGCACCTCGATCATGATGCCCAGCGGCACATCATCGGCCACCGGTGTGCGGGTAGCGCGCAGATCCGCCATGCATTCTTCGTAGAGTTCGCGCGCGCTGCGCACTTCGTCGATGGACGACACCATCGGCATCAGGATGCGCACTGGCCCGAATGCCGAGGCGCGCAGCATGGCGCGCATCTGACTGGCGAACAGCTCACGCCGGGCCAGCGAGAAGCGGATGCCGCGCAGGCCGAGGGCGGGGTTCTCTTCGTGGGCGATCTCGAGCGGACCACCGAGTGCCTTGTCGGCGCCGAGGTCGAGGGTACGCAGGGTGACCGGAAGTCCAGCCATGGCAATGACGGCATCACGGTAGGCGCGGAATTGTTCGTCTTCACTGGGTAATTCGCGCCGCCGCATGAACAGGAACTCGGTGCGGAACAGTCCGACGCTGCTGGCGCCAAGCCGGCGCGCGAGCGCGATCGAATCGGTGTCCTCGGCATTGGCGTGCAGACGAATCAGGAAGCCATCCTTGGTGCGCGCTTCGGAGGCTTTCTCGCGAGCGCGGCGCTTCTGGGTCTTGTCGAGTTCGCGCTGATGGGCGCGGAAGCGGGTGAGGTCGATGGCATCGGGCTGCACGATGATCTGGCCGCGATCGCCATCCATCAGGATCAGATCGCCATCGTGGATCAGATTCAGCGCACCTTTGACGCCACAGACCATCGGCATGCGGAAGCTGCGCGCGAGGATCGCGGTATGCGAATACGGGCTGCTCGCGGTGGCGACGATGCCGAGCAGTCCCTGTTCCTGGAGCTGGGCCAGATCGGCGGGCGCCACGGTTTCGCAAACCAGGATTTCGCCACCGGCGCCGGACTTGCGTTCGGGTTCGGCGCCACCGCGCTGCAGGGCAGCGAAGACGCGCTGCACGACATGATCGACGTCATCGCGGCGCGCGCGCAGGTAGGGGTTCTCGATCGCATCGAATTCGGCCGCCAGTGCATCGCGCTGGTGCTTCAACGCCGCCGTCGCGTACAGGCTCTCGTTGCGTATTCGGGCGACCACGCCATCGGTGAAATCGGGGTCGTCAAGGATCATCACATGCGCTTCGATGATCTCGGCGAGGTCACGGGCGAGCGCACCGGACAGTCGGTCACGCAGTCCCTGCAATTCGCTGCGGGCGACGTTGAGTGCCGCCTCGAAGCGCTTCACCTCATTGGGAATTGCGCCATGGACCAGCAGGTCGGTCTCGATCTCCAGGTTGGCCGAATACACCACGCGGGCACGCCCGAGGGCGAGTCCGCGTGAAGCACTGGTGCCTTCCCATTCCGATCTCATGAAGTCTATTCGCCCTCGTCAAATTTTCGTTCGAACAGATCGAGTACGGCGGGCATGGCCGCCGCTTCGTCGCTGCCGACCACGCGTACGGTCAGCGGGGTGCCCTTGCCGGCGGCGAGCAGCATCAGGCCCATGATGCTCTTGGCATTGATTTCGCGGCCGCGACAGATCAAAAAGGTATCTGCACAGAAGCTCGACGCCAGCTGGACCAGTTTGGCCGAGGCGCGTGCATGCAGTCCGAGTTTGTTGCTGATGACGATGTCCTGCTCAAGCATGATCGATCACGACTCCGTTGCGGGCGCCGGTTGTCGCGGTCGCTACCAGTTCATCGAGCGACTGCTCGGAATAATTCATCACCCTGAGCAGCATTGGCAAGCTGACGCCGGCGACGCGACGCGCGGTACAGCCCAGATTGACCAGGCGCGCCGCGACATTGCTTGGCGTGGAGCCGTACAGATCGGTGAGGATCAGGATACCGCCGCCGGTGTCGAGTTCACGGATCACTGCGGTGGCGCGGATGTAGACGTGCTCGGCGTCCTCGTGAAAGCCGGCCTCGATCGCCGCCGTCTTCAAAGGCAGCGGGCCAAACACGCCGCGCACAGCGCCGAGCAGGGCAGGCCCGACCCCGGAGTGGGTGATCAGAAGCACGCTGGGTTTCATTCCGGGGCCGGTTCCTTCATTCGAGTTCACGGTGGAAGGTCATCACATTTTCGCGGCTGGCACGGAAACTTTCGGCGAGTCGTTCGGCCAGGTACACCGAGCGATGCCGGCCACCGGTGCAACCGACGCATACCGTAATGTAGCTGCGTTGATCGGCTTCGAAGCGCGGCAACCAGGTCGCGAGCAGAGACCTTACCTGTTCATAGAAATTCTCGACCTCGGGCAGTTGCCCAAAGTACTCGCGGATCGGCGCATCACGCCCGGACAGCGGACGCAGTTTGGGGTCCCAATGGGGATTGGGCAGGCAGCGGGCATCGAAAACATAGTCGGCATCGCTCGGCACACCGCGCTTGTAGGCGAACGACTCGAACAGCAGGGACATGGTCGCCGAGTTGGCGCTGTATTCGGTGGCGAAGGTGCGTCGCAGCTGGTGCACGTTGAGATCGGAGGAATCGACCACCCGATCGGCGATCGCCAGCAGCGGTCTGAGCAATTTGCGCTCGAGCGCGATCGCGTCGTTGAGCGGCAGGCCATCGTGGCTCAATGGATGGCGTCGACGGGTATCGGAGAAGCGCTTGAGCAGCACTTCATCGCGGGTGTCCAGAAACACCATCTCGTAGTTGAGTCCACGGTGCGCGATTTGTGCCAACACCTGGGGCAGGCGGAGCAGGTCTTCCGGGCGATTGCGCACATCGACACCGACGGCAATTCGCGGATAACGCCCCGGCTGCCCGGTATGCACGGCGTCAACCAGGGCCGGAATCAGCGCGGTGGGCAGATTGTCGACGCAGTAGTAATCGAGATCCTCCAGCATGCGCAGTGCCACCGTCTTGCCCGAGCCGGATAGTCCGGACAGCACGACCAGGCGGTCGGCGCCGGAGCTGCCGGTTCGCGAAGGCGGTGGCGGAGTGAAGCGCAGCGGCGGATGGGGCGTGTCTACCATGGGGTCTGCCGGCGTAATTGGTGGGCCTGGCGATCGATGAAGGTCTGCGCTGGATCAATGCCTTTGCCGCGCAGGATGAAGCTGCGCGTTGCCGCCTCGACCAGCACGGCAAGGTTGCGACCCGGTCCGACCGGAATCGTGATTTGTGGCACTTCGACATCGAGCACGGTACGCGTGCTGGTCACGCCCTGCAGGCGGGCCATGCCGTCGTTCGAGTGGATGTCTTCGAGTTTGCCCAGATGCACGACCAGGCGTAGATACTTGTTGCGCTTGATCGAGGTGTCGCCAAACATGTTGCGTACATTGAGGATGCCCAGGCCGCGTACTTCGAGCAGGTCCTGCAGCATTTCGGGGCAGGTGCCATCGATCACGTCGGGCGCGATCAGGGTGAATTCGGGCGCGTCATCGGCGATCAACCGATGCCCGCGGGTGATCAGCTCCAGCGCCAGTTCGCTCTTGCCGGCGCCGGCTTCGCCGGTGATCAGCACACCGATCGAGTAGACCTCCATGAACACGCCATGCAGCGAGGTGTTGCGCGCCAACGCGCGTGACAGGTGGTACTGGATATAGGTCAGCAGTTCATGGCCCGGCTTGGATGAGACCCAGACCGGTGTGCTGGATTCCTCGGCGGCCTCGCGCAGATCGGCGGGAATGGCCTGGTCGCGCGATATGACAATCGCGGTAGGGCGATAGCCGATGATCTTGGCGATGGTGTCCCAGCGCTGGCGCGAATCGAGTGCGTCGAGGTAGTTCAGCTCATCGATGCCGATCAGCTGCACTTTGTTCGGGTAGATGATATTGAGATAGCCGACCAGGGAGGGCCGGCGTTGCAGGTCCTCGCCTGGCTCGATCATCCGCGCTTCGCCACGTTGGCCGGCGGCCCAGCGCAACTTGAGTCGTTCGCTGAGTTGCTCGAACAATTCGCGGGCATTGATCTTGCGGATCATGATGCTGCTATCTCCTGCAGGCGTGTCGACAGGATAGCGAGCACCGCGCTGACTTTGCTGGCCGCGCGCAATTCCTGGCAGGCGGCCTCTGAACTGAGCAGCTCGGCCAGCTCGGCGAGCAATTCGAGGTGCAGGTCGGTCTGATGCTCGGGAACCGCGAGCGCAAAGAACAGGTCGACCGGGCGACCATCCGGCGCGTTGAACATCAGCGGCTCGCGGGTACGCACGACGAAGGCACAGGCGGGCGCTTCGGATTCCAGTCGGGCGTGGGGGATGGCCACGCCTTCGCCGAGTCCGGTTGAACCGGTGCGCTCGCGCAGACGCAGCTTGGTCAGGATGGCCTCGCTGCCGAGTCCGGGGTGCGCGCCATGGAACTGTTCGGCGAGATGGCGCAGCAGCGCGTCCGCGTCGGCCAGGGGCAGATCGAGAAACACACGCTCAGGTCGTAGGATATTGCTGAGGCGCATGCGGGTTCCGTTGCCGACTGCCGGGAGATCGTCGTAGGGGGAATGCTAACCGCAAGCGGATTGTTTCGGCGAGTGGATGCGGCGCATCCGCTGACAACTGTATTGTGGAAGGGAGCGGCCGCTGCGGCCGCTCCCTTGTGGCCTCACATGGCGGTCTTGCGCTCCAGTCCATCGGCGCGGTGGTGGTCGGTGATCTTGTCCTTGTGCTTGCGGACCTGGCCGTCGAGCTTGTCGGTCAGCATATCGATGGCTGCATACATGTCGCTGGCGGCAGCTTGCGCGTGAAATTTCTTGTGCGAGGCGGTGACAGTCGCCTCGATACAGTGGCTGAGTTTGTCCAGGTGCATCACGACGTGGGTACCGATGAGGTGATCGAAGTGGCGCACGATGCGCCCGATCTTCTCGTTGGTGTAGTCGCGCAGTGCTGGAGTCACGTCAACGCCATGGCCAGTGATATCAATTTGCATGCAGAACCTCCACTTGCTGAGAGAGTGCGCTGGGCACCCAAGGAGCCGGCCCGAACCAGAATCCAGGGCCTGGCAAAAAATACGTGGGGTGGATTGGCGTTGAATCAAGGATGAGTTGTGTTTGCCTCCTAGGCCAATCGACAACGATCGCTGGAAGAGGGGATATTGATCGCCTCGCGGTATTTTGCCACGGTACGCCGCGCCACGGCGATGCCATCGCGCTTGAGTTGATCGGCCAGGGCCTGGTCGCTTAACGGCTTTTTTATGTTCTCGGCATCGATCAGCTTGCGAATCATCGACTGGATCGCGATCGCCGACGCTTCGCCGCCCTCGGTGGTGGCCACGCCACTGGAGAAGAAGCGTTTGAGTTCAAACAGGCCACGCGGCGTGGCCATGTACTTGCGTGTGGTGGCGCGCGATACAGTAGATTCGTGCAGGCCGACTTCTTCGGCGACCTGACGCAGGGTCAGTGGTCTGAGCGCTTCGGGTCCATAGTCCAGGAACGCGCCCTGTTCGCGGATAATCGACTCGCCGACCCGCAGCAGGGTATCGCCACGCTGGGCCAGGCTCTTGATCAGCCAGCGCGCTTCCTGCAGATGGCCCTTGAGATACTGCCCGGTCTCGCCCTTGCTCTCGCTGGCGAGCCGCTCGTAATGCCTATTGATACCGATCGTGGGCACGCTGGCGTTGGACAGCTGCACGCGCCAGCGTCCGTTGATCTTGCGGGCGATCAGGTCCGGAATGATGTAGTCGTCCTGAACATTCGCCGAATTCTCGCCCGGCCGCGGATTGAGCGAGCGGACCAGACTGAGCGCATCGTTGTATTCCTCCAGGCTGACCTGCAGGCGTCCGGCCAGTCGTTCGGGCTCGGTCTTGGGCAGGTCTTCGAGGTGACGCTCGATCAGGATACGGGCGAGGGCGCAGGCGGGATCATCGGCCTGCTCGTCGAGTTGACGCAGCAGGCATTCCTGCAGATTGCGCGCGCCGACACCGACAGGCTCGCACTGTTGCACGGCGCGCAGTACCGCTTCGATTTCGCCATCTTCGACCTGCCATTCAGGCTGCACCGCAGTACGCAGCGCATCGAAGGGCTCGCGCAGATAGCCATCGCCATCGATGGCATCGATGATGGCTTCGGCGATTGCCCGGTCGCAGGCGCTCATCCGCATCAGATCGACCTGGCTGCGCAACTCATCGCGCAGATCGGTACGCAGGGCGGTGCGCGACTCCCAACTGCTTTCCTCGCCATCGCCGGACTTGTCGCTACCGCTGCGCGGCTCGCTCCAGTCGGCCATTTCCTCGAAACCATCCAGATCGAGGCTGTCGTCAATCCCGTCGCCGACTTCGGCGGTTTGCTCTTCCTTGGCGCTGACCGTTTCGTCGGGGCCCAGTGCCGCCGGCACATCGTCGGGCAGGCTGTCTTCCGGACGTTCGAGCAGGGGATTGGATTCGAGGATCTGGTTGAGTTCGGTCTCCAGATCGAGAGTGGACATCGCCAGGAGCCGGATGGCCTGAGTCAGCTGAGGAGTCAGCTTCAGACTCTGGTTCATTCCGATCTGGAGCGATGTTTTGATCAAGTCTGTGATCCTGTCGCCTCGGCGGGCGGCGTGAGAAGCAATAATCGTTCCATCGATTGTACGCATCTCGATTCATTTGGGAAGCATTGCGGCTTGCCCACAAAGTGTGATTGTGAACTGTTGTATTTTGCGCCGCTCTGGCCTGGCTCGATGTTCGGTCTTCGGGCCCGTTGCGATTCTCGCAACCCGCTTGATTGCCGCGTTTTCCAGCGGGATTCCGCGTTCGAGCCGGCTCCCCCATTCGTACCGCCCTGCAGCATGACGCGCGCGTAAACTGCGCTAAGCTCGATGCAATTTGGCCATAGCCGGTTTGCATGAATCCACGCAGCGCCGATTTTCGCAAGACCGCACGCAGTCAACAGCGCACGCCGCCTTCGCCATGGTTGCTGGCCATGGAAGGCCGTGCCTTTCTCGAATGGTCGGCATTGGCGCTGACCTGGCCCTTTCTCAGTCGCGGTGCCGGCGGCGATGGTCATCCGGTCATGGTCCTGCCCGGTCTGATGGCCGGAGATGCCAGCACCTGGCCGCTGCGTACTTTTCTCAATCGCGCCGGTTTTGTTGCCCTGCCCTGGAAGCAGGGCCTGAATCGTGGTCCGGTGGGCGAAACCGTCCCCCGCCTGATCGATCGCATCGAGTCGCTTGAACGCGAGCATCAGCGTACCGTGAGTCTGGTTGGATGGTCGCTCGGTGGTGCGATGGCGCATGCGCTCGGTCAGCACATGCCCAAATCAATCCGCAGCGTGATTACGCTCGGCTCGCCGCTCGATGGTCATCCGCATGCCAGCAATGCCTGGCGGCTGTTCGAAGCGGTCAGCGGCATGCGTGCCGACGCCAGGCAATTGCGTAACCTGATGGGTCAGGCGCCGAAGGTGCCGACCACCAATATCCTGAGCAAGAGCGATGGCATCGTGCATTGGCGGGCCAGCATGCTGCCGCCCTGCGCACGCTCGGAAAGCATCGAGGTCAGCGCCACCCATCTCGGTCTGGGCGTCAATCCGCTGGTGCTGTGGATGATTGCCGAGCGCCTCGCGCAACCGGAGGGGGAATGGCGCGCCTTCGACCGCCGCGGGCCCTGGCGTTCGCTGCTCTATCGTGATCCACGTCGGCTGCGGATTGATGATCTGTATGCGCGTCGGGGTGTTTGAATTGCCCGGCTGAGTGGGACTGCCGATTCGGTCGCGCGTCTGTAGGGCATCTCTGTGAGATGCCATCTCAATATCGCGACGGGTGATGATGCTCGTGGCTCGTGGCTCGTCGCATCGCCAAGAAAATCAAGGGCCAGCATGCGCAGCATGCTGGCCCTTGATTTTCTTGGCGAGTGACGATGCGGTTCACTGCGTTCACCACATCCTACATTCACTGCGTATCGCTGTGCTCAAAGCATCCTACGATTCTGGGCTCCCACCACTCGCCGCTTTCAACACGGCGAGTTCCGCACGCAGTTCGCTGACTTCGTACTCGAGTAGGGCGACGCGTTCTTCCAGGGCATTGCTGCTGGACCCGCGCCGCGAGGATTCCGCGGCCAGCAAGGCATCCGCTGAGGGGGTGCCGGACAGCAAGTGCATGTAGCGATCTTCGCGCTGGCCGCCGCCGCGACCCATATTGACGACCAGGGCAGGCGACTGCTCGGCCATCCGCAACAGAGTGTGGCGGACGTCCTCGGCATTGCCGAAATCGGCGAGGCGTTCGCAGCGGGTGAGCAGTTCGTTTACCGTCTGCGGGCCACGCAGCATCAGCATGGCGAGCAGGGCCTGCTTGCGCAGGGTCAGCCCATAGGCCTTGTCGAAGCGATGCTCGAAGCGCTCGACCCGGCCGCCGAAGGCGCGCTCGACCAGTTCGCGGTTTTCGAGTTCGCGTAGACAGTGACCGACCTCGCCGACGCTCAGATCCATCACCGGTTCGCGGTTGGTTTTCTGATTGCAGGCGAGCACCAGGGCATTGACGCTGAGCGGATACTGCTCGGGTGTGGTGCGCTGTTTCTCGATCAGGCAGCCCAGAACACGGGCTTCGACGTCTTTGAGTTGCGCGGGTGTCGCTGTGTTCTCTTCCATTGCACCAGTATCGCTGCTGCGGACGACTTGCTCAATGCGTCATTGTTGTGGTTGCGCCAGTGGACAGCGCAGGCTCGACCCAGACCGGTGTGCCGCTGAACGCGGCATTCCCGCTCGGCGCATCCAAAGCGCTGGCGTCGGTGAGGTCATTTATGCTGGCCCCGGCCAGGGTGCGGGCGCGGGCCAGTTGCACGCCCTCGAGTTGATGGCCATAGCCATGCGGCAAGGAGACCACACCCGGTTTCATGTCGGTGCTGGCGCGTACCTCGGTCTCGATCTCGCCGACCCGCGAGCGCACACGGACTCGGCTGGCGTCGGCGATACCGCGGGCGGCCAGATCATCCGGATGCATCAGCAGCTGGTGGCGCGGCTTGCCCTTGATCAGGCGCGCGGCATTGTGCATCCAGGAATTGTTGCTGCGCAGATCGCGCCGGCCAATCAGGGCCAGGCTGCCCGCTGCGAGTGCGGGCGCCAGTGCCGAATGGCGCAGCGCCAGCCGCTGCAGATCGGCGATCAGCAACTCAGGCGCACATTCGATTTTGCCACTCGCGGTTTCAAGTCGGCCGAGCAGGGAAGGCTCCAGTGGGCCAAGGTCGAGTCCATGCGGCGCGGCGAGCAGTTCTTCGATGCCGAGCCCACTGTTGCCGCGGGCTAGGCCATCGGCGATCAGTTGGCGCGGCGGCGCCAGTGTTGTCCAGGGCTTGCCCTGCGCCGCGGCGATGGCAGCGCCGAGTCCATCCAGGATCTGCCAATCGGCGCGCTCGCCTTCCGCGATTGCGATCACCGGTGTGCTGAGCCGGGCGACGTGGCGTACCGCGAATACATTGAAGATCAGATCGTAGTGGTCCTGGCTCAGGAATGAAGTGGGCGGCAGGATAAGGTCGGCATGCCGTGTGGTCTCGTTGATATAGATATCGATGCTCACCATGAAATCGAGCCCGGACAGTGCCTGATCCAGCGCGCGACCTTCGGGTGTCGACAGCACGGGATTGCCGGCGCAGGTGAGCAGGGCGCGGACCTGGCCCGGTCCCGGCGTTTCGATCTCTTCGCGCAGCACGGCAACCGGCAGTTCACCAGCAAATTCGGCCAGGCCGCGCACGCGGCTATGCCAACGTGCGTAATGTCCCTTGGCGGTTCCCGGTCCGGTGACTGGAATGGCGGTCTGGTTGGGCAGAACACCACCAACCCGATCGAGTTGGCCGAGCTGGATATTGATCAGCTGGATCAGCCACTGGCAGAGCGTGCCGAATGCCTGGGTGGAGACGCCCATACGGCCGTAGACCAGCGGGCGCTCGGCATTCCACAAGGAGTTGGCGATGTCCTCGATGGCGGCAGGCGCGATGCCGCTGATCGCCTCGGCCGGCAGGATCGGCAGCGCATCGATCGCCTGCATTGCCGCTTCCCAGCCGTTGAGCTTGCCCTCGTAGTGCGCGAGTCGGGCCGGTCCGAGCCTGCGCAGAGCCTGCAGCAGATGGATCAGCAGGACCGCGTCGCTGCCGGGTGTAATCGCGTGATAGTCGGTGGCGATGGCGGCGGTTTCGCTGCGCCTTGGATCGATCACGATCAGCCGACCGCGCCGGGTCAGCGCCTTCAGTCGCTTGTCGATGCCGGGCGCGGTCATCAGGCTGCCGTTGGATGCGATCGGATTGGCGCCCAGCATCAGGATGCAGTCGCTGCGATCGACATCGGGTACCGGAATCAGGAATTGATGGCCGAACATCAGATAGGCGACCAGTTGATGCGGCCACTGGTCGACCGATGAGGCGCTGAAAATATTGTGGCTGCGCAGCAGACGCAGCACTGGCGGCAGGTAGGCGGTGTGGCCGAAGTGATGCACGTTCGGGTTGCCGAGATAGGCGGCAACCGCATTGCGGCCATATGTCTGCTGGATCGCAGCGAGTCGCGTGCCGGCGAGGGTCAGTGCTTCGTCCCAGCCGATCGGCACAAACTTTCCATCGATGCGCTGCATCGGCTGATGCAGACGATCCGGATCGGACTCCAGATCGATGATGGCATTGCCCTTGGGGCAGATATGGCCGCGGCTGAACGGATCGGCATGGTCACCGTGGATCGCGCTGAGCTGTCCATCGACGTAGCGTAGCTCCAAACCACAAATCGCCTCGCAGAGCGGGCAGGCGCGATAGCGCAGATCCATGCTGGGGGATTCCTGGTGGCTGATCGTCGATCTTAAACGCTGTCGGTGCTGTCGGCGTACACTGGCGCCACAGAACCGAGGAAACCGTCATGACCGTTTGTCCGATCGCGCTCGCCGTGGGTTGCAAGAAATGTCCGATCTTTGCGGTTTGCCCGGTAAAATCGGTGATCGGCGACTATCAACCCGATCCGCCGACCGCTGAGCGCAAGCCCGCTGGCAAGAAGTCACGCCGGCGCTGAGCGCCCGCTGAGTGGCCGCAGATACGCGCCGGTGTCAATGCGGGCAGGCTTGAGTGACAATGCGCGCCCTGTTGCTGCGCGATCCCCATGAGTCTGATTACCCTGAACCAAGTCGACTTCAGCGTCGGCGGGCCGTTGCTGCTCGAAAAAGTCAACCTTACGCTGGATAGCGGCGAACGTGTCTGCATCGTCGGTCGCAATGGCGCCGGCAAGTCGACGCTGATGAAACTGCTGGCCGGCGAACTGCGCCCCGATGACGGCGAATTGCGCCTGCAGACTGGCATCCGCGTAGCCCGGCTCGCGCAGGAAGTTCCGGCCGGCACCGCCGGCACCGTGTTCGATGTCGTCGCCGAGGCGCTGGGCGATCTTGGCCATCTGCTCGCCGAATATCACCATCTCGCCCACGCCGCCGAGCTCGATAGCGATCGGCTGTCCGAAGTGCAGGAGCAGATCGAAGCAGCCAATGCCTGGGCGCTCGACGAGCGCGTTACCCGCGTGCTGGAACGTCTTGATCTTCCGGCAGAAGCCGAATTCCAGGCGCAGTCCGGCGGTATGAAGCGGCGTGTGCTGCTGGCCCAGGCCCTGGTGCTCGATCCGCATGTGCTCCTGCTCGATGAGCCAACCAATCATCTCGACATCGAGGCAATCGCCTGGCTCGAAGATGCGCTGCGCCAGTTCACCGGCTGCGTCGTCTTCGTCACCCATGACCGCAGTTTCCTGCGCGCCCTGGCCACCCGCATCGTCGAGATCGATCGCGGCCAGGTGACCAGTTGGCCGGGCGACTACGACAACTATCTGCGTCGCCGCGAGGAGCGCCTGCATGCCGAATCCGAGGCGATCGCGCGCTTCGACAAGAAGCTGGCTCAGGAGGAAGTCTGGATCCGGCAAGGCATCAAGGCCAGGCGCACGCGCAATGAGGGTCGCGTGCGTGCGCTCAAGGAACTGCGCCGGCAGTATGCCGCGCGACGCAGCGAGGCAGGCACGGTCAAGATGGAGGCGGCCCAGGCCGGCACCTCGGGCAAGCGCGTGATCGAGGCCAAGGACATCAGTTTCGGTTTTGCCGGCAAGACCATCGTGCGCGATTTTTCCACACTGATCCAGCGCGGCGATCGCATCGGCATCATCGGGCCGAACGGATCGGGCAAGACCACCCTGATCAAATTGCTGCTCGGCCAATTGCAGCCGCAATCGGGCGAGGTCAAGATCGGCACGCAGTTGCAGGTGGTATTTTTCGATCAGCACCGCGAGGAACTGCGCGACGACTGGAGCGCGCTGGAGAATGTAGCCGGCGGCAGCGAGAGCATCGAGATCAATGGCGTGCGCAAGCATGCGATCGGTTATTTGCAGGATTTTCTGTTCACCCCCGATCGCGCCCGTGCGCCGATCTCCGCGCTATCGGGTGGTGAGCGCAATCGCCTGCTGCTGGCCAAACTATTGGCGCGTCCGTCCAATCTGCTGGTGATGGATGAACCGACCAATGATCTGGATATAGAAACACTGGATCTGCTTGAGGAATTGCTCGAGCAGTATCCGGGCACCCTGATCCTGGTTTCGCATGACCGCGCCTTCATCGACAATGTGGTCACCAGTACCCTGGTACTGGAAGGCGAGGGCAGGGTCAGTGAATATGTGGGTGGTTACACCGACTGGGTGGTGCAGCGCCGAACTCCGGCCACTGGCGCGCGCCCGCTGCCCGCATCCGGCGGTGCGGCGTCGACACCGCCTGCGAGTGCGGAGGCCATTGCGAAGCCGCGGCGCAAACTCAGCTACAAGGAACAGCGCGAACTCGACACACTGCCGCTGCGCATCGAGCAACTGGAGGCCGAAATCGCCAGCCTGATCGCACAGAGTCTGGAGTCCGAATTCTATCGACGCAGCGCAGCGGAAATCGCCGCGCACAACCAGCAGATCAGCGGCCGGCAGCAGGAGTTGGCGGCGTCCTACGCACGCTGGGAGTCGCTGGAGACCCCTGCGGGAGGCTGAGCGGCAGCGGCGGTGCTTCGCCGCGACCGAATCGTGGAACATTGCCGCGCGTGGAGCGGATTATCCCGCGTGCGCGGCCGGCACAACCGGTATCGATTCGCATTCCGCAGAGGACGCGCTGCCCATTGGCTTTTTTCCGGAAATAAGTCGTGCTAATTTCCGCCCCACTGAGTTTGCCGGTCATGTGGCCTGTGACCTGACGAGGCGATAGCCTCAGCTGCGATTGGCTTCGGAGCGCCTTGGGGGGCATCCGGGGTTCGATTTGATCACTCCGCTCCTGCATTCCCAGTAAGTGGACATCCGTTGTCGGGATGTCTGAAGTTATCTTCACTCGGAGGTTGATCAATGTCGGATCGTGAGGTGGGTACCGTCAAGTGGTTCAACGATGCCAAGGGCTTCGGATTCATCGCCCGTGAAGGTGGCGCGGATGTGTTTGTGCATTTCCGTGCTATCCAGGGCAATGGCTTTCGCTCGCTGCAGGAAGGGCAGAAGGTGAGCTTCAAGGTTGTACAGGGACAGAAGGGACTGCAAGCGGATGAAGTAGTCCCCGCCTGAGTTACCGGGGCAGAAAAAGAAAAACGCCGGGCTTGCCCGGCGTTTTTTTTGGTATGCAGCTCAGCTCAGTTCTGTGCCGGCGTGTTCTCGGAGAAATACTCGTGACTGTCGGCGTTCTTCACGGCCTTGGTCGGACTCTTGATTGCGAGCCTCTTGGCTGCGGTATGTCCGTAGGCCAGGTCGTCGGTGTTGGCGACTATGTCGAAGTGGCTGAGCTCATGAATGATGGTGCCGGCACGTGAATCGGTACCGGTATCGGGCGCCGACCAGAACGCATTGCAGAGGTAGATGCGGTACGGCTGGGTCGGATAGACGTAGGCGTAATAGTTTTGCGTGCAGCCGCAATTGAAGGTGATCTGGCTATTGGCCAGCGCGCGCTCGATCTTGTCGAAATTGGTCTGGGTGGTCGTGAACCGCGTCGAACTGGCCGCGCCAAACCAGGTCGTGTAGCGCGCGGTTACCGACGACCAGGTCTTGCCCGCGTAGTAGTTTTCGGCATTGATGCCGTAACTGCGCGCCGAGTTGAGTGCGGTATTGATCTGGCCCTGGCGTGTGGTTGAGCAGCTCTCGAAGGTCGGCGTTGGATTCAGTGCCTTGACGCCGTAGCTGATCTCGTCGAGCGCTGGCGACTGCATGAACTGGTCACTGCCATCGACCCAGCGCGTCATCGGGAATGACTGCAGCTCGGAAGCCGCGCCCACAGTCGACTTCTCGTCGCTGCCGTTGACCATCGCCGAGTACTGCATGTCGTACTGGCCGCTGACTTCGAACGGATAGGCGACCGAGAGATCGAGATCGATCGAGCGCGATTCGCCGGCCTTGAGCACCATCCAGTCACTCTTGTCGGGTGTCCCGCTGCGCTTGTACCAGGCGCCGTTGTATTCGACCTCCTGACCGCCTACGGAGACCTGGAAGATGTTGTGGTTGAGGCCATAGAACGGCGTCTGCCACTTGAGAATGCGTACTGCCCGATTGGAGTCATTGCGCATCGTGAATCGAACCGCCGAGCCGACGTCTTGCAGGGATTTCTCGTACGAGGGCGTAAGCACCACACTCACCGGACTGCCCGACGTCGGAGCAGCTAGAGCCGAACCCATCGCAAGCACAAGAGCAGAGAGGCCGAATAAGGCCTGAGTGGTACGAGTCATCGAAATTCCCCAAGAATGTGAAGACACGGTTGCCGCCTGATCCAGCGGTGTGCGGAAAGTAGTGGGAGTTTCACCAATACGAAAGAACTTTCGATGTTGCGCTGCGGTAGGCGATTCGGGTTTTGCAAACGGCAAAGGCAGGCGATGCCGATCCGCATTCCACGATCAGGAACTCGAGCGCGCATGCATGGGCATGTCCCCGTCACTGCAATTCAAACCGCGCGCGCCGCAGCGATGGATCCGCTCAGAGCGGTGTGTCCCAATGAAACCGGTGCAGCATCCGATGCGCAATCGGTGTCAGGATCAGCGCCGCCGAGACTAGGAAGAACAGCCCTGCGTAGATCGCATAGGCGCCGGCGAACAAGTTCCCGGCTGGCGTGCTCGGCATGTCGACCGGACCCATACCACCGAGCAGCATTGCCGAATTCAGAAATGCATCGATCGGCGCGAGTTGCTCAAGACGCATGTAGCCGAACATTCCGACGAGCAGGGAAGCCGCGAGCAGAACCAGGGCCGCGGCCAGATGAATCAGCAGTCGCGACACAAATGCCCGCCGTGCCAAGGGTCGATGCTTGCGTGATTCGTACATGCCTGACTCCTGGGTAGGTTGGGGTGATCGGCGCGTGGCAATGGAGACTTATCGGTTCGAATTTTCGGCTAAGGCGTGTCGAAGAGCACATCGAGCCCCGATGGGGCGATTCAATTTAGCCCAGGGCAACGCCCTGGGGAAAGCGTCGCGCAGTTGGGTGAGCCCTGTAGGGGCGATTCAATCAAAGGGAAGTGCGGATCGTCGGAATGTTTGAGTCGCCCCTTCAGGGCTGCCTCAATGTTTGATCCGGCAACCCAGGGCGTTGCCCTGGGCTGAATTGATTCGCGCCGTTGGCGCTGGACCACTGCAGAGAATCGGAACCTTCAGATTACGAAATCGGCTCGACAGCTTGCGCCGATGTGCCTGTTCCATCACGAAGACGATGTCGGCCCAGCGCAGCAGGTCGGGCGTCAGCGGATTTTCGGCGTCATGATTGAGGCCAGCCGAACTCGTTTCGATACCCGGCCAGTCGGCAAAGACCTGTTCCGCCGTCGGGCTGCGCAGGCGATTCTGGCTGCAAATAAAAAGCACGCGCTTCACTTTGCGGACTCCGCACGCTCGCGGTAGGCGCGCAGTGCAGATTCGGGATCGGCAATTTCAGTGCGCATATCAGCAAGCGCGCGCGGCAGATGGGCAAAGGCGTGTTCGGCGCCCGCGAGCGCCAGCGTCCAGGCCTGGCTCGCAGCCGATTGCTCGCCCTGCGCATAGTGTGCCAGTCCGATCAGGTACAGCGTATTGACGATGTCGGGATGATGTTCCGGCAACTGGCTGCGAAATACCCGCAACGACCCGGTTGCGACACGCAGGGCTTCGCCATGGCGACCGAGCGGAATCAGCACGCCGACCATCTGTCTGCGCACCTGGGCAACACGCAGGGCAGCGTCGGGAAGACCTAGTTCGACAATGGCCAGGGCACGTTGCAGTTCAACCAGTGCCGCACTGTATTGCCCCTGGTCACTCAGCGATTTGGCGAGGTTGCAGATCGGCCAGGTGATCGAGGGATGCTGGTCGCCGAGTGCGGCGCGATAGGCGCGTTCCGAATCGGCATAGAGCAGGCGGGCCCGGTCATGCGCGCCGCGGTGGCGGAACAACTCGGCCAAGGTGTTGGCCGTGCTCGCGTACGCCCCGCTGTCGGCACCCCGCAATTGCAGCCATTGCTGCAAGGCCTGCTCGAGCAGGGGCTGTGCGGTGTCGAAATCGTCGAACTTGCTGACCAGCAGGGCGCCAAAATTGGTGCGCAACGCCACCGTGCGGTAGTGGTCGTCGCCGAGCGCCTCGGCGAAGCCGGCCAGTGCCAGTTGATACTCCTTTCTTGCGATCTCGAATGCACCGGTTTCGTCGGCAAGGTCGGCGGCCGCCGCGTGGATCGCGGCATCGAGTTCGGGATCGCGCTCCGGCAATCGTTGCGCGAAATTCCGTGCCTGCTCCAGCGCGGTGGCCGCCGCGTCCAGACGCCCCAGTTCAAAACTGGCGCGGCAGCGCATCAGGGCAGCGCGCGCTCGCTCGCCATAAGCATCAAGCCTGGCGGAATCCAGTGTCCGCTCGGCCTCCGCGATCAATTCCAACGCCTGTGTCTGGTTGGCCAGCCGTGAGGCGGTCTGCGCCATCAACTGAAGCGCACCGACGAGCTCAAGCGGAAACTCGGAAGCCTGCGCACGCAAAACGCCGAGGGCGGGATCGAGCGTTGCCTTGGCCCGGGCGTAGTCACCCATGGCGACGTAGACCTCGCCAGTGACCACTTGCAGCCGGGCGCGCTGCAGGGGCTGGTCGGGAAAAGACTGTTGCAGCCGAGTCGAACCGCGATCCAGAATCTGATTGGCGGTCAGCCGGTCGCCGCGGTTTACCCCAGGATCCGAAACCTGAAACAGACCGACCAGAAACTCGGCCACCGCGTTGGCACGCTGCGATTCACGTTGTGCGCTCCGCGCCTCCTGCTCGGCACGGGCTGCCCAGTGCAGACTCTGACCCAGCGCGGCGAACAGCACCAGAATCACACCAGCTGTCGTGCTGACGCCGACGCGATGTCGACGTACGAATTTTGCGATCCGGTAACCCTGGCCGCCGCCCACACTGATCGGCTTGCCCGAACGGATTGCCTGGATATCGGCGGCCAGTTGGGTCGCGCTGCGGTAGCGGTCGCGAGGATCCTTCTCCATCGCATGCGCAATCACCCGGTCGAGGTCACGATCCCAACCGGTATCCGGCACACAGCTGGACAGGCTGCGTGGCCGGTCGCTGAGTACTGACTTGATCAGCGATTCATTGGCACGCGCGGCGTAGGGCGATTGTCCGGTCAGCAGATGGAACAGCAGAGCGCCGAGCGCGTAGACATCGGTCGCAGTCGAGACCGGCTGGCGCAGTACCTGTTCCGGTGCGGCGTAGGCGAGGGTATATAGGCCGCCATGCGTGCGTGTCGCCGCCTGCTCGTCGTCGAGCAGTTTGGCCACGCCAAAATCCAGCAACTTGATCTCGGATGCAGCGGTGACCAGTACGTTCGATGGTTTGAGATCACGGTGGATGACCAGTTGCTGATGGGCGGAGGCGACCGCCTCACAGATATCGATGAAGACGCGCAGTCGCAGGTCCAGTCCAGGGCGCGCGCGCTCGCACCATTGATCCAGCTGTTCGCCGTCAACGCGCTCGAGCACCAGACAGACACCCAGCTGCGGGATCTGTACGGCATCGATAAAACGCGCGATGCGTGGGTCGTCCAGACGTTGCAGGGCGCGTTGCTCGTTGCCGGAGAATTGAGCGAATCCAATGGGATCCAGCCCCTGTCTGAGTACCTTGAGTGCTACCGGCAGATCACCGACGCTTGTCCTTGCGGCATACACTTCGGCCATGCCGCCGCCGCCCAGGTAACCGTCGATCGTGTAGGCACCGATGCGATCGCCAATCTGCCAGCGCAACATTGATAGCGAGCCGTGTTCGGCCTGGTGGTCGCCGGGTTGCAGACGGAGATCGTCGGCATCGAGCGCAGCGAGCAGGACATCGATCGCCTCACGGTCTCCGCTCGACAGCGAACTCGCCGCCAGCACTTCGCTGCGCACGCGCGGATCGAGTTCGGCCAGTTCGCCGAGCAGGTCCTTGAGCCGCAACCATTGCGCAGCGTCAATGCGCTCCGCTGCCGTCATGGCAGGGCCTGCAGGAGAAATGCGCGTGCACTGTTCCAGTCGCGGCGTACGGTCTTGTCACTGATCGCGAGCAATTCCGCGATCTCCATGAAATTCAACCCGGCGAAAAAGTGCAGATCGACCACGCGCGCAGCGCGTTCGTCGACGCTGGCCAGCTCAGCCAGCGCCTTGTCGAGATCGAGATAGTCGATGCTGCGTTGGCCCTCGTCGAGCAGATCATCAGCGAGCTCGATGCGCTGTAGCGATCCGCCATGTTTCTCGCTGGCGTGCTGGCGTTGCCGGTCGATCAGCAGCAGCCGCATCGCGCGTGCCGACAGGGCGAAGAAATGCGCACGATCATTCAGTGCGAGGCGCGCGCCAGAACTGAGTCTGATGTAGATCTCGTTGACCAGGGCGGTTGGCGTCAGGGTGGCATTGTCACCGCGCCCATGCAGCTGTCGGGAGGCACTGCGGCGAAGTTCGTCGTAGACGAGGCGAAGTGCGCTTTCGCTGGCCTCGCGGTCACCGCCAAGGCCACGGTTGAGCAGGTCGGTCAGATTCGATGCCGTGTTCATACGCAGCGCGAGCCCCTGCCAATCGAATGTCGCGCTGCTTCCCGGCGGCCGCGTGACGGGGCGCCAAGGGACTACGCGGATCGAATATATCAGAGCGCCTGCAAGCAGCTGACGCCTGGATTCTCCTGGCTGTGAACTTTCAACCAGGGACGCTGATACCGGTCCAGTGCAGTCGACGGCCCGGCGCATGTCCAGGTTCGGTGCCGGTTCTCGATCCAGTCAGCAACGCCGATTGCTTCGGCTTGCCAGGGTAGGTCAGGTCGGTGCACGGAAATTTCCCGCTTGCTTCTCTCTCGCTGCTGCTCGCACAGCTACCGCTGACTGTGCAGGCGCAGACCGAGGCTGCCATCCCGGTCAGTCACGACGGCCGCTATGCGCTGCACGCGCGGCTGGTCGATCGGGTCCAGTCGCCGCAAGGAGAGCGCTTCACTTTGACTGCTCGGCTTGAATCCGCCGGAGGCCAGCTGACGTCGGTAGGCAGCTGCCCCAGCAATGGCGACGCGCTGTTTGTCGACGGCTTTGAAAACCCATTGCTGAAAAACACCTGGAGTGTGAATCCATGAAACCCTTGAGCTCTGCGCGTGCCCTTCTGGTCTTGCTGGTTGCCGGCGCGGCATCGATTTCGACCGCTGCGCCACTGACGTATCGCGGCAGTCTGCACGACCAGGGACGCCCGGCGGAAGGCGACTACGATTTCCGTTTCAGCCTGGTCGATGCCAGCGGCAGGCCGGCTGCGGTCGAACCCATCACGGCCTATGCTGTCGAAGTGCGCGCTGGACAGTTTGCCACCGAGCTCGACTTCGGTATCGATGCGGCGGCGTCATCCGGGCTGAGCCTGCAGACCGAGATTGCACGCGACGGCGACTTCGTCGTGCTGGGCAGCCCGCTGGCCTTCCAGTCGCAGGGCGTAGCCCCGGGTGCGTGCTGGAGCACGCTCGGCAATGCCGGGACCAGCGATGCAACGGATTTTCTCGGCACCACCGATGCGCAGTCACTGCATCTGCGGGTCAACAATCAGGACTTCGCCGAGTTCAAGCACTCCGGATTCGGCGTCAATATCCGCCTTGGCAGTGTGCTCAATTCCTGGTCAGCGTTGACCGACTCAAGTGTGGTGCTCGGTGGCGGGACTCTTCCGAACACCGGCAATGGTGCCATCGGAACCCATGCCGCGGTGCTCGGCGGATACGCCAATGTTGCTGAGAGCGGCGGCACGGTCGCTGGTGGCCATAACAATCACGCCGCCCAGGAAGCGTTTGTCGCCGGGAGTTTCATCTGTGCAGGAGGTCACAATTCCTTTGGACTCGGCCGCAACGTGCGCATCCGGCGATCGTTGACGCCGGGCGCCACACCGATCACCGATCCCTGCAATAGCCAGCCCAACTCGGGGGACGCAGACGGAGACAATGGCACCTTTGCCTGGGCTGACGATCAGCCGGTTGAATTCGAATCGACCGGTCTGCGCCAGTTTCTGGTGCGCGCAGGCGGTGGCGTCATGCTCAACAGCAATGCGCTGGTGCAGCCCGGCGATGATCTGGTGCTCAAGGCCCGCGGCGACGGCGATTCCGATAGCGACTTGCGCATGGTGACTGCGACGGGCAAATCAGGGCTCCTCTACCTGCGTCAAACCGATGGATCATGGCGTTTCGCTGCGCCCAATCTGAGCGGCGCCGACTTCCTGGTGATGGGCAACAATGCACGGCTGACAGCGGGTGGAACCTGGACCAACGCGTCCAGCCGCACCTTCAAGCACGAGTTCGCCGCGGTCGATGCGCGCGCGGTGCTCGACGGCGTACTGCGATTGCCACTGAGTACCTGGCAGTACCGGGCCTCGCCCGAGGGCAGGCACATGGGCCCGGTCGCGGAGGACTTCCATGCCGCGTTCGGACTCGGTGGATCTTCCGAAGCGATCAGCACGGTCGATGCCGATGGGGTCGCGCTGGCGGCCATTCAGGGCCTGCATCAGCAACTGCTGGAGACAGCCAGCGAACTGAGCGCGGACAATGCCGTTCTGCGCCGGCAGAACGACGAACTGCTGCAGCGGATGGCGGCGATTGAACTTCGTGCCGGTTTGGCACCATGAGATATCTGGCCGTTGGCGCAGCATTCCCGTTCGGCGTGGCGGCCGCGAAGGTGGGAAGATCCGCTCCAGGGGAGGAAGCCACCATGGGTGCTCGCAGCTACCACGCGATCTTGATCGGCATGCTGGCGTGCCTGCTGTGCGGCACCGCCGCGGCTGCGCACGCCGGAGCAGGCGACGCCACCATGCTGACTCCGCTCGATGGCAATATCGACGTGCGCGTGAATGCCCGCGAGCATCTGCAAGGCATGGGCCTGCAAGACCTGGGTCTGCCAGGCTCGGCCGCGCGCCCCGCTGAATTTGCCGGCAAACGCCTCGGCAAGGTCGAACGGGCGATCGAGGATCTGGTCCGGCGTCGGCCAGACATTCAGATCCGGCAATCGGCGGCCACCGGCCTGGTCGATGTGCTGTACAGCCGATCCGGCGCGCTCAGCGCGGCGACGCCATCCCGGTCGAGTGAACGGATTGCACGCGCATTTCTTGGCGAACATCGCGCCATCTACGGGCTTTCTCCTGCCGATGTGGCCGGCCTGGTGGTGCTCGGTGACAGCCCGGGTGGATCGAGCGGATTGCGCATGCTGCGGGTCGAGCAACAGATCGATGGTCTGCCGGTATTCGAGAGCGAGACACGGATTCTGATTGACCGCGAGGGACGCGTCTGGCGTGTCCTCGGTGCCCTGGTGCCGACCGAATCCGGCGCGACGGCCAAACTCGATCGCTCCAGGCTGATCTCGCCCGCCGACGCGCTCAGTCATCTGTTCGGCTGGAGCGGTTACTCAGTGGATACCGAAACCCTCAGCAGCAAACAGGCTGGCAGCGGGATGATCACTTTGCAGGGTGCAGCGCCGCTGGCCGGACCAGCATCGGCGCGGCTCGTGCTGTTCCCGTTGGCTCCTGGGATATTGATTCCAGCCTGGTCGCTGACCGTGTTCACCAGCACCAGCGAAGACTGGTACGCCCTGGTCGATGCGCGCAGCGGCGCGCTGTTGTGGCGCAGGGACATGCGCGATTATGCCTCGACTCAGCAGGCGCGGTTCACCGTCTACGTACAGCCCGATGGCATCACGCCGGCGGATAGTCCGGCGCCGAAATCACCCAGCCCTGCACTGCCAGCTGGCGGAACCCAGTATCCGGCGATCGCGCGCAGCACGATCAATATGCTGGATGCGCAGACCATCGCGGCGAGCCCGAATGGCTGGATCGACGATTGCCCCAGTGCGGACAACGGTTGCGACAGTACGCGCGGCAATAATGTCGAGGCCTGTCTCGATCGTGATGCCACCAACAATCTCTGCGATACCGGTGCGCTTGACCTTGATGGCCGCGCCCGCGGCAATCCCGATAGTGCGGCGCGCAATCGTGATTTTCTCGGCAGTGCGCCGCGTGATTTCGAGCACACGCCGGCACCCTCAGCTGGCAACCCGGATGCTGGCGATAGTCCGCTCAACGCCGATGCCCAGCGCGGTGCCCTGGTCCAGGCGTTCTATACGATCAACTGGTTTCACGATCGCATGCTCAGATTCGGATTCGATGAGGCGGCGGGTAATTTCCAGCAGGTGAATCTGCTCGGTCAGGGCGGACTGGGCGGCGACCGGATCGCTGCCGATATCCAGAACACCGGGCTCAACACGGCGAGTTTTTCGACACCAGCCGATGGCGCCGGTCCGGGTCGTCTCGAACTGTCGATTTTTACAGGGCCCTCTCCAGATCGCGACAGCGCGCTCGATGCCGGCATCGTGATCCATGAGCTGAGCCACGGGATGACGCATCGACTGATCGGCAACAGCCAGGGTCTGCTCTGGGACGTGGCGCGCAGCATGGGTGAGGGCTGGAGTGATTTCTTCGCGCTTGCCCTGCTCAACAATCTTGCTACCGACGATCCACTGGCGCGCTATCCATTCGCGCCGTGGGTGTCCTACAAGCTCAGCGCGATGACCGACAACTATCTGTACGGCTTCCGCAGATTTCCCTATGCCCACGATGTCGGTTTCAATCCGCTCAGTTTTGCCGATATCGATGCAGTGACCGCGAGTGAATCTGGCGGTATCGCGCCGAGTCCGCTCAACCTCGGCGCCAATGGTGCGCTGGAAGTTCATAACGCAGGCACCATCTGGGCAGAGACGCTATGGCGGATCCGCGCCGGCATCATCGCCAGTTCGGCTGGCAGTGTGCCGGCCGGAAACGAGACGATGCTGCAACTTGTCGTCGACGCGATCAAGCTGACACCCAGCCATCCCAGCTTTATTGATGGACGCGATGCACTGCTTGCTGCGGACTGCGCCAGCAATGCCTGCGCCAATGAACGCGAGATATGGGAAGGCTTCGCGGATATGGAACTTGGCTATCGCGCGATCGCTCCACTCGCCATCGGTGGCCGCTTCGCGCGTGCTCATATGGGTATCGGCACCAGCCGGAAATTGCCGCATCTGGATGTGTTGAACGTCGACAGCGATGTCGTGGTGATCGACAGCGGTTCGGGCAATGCCAACGCAGCGCTCGATCCCGGTGAGAGTGTGCAAGTCGTGATCACTTTGAGCAATCCGCTGCATCTGGTCGATCTCGGCGCGGAATTTATTTTTGCGACATTGTCGTCGGACTCTCCATACGTGCTGATCAGCGATGGCGAGGCCGACTATGGGGCGATCCCGGCACAGGCAGCGGTGAGCAATGCGGCGGCGCCGTTCCTGCTGTCGGTCGACCCGGCCGCGCCCTGCGGAAGCGCGGTGGAGTTCGAATTGCAGACGGCATCGACCCTTGGTACGCGGATCGCGCGATTCACCCTGCGGATCGGCAGTCGCGCCGGTATCGGCGCGCCGATTGTCTACACGCAGATGCCGGCATTGGCCATTCCGGTCAGCAGTATCGACGGTGTCGCGGCCAATATGGATATCAGCGAGGATCTGGAGATCGCCGATCTGGATCTTCGGATTGATCAATTGGTCCATCCAGTCACCGGCCACCTCAGCGTAATGCTGCGTGCGCCCAGTGGCTACGGCAGTGATCTGATTTTCAAGCGCGGGGGTTTTCTGGTGCCCAACCAGGGTGGCGGCGCTGATTTCGTCAATCTGCTGATCGACGATGATCTGCCGCCGCTGGCGAGCGAGGATCTGAACCAGAGTCTGAGCACCCAGGCACCCTTCAGCGGCGACTGGCTTCCGGCATTCAATGGACCGTTCTGGACCGGCTATCGGCCGTCACCACCCAATCCTCCCGCCGAGGTGGGCAGTGATCCGATCGGTCACCTGGCACGTCTGGATGGCAGCAGCAGCAAGGGCCGCTGGACGCTCAGCGTGGCCAACGGCAGCAGCACGCTTGCCGGCACGCTCAACGCCTGGTCACTGCTGGTGCGACCGCGGCTGTTCACCTGCACGCTGTTCGTGCCGGGTGATCAGGTGTTCGGCAATGGCTTCGAGTAACCAGTGGCCTGCTGCCCGGTCTAGAATTTCTGATTGATATGAGCGCGAAACACGCCGGTCAGGCGTTCAAGACGCGGAGCGGGACTCTTCAGCGACCAGCAGACTCGCACGCAAATCCAGCACGGCGAGCGTGCCGCCGCTTTCCGGGGAGGTCAGGCTCAGGGTCCAATCGAGGTGATTGCAGATGCGGGCGATCAGGTCGAGGCCGATGCCGTGGCCGCGGGCCCGCTCAGCGCGCGCCGAAGCAGCGAAGTGGGCGCTGATTTCTTCCGGGTTCATGCCTTGGCCGCTGTCCTGGATGCGGAGCACCCCGGTCGGCTGGATGTCGACGGTTATGCTGCCGCGCGCGGTGTTCTCGATAGCATTGCGCAGCAGGTTGGCAATGGCGATCTGGGCGATCCGCAACGGTGCATGCAGCGTGGTTTCGGCCAGCGCACTTTGCTCGATTCGCACTTCCTTGCTGCCGACCAGATGCTGATGATCGTCAATAATTTCGGGCAATAGCTCATCGAGGCGAAAATCCTCGGCGCTCTCCTCCAGTCGCTCGGGCGACTTCGCCAGTACCAGCAGCATATGCGTCAGTTGCTCCATTTCGAGTGCGCTGCGACTGATCCGCAGCAAAGGCTTGCGCGCTGTCTGGGGCAATCCATCCTGCTGGAGTGCGATGCTGGCGGCCCCTGCGATTGCGGCGATGGGCGTGCGCAACTCATGACTTGCCGTGTGCACGAAGCTGCGTTCGCGTTCAACCAGTTCATCCATGCGATCGAGCAGGCGGTTCATCGCGCCGCCGATGGCCTGCAACTCGAATGCAGCGCTGGGTTCGACCTGGATGCGGCGTGCGCCGATGCCGGGTTCCAGTTGATCCACTGAGGCGGCAAGTTCGGTCACCGGAGCGAGTAGTCGACCGGACAACCACCAGATCGCAAGCACGAGAACCACCAGTCCACTTGCCCCCAGCAACAGCAGTACTTCACCGATCACACGCTCGTCATTTTCGAGCGCGCTGATATTGATGACCATATAAATGCGCTGACCGTCGTGCTCGCGAACCATCACCGCACTTTCCTCGCCCGCCACCAGGATCTCGTCGTGCAGGCCTACCGACAGTGCGCGCAATTGCGCTGGCACCTGTTCGGCCTCTGGCGTTCCCGGGGTCTCGACATAGGCGCTCAGCTTGCCGCTGCGCGGAAGTTCGGCGCCCGGCTGCAGCGAGCGTTGCTGCACGAAGCTGGCCATCTCGGCATCGAGTTGGGCATGCCAGACCATCCATTCCAGTGATTCATGAACCGAATAGCCGGCAAGGATGATCGTCACCGCAAGCAGCAGGGAATAAGCCGACAGGCCGAGCGCGATGCGGCTGCGCAGACTACGCTTGTTCATCCGTGCCTCCGGCAATGATGCGATAGCCGCTGCGCGGAATGGTATGGATGAGCTTGGGCGTGCGGCCACCATCGACGGCACGGCGAAGTTCATACATATGCGAGCGCAGCATGTCGGTGTCGGGTGGTGAATCGCCCCAGACCACTTCTTCGAGGCGTTCGCGCGTTACCACCGCCGGCGAGGCGCGCATCAGCGCCTCCAGCAATTTCCGGCAAGCCGGATACAGTTTCAGCGCGGTGCCATCGCGCACAACTTCCAGGGTGTCGAGGTTCAGGCTCAGCCCGTCAACGACCAGTTCGCGGCGCAGGTGTGCCTGCGGCTGTGAGCGGGCGAGCAAGGCGTGCAGACGCACTTCGAGTTCAGCCAGATCGAACGGCTTGGTCAGATAGTCGTCGGCACCGGCGTGGAAGCCTGCGAGCTTGTCGGGCAATTCATCGCGCGCGGTCAGCATGATGATGGGCGTGCGGATCCCGGAGTCACGCCGCAGCCGCTCGACCAGGGTTGGACCATCCAGCCGCGGCAGCATCCAGTCAACGATGATCGCGTCGTAGCTGTTGGCGACGGCAAGATGCAGGCCGGTCAGCCCATCGGGTGCGGCGTCCAGCACGTGGCCGCGTTCTTCGAAATACTCGAAGAGATTCGCGACCAGATGTGGATTGTCTTCGACGACCAGCAGCTTCATGCCGGTGATTCCGTAGCAGGGCGCTCGTGCATGAACCTGCCGTCGCGCCGCATATTCTGGATCGTTCCCTTAGGCCTGATCGAGCAGACGATCGAGTGCAAGTGCAATCCGCGCATCGAGCGATATTCGCTCCGCTGGCGCGAGGCCCGAATGGGTCAGCCAGCGCAACCAAAGCGCTGCGGCTTCTTCACTGACGACACCCGAGGCGGCGCCGCCGAGTTTCTCGGCGAGACGATGCATCTGCACCTGCTTGCGCAGCGCTTGGGCGTCGGCGGGCGAATCGATACCAGCCAGGAGTTCGGCCAGCACCGCATCCCATTCAAGCTCGGCCAGTGCCTCATCGATATCGACAGTATTCGACGCTTGCAGGGCCGCGAGGTGGGCGCCGAGAGCCGCACGATCAGCAGCGGCCAGCGCGGCAGCGGAAATCTCGGCACGCAGGGCGGTCTGAACCTCGGCAGGATCGGTCTCGGCAGCGCTGGCGATCAGGGCGGCGCGCAGGCGCTGCGCTTCGCCACGTGAGCGGCGCGCGGAGTCGGCCAGTTTGCCGCGCTGGGCATGGCGAATGGCGTCGAGCAGACGATCGAATTCGCGCTCGTCGTCGCGACCGCGATTGGCGAGCGCGCGCCAGCGCTGCTGCAGCGCGGCCATACGGGTCTCCAGGGCATGCGCCTCGTGCTCGCTGCCGGCCAGTGCGCCGGCCTCGGCTAGCACTTCGGCAATTGCGCTGCGCTCGGCACCCTGGGCAGCCTCCTGTTCGCCGCGCTCGAGTTTGGATTTCTCGAACACGGGATCAACTACGGCACGCAGTTCTGCCCAGAGCTGGTCCTCGACCTTGCGGTCACCGCGCGGCAGGGTTTTCCAGCGCGCCATCGCATCCTTGGCGGCATTGATCGCATCGGCAGACTCGCCCTGGCCCAGGCGGCGACGCAACTGGCTGATGAATTTGCGCTTGTCAGCCTCGGCATCGGCACGGCTCTGGTTGATCCGGTTGTCGAGCGAGTCCTTGGCGGCGCGCAGGCGTTCGGAGAGCTTGCGGCGCTCCTGCGGCGGAACCTCGTCGAGCTGACGGAGTCCTTCGATGACGCGCTTGCGCAAAGCCTGCGCGTCGAAGCTCAGGGCGGAGTTGGCCAGGGTCTGTTCGACTTCCTCGATCAGCTGGCTGACTTCATCGCGCTTCTGCGAACGCAGGGCGCTGCGCTTTTCAAGATAAGGCCGTGCCGGCGCGATCGCCTTTGAGCACAGCACACGGAATCGTTTGCCGAGCCCGCTCGCCGGGGCTTCGGCTTGTCCGGGCTCGCGCTCGGATTCGTCCAGCCGCTGCCATTCGGCCTGTGCACTCTTGATTCGGGTGAGCAGGGCGTCGGGATGCTCGCCACTGCCCATGCTGGCTTCGATCTCGTCGCAGAGTCGTTTCCGTTGACTGTCGTTTGACCAGCGCTGCCAGCGCTGCAGTTTGTCAAATTCGGCATCGCAGTGTTCGAGCCGCTTGCCATCGCGATCCGCCGCGGGCAAGCCGGCTTCGAGCGCATGCGCGCGTTGACGGGCGGCGCGAGCTTCCGACAGTCGTCCGGCGTCGAGGGCATGACTGTAGTCGGCGAGGGCGGTCTGCGCAGCGCGCCGGGCCTGTTCCTGCTGGCGATTCTGTTCGAGCAGGGCCGAGCGCAGTTGCTGCAGATGCTGCTCGTGGCGCGCTTGCAGCGTACGGTTGGCCTCGCCGGGCGCGGCCCTGGCAAACAGGCTGCGGAAACGCTGCTGCATTTCCTCAAGTGCCGCCGCGGACATGCCGGCGCTTTGCTCGAAGGCTTCAACCAGAGCACGTAGATCAGGGTCTTCCTGATCGACGCCCGCGCTCGCAAATTCTGTTCCGGCTTCAAGCTCGGCAATCGCCGCGATCGGTTCGGCCATTGCCGGCGCTGCCGGTTCATCGGGCCGTGCCGCGACTTCGAGCATATGGCGCAGGGTGTCGACCAGGCCCTGATAGCGTCGCGCCATGGCTTCGTCGGGGGCGGGTGCAAGTTGTTGCCAGTCGCTGGCAAGATCGGCCATGCGTTTGGTCAGATCGAGCGGGCGCTGGCGCAGAAATGCCTCGAGTGCGCTGCAGATGGCCTCAGCGCGCGCGCGAATCGCGGTCGGATCGCCATTGCGTAGCCGGGCGGCACTGAGGCGATCACGGGCGAGGCGAGACAGTCGCTTGTCGGATTTGCGGGCGCCCTCGGCAATGCGCTCCAGCGCGGCCGGGTCTTCGATCCGGTCGAGCAGTTCGATGCGCAACTGCGGATCGCTGTCCTTCAGACAACGTTCGAGCAGAAAGCCGGTGCGCTGAATTCGCTCGAGGGCAGCGCGACGCATATCGGTCTCGACCGATTGCACGGCCAGAGCCTCCAGCAATTCATGGTCGTCGGTTGCCAGAGCCTGGCGCTGGCGCTGTTCGAACGGTGTCTTGGCGTCCAGCATGAAATGACGCAGTCGCAGTCGCGCTGCCTCGCGGACTTCGGCGCTGGGGTCGAGTCGGCCGCGATCGGAGAGCAGGGAAAGATCATCGACCCGGCGAACGGCAGCCTTGCGCACGTCGGGATCGCTGTCATGCCGGGCCAGATCCGGGATTTTGCCGAGCAGGTCGGGATGGGCTTCGCTCGCGACTGCGGCGGCACGCTTGACGGGATCAGCGCTTTCCCAAGCAGGTTTCGACAGGAAGGACAGCCATTTCATGGACTAGGTGTTCTCGTATTGATGTGCAAGGCGCAGCTGTGCAGGGCACGGTCCGCGGCGTACGGAATGGGCCGACGCATAGGTCTTTCGAGCTTAGCAGGGGAGTGCGTCGCGGTGTCTGGCGAGATCGACAGTCAGGGCCTTCGAATGCGCATGGTCGGACCCGCCGGCGCGACGACTGGTCAGCGATACTCCCTATGGCAGGCCGTGCAGGCTTCGTCAACCTGTCGTATCCGGCTGACCAGAGTGTTGCAGGAGGTAGCGGCCTCCGCTTCGCTGGCTCGCTCGGCAGTCGCCAGCATCTGTGCGGACAGTTCCAGCAGGCGCGGATCGGTGTCGGCGTTGAGGGCGGGGGCGATCTCGCTGCTGAAGCGGGCGATGGCGGCGAGTTCCAGCCGGCCGCGAGCGAGGTCACAGGAGGGCCGGTGCTCGAGCGCGCGCCGGGCATTGCCAAGTCGCACCTGGAGCACGGCCATCACGCCACGCGGGTAGGCATGGCCCATCGCGATGCTGCGCGCGGCCATGCTGCCGCCGAGGGCGCCGGCTGCGAGTCCGAGCAGGAGCAGGAACAGCATACGCATGAACAATCCTCGTCGAGCGCACGGACCTCCCTGATGGCGGTCCCGCTGCGGCGCGCATTCTAGTGCCAGCGACGATACACTGGTCGCCACGCAGCGCGCCGCGACGGTGGGTTATCGTCGCTATTCCAGCGACGCGCATGATGGTTGATCGCTTGCCATGCATTGCGCAATTTCAGCCCTGCTCAGGTCGGCGCCGGTCAGCGAGCAAGCGAATGCACGCCAGATCACATTGAAGAGAGTCCCGCACAGGTCGATGAAAGATGAAGGCTGACGACAGGTTTTCCGGTATCGATCGGCTCTATGGACGCGGCAGCCAGGCGCGCCTGGGCGCGGCGCACGTTGCCGTGATTGGCATCGGCGGGGTGGGTTCGTGGATCGCCGAGGCGTTGGCGCGTTCAGCGGTTGGCCGGATCAGCCTGATCGACGCGGACGATATCTGTGTATCGAATACCAACCGACAGCTGCCCGCGCTCGAAGGAAATTTTGGCCGCTCCAAAGTGCGCGCGATGGGCGAGCGCCTGCGCGCGATCAATCCCGGGCTGCAGGTCGACGAAATCGTCGAGTTCCTGACGCTCTCGAATATGGAGCGACTGCTCGATCGGGATTGTGACCTGGTCATAGATGCCTGCGATGCGTTCCGCACCAAGGTCGAATTGATCGCCTGGTGCCGGCGCCGCAAACAGGCCCTGATCGTCTGCGGCTCGGCCGGTGGCCGGACCGATCCAACCCGGATCCAGGTGCGCGATCTCAGTCGCACCGAACACGATGCGATGCTGAGTCTGATCCGCAAGAAGTTGCGCGGCGAGTTCGGCTTTCCGCGCAATCGCGATCGCTATTTCGGAATCCCGGCGGTCTACTCGCTGGAAAATGTTCGCTATCCGCAGGCCGATGGCAGCGTGTGCGGCACCCGGCCCGAAGCCGAGGCCGGCAAGCTCGATTGCGGTGGCGGACTCGGCGCGGCCATGCATATCACCGCGGCCTTCGCGATGGCCGCGGTCGCACGCGGTATCGAACGCCTGCTGGCCGATCCGGTTCCATCGAGCGCGGACGTACCGAAGAAATTCGGCGCACGGCAGGTGTCGGAATCGAGCGGCGTCATCGCGGCGGAGATCGAATGATGAACCAGATTCCGGATGCTGGACCAGCGATTGACTGGGGTCGGCTCGATGAGATGCGCCAAATGGAGGATCAGGGCATGCCCGGGCTGGCGGCGCGGCTGGTCCGCATGTACCTCGATAATTCGAAGCGACTGCTCGGCGAATTGCAGGCTGCGATGGACAGTGCCGATGCCGAGTCGGTGCGGCGCGCGGCGCACAGCATCAAATCCACTTCGGCGAATATCGGTGCCAACATCCTCTCGCAGCTGGCGCGCACGCTCGAGCACGCGGCGCAGACGGCCGAATGGAAAGCCGATCAGGCCGTGGTTGATCAGATTGTTGCCGAGCACGGACGCGCCCGTCTTGGCCTGGCCGAGCGATTTGCGGTCGACTGAGCTCGCCGCGAGTCGTCGCCCTTCCTGGCGGCGCCAGTGCTCAGATGTTCAACAGTCCGCGTACATTTCTCGATGTCGCGGCGGCGAGCGCTGCGGGGCTCGTATTGCGCAGTATGGCGACTTCAGCGAGTACATCGAGCAGACGCTCGGGTGAATTGCGCTCGCCCTGATGCCCGCACAGCGGCTGATCCGGTGCATCGGTTTCGAGCACCAGATGCTCGATCGGCAAATCGGCAACGATGCGGCGCAGTCGTGCCGCGCGCGGGTAGGTCACCGGACCGCCGATGCCCAGCAGAAAACCCCGTGTCGTCCACTGCCTGGCCTGTTCGGCACTGCCGGAAAAACTGTGAACAATGCCGCGTAAGCCGGGATAGCGGCGGACCTCGGCCAACAGTGGGTCGAGTGCCCGACGCGCATGCAGGATCACCGGCAGCACGCGTTCCGCAGCGAGCTGCAACTGCGGACGCAGGATCTCGAGTTGGCGATCACGGTCGAGTCCCTCGACATGGAAATCCAGCCCGCATTCGCCGATGGCGAGGCAGCGGTTGTGCTCGAGCCAATCCGGCAATGCGGCAAGGTCGGCGTCCTGGTGCTGGTCGAGAAACATCGGATGCAGTCCGTAGGCCGGATAGATGGCAGCATCCTGCGCGGCGAGCCGCGCGATGGCGGACCAGCTGTCCCGATCGACCGCGGGCACCAGGATGCCGTCAACACCCGCGGCCCGGCTCTGCGCCAGCACCTGATCGCGATCGGCATCGAACTCGGCCGCGTCCAGATGACAATGGCTGTCGATCAGCATGCCCGCTCAGTCGCCCTGCTTGGCGAGCGGTGCGACAGGCTCTGGTTTGCGCCAACGCGCCAGCATCACGGTACCAGCGGCGAGCAGGATTTCATCGACGAAGGGGATGAAGTCGGGGATCAGCACATCGAGCACGAACAAGGCGGCGATGACGGTGAACAGGATGGGCGAACGCAGTCGCGCGAAAAAGTGGGGAAGACCACCGGACAATATGCTCATCACTACTCCATGGGGATGCGCCGCAGTAACTTCAATGCCGTGCATGAACCTTTGCCTGCATGCAGACAAGTCTTGCACGGCGACAGTTCTGGCATCGGCAGAATATCGCAGTGATAGCTGCCGCGTGTATGCAGCCCCAGCCATCTGCCTGAACACGCGCAGCCTGGTGGAGCCACGTTGCGACCGGATCGCACCTGCGACAGCGGGCATGCGTGGCATCATGCAGGCAGCGGAGTAATGATGCGTCTCAAGCAAACTCATATCAGCCAGCGGTGCCTGCGGGGATTGGCCCTGTCGCTGTCGCTATGCCTGTGCACGGCAGCCGAGGCTGGCGCAGGTGAGCGCATCTTCCGCTGCCTGGGTCGGCATGGCGAGCCCGTCTTTCGTGATCAGCCCTGTTCGCGGGCGGGACTGCCCAGGATGGATGGCGGGCGCGCCGAGTTGCCCACCGAAGTCCGGTCGGGCCTGCGACTTCCGGCTGGCTGCGGATTCAGTTCGGAGCCACTACTGTTCTTCGAGCCCGAGCTGGGTTCGACCGAACTGCGCCTGGTCGTCGACATCGATGACGAGGGTCCGTACCTGTTTCTCGAAGTGGACGGGGATATCCGAATAGCTGAATCGCCGGCTGTTGTAGCGACCTTTGATGCGCGACTGGGCAGTCAGGGCCTGCAGTTTGCCGATGGCAGTTTCATCACCACGGATTGGCGCATGGGCCAGCAACGGCTCGGCTTTGGCCGTTCACGAATGCGCAGCCTGCTGACGGCGCTCTCGCAGCAACCGGGCAATGTCGTGGTCTGGATCGAGGGGCTTGCATCGCCAGCGATCGCAGAGACCATGCCACCCGAGGAGTTTCGCCTGGCCGTCGACAATGCCAGGCGCTGCCACAAGACCCGGATACCGGTTTCGCCTGCGCCCGGCGCATAGGGATCGTCCGCGCTTCAGTGCTGCAGAGTCTGGATCAGTTGCGCGAGGATGCTGACCGCGATCTCGTGAGGCGTGTGCGCACCGATCTCCAGACCCACCGGTGCGGTCAGAGCGGACAGTCGTTCGCTCTGGGCACCCAGGGCGGCGCGCACCTCGACGATTCTCCGTTGGCTGCCCATCATGCCAAGGTATCGACACGGCTGGCCAGCGAGCACCCTGAGCGCAGCGACATCCTGGGTGAAATCGCGATTGAGCAGAACCACCAGCAGTGTCCGCCCGCTGTCAAAGGCGCGAACCAGTTCATCGCTTGGACCGCTGATCCGGCTCACCCGCGCGAATTCTGGCGCGGCCAGCATGTCGGCACGTGCATCGTGCACCCAGACGTCGTAGTCCAGGTGGGCAGCGAGATCACAAAGCGCAGCAGCACAGTGCCCCGCGCCGACGATCAGCAGGCGCGGATTGGGCAGGGCCCATCCACCGCTTGGCATTCCAGGAGCGGATTCACTGAGCTGGACACGCTGGCCGGCGGCGAGTTGCGCGGCGATGGTCTGGGCACGGGCGAGGTCTTCCGGGCCATGCCAGCGGCGCAGCGCCAGTTGCATCAGTCCGCCGCAGATACCGGCTGCGCCGGCACGACCACTGAGGTCGATATCGAGCTGACGGCGTTCCGCGCCTGTCTGCAGCAAGTCGCGCGCTGCGACCAGAACCCGTGCCTCGGCAGCGCCGCCGCCGATGCTGAATTCGGCATGCGCCGCGCTGATCAGCATGCGACTGCCGGATTTGCGTGGCGTCGCGCCGCGGGTCTGGATCACCGAGGCGAGCACGCAGGGCCCATCTTCGAGCAGGCGCGCCAGTCGCGCGAACAATCGTTCATCCATGGTCAGGCAGCGCGTCCATCAGCCGGTCCGTGCACGCACGTCCGCGATCGCCCGGAAGATTGCTTCCGGGGTCGATGGCGCGGCAAGATCTACCCGGTTTGCGTTTCCAAATGCTGCGATGGCCTCGCGCAATGCCTCGCGCACACTTAGCGCGAGCATCAGCGGAGGCTCGCCGACTCCCTTGCTGTGGAAAATCACCTCGGTACTCGGGGCCTCGTCGCGCTGATAGAAATCGACATTGAACTCGACCGGGACATCGCCGATGGTCGGAATCTTGTAGGTGCTCGGCGCATCGGTGAGCAGGCGGCCAGTGCTGTTCCAGCGCAGTTCCTCGCAGGTCAGCCAGCCCATGCCCTGGACGAAACCGCCTTCGATCTGGCCGCGGTCGATGGCCTCGACCAGCGAGTCGCCGACATCATGCAGCAGGTCGACGCGGCGCAGACTATGGATGCCGGTGTAGCCGCAGACATCGACTTCGCTGACGGCTGCGCCATAGGCAAAGTAGTAAAACGGATGGCCCTGGCCGAGTACCGGATCCCAGCTCAACCCGGGCGTGCGGTAATACCCGGTCGAGGACAGGCTGATCCGTGATCGATAGGCCGCTGCCACCACTTCGCTGAAGCCGAGGGATTGAGCAGGCGCGCCAGTGAGATGGACGCGACCGTCATCGAAGATCACGTCCTCGGACTGCCCGCCAAGCAGTTGGGCTGCAACTGGAGTCAGTCGTCCGCGCAGGGTTTCGCAGGCGGCCTTGACCGCCTGGCCGTTGAGATCGGAGCCACTGCTGGCAGCGGTTGCCGAGGTATTGGGCACCTTGTCGGTGCTGGTTGCCATGATCCGGATGCTGCTGTCGGGCACGCCGAGCACGCGACTCGCCACCGCCAGCATCTTGGTATGCAAGCCCTGTCCCATCTCGGTGCCGCCGTGATTGAGCTGGATGCTGCCATCGGTGTAGATGTGGACCAGGGCGCCGGCCTGGTTGTATTCGGTCTTGTTGAAGCTGATGCCGAACTTCACCGGCGTAATCGCAATGCCGCGCTTGCAGTGCGCATGCGCGCTGTTGAACGCGGCGATGTCCGCGCGACGCGCATGGAAATCGCTGCGCTCGAGCAACTGGCGCCAGAGCCGGTCGATCTGGTTATCGACAACGGGCTGACCATAGTGGGTCTGGTTGCGATCGGGGGTTTCGCCGACTCGATAGAAATTGCGCTCGCGTACCACGACTGGATCGAGCCCCAGATGGCGTGCAATGCGATCGATGATTTCCTCGCCGACGATCATCCCCTGTGGCCCGCCAAAGCCGCGGAACGCGGTATTGGAGGCCAGATGCGTCTTGCAGATCAGCCCGCGGATCGCGACGTGCGCAATGAAGTACGCGTTGTCGACGTGGACCATCGCACGCATCAGCACCGGTGGTGACAGGTCCACGCTCCAACCGCCATCGGCATAGAGATCGAGATCGATCGCCTGCAAGCGACCCTCGGCATCGAAGCCGGCCTGGTAGCGTGCGAAGAAGGGATGGCGTTTGCCGGTCATCTGCATATCGATGCCGCGCGGCAACTTGATGCGCACCGGCAGGCCGGATTTCCAGGCCGCCAATGCAGCCACGGCGGCATAGGGATTGGCCTGGGTTTCCTTGCCGCCAAAGCCGCCGCCCATGCGCAGGCAACGGCAGACCACGCGGTGGGCGGGAATGCCGAGCACGCGGGCGACGATGATCTGGGTCTCGGTTGGATGTTGCGTGGAAGAGCAGATCTGCACCGTGCCCTCGGCATCGATGCTGACCCAACTGGCCTGGGTCTCAAGATAGAAATGATCTTGCCCACCGACCGCGAGTTCGCCCTCGACGCGGTGCTCGGCAGATGCCAAGGCTGCCGTGGCATCGCCGCGCGCCACCTTCGCTGCTGGCAGATGGAAGGAACCGGCGGCGATTGCCTGTTCGATGTCGAGCAGGGCCGGTAGCGGTTCGTATTCGACCTCTACCAGCCGCGCAGCAGCGGCTGCCGTGCGCGCGTCACGGGCCAGGACCCAGGCGACCGCCTGGCCATGGAATTGCACGGTCTCAGCGGGAATCAGCGGCTCGTCATGGATGATCGGGCCGGTATCGTTTTCGCCGGGAATATCGCTGGCGGTAAGTACCGCGACCACGCCGTCGAGCGCGCTTGCGGCTGCGCTGTCGATGCCGAGTATGCGCGCATGGGCATGTGGCGACTGCACCGGATACAGGCTGAGCAGGCCGCTGGGCTCGTGCTGCTCATCGGTATAGATCGCGCGTCCAGTGACATGGCCGATGGCGCTTTCGTGCACGCGGCTCACTGCGCGTGCTCCGCAACGAATCGTTGGAACAGGCTGGCGCAGAGTTCATTGCGGTACCCGGCGCTGGCGCGGTGATCGCTGAGCGGCTTGAATTCGCCGCACAGAATCTGGCAGGCCTGCTCGATACAGTCGCTATCCAGGGTCTTGCCCAGCAGAAATTGCTCGGTGGCGCGGGCGCGCAACGGAATCGCGGCGACACCGCCGTAGGCGAGGCGGGCAAGGCTTACCCGGCCGTTGTCGTCGCGTTCGATGGCATAGACGGCGGCGACGATGCTGATGTCATCGGTCTGCCGTTTGGCGACCTTGTAGGCAGCCGTCATCAGGTTCGGGTGTCGTGGCAGGCTGATCGCCGTGATCAATTCGTCTGCCCCACGCGCGGTCTTGCGATAGTCGAGAAAAAACTCGGCGGCCGCAATCACCCGCTCGCCACGCAGTCCGCGAAGGTGAATACTGCCATCGAGCGCAAGCAGAATCGGCAGCAGGTCGCCGATCGGCGAGGCGCTGCCCAGATTGCCGCCAATCGTTGCACGGTTGCGCACCTGGCGCGCCGCGAACCAGGGCAGCATCTGATCGAGGGCGGGTATCAGTCCACTCAGGTGTTCTTCGAGTTCGGTGAGCGCGACCGTGGCGCCGATCCGGATCTGGTCAGCGTCGACCTTGATTTCGCGCAATTCTGCGATGCGGTCGAGTGCGATGAAGCCGGGCGCCACGCTCTGGCCATGGCTGAGGCTGACGCCGAGATCGGTCGCCCCGCTGATCCATGCCCATTCGGTCTGTGCCTGTTTGAGGCGCAGTGCCTCGTCGATCGTGGTCGGGCTATGGAAGCTACCCAAGGCGGCGGCCGACAGCGGCAGGCGCGGCTCGGCGAGCAGATCGTGGAAGCGGTCTCGCGACTGTGGGCTCAGTGTGAGTTGGCGCGTCGCCTCGCGGATCGGCTTATAGCCGGTGCAGCGACAGAGATTGCCTTCGGTGGTGAGGTCGTTCAATTCGCTACCGTAGTAGCCGGCAAACAGACTCATCACGAATCCCGGCGTGCAATAACCGCACTGCGAGCCCGAACAGGCGACCAGGGCGGTCTGCACCGGATGCAGGCCCGACGCATCGGCAAGGGCCTCCACCGTGATCACCTCGCGGCCAGGCAGGGTGCCCATCGGCATCAGGCAGCTGTTGCAGGCGCTGAAGCGTGCGCGACCCTCTGCATCCTGCTCGATGACCGCCACCGTACAGGCGCCACAGTCGCCATCGGCGCAGCCTTCCTTGGTTCCGCTCATGCCGCGACGATTGAGCCAGCGCAACAGGGACTCGGTGGGCGCCGTACCACTGAGCTCTACTTCGTCGCCGTTCAACTTGAAAACTGTCGTATTCGTCATCCGCCAAGGTTAGCGCGGGCACCGCGCGGTCGGAAGCGCGACGCGGCCGCGGCCACGCGGTCGGCTATGCCTGATCGTTCGATTCGGGCAGACTGCAGCTATTGCTGCCTCGGGATTACCTCATGTCCACCGCCCTCGATCCTCAACTTGCCGATCTTCTGTGCGCGATGCCGAAGACGGAACTGCACATCCATATCGAGGGCTCGCTCGAGCCCGAGCTGATTTTCGCGATGGCCGAGCGCAATGGGCTTGCGCTCCCGTATCCGGATGTGGAATCCCTGCGTGCGGCCTACGCGTTCAGCAATCTCCAGAGTTTCCTCGATATCTACTACGCCGGTGCCAGCGTTCTGATCACCGAGCAGGATTTCTTCGATATGGCATGGGCCTATTTTCTGCGCGCCAAGGCGGACAATGTGATCCATGCGGAACTGTTCTTCGATCCGCAGACCCATACCGAGCGCGGAGTCGACTTCGCAACGGTGATCAACGGATTGCGCCGGGCCGCCGATCGGGCGCGGGTGGAGCTCGGCATTCGTGCTGAACTGATCCTCTGCTTTCTGCGCCATCTCAGCGAGGAGGATGCGCTGGCGACTCTGGAACAGGCGCGGCCGCATATCGGCAAGTTCATCGGCGTCGGGCTCGACTCGAGCGAGCTCGGTCATCCGCCCGAGAAGTTTGCGCGTGTGTTCGCCGAGGCCAGGCACCTTGATCTTCGTGCCGTTGCCCACGCCGGCGAGGAAGGCCCGCCGGCCTATATCTGGAGCGCGCTGGATGTACTCAAGGTCGAGCGTATCGATCATGGCGTGCAATCCCTGCAGGATCCCAGGCTGGTCGAGCGTCTGGTTCGCGACCGCATCCCGCTGACCGTGTGCCCGCTTTCGAATCTCAAACTCTGTGTGTTCAAAACGCTGGACCAGCACAATATCCGCGCCATGCTGGATGCCGGACTGGTCGCCACCGTCAATTCGGATGACCCGGCCTATTTCGGCGGCTACATCAACCAGAACTTTGTCGAGACCTTCTCGGCGCTGGGCATGGGCACCAGCCATGCACGCCAGCTGGCGGCCAACAGCATCGAGGCGAGTTTCGCCAGCCCGGCCGAGAAACACGCCGATCACCAGCGACTGGCGGAATTTTTCGCCGCGCGCGGTCTGCACTGAGCATCGCCATGGGCAAACTGAGCACCCATATCCTCGACACGGCGCATGGCTGTCCTGCTGCAGGCGTCGCGATCAGCCTGTACCGGCTGGACAATACCGACCGCGAACTGCTTGCCCAGCACATCAGCAATGGCGATGGTCGTTGCGATGCGCCCCTGCTGGTAGGCGATGCGATGCGGACCGGCGTCTACGAACTGGAGTTCGCGATCGGTGATTACTTCGTTGCGCGCGGGCTCGAACTGCCGCGCCCGGCCTTCGTCGATGTCGTCGTGCTGCGCTTTGGTATCAGCGATGCGAACGCGCATTATCATGTTCCCTTGCTGGTCTCGCCGTACAGCTACAGCAGCTATCGCGGTAGCTGAGCAGCGTGGCGCGGGCACGGAATTTTTCCTGAGGTAGTCTGTGACGGAATTCATTATCGAGGGCGCAGGTTTCCTGCTGCGCTGGTTGCATGTCGTAGCCGCGATCGCCTGGATTGGCGAGTCGTTCTATTTCGTGGCGCTGGATCGCGGGCTCAAGCCGCCGCGCAATCCTGCACAGGGCCTGTCTGGTGAAAGCTGGTCGGTGCACGGCGGCGGCTTTTACCACAAGCAGAAATATCTGCCGGCCCCGGCTGAACTGCCGGAAGACCTGCACTGGTCGAAGTGGAAGTCGTATACCACCTGGTTGTCCGGATTTGCCCTGTTCGCGATCCTCTATCTGCGCTCGCCCCAGCTCTATCTGGTCGATCCTGCCGTCGCCGCACTGACCGGGTCGCAGGCGGTCACCATCGCGATAGGATTTCTGATCGTTGGCTGGATTGCCTACGATCTGCTGTGCCGGGCAGTCGGCTTCCGTGATCGCCTGCTCGGCGTAGCGGTTGCCGCCCTGGTTCTGCTCAGCTGTTACGCGGCGACCCATCTGTTCGCCGGGCGGGCCGCCTTCCTCCTGGTCGGCGCCGTGCTGGCGACCATCATGTCGGCCAATGTGTTCTTCGTGATCATTCCGGGGCAGCGCAAACTGGTCGCCGCCCTGGCCCGCGGTGAGAAACCGGATCCGTTGCCCGGGCAACGCGGCAAGCAGCGCTCGGTGCACAACACCTATTTCACCTTGCCGGTGGTCTTCGCGATGCTGGCCACTCACTATGCGCCGGCCTTCGCGCATCCGCACAGCTGGCTGATCCTGGCCATGTTCATGACCGCAGCGGCGCTGATCCGGCAATTCTTTGTGCTCTGGCATAGCGGGGATCGCGCCTGGAGCCTGCTCGCTGCCGGGGCCGTCGTGTTGGTGCTCGTGTTCGCCTGGTTGGCGCCGCGCAAGCCCGAGCTCATCGCGTCGCCGTCGGTCGCGCCGGTGATCAGCGCGCCGTCGGATCGATCAGCGCTGTCGCCGACGCCAGCCGTCGCCGCAGACGCTCAGGCTGCAATCGGCGCGTCATCTGCGCCCGTTACCGCCGATATTTTCCCGGTGATCCGGCAGCATTGCGCCGTCTGTCATTCGGCCAAGCCGACCATCATGCCGAGCGCGCCGCTCGGCGCAATGTTCGATACGGCGGCGCAGATCGAGGCGAATGCCTACAAGATTCACCAGCAGACCGTGGTGCTCAAGGTCATGCCGCTCGGCAATATCACCCGGATGAGCGATGACGAGCGCGCCCTGATCGGGCGCTGGTTCGATGGTCGACCGGTGGCTGCCCCGTAGGCAGCAGCGGGGCGCTGGAGTTTTGCTCAGGCGCCGCCAAAATCGTAGGACATGACCTTCTCGGGCTCCTGCAGGAAGTTTCCCTGCACGAAGTTCACCCCGCAGGAAAACAGGATCGACATGCTGGCCGCGTCTTCGACAAATTCGGCCACGGTGATCTTGTCGGCTTCGCGCGCCTGATCGCAGATCTCGCGGACACGGGCCTGGCTGTCCTTGTTCTTGGCGAGATCGGCCATGAAGGTGCGATCGACCTTGAGGTATTTGGGGTCGATGTGCTTGAGCAACTGGAAAGAGTTCAGACCACTGCCGAACTGCTCGATCGCGAAGTGGCTGTGCAACTGTTCCAGGCCCTTCTGAAATTTGCGCACATTGGTCAGGTTGGTGACGACCTTGCTCTCGGGCATGCCGAAGACCAGGGCATCGCCGCGCAGGCGTGCCGCCTGCAATTGCGCCGTCAACCACGGCAGCAGGCTGGCGTCCTCGACCGAGTAGGGCGTGATCTTGACGAAGAACGTGCACTTGCGGCCCTCGCGCTCACGCTCGGCCAGCACCTTGATCGCCCGTGAGATTACCCAGCGATCAATGGCTGGCATCAGGCCATTGCGTTCCGCGATCGGCAGGAAGAAGCCCGGCGCAATTTCTCCCTTCGGTCCGTTGAGGCGCAGCAGGATTTCGTAGAATTCGCCTTCTTCGCCGAGGATGCTGATGATCGGCTGGAAAAACAGCGAGAAACCATCGTGGGCCAGGGCATCCTTGACCAGATTCAGCCAGGCGCGCTGCTTTTCTGCGTCGGCCTTGTCCTGGGCAGCCGGATCGAAGGTATTGACGCGGTTGCCGCCGGCGTTCTGTGCCGCGCGCAGTCCGTTTGCCGCCTCGCCCATGATCGTCTGTGCGTTGGCGATTTTCTCGCCGATCAGGACAACGCTGATACTGGCAGTGAGGTTGACCGATTTCTGGTTGAGCTCGAAGACATGGCCCTCAAAGGTCTTGATCAGTTTGCCGGCAATTTCCTGGGCCTGTTCGTGGCTCGCCTTGTTGACCAGGATGGCAAAATTCTGCTCGCCAATGCGCGCCACGATATCGCCCTCACGCGCGCTCTTGCGCACGAGGGCCGCCATATCGGAGAGCAGCAGATCGGCATTGCCGACACCCACGGTGTCGAGCACCTTGCGGAAATTGTCAGGCTCGACCAGGACCAGGCTGAGGTCGTTATTGCCCTTGGACGCCAATGCGACGACCTTGTCGAGCTCATTGAGGAAGAACTGCCGGTTGTACAGGCCGGTGACCAGATCCTGCTCGCGCAGGCGGTTGAGCTCTTCGGCCTGCTCGGCATTCATTTCGTTGCGATGGAAGGTGATCTGCTGGCAGGGCTCGCCCTCAAACGTCGCCTCGGTGAATTCCATGATGGCCGCGAACTTTCCGCCGTCGGCATGGCGCGCCTCAAGCTCCAACCGATCGGGCGGTTTCTCGCCTTTGGACAGTCGCTTCAGCAGGGACTTGAATTCGTCGGAATGCTTGGCCGAGACCATGTCGAGAATCGACAGGCCGGACAGGTCCTCGAAATCGTCATAGCCAAACATGTCGAGGTAGGCCTTGTTGGCGCGGACATGGAGGCCCTCGTGCAGGAACGCGATCGGATCGCGCGAAGATTCGAGCAGGGCATCGCAGCGACGCTCGACCTCCCGCAGCGAACTTTCCAGGCGACGCACCGAACGCCGCGTGTGCAGATCCGCATACTCGGTACGCACGACCAGCTGGACCTGCTCGGAATTACTGAGCAGGGCGAGACCGCGTGCGCCGGCCGCAAACGCGCTGAGAAACGAGGCCTCATCGAGGGTCTTGAGTACCGGAATCACCGGGATGTCTTTGCCGGTGGCCGCGACCACGGACATGGTTTCGGCGAAGCTCGGCTGCTTGTTTGCCGCATTGACCAGGATCAGGTCGGGTTGGGCGTCCGCAATCTGCTGGGCTACCGCCTTCATCGAATCAGCGCGGCTGGGTCGCACCGGAATTCCGGCATTGCGCAGCATGCTGACCAGCTGTTCGGCGGTGTCCATCGAATCTTCAACCAGCAAGATGCGGATGACGAGTTCCTGCTTTGCCATAAATTCATGATTTTCAGAGGACGCTCTTTGTACTCCAATTGACCAGTTGAGCGCTAGAGTTCTGGCGACAGGAGGCGTTGACACCTGCCTTGCGATTCATGTGAAAAACCGTGACCCCGTCGCTGGATTAATGCTTCGGCACGATCGCCTTCGGGGCCGAATCCAGTGGCTCAGACGGGCGACTGATAGGGTGTCTTGAAGGGTTCGCCGGCCACCTCACTGACCCATCGCGGCATCAGATAGCCGGGCAGGCGCGCGCGCAGATTCCGCTCGAGCTCGGCGATCCGGATCGCTGGAACCTCGAAATGACTGGCTCCCTGGACCCGATCAAGCAGGTGCAGGTAGTAGGGCAGTACGCCGGCCTCGAATAGCCGCTCGGACAGCGTTGCCAGGGCATCCACGGAATCATTGACGCCTTGCAGCAGCACGCTCTGGTTGAGCAGATGCACACCCGTATGGCGCAGACGCGCCAGGGCGCCGACGACCTCGTCGTCGATTTCATTGCCATGATTGGCATGGATGACCAGGGCCACCGGCCAAGGCAAACTCCTCAGCCAGTCAGTGAGTTCGCTGTCGACGCGAGCGGGCAGCACCACAGGGAGCCGGGTATGGATGCGCAGGCGGCGCAGCTGCGGCAGGCCAGCCAATTGATCGGTCAGTTCACGCAGACGGCCGGTCGCCAGCGAAAACGGGTCGCCACCGCTGAGCAGGATTTCATGGATGCTCGGATCGGACCGGATTTGTTCGATCGCCGACTTCCAGCGGTCGCGAGCCGCCGTGGCCTCGGCGTAGGGGAAGTGCTGACGAAAGCAGTAGCGGCAGTGCACGGCGCAGCTGCCCGTGGTGATCAGCAGGGCCCGGCCCTGGTATTTGTGCAGGACACCGGCGCCGGTCAGGCTGGGCAGGTCGCCGACGGCATCGAGGGCAAAGCCGGGCGCCTCGATCAGTTCGTCTCGGATCGGCAGTACCTGGCGCAATAGCGGATCGTTGGCGTCGCCTCGGCGCATGCGCGCCACGAAGCTGCGCGGCACGCGCAGTCCGAACTGCTGACGCGGCACATCACGCAGGCGATCGGCGATACCGCTGAGGCCGAGCAGGTCGAGCAGTTGCGCAGGATCGGTCACCGCCTCGCGCCATTGCAGGCGCCAGTCGGTAACTTGGGCGGAAAGGGGCGTTGCAGCTATCATGGGCGGGTCACGCCGGGGTCGCCGGCTCGGCAGTACTTCAACCCATCATTCTAGCCGCGTTGCCTGCGGCAATTCGCATTGGAGATTTGCATGGCCAGCTATGGCATGAACGACGTCAAGAACGGCATGAAGATCATGGTGGACCGGTTCCCCTGTGTGATCATCGATACCGAGTACGTCAAACCCGGCAAAGGCCAGGCCTTTACCCGCGTGAAATACCGCAATATCAAGACCGGCCGTGTGGTTGAGCTGACCATGAAGACGACCGATTCGCTGGAAGCCGCTGACGTGCTGGATACCGATCTCGAGTATCTCTACAACGATGGCGAGTTCTGGCACTTCATGAGCCAGGAATCCCACGAGCAGCTTTCTGCCGACGCCAGCGCGATGGGCGAGGCGGCCAAATGGGTCAAAGGCAATGAGGTCTGCATGGTCACCCTGTGGAATGGCGCGCCGCTGACGGTGACGCCGCCGACCTTTGTCGAGCTGCAGATCGTCGAGACCGATCCTGGCGTGCGTGGCGATACCTCGGGTGGTGGCGGCAAGCCAGCCAAGCTCGAGACCGGCGCGGTCGTGCGTGTACCGCTGTTTGTGCAGAACGGCGAAGTGGTCAAGTGCGACACCCGCACCGGCGAGTACATGAACCGCGTCAAATAGGCGAATGCTGGATGATTCCCCGTCGGCGCAGTGTCCCTGCGCCGGATCGGGCCAACGCCCCGTCGCCGCAGCGTCTTCAGCGCGACGCGAATGGCAGGATACGATGCCCCGCACCAGCCCCGTAGCGCGCGAGCACCATGCCCCCACAATCCGTTGATCTGATCGTCGAAGCCGAGTGGGTGGTTCCCGTGGAACCGCATGGGGTCGTGCTCGACCAGCACGCCGTCGTGGTCAACGGCGGTCGCATCGTCGATATCCTGCCGTCCGCCGAACTCGCAGAGCGCTACAGCGCAGTCAGCCACATCCGTCGTCCCGGCCATGCGCTGATGCCGGGCCTGGTCAATATCCATTGTCATTCGGCGATGACCCTGCTGCGCGGGCTGGCCGATGACCTGCCCCTGATGCAGTGGCTGCAGGAGCATATCTGGCCGGCCGAGGCGCGTTTCGTTGGTGCCGATCTGGTTCGTGACGGTTCGCGTCTGGCCGCGGCCGAGTTGCTGCGCGGTGGGGTGACCTGCGTCAACGAGATGTATTTCTTTCCCGAGGTAGCGGCCGCGGTCTATGCCGAGGTCGGCATGCGTGCCGGTATTGGTCTGACGGTGATCGAGTTTCCGACCGCCTGGGCCAGCAATGCCGACGAGTACTTCGATCGCTGCCTGGCCGCCTACGACGAGATCAAGGCGGTGCCGCTGCTGCGTGCCGCCTGGGCGCCGCATGCGCCGTATACGGTCAGCGATGCCAGCTTCGAGCGCATCCGGATGTACTCCGACCAGCTCGATATCCCGGTGCATGTGCACGTGCATGAGACGGCATTCGAGGTCGAGGATGCTTTCCACAAGCATGGCGAGCGGCCGTTATCGCGTCTGCGTCGTCTGGGCTTGCTCAATCGCAACCTGATTGCGGTGCACATGACCCAACTCAACGATTCCGAGATCGCATTTTGCGCAGACGCCGGGATCAGTGTCGCGCATTGCCCCGAGTCCAATCTCAAATTGGCCAGTGGCTTCGCCCCGATCGAGAGATTGCGCCGCGCCGGCATCAATATCGCGATCGGCACCGACGGCTGCGCCAGCAACAACGACCTCGATATGTTTGGCGAAATGCGCACCGCTGCGCTGTTGGCCAAGGCGGTCGCCAATGATGCCGCCGCCTTTGATGCGCCGACGGCGCTGCGGGCCGCGACCCTGGGCGGTGCGCGTGCGCTGGGATTGGAGACCGAGTTCGGATCTCTCGAGATTGGCAAGTCGGCCGATCTCTGTGTATTGCGGCTGGATCAGTTCGACAGTCTGCCGGTGTACAACGCCATCTCGCAGATCGTTTATTCGAGCAATCGGCGTGATGTCAGTGATGTCTGGGTCGCCGGCGTGCGCAAGCTGAACGAGGGCCGGCTGCTCGATTTCGATCCGCAGCAGCTTGCCGGGATGGCGCGCGCCTGGGGCGAGCGAATTCGTGCCGGACTGGGCCACTAAGGTGCGAGCACGGAGCCGTGTCGGCGATGGACTGTCTGCAGGCAAACAAAGGATCACAAGATGAGTGTTGATGCGCGTGAAATCGCCAAGTTCGATGAGCAGGCAGCCAGCTGGTGGGACCTCAATGGACCCTCGCGCGCCCTGCATGATCTCAATCCACAGCGGCTCGCCTTTGTGCAGGAGAGAATTCAGCTCAAGGGCGCGCGGATCCTCGATCTCGGCTGTGGTGGCGGCATCCTGTCGGAGGCTCTGGCTGCGGCGGGCGCCGAGGTCACCGCGATCGATCTCTCCGGCGAGCAGATCGATATTGCCCGATTGCACGCCATGGAATCGGGCCTCGAGATCGAATATCTCAAGCAATCCTCATCCGATCTGGCACGCGAGCGACCGGGTAGTTTCGATGCCATTGCTTGCATGGAAATGCTCGAGCATGTGCCCGATCCCGCCGCCATCCTCGCCGACTGCCGCAATCTGCTCAAACCCGACGGAAAGCTGTTTCTGTCCACGATCAATCGTGGGCCGCGCAGCTTCGCGCTCGCGATTGTCGCCGCCGAGCATGTGCTGCGCCTGTTGCCCAAGGGCACTCACCGCTACAGCCTGTTCCTGAAGCCGAGCGAGATTGCCCGCGGTCTGCGTGAGCACGGCATGGCCCTGCGCACGCTGGAAGGTCTGCACTACGATCCGTTCTCGCGTCGGGCCTGGCGCAATGGCGATGTCGGGGTGAATTACCTCGCCTATGCGGAACGCGTCGAATGATCGAGGCGGTGCTGTTCGATCTCGATGGAACCTTGCTCGATACCGCGCCCGATCTGGTCCGCGCCGCCAATCGCTTGCGCCGTGCTCAGGGGCTGGACAACGTGCCCGCGCAGCAGGTCCGGCCCTGGGTGTCCAAGGGCGGGCGCGCGATGATCCAGGCTGCGTTTCCCGATCTCGATCCCGAGCAATGGGATTTGATGCTGCCCTTGTTCCTCGATCTGTACCGGGAGCAGATTGTGGTTGAAACACGGCTGTTCGATGGTTTCGAAAGCACCCTGCGCATTCTGGAGGAGCGCGGCATCGCGCTTGCAATCGTGACCAACAAGCCGGCCTGGCTGACCGAGCCGGTGCTCGCAGCCTTTGATCTTGTCGGCCGATTTTCCGTGGTAATCAGTGGCGATACGCTGGCTGAGAAGAAGCCGCATCCGGCGCCGGTACTGGAAGCCTGCCGTCGTCTTGGCATCGCCGCAAAGCGCGCCGTCATGGTCGGGGATGATCGGCGCGATATCGAGTCCGCACGCGCCGCTGGTGCGCACTCCCTGGCGGTCAGCTTTGGCTATGCCGTTGCCGACGATCGGATCGAGCTCTGGGGCGCCGATGCGATTCTTGACGCGCCGGAAGATCTGATCGATTGGCTCGATGCGCGCAGCGCAGAAGAATCGGCTGTTGACGCCGACGCGCCCAGCGGATGAATGCCGCGTTCGCTGAATTTGTCGCCCCCTGGCGTGCCGCCTTCCCGGCACTGGAATTGGCCAGCCTCTATGCCGAGCCGGCGGAGTCGGATCGTTTGCTCGCGCGTGCCGTATTGCTGATGGAATTCTGTGATGCTGTCTGGCGCGCCAGCGATAGCAAGGTCACCGCGGCCAAACTCGGTTGGTGGGCCGACGAATGGACGCGCATGCGCAGCGGCACAGCACGCCATCCACTTGCCCAGGCGCTGGCACCGGCCGGCGATAACGCGCCCTTGTATGCCCTGCTCAGCGAAACCGAGGGTTCAACCGGTTGCGAAGACTGGAATGCCCGTCTGAGTGCACACGGCCAGATTGCAGCGGAGTTTGCGCGCGCCTTTGCGCCCGCGGACGCTGTGGGTTCGGCCGCCAACGAAGCGATTACGTTGTGTTGGACGGCCCTGGTCAGCGGCCGCCATCTTGCAGCACTGGCCAGCGGACAAGGGCCGGCGCTGCAGGCGACGCCACTCAGCGCACGTGCCCGCCATCAACTCAGCGTGCACGCCGCCGATACCGGCTCGGCGCGGGCGGCGGCAGCCGAGGGCGCGGTCAGCATCGCGGCTGCATTGCAATCGCCGTTCGCCCTGCTGCCCGTCGCTCAATGGCACGGCCAACGTGGTGCCCGCGTGCTCACCGCGATGGCAGTCCGCGAATTGGGCAGTTTCGGCAAAGCGTCCTCGCGCTGGGACACGATCGTCAATGCCTGGCGGGCGTGGCAAATAGCACGCGCCGTCTGAAGGCCGAGGCAACCGCAACGAGGGTGCGCGCAGCCGTGATCGTGAACGGTTGCCTCACATATCCTGGACAGGTCGATCACGATTGCTGGTGCACAGTGAGCACACCCTCAGCCACCGGAGCACACCGTGATACGACTAACCTTACTGGCAAGCCTGGCGCTTGTCTCGAGCCTTGCGTTTGCAGCAGATCATCGCGATGCGCCGATCGCGACCAATGATGTCGCCGCAGATATCAATGATCTTTACACCTTCGTCAATCCGGTCAATCCGCAGGAGCTGATAGTCGCGGTGACCGTGGTACCCGTTGCCAATGCCCTGTCGCAGTTCTCGGCGGCGGTCGATTATCGCATCCACCTGGGTGACCAGGTGCTGACCTGCCGTTTCCCCGGCTCGGTGCGCTTCGAGTGCACTGGCCTCGGCAACCAGACCGTCAGCGGCAATGTCGGCAGCATCGGCAGGGCGTCCAACGGGCTGCGGGTCTATGCCGGTCTGCGCGACGATCCGTTCTTCTTCGATCTGAACGCCTTCAACGCCACCCGCAATGCGCTGGCACCGCGCTTCAACAATCCGGGCAGCAATTTCTTCGCGGGTCTCAATACGCTGAGCATTGTCGTCGGTATCCCGAACGCTTTGACCGGTGCGACCGCAGCGAGCCCTGTCGTGAAGGTCTACGCCTCGACTCGACGCACCGGCGGCGCCGGCATCAGCGCCGGCATCTCGGGATCCTGGTATGACGCGGCCAATCCCGGTCATGGCTTTTACCTCGAAGTCGTGCGCGGCGGCGATGGGGTTGATCGCCTGAATGCTCTATGGGCGGTCTACAACAACGCCGGCGGCCAGCTTTATCTGCTCGGCACCGGTGACATCGTCGGCAACAGCTCGACAATCACCGCGATCTCGACGGCCGGCGGTCGATTCCCGCCGCCGTTCACCGCATCGAATGTGCAGCTGGTGCCGTTTGGCACACTCAAATTCACCTTTAACGACTGCAACAGCGGAACACTGCAGTACAACGGCACCAATCCCTCGTTTTTGACCACAGGGACGATATCGCTCAATCGCCTGACTTCGATCTCGGGTGTCAGCTGCAGCCTGCTCAGCAGCGGCCAGATTGATCGCATGGGACGGCCCGGCATCAATACTGCGCTGGTCAATGTCCTGCCGGGCACCGGCAGTGCGCTGAAGAATGCCTACAACAGCGCCGAAGGCGTCGCCAACTGGAGCCAATTTGCTGGCGAGCTGGAGGCCAATCTGGCCGCGCTGGATACGCTGGATGGTCAGGTCGGCAATGCGCTGCTACCGCCGGCTACGCTGGCCAGCGTGCTGGTCGATGATCGCCTGCTTGTCGATACCAGCAAGGCGGCTTGCGATGAGTATCTTGCCGTAGAGTTGGGTGTACCCGGTAAGTGTGGCGGTCGTACGTTGGCGCGAGATGTGATCGACGACACCTTCGGCGCGGTGGTCGGCCCGGGTGTCAGCGATTTTGTCGGGAACGACAGCATCTTCCTCAGCGATTTTCCGTTCCTCGGCAACCCGAACTGATATGAACCGGCTAGCTGCGATCAGCCGCGCTCACTGCGCACGCGGCATTCTGATGGCCGCAACGATGCTGATGTCGGCCTGCGCGCAGAGGGAACTGCGCGCAGGTGCGACGCCGGCCGCTGTGCGCAGCGATGTGGCGCTGCCAGCCGTTCTGATGCTGCCCGGATATCCGCTGGGTATGGCCGCGCATCCGACGACGTCGGGTGCGGTTTATCGGACCAACCTGGAGGCGACGCAGGCTGAGTTCGCGCGACGCAGCGATGCCGACACGCCGGAGATGCTGGTGGCCCGTGCCGGTGGCGCGTTCGAGCATTACCGCGCCTACGGCAATCTCGAAGAGCTTCGCAATGCGGTGGAGATGGCGGAAGCGGCGGCAACGTCAAGTCCAGTGCCGCATGGCGCACTCCAGCTCTGGGCCGAAATCGCAAGTTATCTGCATCGTTTTGATGCCGCTGGTCTCGCGCTGGATCGCCTCGCCGCGGGCGAAGACGGCGCGCCGACCGAGCGCCAGCGCATGCTGCGTGCACAGATTCGCATTGCGCGCGGCGTCAATCGGGCCGAGGCGGCGAGCCTGCCAGAGCAGTACAGCGATCGCGCGGATGCCGTTGCCATCGCCGAGCGCTGTGTCGAAATCGGTGATCTGGACTGCGCCAGCAGCGCCTACCACCAGGCACAGTTTCTCAGCGTCGATAGCCACCCCGTGCCGCTGGCCTGGCTGCATACACAACAGGGCATCAGCCTGCTGCGCTTCGGTCGTCCGGATGCGGCGATACCATTTTTCGAGGCCGCGCTGGAGCGCCTCCCCGGTTACTACGTTGCCGTCGAACATCTGGCCGAGTGCCTGTTCCTGACCGGCGCCTTCGAGCGCTCCGAGGCCCTGTATATCGAGGTGATTGCACAGACCGGCAATCCCGAATACATGGCCGGCTACGCTGCCCTGCTCGGCGCGATCGGTCGCACGACGGAGGCCGCGCACTGGCAGGCCGAAGCGCGCGAGCACTATGCACAACTGCTTGCGCGGTGGCCCGAGACTTACGCGCAACACGCGGTGGGCTTCTATATCGAATCCGCCGATACGGTCACAGCACTGAAACTTGCACGCAGCAATATCGCCGCACGTCAGGATGTTGGTTCCTGGATATTGCTCGCCGAGGCGCTCGCTGCGGCAGGCCAGCGCAGCGAGGCCTGCGAAGCATTGAACGCTGCCGTCGCGACCGGTTGGTCGCCGCCGGAACTGCGCGCATTGCGCAGTCAACTCGATGATTGTCCGCGATCGGGTGCCTGATGCACTTGCCTTAGGTGCTTTCGGTGGCTTCGCGCCATTGATTTCGTGAGGCGGAGCCTGCCCGGTCGCTGCCGCTCTTGACATCGCGTTTGTCCCCTGGCGACTCCCTTCGGTACTCCCCGGGGATTGCATAGAGAGCGGTTTGCTCCGCCGCACTTGATTCCTGCCAGCGGGCAAAACAATTCAAGAGCAGCGGGGCAAGCCTCGCTCTACAGAAGCAAGATCGAGAGCAGCAGGGCAAGCTCCGCTCTACAAAAACTGAGCGAATGCTCCACAGCGAGAATCACTATTTCGTGTATCGGTCGCCGATTGCATAGTGTGATTGTTCTAGCTCACCTTCATAGATTGCACGCAACGCGATCGAGGGTCAGCGGTCATACGACTGCGTCGATCGTGACCATTGAAGGAGTTTTTCATGCGCAAGTCATCCAAGATCGTCAAGACGACCAAATCGACTCAGACCAGCGAAGCGAGCCGCCGCTTTGTTCTGGCCAGTCTCGGTGCCGTATCACTGGTGCAGAAGCAGGGCCAGAAGGCGATCGATACCCTGGTTGCCGAGGGTGAGAGCTTCCAGGCACGTACGCGCAAGGCTGTGAAGACCGCCAACACCGATGCCCGCAAGGCCGTCAATGGCGTACGCAAGCAGGTTGCCGGTCTGGTCAATCCGATCAAGCAGCGCGCACTGAAGAACGTCCAGCAGATCGAAGCCAGGATCAGCGACAGCGTCGGTGCCGTGCTCGGCCGTTTCGGCGTGCCGTCCAAGGGTGACGTGCAGGAATTGCTCAGCCGCGTCAGCGAGCTGAACAAGGAAATCAAGGGCAGCGTGCGCAAGACCACGGCGCGCAGCCGCGCCTGATCAAGGCGGTCTTCCGGCATAGGGCAATGCTTGCGTTGCCGCTGCCAAGCCGCTGACCACCCAGAACACGATCACAAAACAAACCCGGCGCAAGCCGGGTTTGTTTTATGCGAGGCCGCGAGCGACGCGATCGGGTTCAACGGACGTAGGCGCTGGCCAGGTTGTTCAGATGCAGGCGCTCGGCATCGCGCAGGAAGGGCGCGATCAGCATCATCACCTGATGGATGCCTTCGGTCAGGTCTTCGGTGCCTTTTTCGACCATCGCGCCACGCACCGAGTTGAAGCTCAGCCAGAATGTGGCGACCAGGATGATGTTGTTGGCGGTGGCCTGGATCTCATCGCGGCTGGCGCGCAGCACTTCGGCTGCGGCCAGACCCTTGAGTACTTCAGAGGCATTGGCGGTGGCGCGCTTGATGATGCGCGAGAAGTGCATGCGCAGTTTGCGATTGCGACTGGTCAGATCGACCAGATCGCGGTAGATGAAGCGGTAGTCCCACATGGTCTCGAAGGCGAGATGCAGCTGCATCCAGATGTCTTCGAGATTGGGCAGGCGTTCGTCGGGCACCACCAATACCTGGTCAATGCGCGATTCATAGCGCGCGAACAGATGCTCGACGATGTCGTCCTTGTTGCGGAAGTGGTAGTATAGATTGCCCGGGCTGATCTCCAGCTCATCGGCAATATGATTGGTCGTGACATTGGGTTCGCCACGGTCATTGAACATCACCAGGCTCACATCCAGGATTCGGTCGCGTGTCTTCGATGCGCCGGCGGTGCTGCTGCTGGACTTGGCCTTGGTTGCCATTGCTCACAATCCCCGTTGAGGCCCGACCGGCGCCCAATGCGGTTGATACTCCGGATCAATGGCGCGCGGTCGGCGCACCCCGGTGTTCGACTCAGCCGGCCAACTTCTTGACCAGATCCACGTACTGCTTCTGGGCAGTTTCCTGAGGCGTGCCCTTGAGTTTTGCCCAGGCTTCGTACTTGGCGACGCCGACAAAGTCGAAGAAGCCGGGTTTCTCACCGGTGACATCGCCGCCGGCACCCTGTTTATACAGTGCATACAGCTTCAGCATGGTGTCGTTGTCGGGGCGTTCCTTCAGGTTCAGGGCCTTTTTTCCTGCCTCTTCAAACTGTTTACCGAGATCGGCCATGACAGCGCTCCGTGTTGGTTGGCGGGTTGCAGATTGCGCTCCGGCTTGTAGCACGCAGTCGCGAAACCGGTCAACGCGACCCGCCCGGCCGCGCAACGCTCGAGCAAAGTGCGCGGCCCTTGCGTGCAATTCGGGCTAGGCATCCTTGCCGCTCGTGGTTATCGTTGACGTGGTTCTGAATCACCGATTGTCGCGCCGCAACAATTCATCCTGACTGCCCGCCGCGGGCCCGATCCATAGAGGGGAGAGCAATGACTTATTTTGTGACTGGCGCTACCGGATTTCTCGGTCGTCATCTGCTGCAAAACCTGCTCAAGCGCCGCGGCAAGACCGGCAAGATCTATTGTCTGGTGCGCAAGAGCTCGGCAGCCAAGCTTGACGCGATCATCGAGAATCTCGGCGCTGAAGCTGGAGCGATCGTGCCCGTGGTCGGCGATCTGACCAAGGCCAAGCTCGGCGTTTCGCCGGCAGGCATCAAGTCGATGAGCGGCAAGATCAAGCATTTCTTCCATCTCGCCGCGATTTACGACGTCCAGGCCGACGAGGCGACCAATGTGCAGGTCAATGTCGAGGGCACCCGTCATGCGATCCAACTCGCCGAAGCGTTGAAGGCGGGTTGCTTCCATCACACCAGCTCGATCGCGGCAGCGGGTAATTTCCGCGGAACATTCAAAGAAGACATGTTCGACGAGGCCGAGGGCCTCGATCATCCGTACTTCCGCACCAAGCACGATTCCGAGGGCCTGGTGCGCAAGGACTGCAAGGTCCCATTTCGCATCTATCGGCCGGGCATCGTGGTCGGTCACTCCAAGACCGGCGAAATCGACAAGATTGATGGGCCTTACTACTTCTTCACCCTGATCAAGAAAATGCGCCAGGCGCTGCCCTCGTGGATGCCGACAATCGGCATTGAAGGTTCGCGCGTGAACATCGTTCCGGTCGATTTTGTCGTCAATGCGATGGACCACATCGCGCACAAGCCGGGGCTGGACGGCGGTTGTTTCCAGCTGGTGGATGCCGAGCCGCTGCGCGTTGGCGAAATGCTCAATACCTTTGCCCGCGCCGCGCATGCCCCGGAAATGACCATGCGCATCGACTCGCGCATGTTCGCCGTGGTGCCGCCGATGGTGCGCGGTGCCATCGCCAATCTGCCGCCGGTCAAGCGCTTCACCACTCAGTTGCTCAAGGACCTTGGTATTCCGCGTGATGCGCTGAGGTATGCCAATCAGCCGACCCGCTACGACAATCGCGAGACCGAACGCGCCCTGCGTGGCAGCAAGATCAAGGTTCCGGCGTTGGAGACATACGCCTGGCGGCTTTGGGATTACTGGGAACGCCACCTCGATCCTGAGCTCTTCGTCGACCGTTCGCTTGAAGGACGGGTCAAGGGCAAGGTCGTGATGATCACCGGTGGTTCCGCCGGAATCGGCAAGGCGGCCGCACTCAAGGTATCCGCGGCCAAGGGCAAGGTCGTCCTCGTTGCGCGTGGCCAGGATGAGCTGGAAGCGGCCAAGCTCGAAGTCGAGAATGCCGGCGGGCAATGTTTCATCTATTCGGCTGATCTGACCGATATGAAGAGCTGCGACGAGCTGATCAAGAAAGTGCTCGCCGATCATGGTTCGGTGGATGTGCTGATCAATAATGCCGGGCGCTCGATCCGCCGCAGCATTGCGCTCAGTTATGACCGCTTCCACGATTTCGAGCGCACGATGCAGCTCAATTACTTTGGCAGCCTGCGCCTGATCATGGGCGTGTTGCCGAAGATGACCGAGCGTCGTCGTGGCCACATCATCAATATCTCATCGATCGGCGTACTGGCGAGCTCGCCGCGGTTCTCGGCCTATGTCGCATCAAAGGCGGCCCTGGACGCGTTCTCGCGTTGCGCCCAGTCGGAATTCAGCGACGCCAATATCTGCTTCACCACGATCAATATGCCCCTGGTCCGCACCGCAATGATCGCGCCCACCAAGATGTATGAGAGCGTGCCGACCTTGTCACCGGACGAAGCGGCCGATCTGATCGTCAAGGCGATCATCGAACGGCCGTCGCGCGTTGCCACCCGCACTGGTATTTTTGCCGCCACCCTGAGCGCGATCGCGCCCAAGGCCTACGAGGTGATCATGAATACCGCGTTCACCCTGTTCCCCGATTCCGCCGCGGCCAAGGGCATGAAGGGCAGGGACGAAGCGGCCAGCAATGAGCAGATCGCCTTTGCCTCGCTGATGCGCGGCGTGCACTGGTAGGACCTCGCGGAAATTCGGCCGTCGCAGCTGCGCTGACGGCCGGATTTTTCAGACTCGCGTCGCAACAGGCGCGGAAACGGATGGCATCGATGCGGTTATTCGAAGCCGTCGCCGAAAAAGGTCCAACCGGAGAGCAGGAGCAGGGGAGATTCGGCGGACTCCCGCGACAGGATCGCGCCTGGAAAGCCGACCACAGGCGGCGGGACCATGACAAACGAGATGTCACTGGCCTGTGCCGCAATGGCCGCCTGCACGGCCGCAGTGACGTCGAGATGCTGGATGCCGCCCCGGCTGGTCGATGGAATCATCCGCAGCAGTGTGCCCAGTGCAGGCGCGTTCGCATGGGTCAGGCTTGCCTCGCTCCAGGCGCTGGAACTGGACAGATACAGCGAGCCCGCTCCGGCGCCATTCGGTGTGGCTTCCACGCGCTGCACCAGTACGGCGCGCTGGATGCCCTCAGGTGCTATTCCGTCGAGCTCGAAGCGCAGATAGATCCGGGTCCCGGTCGCCCAGACCAGGGCAGGGTCGGAGCCGAAGTTCGTGTTCGCTTGTGCGGCGTCGACATGGGCGTCGTCGCTGACGGGTAGCGACAACGTTTGCGATCCCGGAGCCGGCAGGAACCAGGAGCGCGTGTGCGCCTGACCGGCAAAATAGGCCTCAAGCGCGTCGGCAACTTGCTGTTCGCCACCCGCCGAGGGATGGGTGCCATCGGCTTCCAGATGCAGCGCTGGATCCCAATACAGTCCGTCTGAGCGCGGGGTCAGTCCATCGGCCCAGAGATACGGCCCCCAGAGCAGCCAAGGTCTGGATTCGTTGCCGATTGCGATGGCATTGACCTGATCGGTGATGAGCCCCTTGACGGCGAACGCTGTCTCGAAATTCCTCGGCTCGCTGACGCCCCAGATGCGCGAGGAAAGCAGGATCATCTGCAGATTGGGGCAGCGCGACTGCAGCACGTTGACGATGCCGGCGAGGCTTTGCTGGAGCAGCAGGGCGCCGCCCGGATACGCTCCGCCCCCACCCTGGATCGATTGCTTGAGCCAGACCACCTGCACCTGATCCAGACCTAGTCCTGCCGCTGCCACACGCTGATCAAAGAAATTCCAGTACGGCTCGGTGCCATCGTCCATTAGGGTGGCGTCAATACCGCCTTGCGCCGCATCGACCACGACCACGTGCGGATCGTAGTTGGCCTGGCTCGCGGCCAGCCAGGAAAATCTTCCCCACTCCTGATTGGCATTGGACATGCCTACCGCAACCAGGCCGATTGCCGCCGCAGAGTTGGGCAAGGTCGTCGAGGGGCGCGGATGAATTCCTGCAATCCGCGGCAAGCCGTAGGCGAGGTGCGCGCCGGAGGGAAAGTTCGCGCCACCCGGATACAGTCCGGGTTCGCCGCTGCCGAGATACCAATGCGCGGGATTGCCAATGTCGCGATCGGACAGCGGCAAGGTCTGCGCTCCGACCGGCGCGGCCAGTGCCAACATCAGAAGTCGCAGCGCAAAAATGTGACTCGCGAGCCGGGCGCAGACGCCTCGCGATCGGCTCACCGTGCCCGGCTCAGCGTAGTGCATCGTGTCAGCGGTCACGGGATGCACCCCAAGGTGTTGTTGCCCTGCTCGTGGTTGACTGATCATCACCCAACAGACGCCGCAGGAGCGCAAGGGTTGACGGGTTTCTGGCGCGGACCGACCGTCGGCAGGAATTTCGGGATTGCCGGACGGGCGCGTAGCGCGGAAAATCGAGGCAGGCTTCTACCGCACCGCTTCTCGATCGGCCGGTGTTGGCCGCGATGACGAATCGCTGAGCGGGAGGATCAGCTGGCCGCGCCCCAGGGCGACGCCCGTGCCCTACAGCGCGTCCAGATGCCGGAAGTCGACGTATGAGTGCCGAGCCACGCGCAATCAGCGGTTGCGTGCGGACCGCCACCTCGTTGTTCTGTTGCTTCGCCCAATCCCTTATTCGAATCCATTGGCAAACACCGCGTCGGGCAGCGCTACGGGCTGCGCCTCCAGCGCACCGATATCACTGCGCACGGGGCCGCCCGGTTCCAGTTGCACGTTGAACTGGCGACGGTAGAAGTCGCGGTCATAGCTCGGCGTCGAGCAGGCATCGATCAGGCCGGCGCTTTGCGGCGCGTAGCTGGTTGGATGCAGGTTGAAGCTGCTGGGTGGCAGGATGACAAAGGTTCCGGTGGTGGGGTCGAGGCCTTCGACGTGGCTGCCGAAGTCGGCGGTGGACTGGAAGAAGCCGCACCATTCGCGGGTGAAATTCGAGCCCGGTGCGTTGCCGCCGATATTGGCAGGCGCTACTGCGGCCGTCGAAGCGAGAATACTGGCGTGCGCGGTAGCCAGCCCGCCATCATTGAGCAGGAAGAATCGGGTCAGCGGATCGCGCATGATGACGGTGGACTGATACACCCAGGCGCGCCCGCCCAGTATGGACGTGAACAGCGAGGTGGTATTGCCTTCGATTCCGGAAAAGGCGCGCACCTCGTTGTTGTCGACAATGCTGGACCAGAGCCCGAGCATCGAGTTGGTGCCAGTGGCGGTGAACAGGCTGGGGCCGAAGTTGTCGCGGATGCTGGCGCGATAGAGATTCAGCGAGGCCTCATTGCCCGCAGCCAGCAATGAAGAGGGCACCGGAAATCCGCAAATTTCTCTACCAGGCAATGTTTACCGACGGCTTCGAGCCCTGAGCATCGAAACGATCTGCCGTAACTTCCGGCATCGCGCGGGACTTGGCCCGCGCGATGCTGAAAGCCTTGCTCAGAACTGCATCGACCAACTGTTGATATAGCCGGTGTCGCCACCGGCGTTGTCGTTCACACGCAACTTCCAGATGCCATTGGCGATCTCGCTGGAGGCGTTGATCGAGACGGTCTTGATGATGTTGTCGGTGCCGGCGCCGGTGCGGTTGTGGATGTTGTACAGGCTGCCATCGGGCGCGACCAGATCGACTTTGAGATCACCCTGATAGGTGTGCACGATGTTCACCGATACGCTGAGATTGGCCGGCGCATTGCCGCTCACCCCTGACACCGTGGTCGGACTGTCAACGGTGGCGTTGTCGGCGATCGGGTAGTCGGTCAGGTTCTGGAAAAAAGCCCCGGGCGTGCTGGTGCTGTAGCTGCCGGTCAGCGACATGCCGGAGAACGCCGCATAGGCCTTGAGCCGGATGTAGTAGGTGCCGGCTTGCGCGGTGGCGATATTGCAGGTCTCCGCGTTGCCACCGAGGTAGGGTCGGCAGTCGTAGGCGGTATCGGTGGGTGCCGAGCCAAAGCGCACATACATGTCCGAATCTCCGGTTCCGCCCGCGGTCACGAACTTGAGAGCGGTCGCGCCGGCCGGAACCTGCATCGTGTAGTTCAAGGAGGTACCGGTGGCGGCGGAGAGTCCGGTCGCCGCAACGCCATTGACCAGCACATTGCCGGGCGGCGGTGTTGTCGTCACCACCACGGTCTTGCTGGTGCTGTTGCTGGCGCCGAGATTGTCGGTGACGGTCAGTACGACGGTGTAAGTTCCGGCCGCCGCATAGGTCTTGCTCGGATTGCGCGCGGTCGAGGTGCTGCCGTCGCCAAAGTTCCAGCTGCGGCTGGCGATGCTGCCATCCGGATCGCTGGAGCTGTCGCTGAAGGTGACCGTCAGTCCATTGCTGACATAGCTGTAGGCGGCGACCGGCGCCTGATTGCCGCCGCCGGTGGTGACGGTGAAGAACACTGCCTGCGGTGGTCCAGTGACGCCAGCGGAGTCGGTGCCGCGCACATAAAGGCGGTGCTGGCCGGCGCTGAGCCCGGTGGTATTGATGGTCGCCCGTACGGTTTCGGTATTGCTGTTGAAGCTGCCATCGCTGGCCGTCATCGCGATCGCGACGTAACCGCTCTCCCAGGGCAGTCGATCGATACTCGCCGTCGCCGAGTTGATCGTGTGTACGCTCTCGCTGCCATTGCTCTGGTTGAACCGACTGTCATTGACCGATGCGGTAAGCACCACGCTGGTACCCGCAGCGACACTGGCCGGACTGACCGCCAGACTGAGTGCATCGGGCCCGGCCGGCGACACATAGGGCGCCTGCAGATTGCGCGCCGCGTATTTCAATGCGGCAAGATTGTTCGGCAAGGTCGTGTTCTGAAACGTCGTGCAGCTTTCAAAAAAAGCCACGCCGAGTTCGATCGTATAGGCAGGAACACCAAGGCTTCCGTAGAAATTGTCGTCGGTCGCGCCATCGGTGGCATAGAGTTCATCGGACTGCTGCGGCCGGTAATTGTTGAACCAGGCCATGCGCCGACCGAGCGTGCGCAACGCGGGTCCATTCGGCGCCTGGGTTGGCGTATCGCCCCAGGGCCAGAGCACCAGCTGCGAGTAGCTGTGGATGTCGATGAACATGCCCTTGTAGTCGCTCGGAGCGGCGCTGCTGGTGGCATCGCTGCGCCGATCCGGGAGCACGCCACCGGAATACACGCCGCTGCCATTGGCGGTGCCCGCCACGTACTGCACGATGTTCGTCGTCTCAGCCTCGGAAGCGCGTACTGGGCCGCGATAGGTTTCATTGCAGGGATCGCCGCTGGAACCGCCGGCGGCAGAATTCCAGTGGAAGGGGAAATTGCGATTCAGGTCGGTGCCGAAACTCGAACTGCTGCAGCTGCCATTGGTGTTGTTGGTGTTCTTGCGCCAGCTTGCGCCGGCCTCGGCCTTCTTGCGCCCATCCGGATTGCCCTGCAGCACCAGATGGAAGCGATTGTGATCGACCAGCCAGGTCGCTTCCGGATCGGTGCCATAGCCATTGAGCAGCCATTCGGCGAAGCGTGTCAGCAACTCGGCCGGCGTGTATTCGCGGGCGTGGATTGAGGCGAGCACGACCATGTTCGGCTTGTCGGGAATGCTGGCATCGGTCGCATTATTGCCGATCCGCAGCACCTTCATCGTGTAGCCGAGACTGCCATTGCGTGACTTCTCGAAGCTCGGACCGATATCGATGATGCTGGCCAAGGTCGGCCTGGAAGCAACCAGGCTGCTCATCGAGGTGTAGGTTTCCTCGACGCTGCGATAGCAGGCATAGCCGGGGATGCTTTTCATCGAGCCGGTGCTGCTGAGGGCGTCCTCGAACGCGCGCAACTGATGGGTGAGCGCACGGTCATGATTCACTTCGAAACCGGCGGCACGCAGTGCGGCGATCTCTTCGCTGCCGGCATCGACCCGCACCTGCTGCAGTTTGCGATCGACGATCAGATGCTGGAACTGCGAGGCGAGCGCCTGCAGCTGCGCCGGGTCGCTATAGGGAATGGTAACGAAGGTGGATCGATCGGGGTTCGTGCCATCGCGTTCTGCGGCAGCAACGAAGTGGGGAACGGAAGCTACGGCGAACACACACGCACAAACACGAAGCATGAGCTTGGTCTTGAGCAACATGGTGACTCCGGAATGTACCCGCCGATCCTCCCCGATCCGCAGGCTTGGGTGTCGCGGCACACGGCGAATGCGGAGGCCGTGCGCAGCGGCTCGAGCATTGACGCGCAGTAGGCGCATGCGCCTGCCACGACCGCCAATCCCCTCCACGCGTGGCACGAATTCTTCTGCCGCCGCGCCCCCTGCTGCGCCACGGAATGTTTTCACCATGCGTGGAGGAGATGTAACACGCTGTAACAATCTTTGCTCGCTGCGCTGCAGCGTGAATTGGACCGGTCGTCGGCGGCGTCTGGCTCAGCCCACCGGATCGCGTTCCAGCGCCGCCGCCCGCAGGCGCAGCACCACCGCATGTTCCAGCCCGCCGTCGGGATCGGCACGAAAACCGCGCAGCGCCTCGGCATCCCAGTCAGCCGCGATCCGGCCATCGAGCAGCAGCAGGGCGCGGTCCAGAAATCGTTCGGCGACTTCCAGACCATGGGTAGCGAGCAGCACACAGGCGCCGGCCCGGGTACGCTCCTGCAGTTCCTCCTTCAACGCGAACGCCGCCAGCGGATCGAGGCCGTTGAGCACTTCATCGAGCACGATCAGCGCGGGCCGACCGATCAGGGCCAAAGCGATCGCAAGTTTCTGTCGCGTGCCGAGCGAAAATTCGTGAATGCGTCGATCCAGCCAGGGTGCCATGCCGAGTGCGACACAGAGGGCGTAACTCTGGTCCAGGCTGGCCGACGCTGCCCGAACCTCCGCCACCAGTTGCAGGGCCTGACGGCCGGTAAGCAGGCCCGGCAATCGCTCCACTTCGACCGCGTAGCCAAACTGTGCTTGCGCCCGCTGCCGGTCGAGCGCGATGTCGACTCCATTCATCAGCACCTGACCACGCTGGATCGGCTCGGCACCACAGAGGCAACGCATCAGGGTGCTCTTGCCGGTGCCATTGGGGCCAACCAGACCGACCAGTTCGCCGGCCCCCAGATCGAGGTCAATACCGCGCAGCACCTGGTTGCTGCCGTAGGCGTGGTGCAGATCGTGCATGCTCAGTGCGGGTGGGATCGTTGACATCATTTTCCAGTGGTTGGCGACTGCGGTGCGAAGTGCGAAGTGCGAAGTGCGAAGTGCGAAGTGCGAAGTGCGAAGTGCGTCGTGCGGGAGCGGCTTGATCAATCGCGCAGGCTGCGCCTTATCAGCAAGAACAGCTGGGCGATCCACAGCGGTGCGAGCAGCAAGGGTAGGGACTGCAGCGCGGCCAGCAAGACCAGCAGATGCAGGGCGAACACGAGTTGCAGACGGCGCGGATGTCGGCGTTCGGCGGCGGCGCAGGCGTAGTGGAGCAGGGCGATGGCGCTCATTCCAAGGAGCAGCGGTGGCGCGTAGCGCAGACTGGCCGTCGCCGCCAGCGTCAGCACCATCAGCGCACTGAGGCAGGCGAGGATCAGCAGGGGAACACGCAGGCAATCGAGCAGCCAGCGCTTCGATTGCAAGGGCTGGGTGTGCAGCCAGTGTTGGGCTTTGACGAGCACACCGACACTGCTGGTCCAGGCCGCGAGCAGCAGATAGATCAGCACCAGCACGAGCGCGATCAGCGTTGCGCTCCAATGCCCGGCAGGCGCGAGCAGGAACAGCCAGAGTGCGTGGGCCAGACGGCGCGGTGCAGCAACCGCGCAGACCTCGATCCATTGCCAACGCCAGAAGCTGCCGCCAGACCTGACGGCGAACGGCATCAGGCGTGTATTCGATGGCGGCGATCCAGCGCGATCCAGACGATACGTGTTCGCCATGGCGATCGCGATGCCGCAGCCGGCGATCCATAGCACCAGCGCAAGCGGTGGCTGGTCGGCCAGATACAAGAGGCCGCCGCCACCGATGCAGTAGGCCAGGAAATGAAATGCCTGCAGGCGCAGCAGCAGACGCCGCGACACGCTGGCCGGGATCGGTTGTGCGGCCAGCCAGTGCAGCCGCAGACGGGCCCGTCGTGTGCGCATCAGTTCGACGTGGCGGATATGGATCAGCAGCAGACTGGCAGCCAGCAAGGGCAGCGGCCAGCGCGTGATGGCCTGGCTTAGCGCCGCCAACACAGACGGCAGCGCCTGCACCAGGATGACGACGCCCAGCGTGGCAGCGGCGAGCAGGGCGAGGCCATGGAACAGGCTCTCATCGGGCTGCGCGCGCCACGCGGCGATCCGGTTCTGCAGGAGCAGCCGACGTTCGCGCTGGTAGGGATTGTGGCTCGGCGGGTCCATGGCGGAGCACAGACCCGCGCGCATCGCTAAAGTTTCACTGCGCGTGATCGGGCAGGCCTGCGCGGCGTCATCAATCTGCGCGACAATACGCCCAGGCAGAGGAGGTGACCCATGCAGTCGAACGGTGCCGAGCTTGCGGTTGACCGTCATCCCCTGTGGCAGCGCATCTGCGCCCACAGTTTTCCGCCCGGCGCACCCGGCTGCGGATTCATCGATCGTCTTGCCAGTGAGCAGGGCTGGTCGCAGGACCACGCCGCAGCTGCGATCGAAGAGTACCGTCGCTACTGCTTTCTTGCGGTAATTGAAGGGACCGTGATGTGCCCGAGCCATCAGGTTGATAGGGTCTGGCATCTGCACATGACCTACACCCGCGACTACTGGACCGAGTGGTGCGCAGAGACCCTGCAGACGCCCCTGCACCACGAGCCCTCGCGTGGCGGCCGTGGCGAACTGGCCCGGCATCGCGAACTCTATGCGGAGACCTTGGCCCGCTACGAATCCTGGTTTGGCGCACCGCCGCTGGCATGGTGGCCGGGAACCAGTGACCGTTTTGATCGCCCCGGCAGGTATCGCATGGTCGACGCCAGCCGGGTCTGGATGTTGCGCAAGCCAGGTCTGAGCGCGCCGCGCGCACTGTTCGCCATGCTCGCCCTGGGCGTGACCTCGGTCGCGTCGGCAATGGAAGGCTCGCCGCTGGAATGGCAGGGCCGCGACTTTCTCAAGCTCTATGCCCTGTTGATGCCGGCTTCGATCATCCTCGCGCTGATCTGGCGCCGGTTGCTGCGCGACAACGGCGCCGCCACCGTTGGCGCAGGCCTTTCAGCAACCGAACTCGCCTACCTCGTCGGCGGACCGACGCGGGGCTTCGATGTCACCATCGCCAGCCTGCTGCAGCGCGAGGCGATCAGCTTCGACGAAGCGACGCAGCGATTCCATGTCAGCGGTTCTGCCGGTGGATTGAGCCAGACCGAAGCGGCCCTGCGCAATCTGATCGCGGCGGATGGTCGGCCGGATCAGGTGCTCAAGCTCGGCAGTCGGTTGTTCAGTGATGCCAGGCAAAAGCTGGTGCGCAGTGGTCAGCTGCTCGATGACCACGCCGCGCATCGTGCCGCCTATCTACCCGCGCTGCTGCCGGCGCTGGTGCTGCTGTTCGGACTCGCCAAGATTGCCATCGGGATTCAGCGCGATCGGCCGATCGGCTTTCTCGCTGTACTCGGCGTGATCATGCTGATCGTCACCCTGGTGATCCTGTTCAAACGGCCCGAACGTTCGCGTGCAGGTGATCGCAGCGTCGCCGAACAACGTCGCCAGCATGCGCGGGCGGCCCGGGCGCCGACTAAATCCGAATTGCCGCTCGCCGTCGCCTTGATCGGAACGGCCGCGCTTACCGGCACTGCCTGGGCGGGCTATCACCAGTTGCGCGCACCGCCAGCATCGTCTACAGACGGTAGTAGCGGATCAGACAGCACGAGCAGTGACAGTGGTGGTGGCGACAGCGGCGGCGGCTGTGGCGGCTGTGGTGGTGGCGGCGACTGACACACAGGGAGGACGCTGTTCTGTTCCCCCGTGCCAGCGCACCGCGGCACTGGCGAGGTTAGCGGCGCACGCCGTAGAACACGTGGTCGCCGATCGTGGCCAGCGGTTCGCCGGTTGCCCAGGCGGGTTTGCTGATATGCGAGGCGATGAAGTGATTGGCACCCGGCACGACCTGGGTACGCAACGGATGCGGCAACTGCCAGAGTCGAATCGTATCGACCGAGATCTGCCAGGCCTTGTCCCATGCACGCTGATTTTTCAAGTGCATATTCGGCGAGACCAGGGTCAGCGCGAATTGTTTGGGACGCTGCAGCACTTCGCACAGCGATGCACCCTCGCGCTGCGTCTCGAAGCGACGCAGTGCGACTTCGGCGACGGCGATCTGGCCCTGGGTTGGCTGATTGCGTGCTTCCAGGTAAATGGTGGTCGCCAGACAGACTTGGTCGGCGGTGGGTTGTGGCATCAAGGATGCGGCCCACAACAGCAGGGAAAGTTTCATTGGTTTGGCCTCCTGAAGATCCGGAATGGATCTGGATGCGCTACTCAGAGCGCGCGCTGATCATTGGATGCAGCGTGGTCACAGACTGCCTGGCAGTCGAAAAGGTGGCGCAGAGTAGCCGTTTGATCTTGGAGCGAACACTCCATCAATGAACGCGTGTTCAGAATGGCCGGATCGGTTTGTCTCAACGCGCCTTGCGAGTACAGCAGGCTCAATGACTTGGACGTGAGACTTCAGCTCGGACGCTGCAATGAGGGAGGCGAAAGTCCCCATCATCACGAAGCGCTGACGGGCCCCTGAGCGGCCGTTTAGCGACCAGTTTGGTCCTGGTCCGGGGACCGCATCGGACCGGATCATCGTCGAGATGGCCGCACGCGCTTCGATCGCGAAGTCGGCTTCGGCAAAGGCTCAGATCCTGGCTTGTTCGTACGCAACGATCAGCAAATCGAGAATGGAAATCTCTGATTCAGGGAGGTTCAGAGCGGTGTCCGAGCGTATGGCCGATACGACAGGGAACTCGGTTTCGTTGCGAATCTTTCCTCGCTTCAGGATGGCCTTGTACAGCTTTGACCGACGCCGGATTGCTTCCGTCAGTGTGATTGAGCCAGCGCTTGCAAGCGAAGCATCGGCCAGCGAAATCTCGGAGGGACTCAGATCTTCGCAGTTTTCGATGATGTCATTCACTGCTTGCTTCAGGCCAGCCAGCGCACGCGAGATTCCGAACATTAATTCGAGTGCCGTGATCGAATTGACCGGATGGGCAGGATGGTCGAGCGGGACAGGGAGCCGCAGAATCCTGGTCACGTAATGCACAAAGAACGTCTTCAGCTCTTCGTATTCGTGCCGCTTTTCCTCTGAGATTTTTCGTGGCATTGGGGCGAGACCTGAGCCGTGCAGGCCGGCCGTAGCATTGCAGTCGGCAGTGGACTCGGCGGCGCGCATCGTGTCAATAATCTTTGCCAGAGTGCGGAGACAACAGCCACGCTGGCGAGGGCGCTTGGCGCACCGGGGTCCGGGGCAGTTGAGAGAACGGACAGCACGGACTCCTTGCAACAGGAGTCCGTGCCCGGCTCGATTGCGGCTTAGAACCCGCTGACGTCGAGGCGACCGCCCGTCACAACCTTACCGCTCAGGGAAGGAGTGGCCACGGTGCCGCTGAGAATTGCCGCCTTGATCTGGGCGGCGCTGGCGCTCGGATTGAGTGAGGCATAGAGCGCGATCGCGCCGGTCACATGCGGTGTTGCCATCGATGTGCCGTTGTAGCTGGCATAGCCCGAGATGAGCTTGCCCTTGCTGGTCTTCGGTACTGTTGACCATATTGCCGAACCCGGTGCGCCGAGGTCCACCGTGGTCGCGCCCCATTGCGAGAAGCTGGACAGTGCGCCGGTCGAAGTGATCGACGCGACTGCGATGACATTGGCGCTGGTGTAGTTCGACGGGTAACTGTCCTGGGTGTCATTGTTGTACGCGCTGTTGCCCGCAGCAGCGACGAACAGGATGCCTGCCGTGTTCGCGCGATCGATCGCGTCCTTCAGTGCCTGCGAATATCCGCCGCCGCCCCAGGAATTATTGGTGGCGACGATGTTCAGGCCATGCCTGGACTTGAGGTCGTTGAAATAATCGACCGCCAGAATGGCATCGGCGGTGGTACCGCCGCGACGTCCGAGAAACTTTCCGCTGATCAATTTCACGCCGCCCCAGCAGACGCCAGCTACACCCTTTCCATTGCCGCCGATCCCGGCGATGGTGCCAGACACATGGGTGCCGTGGTCGTCGTTGGCACCGCCGGAATTGATGTTGTTGCTGTTGCCGTCGAAATCCCAACCACGGGTGTCATCGACATAACCATTGCCATCATTGTCGATGCCATCAACCGGATCATGGGGATTGGTCCAGACATTCGCGGTGAGGTCCTCGTGGGCAAAATAGATGCCTTCATCGATGACCCCGATGTACACGCCCGAACAGTTCTGCTTGTTTTCAGACCAGGAATTCACCGCTTGCGAACCGTAGGTGCCCGACATGCCCCACAACGAGCCGTTGGTTACATAGGTATCGTTGGAAGTTGCGCTGTGCTGGTAGGTCCAGTTCGGCTCGGCAAACTCGACTGCCGGATCGCCACTCAAGCCACGCACCGCATCGGCCACCGCCAGACCAGCGGGCAGGCGCATCAGTTCAAGACGCCCATTCTGCGCGCTGCGCACCGTGGAAATCGTGCTGGCGCGCAGACCGCTGCGAACCGCTTCGGAATCGGAGCGCGAGGCGCTGGATTTGAACTGCACGAGCAGCTCACCGGTGTGTGCGCGACCTGCCTGCAGGTCGGCGAGTACCAAGTCGCTGCGACCGCCGGCGTGGCTGATCTGCGGAACAACCAAGGCGGCAGCGATGGCAAGAGACAATGCGGAAACACTAGCTGAAAGGCGCATGATGGTGGTTGAACTCCCCTGATGGAATTGATTGTGCGAACTCGATCCGACTGAAGTCTGGACTGATCGGATCGCGCGCCATTAAAGCGGGGATTGAGGTCATTGCAAGTTGCGCTGCAGCAGTGCGGTCACTTCGCCGCAGCAACCAGGCCGCGTCTTCACGCAAGCATCACGGCGAAAAGCCGCTGCAGCCGCCTGTTCAACTGTGCGCGAACAGGGCGCCGCCGAGTTCCGCATGTTGCGCCGACTATTCCATCTGCGCCTTCGCATAGGCGATATCGAGGGCTTCCATCGCATCGCGTGGCTTGAGCTTGATCGCGCGTGCATAGCTTGCGGCGGCTTCGTCTTCTTTCTTCGCGCCATAGAGCAGCATCAACACGTTGCCATGCTCGATATGCGCGATCGGAGCGTCCGGGGTGAGCTTGAGTGCGGTCTTCAGATGATCTTCGGCGATGGATGCCTTTGCGCCATAGGTCAGTCCGGCGATCATGCTGCCGACCTTGCTGACCACCTCAGCGTGATAGAGCGCCATCGCGGTGTGCGCCTCCGCATGCTTGGGAGCAAGCTTGAGCGTGGTATCGAGACTGGCACGCACCTTGCCGGCCAATCCCTGCGCCAGCGCCTTGGCTATCGAGATCATCTGGCTGTAGCGACCAAGGGCGAAAGCCTGGAAGTAGTGTGCGTTGGCTTCCTTGGCGAGTACGGCCTGCGCTGCCTCGGCACGCGCCGCGGTGGCTTCGAAGCGGGCGAGTTTTTCCTTGTCGTCACCGACCAGATAATTGGCGTGGATACCCATCGCCTTGCAGGCGAGTGCAGTGCCGAGCAGTCCGGCGGATTCGCCAATCTCGAAGGCGTGCTGGAAATCGCCGCGATGAAAGGCGCGCCAACCCTCCTGCAGTTGTGCGGCGATCTTGCCGGCGTCGCCCGCCTTGCCAAGCTTGCTGCTCGATTTGATCAGTTTTCCAATCTGGGCCTCATCAGGGTAGGGCTCCTGATCACCGGCATGCAGCTTGGGCCAGTTCTTCTCCAGCTTGTCGCCGCTGTAGTCGAACGCCTTGTCAGGATGCGGGAACGCTGCCCATTTCTTGCTCGCCATGCGATTTCCTCCGAGTATGCGGCAAGCATCCGCGAATCCGCCTTGCGAGGCAAGAACGGCGGCTTGCTAACTTTTTTCGCTGTGGTCCGTCCAAGTGCCCATGTTTGCCTTCCTCAATAGTCGACCCGCCTGGTCGCTGGACGAGTTCCAGCGTGTGCTCGCCCGCCGTGGTGAGCGCTGGTATGCCGCCTGTGTCCGCATCACCGGCGATCCCGGACTGGCCGAAGATGCCGTCCAGGAAGCGCTGCTGAAGGCCTGGACCCGGCGTGACCAGTTCCGCGGCGAGTCCGAGATCGACACCTGGATCCACCGTATCGCGCTGAATGCGGCGATCGATCAGGTCCGGCGTCAGAAGCCCGGCGCCAGCGAAGAGATCGCTGAAGACATGCTGGCCGCCGGCGATAGCCCGACCACTGTGCACAGCCGGGCGGCGTTTGGTCAGGATCTGGGCCGTGCCCTGGAACGGCTGACACCGCTGGAACGCATGTGCTTTGTCCTGAAGCACGTCGAAGACTGGCATCTCGATGAGATCGCCGCCGAACTCAACAACAGTATCAATGGCATCAAGCAGGCCCTGTTCCGCGCGGTGCGCAAATTGCGCGGCGACCTGCAGCAATGGCGAGGTGAATCATGATTCGTGAAGAAGATCTATTGCTCTATCACTATGGCGAAGGCCTCAGCAGTGAGCGTCGCGCGGAAATTTCGGCAGCGCTGGATGCTGATGCAGAGCTACGTGCCGTCTGGCATCAGTTGCTGGCGGATTTGTCCGCACTCAGTCACGCGCCGCGCATTTCCATCCCCGCGACCGTGCAGTCGCGCCTGAGTGCCCGGCTTGCTGCCGCGGCCACGAGTGAACGCCGACCGACGAATATCGCCTCGCGCAAACAGGGCTGGGGATGGCCGGCAAGTCTCGCTGCCTACGCATCTCTGGCCTTGGCGATTGGTATCGCCATTGGCCTTGGCATGCGCAGCCCCGTGGACCAGGCCGAGCCATTGCCGCTGCTCGCTGATGCGCCGAAAGACAGCGCGAGTTTCGAACGTGGACTGCGTCTGCATCTGGCCGATACCGAACTGCAACTGGTTGGCTTTGCCCAAGCGGAGCCCGCGGCGCGTACCGCCCTGATCGCCCGCATCGTCCAGGAAAACCGCATGTTTGCCCGCGCCGCCGAGCGTTCCGGTGAGGCTCGTCTGGCCCGCGTACTGCGTTCGTTCGAGGCCCAGTTGCAGAGCATGGATGAGCAGACGCTTGATACCCAGGGCATCGAGTCACGTCGTGAGCAACTCGATTTCGAACTCGGCGTGATGCAAACCAAACTTGCGAACGACCCGTCCAAGTCGACGCTGAACATCTGAAACCGGACAAGGAGCAACAACATGAAACCCAATCGATTGCGTGCCGCCATCATCCTCATTCTGCTGGCGACTGCAGGCGCCCAGGCGCAGACCGCAGAACAAACCGCCGAGCGCGATGCTCGCCAGGCCGAGCTGGCCTCGGTCGCCGCGTTGCGCGCACAGGGCGAGGCACAGCGTGAGGCGATGGCGGCCGAGCGCGAGGCTTCCAAAGCGGCGCAGATGGCGGAGCGCGATGCGCGGGACGCGGACCGTAATGCCCGTGACGCGGTGCGCGACGGACGTGATCGCACGCCACTCAGTGAGCGCGATCAACTGGCCATTGCCGCGCTTGAAGGCCTGATGTCGACGCAGGATGCCAGGGCCTTGCCGATCCTGCAGCGTGTCCTCAAGGGCGACCACAACGACGTCGTCAAGGAGCGTGCTCTGTTCGTGCTGAGCCAGATTGATTTGCCTGAGGCGCAGGTCACCCTGATGGAGTTTGTCCGCAATGGCAAGGGCCGGCTGCAGCGCGAGGCGATCCGCATGGTCGGCATCGGCGGCGATGCCAAGGCGCTGGATGGGTTGATCGCGGTCTACGCCAGCGGTGACCGTCGGATGCGCAAACAGATCATGGAGGCCTACCTGATTGCCGGTCGCAAGGACCTGCTCTTGAAGGTCGCGAAGGCGGCCAAGGATGAAAACGAAGCCGATGATGCAATCCATATGCTGGCCGCGATGGGTGCCGTCGAAGAGTTGCGTTCGCTCGGTGCCGAGGGCAAGAATCCGCGCAGCCTGATGCACGCTTATGCCATCTCCGGCGATCTCGAAGGACTCCGTCGCATCGCCATGAGCGATGCCGAAGCGGCACAGCGCGAAGAGGCCATCCGCAGCATGGGCATCGTCGGCGGTGACAAGGCGCATGCCGCGCTTCGCGAAGCCTACGCCAAGGCGGATTCGGAGCGACTGCGCGATGCCGCCCTGCAGGGCATGATGATCAGCGATGACCAGCGTGGTGTGCTCGCCCTTTATCGAGCAGCCAAGACCGTGCAGGAGAAGAAGGCGCTGCTGCGCACTTTGTCGATGATGGGTGGCGACGCTGCGCTCGATGCGATCGACGCCGCGCTTGAGGGGAAGGCACCATGAATTTCCGGTCGATCAAGCGGATGATGGCCAGTGCCGTGCTCGCTGCCAGCGTCGGCAGTGCAGCTCCTGTACTGGCGCAGACCGGCGCAGCGCTGAACTTGCCAACGGAAGGTTGGGTGAGTTGGGATGTCGATGCAGTGGATTCGGCGCAACGCTGGTGTTGCTTCGACTGGGATGGCGGCGCTGCGCAGAGCGCGGTCTGCAATCTGGACGGCCGCAAGGGTGGCTACGGGAGTCGCGGCGAAGCTGCCACGGTATCGAGCATCCGGATCTACGCGCGCATGCATCAGGGTAAGCCCGATCGCATACGCGCGCTGGCAACCGATTGTCCGGTGAAGACCAACACACCGATCCTGTCCCGTCCCGACATCTCCAGCGCGCAGAGTCTGAGCTGGCTGCGTGCGCAGTTGTCACCCAGGTCCTCGCTCAGCGGTGATGCGATGGCCGGGCTGGCCGTGCATCGCGGAGCCGAGGCAGCCAGCATGCTTGACGAATTGGCGCGCCGCGGCCCCGATGTCGAGACCCGCAAGGAGGCGATCTTCTGGGCGACCCAGGTACGTGGTGCCGAGGGACTGGGCCTGGTCTTGCCCTTGTATCGCGGCGATCCTGATCCGAACATCCGTGAGCATGCCGCATTCGCCGTGGCCCAGACCAAGGCGCCTGCAGCCATTGCTGCCCTGATCTCGGTTGCGCGTTCGGATAGCAATCGCCAGGTGCGTTCGCAGTCCTGGTTCTGGTTGGCGCAGACGGGTTCAACGCAATCGGAGTCCGAGATCAATCGCGCCCTGACTGAGGAACGCGACGGGCAAGTTCGCGAGCAGGCAGTATTCGCCCTCTCGCAATTGCCCGAGCCGCGCAATGTGCAGGCACTGATTTCCGTCGCAGAGCGCAGCGAACTCGGCCGTGACGTGCGCAAGCAGGCCGTCTTCTGGCTCGGCCAATCCGAAGCCAACGAAGCCACTCAGTATCTGGATCGCCTGCTTGCCGGCTCACCCTCACGATGACCTGTAGGGCATCTCTGTGAGATGCCGTCTCAACGCCACGACAAACCCAACACGGCATCTCACAGAGATGCCCTACAGGGCGCCGTCTCAACACCGCGGAAGATCCAATACGGCATCTCACAGAGATGCCCTACAGGATGCCATCTCAACACCGCGATAAATCCAACGCGGCATCTCACAGAGATTCCCTACAGAAATCTTTCGCGAACAACGCAGAGTTACGGTGTCTTCAAAGCAGGAATATGGTGCCGAGTCCGAGAAAGGCGAGAAAGCCGAGACAGTCGGTAACCGTGGTCAGGATCACGCCGCCGGCAAGGGCGGGATCGATGGCCATGCGGCGCAGGGCGAGGGGTATCAGCACACCGGATGCTGCGGCGACGACCAGATTGATCGCGACCGCGGCGGCGATGACGAGGGCAAGCTTCAAGCTGCCAAACCATAATCCGGCCGCGATGCCGACGACGATGGCCCAGATCAAACCGTTGAAGCCGCCGACCTTGAGTTCCTTGGCGAGCAGGATCAGGGCATTGGACGCACCGACCTGACCCAGCGCCATGCCGCGCACAATCAGGGTGAGCGTCTGTGTGCCGGCAATGCCGCCCATGCTGGCGACTACCGGCATCAGGATCGCCAGGGCGACAATCTGCTCAAGTGCGACATCGAAGCGGCCAATCACGAACGAGGCCAGAAATGCCGTTGCCAGATTGATGCCGAGCCAGAGCGCGCGTTTACGCGTCGCCCGTGGCACCGGTGAAAACAGATCCTCCTCCTCATCGAGGCCGGCCATCGACATCACATTGTGGTCGGCCTGATTGCGGATGATGTCGACCACGTCATCGATGGTGATGCGGCCGAGCAGCACATTGTGCAGATCGACTACGGGTGCCGAGATCCAGTCGTGATCGGCAAAGTTACGCGCCACATCGACCGCTTCGGCGGTGACCATGATCGGCGCCTCGCTGTCATCCATCAAGGTGTTCACCAGGGTGGATGGATCCGAGGTCAGCACCTGCGAAATTGCCAGCCGTCCCAAATACTGGTTGCGTCTGCTGACCACGTAGAGATAGTCGGTGTGGCCAGGGATTTCGCCACGCAGGCGCAGATAGCGCAACACCACATCGACGGTGACGTCGGCGCGGATAGTGATGGCATCGGGCGCCATCAGGCGGCCAGCGGTGTCCTCCGGGTGCGACAGCACCTGCTCAAGTCGCTCGCGATCGTCGCGATCCATCGACTTGAGTACCTCGTCGGTCACGGTATCGGGCAGATCGTCGAACAACTCGGCCAGATCGTCGATATCGAGCGACTCGGCCGCTGCAACGATTTCCTCCGGGTCCATGTCGCTCAGCAAGGCCTCGCGCACCTCCTCACCACAATGCACAAGTACTTCACCGTCATCCTCGGAGTCGACCAGACCCCACAGCATCAGACGCTTGGTCGGCGGCAGCGACTCCAGCAAATTGCCGATTTCCGCAGGCGACAGCGTATTGACCATGCGCCGCACGGGCCCGAAGCGGCCGGAGTCGAGCGCCTGCGAGAGCATCTTCATGCGTCGTGCGGTGCGGTCGAGATGGGCGAGATCGGCCATGGCATTCCTCGGTTCAGGGGGCTTGCTCGGTTGCGGTGTGCGTCGAAGCGATGCAGCGCTTCGATGACGGGCGTGCACGCCGACACTTCCGAGATGTTCGAGTGGTGATTATCGCGGGAATGCAGGCGACTGGCTATGCAAGTGAGTGCTGATGCCTTTGCTTTTGCCTTTGCCTTTGCCTTTGCCTTTGCCTTCCGCTTCCGCTTTTGCTCTTGTCGAGCGTGGCTTGCCGCGCTGCCTCTGCCCTTGCCTTTGTCCCCTCGGGGACAACGGCAACAGCAGACAGCAACGGCAATTTCTACGGAACAGGCAACGGAGCTGTCAGCGAATGCTTCCACCTCAAGGCGGGTTTCTCTATCCAGTGCCAGGAAGCGACCGCGATCACCAGGGTGATCGGTAACGCCCAGGCAAACACCTGCATGGGGCTTGGTGCCCCCATTGCCGAGACAACCAGTTGCTGAACCGGAAAGCCCCAGAGATAGACGCCGTAGGAGTAGTCACCAAACTGGTTGTAGATGCTCAACGTTGGAGCATAGGCCAGCCAGATTGCAGAGTAGGCGATTGCGGGCAACAGCAGCAGCATGAAATAGGGCGTGCCGTGGCTGAGGTATGCCACGGCGCAGAGAAGCAGAGCCAGCGCGACGCTGACCGGAACGCGCTCCTTGTTGATCTGCATGAAGATGCCCAGCAGGAACAGTGCTGCCAGCCTTGAGTAACCGCCCATGCGCAGGGTTTCAGTGGCTTGCTGCGGAAAAGCCAGAGCAGCCGCCAGTCCAGCCAGGATCACAAGATTGAATGCCCAGCGACGACGCAGCATCCCGATCAGGCCGAGCAGGGCCAGCATCACGTACATGCGTACTTCGATCGGAAGCGTCCATAGCGATCCGTTGACGACCAGAGGCATCGGATTTTCTTCGAACACGCCGGGCAGGTGGAAGTAGGCGCGGATGAAGCTGAGATTCTTCAGCACGTAGCGCCAGGTCTCGCCATGTCCAAAATAGTCGCGTGGTGACAGGCTGCTGACCAGCGGTCCGATCAGCAGGGCCGAAATCAGCACGCAGGCGGCGAATGCCGGCACGATGCGCAGCACACGGGCGCGCACGAACAGGACGAGGTCCTGCCGATTCAGATAGCTGCCTGCTACCAGGAATCCACTGGCGACGAAGAACACATCCACTGCGAGCGCGCCGGTATACATGCCGGGCGCCCACGCCGCGTGCGCGAGGAACTCGTGCGTGCCAAGCCCGGCGACCGCATAGCTGTGACCAAACACCACCAGCACCGCGGCAGCGATTCGAAGCAGCAGAAAATTGTCATTGCGATCCTGCATGCGATCGACCAGCCGGCTACCGGCAAAGCGAGGCATCGCTGCAGCCCGTCGCAGTGTGGAACGATCAGCTACGCGGGCGCTTGGGCTTGTCGGAACGGAATCCCGGTTTTGGTCCGCCGGGGCCGCGGTCGCGGAACGAGGGCTTGCCGAATGCAGGTTTGCGCGGCGTGCTGTTGGCGGCCGCTTCAATATCGGCTTCGGACGCGCGTGAAATGCGGATGCGCTGACCGGCAACCCAGACGCCCTGCAGATGTAGCATCAGATCATCGGGCATGCCCTCGGGCAGGTCGACCAGGCTGAACTCATCGAGAATCTCGATCCGCCCGATGTGCTTGCTCTCGAGCTCGGCTTCGTTGGCGATGGCGCCGACGATATTGCCCGGCTGGACATTGTGCGAATGGCCGACTTCGATGCGGAAGCGCTCCATACCCGGCTCGGCCGGGCGCGCGCTGCGGCGTGGGCGCGGGGCGTGGTCTTCGCTCCGCTCAAGGTGTTCGGCACGCGGCGCGGCGGCCAGCGGTTTGCTCGGGGCTGAGTCGTCGTCGAGACGTTCCCGACTGACCCGCGCGGTGGCCTCGCTTGCCTGCGGCGAGCTACGTTCGACGCGTTCCGTGCGTTCAACACGCTCAGTGCGCTCGCTACGCTCGGGACGGACGGCATCATGATGTGGGCGCGCGGCCGGTCGCTCGAAGGCAGCGCGTGGTTCGCGGGCTGGTCGATCGCCGCGCGCTTCGGCGCGACGCTCCCATTCTCCGCGTTCGGCGCGCTTGGGTTCATTCATCAGCAGGGGCGTCTCGCCCTGGGCGATGCGCGCCAGTGCCGCGGCGATTTCAACTGCCGGGACATTGTGCTCAGCCTCGTACTGCTCGATCAGATTGCGGTAGATGCCGAGGTCATCCTTGCTCAGGGCCAGACTGATCTGTTGCTTGAACTTGCTGATCCGGTGTGTGTTCACATCCTCGATCGTCGGCAGCACCATTTCTTCGATGGGTTGCCGGGTGGCGCGTTCGATGGCGCGCAGCATGCCGCGTTCGCGCGGGGTGACAAACAGGATGGCGTCACCACTGCGACCGGCACGGCCGGTGCGGCCGATGCGGTGCACATAGGCTTCGGTGTCGTAGGGGATGTCGTAGTTGACGACATGACTGATCCGATCGACGTCGAGGCCGCGTGCGGCGACATCGGTGGCGACCAGGATATCGATGTGACCATCCTTCAGACGCTGGATGGTTTTTTCACGCATCGCCTGCGGAATATCACCATTGATCGCTGCCGCCGAAAAGCCGCGCGCCTCAAGTTTGGCGGCGAGTTCATCGGTGCTGATCTTGGTGCGCGAGAAGATGATCATGCCCTCGAAGGTTTCGGCTTCGAGGATGCGCGTCAGCGCGTCGAGTTTCTGTACGCCGCTGACCAGCCAATAGCGCTGGCGGGTATTGATCGCGGTCGTGGTCTTGCCGCGAATGGTGACTTCGGCCGGATTCTTCAGATAGGTGCCGGCAATGCGCCGGATCGGTGCCGGCATCGTCGCCGAAAACAGGGCGACCTGACGACCGGCTGGGGTGCGCTTGATGACATTCTCGACATCGTCGATGAAGCCCATGCGCAGCATTTCGTCGGCTTCGTCCAGCACCAGAACCTGCAGCTGCGAAATATCCAGCGTGCCCTTTTCAAGATGATCGATTACCCGTCCCGGCGTACCGACCACGACATGCACGCCGCGCTTGAGCGCATGTAACTGCGGGCCATAGCTCTGTCCGCCATAGATCGGCAGGACGTGAAAGCCGCGCACATGGGCAGCATATTTCTGGAAAGCCTCGGCAACCTGGATCGCCAGTTCGCGTGTCGGCGCCAGCACCAGGGCCTGGGTGATCGCGCGATTGACATCGATGCGCGAAAGAATCGGCAAGGCGAACGCAGCGGTCTTGCCGGTGCCGGTCTGTGCCGTGCCGACCAGGTCACGGCCCTCAAGCAGGTGCGGAATGGTGGCGGCCTGGATCGGCGAGGGTGATTCGTAGCCGACATCGGCAAGCGCGCGCATGACCGGTTCGCTGAGTGCGAGGTCGCTGAAGCTGACAACCGGGGCGTCGGGAGGAGCGGTATCGGACATGAGATTCTCAAATGGCATTGGCGCCGAGGCGCGGCGCCGGGGCGCGCAGACGCGCGCGAATTGTGCGCACTATGTACCACGAAATGCCCTTGGGACGTGCGCAAAAAGGCGCCATGCCATTGAATGGCCGTAAATTTTCGCGTCAGCGGCCGCTGGCGCGAGGCTGGCAGAGCTCGCCCGCCGTTCCGCGGCAAACCAGGCTTTGCGCAGCTCAGCCCTTGGCTTTCCCGGCCCGCGCCTTCTTGCCGAGCGCGGTGATGTCCTTGATCGGACAGTAGGCGCTGTAGGCATTGGTCGCCATGCGGAAGCTGCCGCCGCCAAAATCGGAGAAGTGCCCGGGCGGCAGATGATCGCGATTGAGGACGCGCACCGAACCATGGCTGTCCAGCCACGAGGTATCGGTGATCAGGGCATTCGAATTGGGCCCCAGGCTGAGATTGAAACAGGGTCGCTCGAATTCGATCAGGAACTGCTCGCGGCGCTTGGTGGTCAGCACCAGTTTGTGATCATCGTCGCTGGTCCAGCTGTAGATATCGCTGGTGCGAATGCGCACCGAAGACGATTTCTGCTTCTGGGCATCGGCGTAGACGACCATGGGCTGGTCGGAGTCTTCCGCGTTGGCCGGCTCGTCGGCGCGCACCAGCGCTGCTGCGATGAGCCCGGATAAGAGGATCAGACCTGTTGCGGTGGCTTTCATCGATTGCTCCCTGGTCTTGGCTGGACGGGCGCCGGCGCCTTGCGTCGACCGCGAGCATGCCATGACGGCATGTGTAGCGGGTGAGTGCCCGATTGTCTTGATTTTGCGCCTGATCAGCTGACTGCGGGCTAACCTCGCGGGGTTTGATTCGATTCGATCGTTACGGTGCGAGTCCGCTTGTCGGGTGGGATATCTTCGGACCCGTTCGGCATTCCGTGGCCGCCGTGGCGTGGGATTTTCCATATCGCCATGTCGGTGTTTGCGAAAAGCCAAAGCAGCGGGGCAAGCCCGCGAGATTTTGTAGAGCGTGGCTTGCCGCGCTGCGTTTGATTTGCTTTCGTCGCCTGGGAAAAACCAAGGCAGCGCGTCAAGCCCGCGCTCTACCATGCCAAGATCAAGGGCAGCGGGCGAGCCCGCGCTCTATACAATCCCCTCGGGGACAAGGGCCCGAGATTTTGTAGAGCGTGGCTTGCCGCGCTGCGTTTGATTTGCTTTCGTCGTCAGGGAAAAACCAGGGCAGCGCGTCAAGCCCGCGCTCTACCATGCCAAGATCAAGGGCAGCGGGCGAGCCCGCGCTGCAGAAGGACAAGGGCAGGATCAAGGGCAGCGGGGCAAGCCCGCGCTCTACAGGGGCAGGATCAAGGGCAGTGGGGCGAGGCTCGCACTACGACCGCAGAATGGATCAGCGCGTCAGCCGCGCTCGTAGGCCCAACTGATCATGCGGCCCTCGCGATAGGGCATCACGCCGTGAAACGGCCGCGGATCAAGATCGAATATCAGGGGCAGGAACAGGCGATCGCCTTCCCACATCGGAAGTTCATGCAGGCGCGAAATCTCGATCCATTCCAGATCGCCTTCCTCGTTACGCATCTGGGGTTCGCCTTCGTAGGCGTGAATCAGGTAGAGAAAACCCAGCCAATCCTCGCCCTTTTTGCCGAAGCCCGGCCAATTGATCGTGCCGCGCAATTCAATGCGTGTGCACTCGATGCCGGCCTCTTCGCGAATCTCGCGCCGCATGCAGCTCAGTGCGTCCTCGGCCGCTTCCATCTTGCCGCCCAGGCCATTGTATTTGCCCAGGTGCATGTCTTCCGGACGCGCATTGCGATGGACCAGCAGAACGCGCTTGGCGTCTGTCGACAGCACAAAACCAAGGGTCGCCAGGATCGGGGTGTAGGGCATGGGTGCGACGTCAGGCAGGTGGCGGGATCGCGATGATGGCGATCCCGCCGGTCTTGCTCAAGACTTTGCGGGTCGATCAGGCGCGAGCGAAGCGACTGCGCTGCGGAGCCTTGGCCTTGCTATGCGGCTTGGCGTGGCCATGCGGCTTGGGACCATTGCCCTCGACTCGGCCACGACGTGCGTGCTGGGCGGGACGCGCCTTGCCCGGAGTCGGGGGACGTGTTGCCGTGTCGATCCGCAGTGCCTGGTTCGGCACATAGCCCGGGAAATTTTCGATGCGAACTTCCTGCTTGAGCATGCGCTGGATGTCACGCAGCAGATGTGCCTCGTCCTGGCAGACCAGGGAAATCGCCTGGCCTTCCTCACCGGCGCGGCCGGTACGGCCGATACGATGCACATAGTCTTCGGCAACCATCGGCAGATCAAAATTGATCACCACGGGCAGCTGCGGAATATCGAGGCCGCGCGCCGCGATGTCGGTCGCGACCAGGATCGTGATCCGGCCCGACTTGAAGTCGGCCAGTGCACGCGTGCGTGCGCCCTGGCTCTTGTTGCCATGGATCGCTGCAGCCTTGAAGCCGCTGGTCTCGAGAATCTTGGCGAGCTTGTCGGCGCCATGCTTGGTGCGCGAGAACACCAGGCTCTGGCGACGACTGTCGACCGCCAGCACATCGATCAGCAGATCGCGCTTGCGCGAAGCCTCGACCGGATGAACCAGATGGCTGATCGTGTTGGCAATGGTATTGCGCGGGGTGACCTGCACTTCCAGCGGATTGCGCAGGAACTGCGCAGCCAGCCGCTTGATGTCGTCGGAGAAAGTGGCCGAGAACATCAGGGTCTGCCGCTGCGCGCGCGGCAGTACCGCGAGGATGCGCTTGATCGCCGGCATGAAGCCCATATCGAGCATGCGATCGGCCTCATCGAGCACGAGCGTATCGATGCCGCTCAGATCGACGGTGCGTCGTTCCATATGATCGATCAGGCGTCCCGGTGTGGCGATCAGGACGTCCATGCCGCGACGCAGGGCTTCGACCTGGGGCTGCATGCCGACGCCGCCAAAGATCGTCGTGCTGCGCACACCAAGATAACGGCCATAGGCGCGCAGGCTTTCGTGCACCTGGGCGGCCAGTTCGCGGGTGGGGGTGAGCACGAGCACACGCGGGTTGCGTTGCAGCGCGCTCGGACGCTTGCCAGCCGGGAACAGACGCTCGAGGACGGGCAGGGCGAAACCGCCGGTTTTGCCGGTACCGGTTTGTGCCGCGGCCATCAGATCATTGCCGGCCAGAACCAGGGGAATGGCCTGAAGTTGAATGGCGGTCGGGGTGTCGTGGCCGAGTTCGGAAAGCGCACGCAGCAACGCGGGCGAGAGCCCGAGGGTATCAAAGGACATGTAGTACTCCGTAGGTATTGCCCGGAGCGTTCCTCAAAACCGCGCCGCAGGTCTGTGTGGATCGCGCGAACGCGTCCGATGTTTCGCAGAGACCAGTCGGTAGGGAGACAACAGGGTCGGAAGGGTCCGGCCGCTGCGGGAAACCGTCAGGAAGAAAGGTATCAGCGCTTGAAGCAGGCCGCACCTTAGCGGCAAGTCATTGAGTCGTCCAGTTTTTTCCAGTAGTACACGGCCCGGTCTTCAGACCGGCTTCAGCCTGGACGTGCCCCGGATTGGCGGGTTTGCGATATTCCGGAATGCCCTCCAGCGGCTATATTTGGAAACCGCGCCAGCCCGCTTGTTTGCTGGGCGTTAAGGCAGATGTAGTAATTCCGTTCATTTGGCTGTATGGTGCGCTCGCTGTGTTGCCAGGGTCACATTGCAATCGTGACCTGATCCTGTAGATCTAGATGATCGACTGGTCGTTTACCTCGCTACTCCCTGCAACTTCAGACTCGGATCGGAGCACTTCCGACCGCGATTTCATTAATGTTTCAAGGAGTTAGTTACATGTCGGATCGTCAGAGCGGTACAGTAAAGTGGTTCAACGACGCCAAGGGCTTCGGCTTCATCACCCCGGAGAGCGGCGCTGACCTGTTCGTCCATTTCCGCGCCATCCAGGGCAACGGCTTCAAGTCGCTGCAGGAAGGCCAGAAGGTGAGCTTCATCGTCGTCAAGGGCCCGAAGGGCCTGCAGGCTGACCAGGTTCAGGCTGACTAATTTAGTCGCCCAGCCAGAATGAAAGCCCCGGTCGGCAACGACCGGGGTTTTTTTTGTCTGCGATTTGACCCCGCCCCGATCAGCGCCTTCAATTGATCCGGCGCTCGCCGAATTGTTGGGCGCGGCTTGCCGCGCTGCCGTGCGTCGCTGTTGTCCCCGAGGGCTGACGTTTCCCCTGTTTTCACTCGCATATTCCCAGCCGTTTTCGTAATGTATGCAACGCCGCTGGCGTGAAGTCGATGATTCGTTCCATGCACAGCAGTCTGGCGAGCGAGATGATCGACAGCTCGCGAGAAGATCG
>JBBSLG010000022.1:0-83233 GCA_038255435.1 Lysobacterales bacterium
GATCTTCTCGCGAGCTGTCGATCATCTCGCTCGCCAGACTGCTGTGTATGGAACGAATCATCGACTTCACGCCAGCGGCGTTGCATACATTACGAAAACGGCTGGGAATATGCGAGTGAAAACAGGGGAAACGTCAGCCCCACGGGGATTTGATTGCCCCAATCGTATTTACCATCCCGCTGCAGCTGCTCAGCTACCACGTAGCGGTACTTCGCGGCACCGATGTCGACTAGCCACGCAATCTGGCGAAGCCGGTGACGGTGGAATAACCCGCTCCGTCACCGTAGGGCGCAATAGCCGAAGGGCATTGCGCCGGATGCCGCGAAATTGTTCATTCGAAGCCTCACAGCCGCTGTGCCCAAGACGTACATGTGCGGGCCACTTCAGATTTTGACGGCAGAACGCGCAGTTATCGTCAGCTTGTCAGCTGTGCAATTCCGACAGAACATCACGCGAAGGGAGAAGTTCGCATGACTACATCGCGGCGACCCACCTGAACCGGGGAAGCGCCGGGGTCAGCGCTACGCTGACCCATGTTTTCACTCTGACCCGTCTTTTCAGATTCGCGTCGTCGCTGCCACCGGCAAACGAGACCGCGAGGACCCCATTCGCGGCGTGCGGGACGATCTTTCAGTACCACCACCACGCTGCCTGCTCAAGACCGATTGCCGCAGACGAATCAGCCGCCTCCGCCGACGGCGGGCGCGCTGACCTGGTAGCGCCCGATCAGTTGGGTACCGGCATAGTTGCTGTAGGCACGAATCATCACGTGGTAGGTGCCTGCACGAACATTGCTCATGTTGCAGGTTTCAGCGTTGCCGCTGCGGTAAGGCCGGCAGTCGTAGAGTGTGGTTGTCGGTGCGGACCCGAATCTGACGTACAGGTCGGCGTCGCCGGTTCCGCCGCTGATCTGGAAGGACAGGCCACTCGCACCTGCCGGGACCACCATGGTGTAGCGTCGTTCGCTGCCCCTAGTCCCGGACAGATTGGTCTTTGCCACCGCGTTCTGAAGTTCGTTTTCCGGTGGCGGCGGCGAAGTGACCGTGACATTGCGGACGATCTGGGTGCTGGCGCCGCGGTTGTCGGTCACTGTCAGCGTCACTGCATAGGTTCCGGCTGCGGCGAATGTTTTTGTCGGATTGATCGCCGTCGAGCTTGATCCATCGCCAAACGCCCACAGGCGCGCCGCTATGCTTCCGTCCGGGTCAGAACTGGCATCGACAAAGCTTGCGGTGGCGTGCGTCACATTGAAGGAAAAGTCGGCGACCGGTTGAAGATTGGCGGGCGGAGCGGTCACCGTGACCTGCCGGGAGGATTCATGCACCGCACCCTGATCGTCAGTTACCCTGAGGGTGACCAAGTAGGTTCCAGCTGTCGCAAAGCTGTGGGATGGACTGGCGGCAACTGAGCTGCTGCCGTCGCCAAAGTCCCAGTTCCGGCCGACTACCGTGCCATCGGGATCGGAGCTCGCATCGACGAAGTTTGCGGTCAGGTAGTCCACGCTGAAACTGAAATCTGCCAGCGGAGCCTGGTTGACGTTGAGCACCAGAATGTCGACATCGTCGGTCCCTGTCTGTGCGTGGTCGTCGGTGACAGTGAGTCGCAACGACACGATGGAATCCGCGGCAACCTGGGGCGCAGAAAAGCTCGTGCTTGCGGAGGACGGATCGACCAGCAAGACGGCGGGTCCTGATGTCTGCTGCCAGCTGTGGGAAACGATGGCGCCACCATTGTTGGCCGTTCCCGATCCGCTGAGGGAAACCGGCTCACCTTCAGCGATCATCTGATCCAGGCCGGCGTAGGCCTGCGGCGAGTCAATATCAATCTGTACCTGAGTCAGATCTTGGGACTGGGATCCATCGGCGTAATCCACCGAGAGTTGGAATGTCAGCGAGGTGGTCTGCAACGGGGGAGCGAATTGGGCGGTCGATTGATCGCCGTTTTGCAGTACCACTGCCGGACCCGCTACCTGCGACCATTGCCACGCAGTTATCGGTGCTCCGGCGTAGGTGCTGCCTGAGAGTTCGACCGTCGGCACGCGCGCGCTGATCGTCTGGTCGGGCCCGGCATCCACGGAATATGCGCGCGCCAGATACGCACCGGTACGCCCCGGTTCGGCGCGAGTCCCTGTCCAACCGACGCGATGCAGACCATTCGGATCGATCCTGGCAACCGGATTGACCTGTGGTCGAGTGGTTGTATCGGGAGTGGATTCCTGACTGATCCTGAATTCGCTGGCAATCGGAGTTCCAACTGCGGTGAAATAGCGACCGACAATGCTGGTTCGTCGCTCGGAAAAATGTTCGCTGCTCCAGACCAACAGTACTTTCCCATCAGCGTCAACTGCAGCCGCGGGTGACGTCTGGTCGTCGGCGATGTGCTGATTGACAACAAACTCACCGGCTACCGGCGCGCCAGCAGCGTCGAAAATTCTTCCTCTGACGCCCCAGTCGCTGGCGTCACAGGCATAGCAATCCCAGGCGATTGCCGTGAGTCCCGACCCGTTGCGGCCGATGGCGGGGTTGCGCTGGTCGCCATAGTAGAAGTCGCTGTTGACCAGAATCTCGTCGGTTAACGGGACGCCCGCACCGTCAAACGCACGATAAGCGATATCCCACCCAGCGCGAATCCCCTGCGCCTGCCAAGCAATGGCGAAGCTGCCGTCGGCCGCCAGGGTGATTGCCGGATTTTGCTGGCTGTATGCGGTATTGGTGTTGACGGTCGCCTCGGGCCCCTCGGGTACTCCGGTGGCACTGAACCGGCGCACGAATACGTCGCCGAAACCGTCCAGTACACCGCTGCTCCACGTCACAATGAATCTGCCGTCGGGCCTGACCACAATCGCTGGATCGTAGTGTTCGCTGTTGGCATCGCTGTGCACGACAAATTCGCCACCCAGCGCCTGTCCCTGCGCATTGAATCGCCTGGCTCTGACTGAGTTTCGCCCCGACGCCAGGCTGCGCGTCCAGACCACGACCAGGTTGGCCTGTGCATCGATTCCAACCGAGGCATCCTTGACCTCATCTCCATCACTGGCGTTCACCACGAACGCGCCGCCGACAGGCATTCCGTCCGCTTGCAGGCGCTGGGCAAAAATCCGGTCGGACGCATGCGTTGACGGATTGCTGTCATTCCAGACCGCGATTCCTGCTCCGGCGAGGTTGTAGTCCAGACCCAGGCGGCTGCCGTAGGCGCTCCATTGTCGAAACGACGGACCAATCTGTGTTTCGGGGCCAAACGGGGCAGACATGCCTTGACTCGCGAAGGCAGCGAGCAGGCTGAAGCAGAGTGCGGGCATCGATCGTTTCCTGTTCACGGATTTATTCCTTGTAAAATGGACGATGGGTTGGAGCGCTTCTGGGCGTGCCATGAAATCCGCGCGAGTTTTTGCGCATTGGCTAAATGGCCAGGAAGCAGGCGGCCATTGTGTTGGCGGCTTACGGCCTGCGGAACCGGCAAAGTGTCAAGCGTGATCTCGACCGCTTGACAATCCGTCAAGCCACGGCGCAACTGAAGTGGGCGTGGCAACGGCTTCGCTACCAGGCTTGGGCTTCGCCAAACCCCCACGTTTCCGATCGTTCGCAACCACCGCTCCGTGCTGACCTGACTGCATTCAGCAATTCCCGATGCCAGCCTGTGCGGCCTGGGCACGTATGGATGCCCTTTGGTGGTAAGTGCAGAAGCGACCCGCACGCTTTTGATCTTCTGGCAATCGTCTCGGTCCAAGTGAATGCAGGTCGGGCCCGGCATCTGCACAGAGGGTCGCTTGAAGGTCGCGACGGACTTCATTCTGCAAAGAAGCTCTACCGGAGCCTAAGCCGGAAAGCTGGGGACAGAACTTGCATCGCACGCATAGCGGTACTGGCTGCACCCGCGCGATGAACAATTCGGCGCGATGATCGCGCCCTACTTCTTCGATCACACCAGGGCGCTACAACCGAAGGGCATTGCGCCGGATGCCCTGACGTTCAAGCCAGACTGCTCGGCGCGCTTCGACGTCGGGATCGCAGATCAATTCACCTACTCCGCCTCATCGGCGCGCCGAAGTCGATACAGGGAACTTGAACCAAACCCTTTGGCCAGCGGCAGCAGACCGAGATAGTCAGTGACAAAATGCGCGCTGCCGGAGGCTGCCAGCACGAAGGCCAATTCGGAGCTGGCATAGACCGAACCGGGTGCCGCGACCGGTTCGATGCGTGCCGCGCGATTCACATGCGAGCCGAAATAGTTCAGGCGCTTGATCAGCGGGTCCAAGGCCGGGAACACTGGCCCGGTGTGCATCCCGATCCGGATGCTGGTGCCCTCGGGCAATCCGTACGCCGGCCAATCGGTGCGCCGCACCGCGTCGCACAGTTGCAGTGCAAACGTGGCGCCGTCGTCGACGTCGTTGAACACCATGAAAAGCCCGTCACCCCAGGTGTTGACAAAAGCCGGCTTGCGCTCGCTGTGACGCACGATTTCGGCGATCGCGCCAAAGAAATTCAAGACGAACGCGGGCGTGTCCTCTTCGGCCAGCTTGCTGAAGCCGACCACGTCGGCAAACAGCATCGTCCTTACCTCGCGTCGCGGCGGTGTGCTGCGCACCTCGGCTGCGGTGACCAAGGGAACCTTGCGCGCGCGCCCGACGCTCGGGGTCGCCAGCCGGATCTCGGTCAGATCGATTCGTTCTGCGCGCAATCCGTGGCGGGTCCAGCTCTCCAGGGTGGAGCGGGTCCCGCCCGCCAGATCACGTGCCTCGGTGTCCATCACCGCCAGCATCAGGGGTTCGGACTCGAGTTCGCGCGCGCGCAGAATGGCGGCGCCGTTGATCAGGGCGGCGGCGTAGGGAAACAAGGCTTCGTCACCCAGAAAGCGTTCGCGCACGCCGAAGCTGACGCTCGCGACACGTTCGAGCGCCGCATCGAAGCGTTGTACCCAGCCGGGCCCGGCGAAGGCCACACTGGTCGCTACGAAGTCAGCGCGATCAAAGGGCAGGGTGACGTGCACCTCAGCGCCGCGCGCGAGCATCGCCTCGATAAAAAGCAGGTCGGCCCCACAGGCGGCGGAACAGTAGCCAAATCCAACCCCATGCTGCTGCAAGGTCTGGGCAATCCGTTTCGCGACGGCGGCTTCGATGTGGGCCGGAAAGCGCGGCTCGGGCGCGTTCGGCGCGTCGATCATGTGGCCGGTGAACGCTGCCACGGAGGGTACGCTCAATGCCGCAAAGACGGCTTCGGGAATCTGCATGCTGCGGCCGAGCAAGCGCAGTTGCCGACGCATCGACGCAACGTGGCCGACATTGCGGCCCGCGGCGGCGACGGCAGCCGCATAGTGCGTGGCGGCGGATTTGAGCTCACCCAGCAGCAAGGCCACCTCGCCCAGGGTGGCTTCGCGCCAATGCGGCTCCAGGCTTGAATCGGCGGCTAGTGCGGCGACGCGTACTTGTTCTGCCAATGCGCGGCCCGCCGCAGGATCGCCGCTCAACACCAGCAAAGTCGCCGCGTTGACTCCGGGAAACGGATCGCGGGTGGCATTCCAGGCGTCGCGATAATGCTTGATCGCGGTGACGCAGGCCTGGGCGCGCTCGTCTCCCGGTGGCAGGCGCGCCCAGCGATCCTTGGCAATGCGGCCTGCGAGCGATAGGGCCTGCACCCCGAGCGCGGCGTCGCCCGGGTTTTCGATCAGCGTATCGACCCACTTTCCCGCCTGGCTGTAGGCCCCGATCCGGGCATGGGCGAGCGCGGCGAGATAGTGCAGTTCCGCTGTGGTCTGGCCGCGCCGCAAGGCATCGCTGAGGATTTCACAGGCAAAGGTGGGATGCCCAAGATCGAGCGCCGCGCGCGCCAGATCGAGGCGTTCCTGCTCGCCCATGGCACCGCCACCCCGACTCACCCGCTCCCAGGCTTCAATCACGTCGCGCAGGGAAAATTGGGTCATCGAGAGCCTCTGGCGGGGAGTACAGCCGATTCTATGCGGCGACAGGTGCGGGCCGGAGTCGGTATCGCTCAGCAGGCCATCGCAGCCGCCGCAGCGCTAGGATATGCTGCGCCCACTTTCGTTGCCAGCACGCCTGAGAGGCGCGGACTCAACAGGCAACGAAGCTTTCTCGCTCCGGCCGGTGTACGTGTCGGCCGGGGCGCAGCATCTCGGCCTGGTACGAGGTAGCGCATGACGCATCGAACGATTTCTCGATTGATCGCGATTTCCCTGGGACTCCTGCTCGCCTGCGATTGCCTCGGCGCACGGCGTACCTTGCGGGTGGATTTTGGTGGCGAGTGGGATACACGTCAGATCGGCACGGCTGACTGTCCGGGCAGCACAGTGGGATCTGCGCTGTTGATCATCAATGGCATCACGTTTTCAGGGCGCGACAATGGCACCCACCTTGTGGACGTCTACTGTCAAATTTCCGTCGACGATGTATGGGGCGGCGGCAGTTTTTTTGAAGGCGATGAGACCGGGCTCGCCAGTCTGATCGGCCCCAATACCAACAATGCCGTGCGTGCCACCCGTTACGCACTGCTGGACGATCTTCGTTTCGATGCGCCAACAGGATTTCAATGGGGTGTTTATCGCTTTCCCAACGGCCTGTTCATCGTCGGGCTCTATGGACTCACAACCGCCACACTGACCAGCAACTCATACATCCAGCAAGGCGCCACGTTTCTCTGGCGCGGCGATCTGAATGGCTACAACGGAGAGTATTTCTGTTTTCGCAACAGTACCTTTCTGGGCACCTGGAACGGGAATCCCGCCGAACCCAACTCGGCCTGCATGGCGGCGTTCAACACCCTGTTCCAGAATGGTTTCGAGTAAGCGGCGGCAGCGCGAAGGCGAGATCGGGCCAAGCCGGTGAGTTTGCCCTCGCTTCGCTATCGCGCCTTCATCAGCTACAGCCACAAGGACGAAACACTTACTCGGCGCCTGCATCGGCGACTTGAATCATTCCGGGTGCCGGCCGGTTTGCGTGGCGATGGAGTGGCTGAGCGGCGTCTACCCACTCGTCTGGGCCCCGTGTTCCGCGATCGTGAGGATCTGGCGTCTTCGGCACGGCTGTCCGGCAGTATTGAGGCGGCACTGGATGATGCAGAAGCCTTGATCGTGGTCTGCTCTCCGGCCGCGGTGGCATCGCACTGGGTCGGCCAGGAGATTCGCTACTTCCGCGATAAATACCCGGACCGGCCGGTGCTCGCCTTCGTCGTCGGCGGTGATCCGACCGCCGACCCGCGCACATCGGGCGCGCTTGCCGCATTTCCGCGGGAATTGCTGTTCGATAGCGCCAGCCCCGATGCGCTGCCCGGCGAGCCGCTCGCAGCAGATGCGCGCAGCGAAGGCGATGGCTTCAATGCTGCGTTTCTCAAACTTGCAGCGGGCCTGCTGGGTGTTCCCTATGATGCGTTGCGGCGCCGCGAAGTACGCCGTCGACAGCAACGCTGGATGCTGATGATTGGCGCATCCTTGTTGCTCTCTGCGGTGATGTCCTATCTGGCGTGGGACGCGACTCGGGCGCGGGACGTGGCGCGGCGCGCGCAGGCGCAAGCCGAACTTGAACTGGAGTCGGAACGTCAGACCAGAAATTTCCTGCTCTCGGTGTTTCGCTTGGCCGATGCAGAGCGGGCGCGACAGGACAGCGTGACGGTGCGTGAAGTACTTGATCGCGCGGTGAAGCGAATCGATGCCACGCGTTTCTCCCGTCCCGTGGTCAAGTCCCGATTTCTCGCGACCATGGGCCAGGCATACTCCAGCCTGGGATTGCACAAACGCAGTGTCGAACTGATGCAGCAATCTCTCGATTTGAATCCGGGCGATGCGCTCTCGCCCGAAGACGAGAGTCAAAGAATAGAAAATCGGATCGAGCTCGCTGACGTCTACTTCGCGATGGGGGAATACGACAAGGCGATGCAGAGCCTGAACGATTTGGCGGCGGATGCCGCGCGTGGGTCACCCGCCAACGCGATCCAGTTGGCGCGCGCCGCAAACATCAGCGGGGATCTGCAGGCCTATCGGGAAAACGATGTGGCAGCCCTTGCCGCCTACAACGAGGCCATCGACAAGTTGGCCAACGCCAACCCGAGTTCGGAGGAAGCCGCATTGATACGCAGCCGAAGCGTATCTGGCCTGGGTTTTCTGCTGCATTTCTCCGGCGACTACGAGGCGGCCGATCGTCAATTCCTGGAAGCGATTGAACTGCTGGAACCCGTCGTCGGCGAACTCCATCCGGCAACGATTCAGGCCATTGGCACGCGCGGCTCAAACGCTTACGCCAGCGGCAAGATCGAGGTCGCGCGCGCGGCATGGAATCGCGCCCTGTCGTTGGCGCATCGGGTCTACGACGAAAACGGTCCAGAGATCGGCACCCTGAAAAACAATCTTGGCCTGCTCGAGCTCGAAGCCGGAGCACTGAGCCAGGCCGAAACGCTGCTGCGTGCAGCATTGCTCAGCGACCGCAGCCATCGCAGCGAAGAGTTCGACGATCTTTCCTACACGCTGAACAATCTTGCCTGGACGCGCCGGTTTCAGGGTGACCCGGCGGAGGCGCGCGCACTCTGGGAGGAAGCCTTGCCGATCGCCGAGAAGTTTGACCATCCGATGCTGGGTCCCATTCTGACCGGGCTGGCCGAACTCGATTGCGCGCAAGCATCCATCGAGATCGGGACCGCGCGCGCGCAGCACGCGGTCGCGGCGGCGCTCCAGCATCACGGCACCGATCATTGGCGCAGCGCCGCAGCAGAAATGTCCGCTGCCCTGTGCGCTGCACGCGCGGGCAGGAAAACAGATCTTGCCACGGTGCGCAGTCTGGCCAAGCGCATCCAGACCCGTTGGGCGCCGACCAGTCCGTTTCACACGCACGCCAAGTCCTTGCTCAAAGCGATTACTGTCCCAGCGTCGCCCGCTGAACGCGGTCACTGAAAAGAGTCAGGCTTGCCTTTTTCCGGGCGCCCTCGTCAGTAGCAAGAGGCAGGAAATGACCGATTTTTTGGGCCCTACCTGGCCCCGTCAGCGCGCTTTCCACGTTTGGATCGATGGGCAACGGGGATCCTGCACAGCCATGGTCGAGATCGATATTCACTCCGGCGCATCGGTGCCGCGCGCGTCTCGCAGCGAGAGGTCCGCGGCGCTGCGGATCGGCATCGGCTGGCTGCTGCTGACGGCGCTGGTGTTGCTTGCGGTTCTGCGTGCGCAGGCCGGTCCGGCGAGTAAGGAGTAGCCCGGATGAAATGGACTGGAGTCCGGGGCCCACGGTGAGACTGAACAGCAACGCCCTGGATTTTCCGGCATCGCGACTCCATCGCCCCTGAATGGCATCGCCCGCTCAATCCGAGTCGTCGATCATTTGCATCTTGAATCCATAGTGCGCGCTCATCGCCAGACCTGATTGGTTCTGATACCCAGCCTAGGCGTGCCGAAGAACGCATCAAGCCCCGACGGGGCGATTCAAACTAGCCCAGGGCAACGCCCTGGGGAAAGTGGCGATCGGTTGATTGAGCCCTGACGGGGCGATTCAACGGAAATGCGCGTCCTGCAGGTCGATTGAATCGCCCTTTCAGGGCTGTCCTACGGTTCGATCCGGCTACCCAGGGCGTTGCCCTGGGCTGGATTGAATTGCGCCGTTGGCGCTCAACAGCGGCTGAGGATCACAGCCAATAAGGACAACCGAAGGGCATTGCGCCGCATGGAGTTGAGCACAATCCAACTGTGCGGGGGATTCAATGCGACGCAAGTTCATTGCGCGCCACGGTCCTCCAGAAACGCGAGACAGAAAGCAACTCAATACCCCCGCGCCCGATCGACGATGCCGGTAATATTTTCGCCTGCCTGCAGTCGGCGGATTTTCTCGGCGACCTGGGTACAGGCAATAGCGTATGGAGTAAGTGCTGCGACGTGCGGGGTGATGCGTACCCTGGGGTGAGTCCAGTAGCGATGTTCGGCTGGCAGCGGCTCCTGTCGAAACACGTCAAGATGGGCTTCTTCGATATGACCGCGATCGAGGGCGTCGAGCAGGGCGTCATCATCGAGGACTTCGCCGCGCGAGACATTGGCCAGGCAGGCACCGGCCGGCAGTTGTGACAGGTGCTGGCGATTGAGCAGCCCCTCGGTGGCGGCGGTCAGCGGCAGGAAAACCAGCAGCAGCTGACTGCTGGCGAGTACGGAGTGCAATCCGCTTTCACCGTGTGCACAGTGCACACCGCTGATCGACTTGGGGCTGCGACTCCAGCCGGATACGGTAAACCCGAATTGGGCGAGTGACTGCGCGACTGCACCGCCGAGCACGCCGATACCGAGCACGCCAATGTGGAACTTCGAGCGCGAACGAAAGCCGCGCGGTGCCCAGCGCTGCTCGGCCTGAGCGACGGCAAATTCGCGAAAGCGGCGAAACTGACGCAAGGCCACGTAGTACGCGTACTCGATCATCTGCTCGGCCATGCCGCAGTCTTCCATGCGTACCAGGGTCAGGTCGCGCGGAAGTTCCGGCATCGCCAACAGGCCATTGACGCCGGCGCCCAGCGAGAACATCGCCTTCAGTCGCGGCTGGCGCGCGAACACCGCTGCCGGTGGTTTCCACAGCACGGCATAGTCGCAGTGCGGCGCGTCGACGCCGACATGCAGACGTGCCTCGGGCAGGCAAGCCGCCAGCGCGTCGCGCCATTTGTCTTGTTCCTTGTCGGTGCAGATCAATACATCCATAAGGGTTCCGGATCGGGGATCGGGGTGATATTTGCACGGAACAAGCTGCTGCAAGTGCTGCAGCGAGGCCGGCGCTTCCATCAGCAGAAGGGTCTGATCGCTGCGATGGGTCGCAGCGGCCTGCAGGGATTGCTCGACCCCGCTGTGCGGCAGCGCCTAGCCTTGATCGCCCTCGGCAGCGCCGCCGGATCTTCACTCGAGGGGATCGCCACGAAGTTTGTCGCCAACTGCAAGCCGCAGATCGAACGGCAGCGACTGGCGGCCAAGGCCGATGAACTGGACGCGAGCATCCTAAAAGCTCAGCGCCTCGCGCAACGGACTGCGCCACGCCGCCCAATGTCCGGCACCGAGTCACCTCGAATGCCCCAGCCTTCGGTGATTACTGGCCGAAGCCAGCGGCGGGGGGATGGGTGGGCGCAGTCGGAAGGCGCCATTGAAAAAATCGAGGGCGTGGCCCGGACGCAACGAAGTAGCGCCCAACGGCGGAACCGGCCAATCCGGGAACTCGACGCGTAATTGCACAGCTCAGCCCCGGATTGCGCTGCTTCGCAGCTCCATCCGGGCTACGCGCTGCGCTATGCCGTGCTTGTCTGTAGGGCATCTGTGTCAGATGCCATCTTGAATCCGTCGCGGGGTTGGAATGGCATCTCGCAGAGAAGCCCTACAGAAATGCGTCGTGACGGGGTCGCATCTTGTACTGCAATATTGCCAAGCAAGCGAGTAGCAAGTCGCCCGGATGAAATGAAACGGAATCCGCAAAAACAGGGACGGTGTGTATTTCCCAACCTCAAAACAGCAGGAGAAAAACCGGGGTCGATGGATTTCTCAGGGGAGCCTGTTCGACAGCACCGACTGACATTCGTTTTGCGTCGGCTCGTGTTCGAAAATGGTTCACTGACCTGATCCCTGTTCTGCTGGCCGCACTGGTTACGGTGCGATAGCGAACACACTGAACACTGCCGAAGGCCTAAGATCCGTCTGCAGCAGGCCGGTGCCGGTGAGTCGATAACAACCGCCTCATCAGAGTCCGACATGCGCCCAACAGGCTGGGCAGCACGGTGCACCCATGGCACGTTGCGCCTCAAGTATGAAATAGGAGGAGCTTGTGCAGCGCGGGGTGATCGCAGATCAACGCCAAAGGCGAAGGACGATTGCGGCGCGACTGCGTTTGCTCGCTCGGTCGCTGCTCGCTTGCATGGCGCTGTGCATGCCGGGATGGGCGCTGGCCGTTCCGGAATTGCCTCCGCCGTTGTTGACGGCGGGTCCTGACGTTCCTGATCACGCCGAGATCGAACGAACTGGCGCGGTGATTGGCAGCATCGAGGTCGACAACCAGGATGTTTTCGACCTGCGCGATCCGCGCGAGGATCGCGCCCTGTTTCGGCTGTCCAATCGCCTGCATATCGAAACCCGGCCCGATGTGATCCTGCAGCGGGTACTGTTTCGCAGCGGCGATCTGTATTCGCGCCGCTTGATCGAGGAATCCGAGCGTATCCTGCGCGCCGAACGCTTTCTGTTCGACGCCGATATCGTTCCGGTGCGTTATGCCGATGGGGTGGTTGATTTGCTTATCACCACGCGCGACGTCTGGTCGTTGAATCCGGGAATTTCCATCGGGCGCAGCGGCGGCAAAAGCACGAACGGCTTCGAAATCGAGGAACAGAACCTGCTTGGTCGCGGCATTGGTCTGGCCGTGTCCTACAAATCCGGTGTCGATCGCGACGTGCGCGAATTGAGCTATGTTGATCGTCACTTGTTGGGTACGCGCTGGCAGGCGCTTGCCAGTTACGCCAACAATAGCGATGGCCACGAATGGCAGGCGGCGCTGGAGCGGCCGTTCTACGCACTGGATTCGCGCTGGACCAGTGGCGCGCAGTTCGCGCTGCTGGACCGCATCGATCCGCTCTATCGCCTCGGCGAAGTGGACTATCGGTTTCGCGAGCGCTCGCGTCATATCGAGGTATTCGGCGGTCGTTCGCAGGGGCTGCAAGCGGGGCGCGTCAATCGCTGGTTATGGGGTGTGACTCTGGATCACCGCGAATTCGATCCTCTGCCTGCTGCCCTGGCCACAGACCCACTTCCCGAAGATCGTGACCTTGTCTATCCCTGGTTCGGCTGGGAAATGGTCGAGGACCGCTTCGACAAGAAGCGCAACCACGACCAGATCGAGCGCACCGAGGATGTGTTTGTCGGAACGTATCTGCAGGCACGCCTTGGCTACAGTTCGACCGGCCTGGGCGCAGATCGCAATGCGCTGATCTATCAGTTCGCGATGAATCGCGGCTTTGAGATCGGGCAACGCGGTACCTTGACGCATTCGGCGAGTTTGAATGGTCGTTGGGAACACGGCGACAACGCCGACCTGCTGCTCGCAAGCACGACGCGCTACTACTTCGAGCAGACTGATCGCTGGCTGTTTTTTGCCAGCGCCAATCTGGCCTACGGTGATGCACTCGACCTCGATCACCAGTTGATGCTGGGTGGCGACAATGGTCTGCGCGGCTATCCACTGAATTACCAGGCCGGCAACAAGAGTGCACGCTTCACCGTTGAGCAACGCTACTTCTCCAAGTGGTATCCGTTCCGTCTGTTCCACGTTGGCGGCGCGGTGTTTTTCGATGCCGGCCGTACCTGGGGCAAGGATGCGCTGGATACGCCCAACCTCGGCGTGTTGAAGGATATCGGCTTCGGGTTGCGGCTGGGCAACAGCCGTTCTGGCCTGGGCAGCGTCATCCACATCGATGTGGCATTTCCGCTCGACGGTGGCAGCGATATCGACAAGGTGCAGTTCCTGATCGAAACGCGCAAGGAGTTTTAGCCCTGGTTGTCCGAAATTCGGCGCCCGCATCCTCGATCACCGTAGGGCGCAATAACCGAAGGGCATTGCGCCGGATGCTCAGATGCATCAACGCGCCATCAAATCGTTCAGAGCGACCAATCTGCACAGGCTGTTCAACCTCTGCACCTGCGCGAATGCCACCGCGCGCTTGCGTTGATTGGTGAACGATTCGTTCGGGCCTGTGCGGGCAGGCCCGCGACGCAGCAGTCGGCCCTGTCTACCCAGTGAAGTGCAAGTCGGGTTCCGCTACGCGGGACCCGACTTGCTGCGCTCACATCTTGACCGCTTCCCTTACTGCTCCTCGAATGCCCCGGCGTCGCAGCTCGATTCTCCGCGCAGGAAGTCGCGCACGTCGGTCGCACTGCAATGCTCGACGCGACCGAAATCGCGCTGGGGCACGGGGCTGCCGGCGGGCCAGCCCAGCACCTTGAAGCCGCCGCCGTAGCTGGCCCAGCTGAGGCCGAACACCGCGTCTGAACTCTGGTGCTGATCGATGCCGGGCAGTGTCGGACAGGCGACTGCGGTCGGGCCATACTGGTTTCCGCCTTCGCTGACCAGTTCTCCTGCGATGACCACGGAGCAGGCTCCGGCGATGATGCTGTTGGCCAGGTACGCCGTCCGTCCGGCGCAGTCGGCACTGCTGCGCTTGAGCACAGCGGGAGCGTTCGAGCCATTGCCGACTACGCTCAGGTGGCGAAAAATGCCATTACCCAACACGTCGATTGCCTGCCCGCGCCCACTCTGCGCCGCGTTGCCGTCGATCGACAGGTCGAAGCCACGCACAGAGCTGCATCCGGATGCAATCGCACCACCACCGCCGGACGCCGCCAGATTGCCGTGCAGGCTGAGCCGATAGATATCCTGGAACCCGCCCACGTGCGAGGGCTCGAACGCGAGCCCGCCGCCGTCGCCTGTGCTCGCGATGTTGTCGACGATCTCGCTATCGGTGATCAGGACCGGAACCTTGGCGTGGACGCCACCACCACTGGCGGCGACGTTACCGCGGATGCGCACACGCTCGATCACGCTCGCAGGCGGTACGCCGATCGGTGTGCTGATGCTGATCGCACCGCCACGCCCGCCAGCCATATTGTCCGTGAGGTCGAGCCGCTTGCTGCCGGGGGGTGACGACACATCGATCATCGCCTGGCCACGTATCGCAATCGCGCCACCGTCGACGGCGGCCTGGTTGCCGCGAACCACCGTGCTCTGCGCCACCCAGACCACCGAGGAAAGCCAATCAAAGCCGAAGGTGCTGATTGCGCCGCCCGAGCTGCTGGCGGTATTGCCGCTGATCTCGCTGTTCGTGCTGACCATGTCGACCGTGTTCAGTGCGAGTGCGCCACCGTAGGCGGCGCTGTTGTTGCGCAGGATGGCGCGGTTGAGCGTCAGCGTGCCGGTACTGAGATACGCCGCACCCCCGGAGCCGTTGGTGAAACTGCACTCCTCGACAATGGCCGAATCCAGCGTCAGCGCGGAGTTGCCATTGAGGAAGATGCAGCTCATGCGGCCCCGTCGAACGGTTTGGCCGATCAGCGTCAGGCGCGTGGGCGTCTGTTGCGCTGTGCTTGAGTTGGAAAACACCGAGTGCCCGCTGTTGGTCGGCTTCCACATCACCGTCGTGGTAGCCGCGCCGGTGCCCACAACGGTGAGATCACCGTAGATCTTGAGCGCGCCCGTTTCCGGTGCGCCGTCGTAGGGCGGTACCGTACGCGTCAGATAGTAGGTTCCCGATTTCAACTCGATGCGATCCACCGCCGCAGTCGCGCTGGCCGCGATTACCGCTTCGCGCAGCGAGCAATCCAGCAACAGGCAGCCATTGGGTGCCGGATCATCGAAGCGGGTCGGCCGGTAGGTAGCCGCCTGCGCGGTTGAGCACACGGCCAGTGAGAGGGACAGGCTCAGGATCGGGAACAGTTTGTGCATGACACTTCTCCACAGGGATGGTGCCATTCAATACGACGAAAACTACCAGCAGGGGCCAAGCTGCCTGTCGGTGACGAATGGGAGGGGGTCGGAACGAACGGAACCGGGGCGGCGCTGGGACCGAAAACTGGTGGGTGTAACGATCCAGCCCTGTATGGCACCTCTGTGAGGTGCCGCGCTCTTCTGTAGGGCACCTCTGTGAGGTGCCGACTGGAACCTGCCGCGGTGTTGAGATGGCACCGCAAGACAAGCTCTTCGTGCAACAACACCGACCTTTACGCGACATGACGCTCTGCCAAGGCCAGTCCGCCGTTGACGTGATGGCAACGACGGACGTGGCGGTGGGTTACGGAAGAATCACGCTGTCGATGACATGAATCACGCCATTGCTGGCCTTGATGTCGGCGGCTGTGACCAGGGCGCCGTCGACCGTCACCTTGCCATTGCTGACCGTGATTTTTGCTTCCTTGCCGTTGACGGTTTTGGCGCTGCTCAGCTTGACGACATCCGCCGCCATGACGTTTCCGGAAACGACGTGATAGGTGAGGATCGCTACCAACCTGTCCTTGTTCTCGGGCTTGAGCAGGCTGTCCAGCGTGCCCGCTGGCAACTTGGCGAAGGCCTCATCCGTCGGCGCAAATACCGTGAATGGTCCGGCGCCCTCCAGCGTCTCAACAAGGTTCGCCGCCTTGAGTGCGGCGGTCAGGGTCTCGAAGCTGTCGTTCTTGCTGGCGATGGCAACGATCGACTCGGGCTTCGCCATTTCGTTGTGGTGCGCAGCAAAAGCCGGGGCTGCGAACAGCACGCTGCTGGCGATGAGGATGGACGGGAGCAGTTTGCGATTGATCACGGGGGGGAACTCCATTGGGGGAAGACGCAGAGGATCTGCGCTGAACCCACAATGCCGCAGTCGATGTAGCGCCTAGGTACAGGGCATGTGATGCGGCACTGCACAGATGTCGCGGTGGCGTCAGCCCGGAATCACACCGAGGTGAAGGACCGCAATGATCGCCAGGCGCGCCTGTCGCCGCGGGCGCCTCGACGCGGCCTTGTCCGCATGGTTTCGGCGCTGCAATTCCCCAAGTAGAGCCCGCGCCAATGCCGCTTGCACCACCTGTCTCGACAATGCAAGATCACGGCGACCCTTTCCAGCGCCGCTCCAGGCGAAACGGTGGTGTCGTGCGGTTGTGACGGAGAAAACCATGCTGCCGGATTCGAGAATTTCAACGCGACCAAGCCCAGCGATACTTTCGCTTGCGCTTGTCCTGCTTGCTGCATGCACCGAAGCCCCCACTTCTGCCCCGCCCCCGGCGTACACCACTTTCCCCGCAGTTATCGATCCGCAGTGCCGGGACGGCTCCGCGAAGCTGTATGACGAGTGTGGCGATCAGGTTGAGCTGTTCAATGCGGCGCTCAAACAAGCAAGCGCCGAAGGAAAGGTGTTGCTGGTCGAGGTTGGCGCCGAGTGGTGCATCTGGTGCCATGTATTCGACGCGCACATCAATGGCCAGCGAGATCGCTTTCGCTATAGCTATGGCTATGCTGAGGAGCCAGATGATCGTTATTCCACGGTACTTACCGAGGATGTCGATGCAAGCACCGACGCAGCCGGTCCACTGCGGGAATTCGTCGCCGAACACTTTGTTGTCGCCCGTATTGACATCGAGCATGCGCCGCGCGGCCAGGAAGTCCTCGAGCTGACCGGCGCCAGTGAGCACTATCCCGGCGGAATCCCCTTCGTGTACGTGGTTGACGCCGCCGGAAGCTATGTCGCCGAGTTCAATCACGATGCGGTCAAGCGAAGTCGCAATACCATCGACTGGTATCGCGGCTACGACCGCATCGGGCTGCTCGCACAGTTGAAAACGATGCACGCTGCGGCTATGGCTTTGTCTGGCACTCCGTGATCAAAGCCAGATGCGTTGAGATGGCTTTGCCTACCAGGGCCACTGGTCGGGTCCCGCGCAGCGGTAGCCGACTTCGGTGGATCAAGTCCGACAGAGCTGAACTCATTGTCACCGCCAGACTGATTTGGAGATTGGCAGCACCGCCCGGATAGCGCAGCTGCTCAGCGCCATCCAGGCTACACGCTACAGCGAATGCCGCTCTCCTGTAGGGCATCTCTGCGAGATGCCGTGTTGGATTCGCGGCGGTGTGGGGATGGCATCTCACAGAGATGCCTACAACAAGCCCCGCTTTCCTGTAGGGCATCTCTGCGAGATGCCGTGTTCAATACGCCCCGATGATTGCAGGCGATGAGACATTCCTCGCAATGATCGCTCTTTGCTCCGTCGACGGCGTGGCACTGCACTCCGGACCGCTCCGCTGAGCACTACCGGATGCATGCACCCGCTGTCCTGAACCATGCCGGGGCAATGAGGGTTCGAGGATCGTTAGCAAGAACCAGCGCTGCCCGCCGACTACGTTTGAGTCACCCACCAACGAGGAGTCTGTGATGAACAAATATCTATCTGCCGTCCTGATCACCACCGCATTGGCGTTCTGCGCATTCCCGGCTTTTGCCGACAATCAGCGCGCCAAAGAAGACGCCGACTTTGCCGAGTCCCAGGCCAGGGAAGCCGAGGCCAAGGCGGACAAAGCCGAGCATGAGGCCCGCGAAGCCAAGGCGGTTGCAGACAAAGCCGAACACGAAGCCCGAACGACCAAGGCCAAGGAGTCGAATGACAAACAGGAAGGCGGCTGAACGCATGGACCGGGTCGCGCACGGCGGTACCCGAGATCGGCGTATCGACAGCGCCAGCATGTGACATCGTCGCAATCGTTCGTCGGGTTCCGCTGCGCGGGACCCGACCTTCTACTGTAGTTTGAAGTCCGGCAGCATTACCCCGGATTGCGCCGCTGCGCGGCTCCATCCAGGCTACGCACTACCGCGCAGATCCATCAGGCTACGCGTTATCCCTATCCGCGCTCCGGCTGCGAATCGGCTTCGGGCACCTGATCTTTTGCCTCGGGCGCTTTGTCGCGCTCGGTTGCGCGTCCGCGACGGCCGCGTTGCATCCGGTCGGCGATGCGTTGACGGCCATCGGCGCTGATCCTGGTGGCGAGATCGAGCATGAAGGCTTGCATGGCCTCGCCCATGGCGTCTTCGCTGCCGCGCATTCTGGCAAAGGCCCGATTCAACGCATCAGGATCGAAGGGCTCGGCGCGTAGTGCCTGGGCGACGTCGCGGCGGGCATGACCGAGCGGTCGATACTGTCCGCCGATCTGCTCGCGATGGCTGTCCAGCAACTCACGCAGGATGCGCCGGTCAGCGTCTTCCAGCGCGCGTGCCAGTTGACGCGAATCGGGGATGCGCGACCAGCGACGTTCCGCCGAACCGTGGCGCTCGTGGCCATGCAAGTGATGCGCCACCAGCGCCGTCACCACACCGATATTCAGTGCCAGCGAGAGCAGCAACAGCCAGCGATAGCGTTTGGGCAGTGCATTCATGGCTGCACTCCGAAATCATCGTCGACCCATTGCACGGCGGCGATCAGGTCTTCGTCCGGCAGATCGGTGCTCGCTTGTTCGAGCAGATTCGGCAACATGGCACCGAGGAAGAGGCTGGCGGCAAACGCCGGCGTCACCAGGCGCCAACCGCCCAATTCCTGCCAGAGTTCGGCCAACCAGACTCGCCAGCCGATCGGTGTCGGGGGGTAGCTGCGCAGAATGCGGGCGCGCAGCAGTGCGCTGGCCGGGGCGACCTCGAATTGATCCAGGCTGGCATCCAGAAGTGCTGCCTGTTCACGCAGTGCCCGGGCCTCGGCGGAGCTGGCCAGCAGCTGCGATGCCGCGGCGCGCTCTGCTTTAGGCCAGCGCAGGGGATTGGCGCCGTAGGCGTCGAGTAGTTCGATCAGGCGAGCCGGTTTCATGCTGCTCATTGTTGCACTCCAGAATACTCTGCGGTGTCTGCCTGCAGGATGCCGCGCAGACCGCGGCGGGCGCGGGCCAACAGCGATTCGAGCGCGTCCACCGACAACTCCAGCGCGGCGGCCGCTTCGATATTGGTCAAACCCTGAAAATGACACAGCAGCAGTGCCTCGCGCTGCCGCGGCGGCAGTTGCGACAGCGCCCGTCGGATCATCCGCATGCGATCGACGTGACCCTGCGCCTGCTCCGGGGTGTCCTCGTGCGCGCCCTCGGGCAATTGCTCCAGCGGCACCGACTCGCGTCTGCTGCGCAGCCGATCGCGACACAGATTCAACACGACTTGATGCAGCCAGCTGGAAAAACGCGCAGCACCGGGCTTCCAGTCTGGCGCCTGACGCCACGCACGAACAAACGCGTCCTGGCAGACTTCATCGGCATCCGCAGCGCTAGCCAGCATCCGCGTTGCCAGGGCGTGCAGTCGCGGCAGATGTCGATCGACCAGCAGACTGCAGGCAGCGCTATCACCACTGGCGATGCGCTTCAGCACCGGCAAGTCGGGATCGGCATCGGGGGCGCTGTCGGCAACAGGCATCCAGTGGGCACTCAAGTCATGCACGTTGGCGGCCATCATGGCCTATGCGGGGTGTCGATGGCCCGGCACCCCGCATCGGTGTTACTGCTTTTGACCGTGACGATGGTCGCCGCGACCGCCATGGTCGTTGCTGTCGATCACGCCATCGCCATTGCGATCCCGTTTCGCGGCGCGCTCAGACTTGGCCGCAGCGTACTCCTCGACACTGATGCTGCCATTGTTGTCGGCATCCAGCTTGGCCAGGCGATTGGCACGGCGCTCGGCGCGCATCTGTTCGCGGTGTGCATCCATCTCCGCAACGCTGATATTGCCGTCCTTGTTGGCATCGATACTGATCGCCCGCTGCAGAATCTTGGCCTGCACCTCGGCAACTGTGACGACGCCGTCGCCATCGGTATCAGCCAGCTTCTGCGCATCTGCGCCGAGACTGCCATGACCTCCATGACCTCCATGACCAAACCCTCGATCGCCGCTCGCCTGGGCCGCGCCCACGCCGGCCAGCGCGAGCACCAGCGCGCCGGTCATCCAATAGGTCTTCTTGCTCATGATTCTTTCCTTTTCTTAGGCCGAGGCCTTGTTGCCTCAATCACTTCAACGCCGGCACCGGGTCAGTTCCGTCGCCACCGGCGGCACTCGTTCAGCTGCGGATCACATGGAGCGCCAGAAACAGAGCCCTCGCTTTCTTGTAGGGCATCTCTGTGAGATGCCGTGCTCTTGTATTGGGCATCTCTGCGAGATGCCGTGCTCTTCTGTAGGGCATCTCTGCGAGATGCCGTGTTGAATCTGCGGCGGTGTTGCGATGGCATCTCACAGAGATGCCCTACAACAGAGCGCGCTTCCGTAGGGCATCTCGCAGAGATGCCCTGCAAATGCGCATCCGCGCGGGTTGGGCGCGCAATTCCTGTCAAAATTATGGGAACGGCCGTACGATCCTGTCTGACCGCATTGTCCAGCCTGACGTGCCCGGCCGATGTCGGCCGGCCCCAGGGCGTGATCTGCGCTGCATCGGGCAGCAGCGGCGCGCCCCTTCAAGGATCCATGCAATGACGATTCACTGGTACCCCGGGCACATGCACAAGGCCCAGAAGGACATGATTGAGCTGCTGCCGCAGGTCGATCTTCTGATTGAAATTCTGGATGCACGCATTCCCAGCTCGAGTGAGAACCCCGCCATCTCTCGCCTGCGTGGCGATAAGCCCTGCATCAAGGTATTGAGCAAGTCCGACCTCGCCGACCCCGAGATCACGGCGCTATGGCAGTCTCAGTTCGAGCAGCAACGCAATGTCAAAACTTTCCCGACTCGAACCGATCAACCGGAAGGCATCAAGATGCTGCTTGGCCTGTGTCGGGCGATGCTGCCGCAGCGGGACCCGAGCAAAAACCCGATTCACGCCATGGTGGTCGGCATTCCCAATGTCGGCAAATCCACCCTGATCAACATTCTCGCCGGTCGCACGATCGCCAAGACCGGCAACGAGCCGGCGGTCACCAAGGCCCAGCAGCGCATCAATCTCGGCAGCGGCGTCACGCTGTTCGATACACCGGGCATTCTGTGGCCCAAGGTCGAGAATCCGGCAGCCAGCTATCGCCTTGCCGCCACCGGCGCGATCCGGGATACGGCGATGGACTACGACGACGTCGGCTATTTCGCTGCGGAATTTCTGCTGCGCCACTATCCCGACCTGCTCCTGGAGCGTTTCAAACTGGATGCCCTGCCTGCGACCGAAGACGCTTTCCTGGAAATGGCTGCGGTCAAACGCGGTGCGATCAGGGCTGGCGGCAAGGCCAACATGCACAAGATCTGCGAGCTGCTGATCAAGGAGTTTCGCAGCGGAAAACTTGGCCGCATCAGCCTGGAAACTCCGGCCATGATCGAGCGCGAGCAGATCGAGATGGATCAGGCGGCGGCAGAACAGGCCAGCCTCAAGGCCGAGCGCAAACAGCGCTTCAAAGATGGCTCACTGACGGTGGACCAGAAGGAACGCAAGGAACGACGCGCGGACAAGCAGGCATCACGGAAGCCCAAGCCACGTTGATCTGGCGCCTGAAGCACGGGCTCTGAACCGAGTCAGCGATGAGGGCACGCGGCCACCCGGAAGCCGAGGTGTGCGTCACTGCAGCGTGTGCGAGCGCACCGACCAGCGGGTCACACACCCGTCAAACTCTGTGCACGAGCACGCAGCCTGCGTGCCGCTCGATCCGGCGGCGCCGGATCGCCACGACGAGGGGAATCCCATGAGCTTCCTGATCTATGTTATCAGCGCGCTGATCTTCCTCGCCGCAATGCTTTACGGTTCGATGCTGGGCCACGTTGCGCAGCAGTGGATCGGGCTTGCGACCGCAGTCCTGCTCAGCCTGTCCGCGCTCGGCAGCGTCACCGCAACGCGCGAGCGGGCGCGCTCAAGAATGCTCGCAGCGGCGACCGGGACACGCACGCCATTGGTGCGCCGATGAGAGTCGCGACGGCCCTGTTGCTCGGCACGCTTGCAGCTTGCAGTGAAGTCGCAACCTTGCCAGTCGACGCCGGCATCGGCGCCGAACCGACGCTGCCGTCACCGGTGCGGCGGCTGATTCCAACCGTCAACATCGCCCCGGCCACCGGCTGGGCAAAGGGCGAGTTGCCTCAGGCTGCTGCAGGCTTGGAGGTAAACGCGTTCGCGCGCGAGCTCGATCATCCACGGTGGCTGCATGTATTGCCCAACGGTGACGTGCTCGTCGCCGAAAGCAACGCACCGCCGCGGCCCGACAAGGGTGGCGGTCTCAAGGGCTGGATCAAGGGGCGCGCGATGAAGCGCGCAGGTGCCGCGGTGCCAAGCGCGAATCGCATCTGTTTGTTGCGGGACCTCGATGGCGATGGCATCGCCGAGCTGCGCACAGTGTTGCTGACCGGCCTGAATTCTCCGTTCGGCATGGCCCTGGTCGGCGACCAGCTCTACATCGCCAACACCGATGCCATCGTGCGCTACGCCTACCCCGCCGGCAGCAGGAACATCGACACGCCAGGGGTCAAGGTCGTGGATCTTCCGGCCGGGACGATCAATCATCATTGGACCAAAAGTCTGATCGCCAGTGCCGATGGACAGCGGCTGTATGTGACCGTCGGTTCCAACAGCAATGTGGGCGAGCGCGGCCTCGAACTCGAAGTCGGGCGCGCCGCGATTTGGGAAGTGGATCTCGCCACTGGCACCCAGCGGCTGTTCGCATCAGGCCTGCGCAATCCGAACGGCATGGCATTTGAACCGGGAACCGGCGTGTTGTGGACGGTCGTCAACGAACGCGATGAACTCGGCAGCGACCTGGTGCCGGATTATCTGACTTCCGTGCGCGATGGCGACTTCTACGGTTGGCCGTACAGCTACTTCGGGCGACACGTCGACCCCCGCGTGAAGCCGCGGCGGCCCGATCTCGTCGCCACTGCCCGCGTTCCGGACTATGCGCTCGGTCCGCATACCGCATCATTGGGCCTCGCGCATTCCGCCGGAAACCGCCTGCCCGCGCGCTTTGCGAGCGGCATGTTCATCGGCCAGCATGGTTCGTGGAATCGGCAGCCGCACAGCGGCTACAAGGTGATCTTTGTGCCGTTCGCTGGTGGCCGGCCTTCGACGGAGCCAGCGCTCGACGTGCTCACCGGATTTCTCGACACTGAGGGCAATGCGCGTGGTCGTCCGGTCGGCGTCGCGCTCGCTCAGGATGGCGCCTTGCTGGTCGCCGACGACGTGGGCAATGTGGTCTGGCGTGTCCGTGCAACGTCCACTTCACCCTGATCATAGATCACGCCTTCCACGACCCGCCGGTGCTCCAAGCCACGTGCTGACGCACCGGCATTCCAGGTGTCGATCCAGGGCGCCACCGCGTCGGCTGACATTGCGCGTGCGATATGGAAGCCCTGAGCCAAATCGCAGCCCATCGTCCGCACCAGATTCCAGTCCTCGCGAGTTTCGACGCCTTCGGCGACGACCTCCATCCCCAGTTGCCGACCGAGTCCAAGACTCGCATGCATCATCGCGCGGGCGGTCTCGTCATGCGCGGCGCCATGCACGAAACTACGGTCGATCTTCAGCTCGTCGAACGGAATGTCGTGCACCTGGGTCAGCGACGAGTGCCCGGTGCCGAAGTCATCGATCGACAGTCGGAAGCGTTTCAGGCGCAACCGCATCAGGATCTCGAGTGGCGCGCGCTGATCGTGGATCAGGCAACTCTCGGTGACCTCAATGATGATGTCTTGTGCGGCGACAGCTGCCGCGTGCGCCGCGTCGACGATGAAGTCGACGAAGCTCACCGAGGCCAAGTTGCGCATCGACACATTCACCGCGACGCTCAGCTTGAGTCCGGCCCGCCGCCAGATCCCGGCCTGCGCCAATGCGCTCGTCAATACGAATCGGGTCAGGTCATCGATCAGGCCGTGGCGCTCGGCCATACCCACGAACAGGACCGGCGGCAGCAGCCCATCACGCGGATGGCGCCAGCGTACCAAGGCTTCGACGCCGACGACAGCACCGCTGCTGAGCGCAACCTTGGGCTGGTAGTGAAGGATCAGCTCGCCGTTGGCGATTGCGGCGGACAATTCTTCGACCGGATAGCTACGGCGCGGCGCCGCCTTGATAGGCTGCGGTGGCTGCCACAGTTCGAGCACAGCCTTGAGTGCGGCCAGAGTCGCTGGTTTGTTCAAGTGCCCGAGCACCGGGATGTGGTGCGCCTGGACCAGGCGCTCGGCCATCTGCAGCATGCGCTCATCTTCGCCGCTGACCAGGACAAGACTGCCACGATAGTGCTGCTCGACGAGCTTGCGCACGAATTCGATGCCGTCCATCTGCGGCATGTTCAGGTCGAGCAGGATCAGATTGGGTGGCGTCGCGGCAGCGAGCGTGGCCAGCGCCGCGGCGCCATCTTCGCAGCAGGTCACCGATGGATGGCCGAGCCCGGCCAGCATATGGGCAAGCAACCGAAGCGTGAGGGGCTCGTCGTCGAGCAGCATGATTCGAGGCGATACGCGTTTCATGGCGGTATGCCTCAGTGATGAAAGGGTCGTTGGCCAGCAGGCGCGATGAATGCGTCGAGGTCCGCGGTCACGTTTTCCAACTCGCGCTGGAGCATTGGGGCCAGCGACTGCAGCAGTTCGGTGCCTTCGGCGCGACCGGCCGCTTCGACGCGCGCGCACAGCGCACCCAGTTCACCTGCCCCGAAGGTGTGCGCCGGCGACTTCAGCTTGTGCGCGAGTTCGTTGCTCAGTTGCGCCTGCCCGGCCGCGCAGGCGACGATGAGTTCCCCGGCCAGCGTTGGCAGACTGCTGCGAAAATCGATCAGAAACCCGAGGATCACAGCCGGGTCACGCCCGACCGCAGCCTCCAGCACGCTCAGGTCGAGCTCCCGCGCATGCCATGCCGAGACAGCGCCGCCATTCCGGGACCCTGTCGCCGCGGCGGACACCGGCAACCAGACTTCCAAGGCGGCTTTTAGCTCGGCCAGTTGCAGCGGTTTGCTCAGACAATCGTCCATGCCGGCGAGCCGGCATTGCTCGGCTTCGCTGGAGCGGGCATTGGCGGTCAGGGCGATGATCGGCATGCGCACTTTGCCCTGCTCCTGCGCGCGGATGGCGGTCGCCAGCGTAAAGCCGCTGAGTTCCGGCATCTGTAGATCGGTCAACAACAGCGCATAGCGCCCGCTTTGCCAATGTTCCAATGCGGCGCGGCCATTGCTGGCGACATTAGCCGCAAACCCGAGCAAGGCCAGCTGGCGCAGGAGCAGCTTCTGGTTGACCTCGTTGTCTTCAGCGACCAGGATCAACTGTTGATTGCGCAAGTCCGGGTCCGGCTGCGTCGCGGTCGGTGCGATTTTCGTTCGCGTTTTCGGCGCAGCCGAGTAGGCCCACGACGCTGCCGGCGAGGGTGTCGCGTCAGCACCCGCCGCATCAGCGGGGACGAGCAAGTCGTTGATCGCCGCATACAGCTCCTGATAGCGCAGCGGCTTGGCGATGTAGCCGTCGCAACCGGCTTGCTGGCATCTGTCCTGGTCCGCCTTCATCGCGAGCGCGGTCAGCGCGATTACCGGAATCGCTGCGGTCAAGGGATCCTTTTTCAACAGGGCCGTCGCTGCCAATCCGTCCATGCCAGGCAATTGCATGTCCATCAGGATCAGGTCCGGCTGCTCGGTGCGCGCCAACGTCAGGCCGGATTCGGCGTCGACCGCGCAAAGCACGTCGTGGCTGGCGTGGCGCAGCAGGAGACAGGAGAGTTTCATGTTTGCCGGGTTGTCCTCGATGATCAGCACACGCGCCATCAGCGCTTCTCGCTTCGCGGCAGCAGGGCGCGGCGGACTTCGGCGAGGAAGCGCTCTTTGTTGAAGGACTGCTTCTCGACGACGCGGATGATCTTGTCGGGATGGCTGGCGAAGGTCTCGCGATCAGCGGCCGTGATTCGCTTTGCGGTGACCACCAGGATCGGGATGCACGCGGTCGCCGGGATGCGCTGCAGTGCTTCGACCACATCGAAACCGCTGACGCCAGGCATCATCAGATCGAGCAGGATCAGGTCCGGCTGCAGGCGCTGTGCCAGGGTGATCGCCTCGCTGCCACCATAGGCGCGCGCCACGGCATAGGCCGGTGGCTGCAGGAACCGTGAGATCAGCTCAACTGCCTTCGGGTCATCGTCGACGACGAGCACCTTGTGCGTGCGTTCGGCAACCGGCCCCAGTCCAAGATTGGCGAGCGAGACCTTGAGCTGGCTGCGGCTGATCGGCTTCTGCAGCACCGCCGAAGCGCCGCCGTTCATCGCCAGATTGTTGTCCGCGGAGTTGGCGATCATCACCACCGGTACGTGCGCGAGCGTGCCACTTTTGCGAATGCGCAGGATGAAATCCCAGCTGTCGGTGCCGGGCAACTCCAGATCGAGTGTGATCAGGCTCAGCGGTTGCAGCGGTGCAACAAGCAATGCCGCAGCAGCGGTCGCCGCCCGCACCACCACGAAGCCTTCGCCTGCGAGCAACAGACCGACCAGATCTGCGGTGTGGTCATCATCCTCGACCAGCAGCGCATAGCGCGCACCGACGACGGGCGCAGGTTCCAGCACTGCGGCGGTAGACGGCGGGACGGCGCCCGTTACCTGCCCCTCGGTGCGCACAGGCAGCCAGGCGGCAAAGCGCGCGCCTTTGCCTTCGGCACTCGCGACCGCGACCGCACCACCATGCAATTCGACCAGTCGCTTGACCATCGCCAGGCCAAGTCCAGTACCTTCGAATTTCCGTGCCAGACTGCTGTCGATCTGGCTAAAGGCCATGAACAGCTTCTGCATGTCCGGTTCGGAAATGCCAATGCCGCCGTCGATGACGCAGATCTCAAGAAACTCGTCGAACTGGCTATCGGCGAGTCCGAAGCCGTGCACGGGCCAGGAATCTGACACGGTGCCCACGACTGCGCGTGGCACGCGGCGTGCTCGCAGTATCACGCGTCCGCCATGAGCGCTGAATTTGACCGCGTTCGACAACAGATTGTAGACGATCTGCTTGGTCTTGCGCATATCCAATTGCAGCACTCCGAGATCGGCAGCGGCATCGAGCTCGAGTTCGATGCGCTGCGCCGCGGCTTTTTCGCGCACGATCGACAGGCTGTTCGCGAGCAGGCTGCGGATGTCGACCGCTTCCAGCTCGAGCGCCATCATGCCGGCTTCGACCTTGGACAGGTCCAGAATGTCGTTGATCAGCGACAGCAGATGGTGGCCGCTGGTGAAGATGTCGCCGATGTACTCGTGCTGGATCGCACTCATTTCACCCATCAGACCGTCCTTGAGCGCTTCGGAGAAGCCGATGATCGCGTTCAATGGTGTGCGCAACTCATGCGACATCGTCGCCAGGAACTCGGATTTCATGCGGCTCGCGTGTTCGAGCTCGATATTTTTTTCCTGCAAAGTCAGTTCGAAGCGCTTGCGCTCGGTGACGTCGCGCGCTGCTGCGAACACGCCCTGCAGCGTACGGTCGCGATCGTGAAAGGTCGCGGCGTTGTAGGAGACGACGGTCTCGACGCCGTTCTGCGCGCGCACGGTCAATTCGTAGTTGCTGACCTTGTTCTCAGTCAGCACGCGCTTGATCGCTGCGTCGGCGCGCACCGGATCGGTGAAGAAGTTGCGGCACGGCGCACCGATCAACTCGTCGCGGGTGCGCCCGGTCAGCGCGATCATCTGCTGGTTCACGTCCGAGATGATGCCCTGAGGGTTCGTCGTCATCAGCGCGTCGATGTTCGACTCGATCAACGAGCGGGTATAGAACTGCTGGTCGCGCAGGCGCTGGTCGAGCAGTGCCTGTGCGGCCTCGACCTGCTTTCGGGCGGTGTTGTCGGTGCCGATCAGCAGATAGCCGATGATCGTGCCCTGGGCATCGCGCAACGCAGTGACCGAGACAATGGCCGCGAAGCGGCTGCCATCCTTGCGGATGTAGGTGAGTTCGTAGATGTCTTCGATGCCGCGCGACGCCTTGAACACGAGCGCCTCGAAGCCGGGCGTGATCGGCGTGCCGAGCTCCATGCTGAGCGCCTCGGCGCGCGCGATCACTTCCAGTGGATCGGAAATATCGGCCGGCGTGATCTTGTTCATCACCTCGGCCGCGGCGTAGCCGAGCATGCGCTCGGCGCCGACGTTGAAGATCTGGATCACGCCGTTCGCGTCGGTCGCGATACTCGAGAAGTTTGCACTGTTGAAGATCGCATTCTGCAGCGCGCCGGCCTTGATCAACGCTTCCTCGGCCTGCTTGCGCGCCGTGTTGTCGGTGCCGATCAGCAGATAACCGATGATCGCGTCCTGGGCATCGCGCAACGCGGTCACCGAGACGATCGCCGGGAAGCGACTGCCGTCCTTGCGGATGTAGGTCAGTTGATAGATGTCCTCGATGCCGCGCGAGGCCTTGAACACCAGCGCCTCGAAACCGGGCGCGATCGGGGTGCCGAGTTCCAGGCTCAGCGCCTCGGCGCGCGCGATCACCTCGCTCGGATCAGAGATGTCGGCCGGGGTGATCTTGTTCATCACTTCGGCCGCGGTGTAGCCGAGCATGCGTTCGGCGCCGACGTTGAAGATCTGGATCACACCGTCGGCGTCGGTGGCGATGCTGGAAAAATTCGCGCTGTTGAAGATCGCGTCCTGCAACGCGCCAGTCTTCAACAAGGTCTCCTGACGTCGGTACTCCCGAAAACCGTCGTGATCCGCCGGCCTCGCGGCGACATCGGTGGCGGGTGCATTGGTGGCCATTGGTCCCGCCTGAGTGAGTTCGCCGTCGTCAGCGCCCGGCGGCGGCGCCGCGAGGAAGCTCGATTGTTTAACACACAACGACCATTGTCGGTTCGCCAACGCACCCAGCGGCAATTCGTAGCGCCTTGCCGTTTCCCGGGAAGGTGGTATCGCCCTGATGGCGCGTGCTCGGGCCCGCCGCGTCCGGAATGGGCCATTCAAGCCAGCCCAGGGTCGGCAAGGGGAGTGAACCCCGGACAGCGCCATACCTCTGCGCGATCATTGCGAACGACTCGGTAAAGCGCTGGGGAAACAATGTCGTGGGTCAATTCGGCAACGGAACCACCACCAACGCCGCCACAGCTATCTCCATCAACACTCAGTGATATTCAGGCGCTGGCTACGGGGTTCGGTTTCAGCTGTGCGGTGGTTGTGGGGGCGCCGTCAGGTGCTGGGGGAACAACCTCTATGGCGGATTGGGAGTGGCACCACGACACCATCGGATCGCCAATCGCCCAGGCAGTCGCGGCCTCAAGCCAATGTGCCAATTACGGACTTGACTGTCCACGCTTGTCCCGGTCCACGCTAATCCCGGATCCGGGAATCCTTGATGCGCGTCACGTTGCACCATTCATTGGAAGGTCAAACTGTTTGAATTGGCTCCAGGCGTGCGGATTCGTATCGGGGGATTGCCGTGACACTGACTTCTCGAATGCACCCGTTGCGGGTGCTGTTTTTGTTCCTTTGCGTCTCTGCGGTCATGACGTTATCTGAGCCAGTCGCTGCCGCCAACTACTATGCCTGCGATTGCGCCAGCGGTGCCGATGCGCAATGTCAAATCGGCAATGACGCGGCAAACGGCACCTCGCCCGCGACTGCCTGGAGAAGCTACGACCGCGCCCAGGATGCCTTTGGCACGCTGGCTGCGGGTGATCAGCTGCAATTTTGCCGAGGCGGCGCCTTTCCGATTTCAGGCGAAACCCGGTGGAACAACAGCAACTGCACCGCAGCGCAAAACTGCGTGGTGGGCGCCTACACCGCTCCATGGGCCAGCGGGGACGAAGCTCGGCCGCGGATACTGCAGGTGAACGGACACGGATTCGAATTTGTCGATGGCGGTGATCCGGACCACGAAGAAGGCTACCGATTCAGTGATCTGGATCTTCGCTGCTCGGCCTGCGGTGGCGAGGCCTATGCCTTTGTGCTTTACAACGACATCGACGATGTGCGGCTGGAACGTCTGCGCATCAGCGGATTTTCGATCGGTGTGCATCAGGCGGGATCGAACAGCTGCGCTGGATTGCCGCAATGCGATGACCGCAATGAGCGTTTGACCTTGATCGACAGCGACATCATTGACAATCACGGCCAGGGTTTTCTCGGCGCTGGCGACGATCTGCTGATTGCAGACAATCGGTTCTCCGGAAACGGTGGCGCCAATGTCTTCGACCACAATCTCTACCTGTCAGAAAGCGGTGGGCAGACCACGGGCATCCGGATCCTGCGCAATGTGCTCTACCGGTCTTCTGTCGGGAGTGGCACCACCTGCATGGGAACCTCGCTGGTGGCCCATGGCTATCACAGCGATTTGCTGGTCGAGAACAACCTCGTGTATGAAGATATCGGTAGCGCCGGAGAGGGCTGCTGGGGCATTTCGCTTACTGCCGGGGGCACTGAGGAAGCGGAAGGATTTGTCCGTGCAGTCGTGCGCGGAAACACCATTCGCAACGTGGGCAACACGGCGATCGCGCTGTCCAGTTGTGTCGACTGCATCATCGAGAACAATCGCATCGAGCACGCACAGGCGTTCGGCGTGTACGGGGTCTCGGCACCTGCGCTCGGACGCGGCGCCAACGACTTGCCGATGGCTCGCCTGACCGTGCGCAACAATTCCATCTACACCACCGCGAACGAGAGCCTGGGCATCCGCCTGGGCGGCGAGGGGACCGGACATGTCATCGTCAGCAATGCCATGCAGTCGACGATTGCCAGCGGGTTCTGGGCCTGCCTTTCGATGGACCTGGCAACCAGCGCTTACGCAGCGGTAGACAACAACGTCTGCGGCTTCAGCACTGGCTTCGGTCGCGATTGGGAACAAGGCTCAGGAGACCTCGTTGCCTGGCGCGCAGCGAGTGGATTTGATCTTTCGTCAATAGCCGCCCTTCCGGGGTTCGCGGCGGCTGGCGTACCGACGCACGATCTGACTGCTGCTTCGCCGACTTCGCCGATGGTCAACGCAGGCCATCCAACGCGCAGCGCTGCTACCGAATTCCACGGCAATCAGCGCGGCGCCAGCCCGGATGCCGGTGCCCACGAGTACGGTGTGAGCGCTACGCTCTTTCGTGATGGTTTCGAGGGCTGATCTGCGCGCAATTCGATCTGATTTCCGCCAGAAGACAGGCGGGGCAATTCGACCACAATTGCGCTGATCGGCGTGGGCTCGAAGTCAGCGAGTAGCGTTGATGCAATGATCGAAATCCGCGGCTCCGATCGGAGCGGGAGCAGCGCCGCCCGGGATTTCGCTGCTTCGCGGTTCCATCAGGCTGCCCGCTGCTCGCTGGTCAAGGAGTTGAGCGATCGCGCATCATTCCGCCGACTTCCAGATACCCGCTGGATATACGATTTCAATTCGCGTGCTTCGGCGTGATGAGGCTACCGACTTCTTGCCCTCGGAGGAGGCACAGTTGTCGGCTCGAACGCGGGCAATACCCATCAGCATTTGCTGCGCCATCGCAGTCGAATTAGTCTCCTCGTCGGCGTCCGGGTCGGACTCGGAGACGGTGATGTCGCCGCACTGTCCGTAGTTCTTGACATCGATGCGCGGCACCAGCGTACGGGTGGCCGTGTCGGCAAGCGCTTCGAACGTGGCGTCGTCCATGTTGTCCACCGGAGCGGTTATGCGCACCTTGAAAGCAAACAGGTGACGGTAGAAGACATAGCCGAGCGAGCGCACTGGCACGTCGTTGAATGTGTAGCGGAAGGACTGGCGCAGGCCGTAATTGTTTGCCGCAGGCATCGACGACGCAAGCGTGGCTGCGAGTGGATCGGCGGCGTCCTTCGCTTCCAGCCTGAACTCCGGTTGCGGCATCAGCGCGAGCGGCTCGTCGGGCTTCGCATCCTCACTGTCCTCCTGTCCCGCGCTGGAATTCTTTTGCCTCGACTTGACGACAGAGGACTCGGCCGCAACTACGGCGAAGGCTTCGTGCTTTTCAATGACGAGATCGGCATAAATACCCTGATCCACTGCCTGGTACATACCGTCTTCAACCTCAGCAATCTGCTGCGCCACCACGTCTTTCTCGTCGGCGCGGCCGATTGGGTAGACGAACACGTTGAGCCGTACGCCGTCTGGCGCCGCGTTGAAGGTCCAGAGGCTGGTGACGCCGTGGGACCAGTGCTCTGGGTCGTAGCGGGTTTCGGCCAGTGCGTAGTCGCTGATCGAGTTGGGGAAGGTAATGACCGACTTGTCGAGGAACTGCTTGGGCTCGGGCGCCTTCTTCGCCGTCGCCAGGGTGCTGGCAAACAGAGCAAGGATGATTAAGATTCGGTGCATCGGGGCCTCTCGCTTGGATTGCGGTGCGGTGGAGTGAGATTCGATGAGCGCTCGATACGGAGGTCAACGAACCAGGGCGCAGAAACGGGTTCGGCATTGAGATTGATCTGGGTTCCGCAGAACCGGGTCTGCAGTTTCGCCCGGGCACCATCCGCGGCTTCAATCTCGCGACGAACGAGCTCAGCTCCAACCCCGCCCATCTTGTGCGCATCGGCGACTTCGCAGTGTTCCGTGCCAATACCGGCAACGCCGGCAACGAACCGCATGTCTATCGCCCTGAACGAATCTTTGCCGACGGTTACGAGTAGCAAGAGCACGCGACTGCTTGGGAAACCCACGCTGACCCGGGTTCATGCCGGGAGTCGCCTGCACAGCCGTCACGGAACTTCGCTGCGGCGGGGTGGTCGCAAGCTTCGCTGGTTGAGGATGGCTGCGGCTCAATGCACGAGTCGTTGTGATCTCCGTTGTTCGCACGATTCGGCCGGGCCGGATTTCGCGCCGTCGGCAACCGGCCCTGGCTTCTGTTCCACCCTTCCCGATGCGGATCGGTCGGGCACTCTGTGTAGTGACAGAATTGGAGAGAATCGTATGACGAGCAAGATGAGAAGTACACCGCGCCTGCTGGCAGCCCTGTTGCTGCTTGGGAGCGGAGCAGTGTTTGCCGTGCCCGGCGATGAGGCTGCGACGGCGGAGGTCGCAGCGTCCAATGGTTCGACGCCAGACGCCGAGGCCACCGCACAGCAGGCTGAGCCCTGTCAGTTCGGCATGTGCACGGAAGCCCGCTTTGAAGAACCCAGGGTCGACACCCTGATCCGATCCGACGTGATGCCGAATTTTTACTCCCCGGCATTGACGCCGACTGTCGAGGCCGAAGCGGGCTGCTGATAGTTGGGGGGAATTCGAGATGGCATCTCGCAGAGATGCCCTACAACGGCGCACCCCTGTAGGGCATCTCTGTGAGATGCCGTTTCAACGCTTCGGAGAATTCAAGCTGGCATCTCGCAGAGATGCCCTACAACAGCGCATTCCTGTAGGGCATCTCTGTGAGATGCCATTCCAACACCGCGGAGAATTCAAGATGGCATCTCGCAGAGATGCCCTACAGGAGAGCACTCTGCGGCCGGCAATGACGGCGCGTGGATTCAATAGCTGACGCTGTCGAACTCCGCGATGTTTTCGAGCAACAGGTAGATGCTCTGCTCGATCGACGCCCGCGATCTTGCTTCCGACAGCAGACGCATGCTGTTGACGATGGCGATCCACCAGCGCATATGACCGGCACTCAGTTGGGCCGCAATCGGCACCATGTCGCGAATCATGGCGAGGGCGTCGATGCTCTCGCGTTTGAGGGCAACCAGATCGCGCAATTCGAGATGTGTGCCCTGGACCTTTTGCATGAACAGCCCGACGATCTGCTGGTCCTGCTCCAGTACCGCGCTCGAAGTGGGCTCGGCATTGGGCGGCAGCAGGGCAATATCCAGTGTCGACAGGATTCCACGCAGGGCACCGCGCAGGCCGAGCCAGAGTTCGCGTCGATAGGCGCGCTCGCGCATGGTTTGCAGCAGGCTCAACAGGCCCACCATGAAAAAACCTTCCAGACAGAACCCGAGCAACTCGGGCACCATGTTGTCGTGGAACGGGCCCTCCATCCCCGGCATGGCGAAGTAGTAGCCGAGTCCGACTACACCAGCGCCAAAGATCGCGAGCGGCGCCAGCAGTGCAAGCTGACTATTGCGCACTGGATTTTCCTGTTGGTGCGCCCTGGACCAGGGCCTCGATCACTCTGGCGATTTTTTTTGCTTCCGGCTCAGTAAGATCAAGCGGCATGTTGGCCACGAACACGGTGACGTTTTCGCGCAGCGGAATCGAAACCAGATCGGGTTTGCGCTCGCTGGTCGACAAGGCGATTTCTTCAAGCGCGCAAGTCTCCAGCGAAGCTTCGCGGTCGGACACTGCGCTGCGTTTCGCGCCCCGTGCCGACTCGCCACCGATCGATGAAAAGCTGCTCGGATTTTCGCGCCAGGCGAGGTAGTCAGTCAGAGCGGCCTCTACCCGCGACTTGTACAGATCGACCACCTCGCGACGGATCGTGCTGCCTTGGATCTTGTGCAATCGCGCGCATAGACTGTCGACATCGATCATCCGGATATCGCGGCGCTCGCTGCCATTCAACTCGGTGAACACCTGCTCGACCGCGATGAATCGACTCTTGGCGACCGCGGAGTTGAGCAGCCCTTGCTCAGGCGCCTGCCGCAAAAACTCAACCAGGCGACTCGCGCTGAAATCTTCATCCGACATGCAACGATCCTCCATTGATCCGGCGGCGACGACGCGGCCGATCCGAAGCCGTCATGGTAGCGAAGCCGGGTAGCTCGGGTCGCGCGCAGCGGTACCCGCGCGGTGGGTCGTGACCTCCGGAGGGCACCATCGACTTTGCGACCACGGCGTCGGGTACCGCAGTACTGGACTCGACCTACCTTGCCGACAATGTACGGTGTACTTGACATTGACGCGGTCAGATGTAATCTACACCGGACATTACGTCACCTGGAGAATACTATGCGTTGGCCCAAGTGGGGATTGGCAGTTTTGGTGGCCCTGGCCGGCGTCGCGTTCTGGCTGCTGTTGGCCGGACCCGATCACCTGCTCGGGCTGGATTCGGGCAACCTCGGCGTGGCCCTCGCGGCGACAGTCGCCTGGGTGTCGATGTACGGTGTTTCGGTGGCGCCGCGCGGCGAATTGGACGACACGGTTTCGCCCGGCGAGTGGAAGGCGTGGATCGGCTTGGGTTTCAATCTGCTGGTGGCGGTATTTTTGATTGCCAAGGCCGATGTGATTGCCGCCGCTGTCGATCGACGCGATCTTGGCGGTGTCGGCCGCAGCATTGTGATGCTGCTGATCGCCTGGGCGATCCTGTCATCCACCCTGGAGTCGCGCTGGCGCGATCGGGTCAGCGTGGACGAACGCGATCTCGATATCGCTGCACGCGGTGCCGGCTGGGGTCGTGGTGCGCTGGTGGTGGCAGTGATTGGCCTGGTGGTGCTATTCGGTTTCTCTCCGACTGCACACCTGGCCTGGGCCACACCGCTGGTGATCGCACATATGCTGATCTTTGGCCTGATCCTGAGCTGCATCTTCGAATACGCGGCAATTGGACTTTCTTACTGGCATGACCGGCGCGCATGACCAGCACCGCGATTACCAATCAAATTCGACGGCTGCGCTTTGAGCACGGCGAAATGACCCAGGAAGCCCTGGCCAAGTCCGCGGGCGTGACCCGGCAGACCATCATCGCGCTGGAGGCTGGCCGCTACGCGCCCTCTCTGGAACTCGCGTTCCGGATCGCGCGCACCTTTGCGGTCGGCGTCGAGGATGTATTCCAATGGCCGCCGTGATCGCCGCAAGTCGGGCCAGCGCGGATCACAGCCGGGCTAGCGACGCCATGCCGGAAAGCTGTCGTACTCGGCTTTCCACATGGCGTAGTAGCTGTGAATTCCGGGGTCGACCTGGGTGATCGAATTCATGTCGGTGCCCATGAAGCAGGCCACCATCGGAATCAGGACAACGCTGACATTACTGCCGGCGTTGTCGACCTGCAGCGAGACATCGGTTCCGGCTCCGGTCTTGCGCGCGGCCTCGCGCAGATCCGGGTTGATGAATTCCGACCAGAGCACGCGGAAGCCATCGTAGCGGCGATACAGCGCGGTCACTGGCGATTGAACGGGGCCGGCGCCATCCTTCTGATACTGCGCGATCCATTCCGGCGCGGGCAGCTTGGTCGGCTTGTCGAACCAGGCATAGGCGAGCTTGTCGATATGCGGAAAGCTCAGGATGGCGCGTCCGTAGACCACATTGGCGTCGAGGTGATGGTCCAGGAACATCGTCTGCTGCTGCAATGAGTGTGGCGTCAGCCAGTCATCGTCGTGCAGGATCTTGATGTATTCGCCACTGGCACGCGCGAGCGCCTCGCGCATCGACTCGGCGGCGCCGCAGGCTGCGGTGTATTCGATGTTCATCTGCAATCCGATCGTCGCGGGACCCTGCAGTACCTCGCTGATCTGCGCGCGCTGCTGCACGCTGTCGTCGGACACCACCACTTCAAAATCGCGATACGACTGCATCTGCAGCGACTGCAAGGCTCTGCGCAGACCTTCGGGGCGGTTGTGACTCTGCACCAGCACGGAAATTTTCGGCATCGACGGGCCCAGCGTGTGGAAACTGCCCATTGTAGCGGCAGCCCATACTTATCTGGCCCAGCTCTGGCGCCGCACGCAGACCGCTCCGGGACTGCTGATTGCCAGCGCACCATCGGCGCTTTAGCCCGTGGTCAGGATGCAGCGCAGCGAATTCCGTGCTGCTGCCGCCGACTGCTTTCGGGGTGTCAGTACTTTGCACTTTATTCGTTCGTCATGTGGTACAGACCACTACCTCGGATCGATGAATACAGCCAGATCAGTACGCGGCAGCTGTTGGGAAAGTTAGGAATTGTGGCGGTCCGGGCTTTCAACATTCCGCCGGATTGTCCCGGCGCTCGGAGTGCCCGGGATCCACGGTTTCCTTCCCATGCTTCAGCGCGTCATCGCGAACTGGAGGGCGTGTCTCAACGCCCTGCTAGACCTCACCCGCTCCCCTTGGGCGTGGGGTTTCTACGATCGCTTGGGTTTGCCATACCGAGTCAACGAGCCTGACCTGCACGCAGCTGGTATCGCCGATTGTGAGCCCCCAATGCAGCGCCAAACGATCTCATCGCCATTTCTCTCAACCATTAAGTAAATTAGTTGCCCGTCTCGGCCGCCTCGGATCAATAAGTCCCCGCCGTTTCGGAGATCGAATTCTCGAATCGTAGAGATGCCACCAAGGTACTTGCTGACCCTAGGGTCAGATTTTTGCACTTCAATCCCAGAAAGTATGTCCGGGTTCATCTCTGACAACATGGCATCTGCCGCAGCAATCCAAAGAGATGTCTCAGCAGCCGCCCTGTAATCTGAGTAGTTAAAGTATGCCTTGGTTGCAACGAGAAAAAATGCGGCGCACAGCACAACACCAATCAGAACTCTAGCAAAAAGCTTCATATTTAGTTGTCCAGTGGGGGCATTGGAGGACCGTTCTCATAGAGGCTTCTAAAAAATAGCCAGGGTTTGCAGGACGGGCAAGGTATACCAGTCGAAAACTCGTCTGCTCTGGTATCGTAAAATATCAGCGGGTCTTCTGGATTGCTAGAGGCGCCAATTCCCCAGGCGTGGCCAACGCCGCTATCCGTATAGAAGAACCACATGTCGTCATACGATCCGGCACGCAGCGGCTCGTGCATATACTCAGTTTGCTCGCCACAGTCCATATATTTATTTTGATCTGGACAACCCCAAAACCACGGCCACTTTCTACAACGATTATTCTTACTTGGATCCGGATGCCTTAGTCCTTCATCGGTCATTTGCTTAGTAGTATCTTTGAAAATCTCTCGTATTTTTTGTACATCTCTTGCGCTAAGACCAAAGAAATCAATGTATCGTAAGCTATTACCTTCTGCATACGAATAACTGGAAATGCCGCCACTCAAGCCAATCGGATCACTCTCCACATACCGCCCAGTCGCCGGCTCGTAATCCCTGAAATAGTTGTAATGCAGCCCGGTCTCGTCGTCGTAGTACTGGCCTGGGAAGCGCAGGTTCAAGGTGAAGGCAACACTGTCGCCATCAGGGTCTTCATTGGGTCCGGCTTCGCCGAAAGGGTTATTGAGGATGGGCCAGCTCCAGATGGCGCTGTCGGAACGTGTGGCGATGACCTTGCGCGGGCTGCCGAGGTGATCCGGTTGGACGTAGTGAAGTGTTTCGCGCGCGAAAACGCCGACTGGAAGGTCGTCGAGCCAGATGAATTCCTTGCGGAGTTTTCCGGTTTCGTTTGTTTCTCCGATGAGACGACCGGCTTCATCGTAGTAGAAGAACGTCGTGAACATCCCAACCTGACTATTGGACTCTTTTGTGACACGCTCTCCGCGTGCATTGTGGCTGTAGATGATGCCCTTCTGATGCTGCAGGACCACTTTCAGCCTATTGCGTTGATCGTACTGGAAATTTGGCTGAAAGAAGGGAGGATAGCTGTAAGGGTTGCTCGTCGTGAGGGTATTTCCATTTTGATCATAGGTTCGTGGGATGCCACTGACATTTTCCAAATGGTGGGTACCTGCAGTGTAGCTGTATGCCTCGACTTGAAAACCATCGAACAGTTTGCTTGTCCTATTGCCGATGACGTCATAGGTGTACGACACCGTGCTTCCGCCTGGCACTGCAACATCGGAGAGTCGATCCAGCTCATCGTATATGTAGGTATTTCCGGGCGGCGTACCGCCCAGCACATCACTGAGTCCGGTGATATTGCCCACCGCATCCAAAGTGAACTCAAGATCTAGTCCATCGGCCTGGCTGCTGTCGATTCTGTCGATCCAGTAGTTTTGATCGTAGCTGCGTGTACTGGTCGAGCCATTGCCCCATTCGATCTGGCGGACGGGTCCGAAGGGATAGTAGGTGACGTTGTTGATCAGGGACTCGCCGCTCGCCCCTCCAGGACTGACATGAATTCCGATGATCCGACCGAGGTCATCGCGGGCATAGTCGACCTGCAATTCGCTGGGATAGGTCATCTGTATGACGCGGTCTGCGGTGTTGTAGCTCCACTTTGTCACCAACGTATTGCCATTGACGACGGCAATCTTGCGCTTGACGTTGCCGCGCAGGTCATAGCAGAGCTTGGTACTGCCACTGGGATCGGTAAAGCCGGTCAGGCGCCCGACACCGAACTGCTCATCCACATCGCACTCGATGTGGTTCTGATCATAGGTGAACGCGACATTGTTGCTCGATGCCGGATAGGCAATGCCCGTGAGCCGATTGAGCACGTCGTAGCTGTAGGTGCTCGTGACCCCGCGCGCATCCGTCTGCGTGGCGCGATTGCCGGCGCTGTCGTAGGTGTAGTGGGTGGTGCCGGTATCGGGGCTGATCAGTTGGACCAGGTCGCTGAGACCGTTGTACACGTAGTCGGTCGCCAGACCCTTGGCATCGATCACCTTGGTCAGATTGTCGCGGGCGTCATACCGATACTGGGTATTGCCCATCAGGGCATCGGTGCTCTGGATCAGACGATTGAGCGGATCAATGGTGCTGACTGTCTCCCGGAGCAGGGCATCGGTGACGGAGGTCTGATTACCGTTGTTGTCGTAATCGAAGTCCGTCTCGGCAGTCTGCGCGTTCAGCAGCTTATCCAGGCGGACGAGGCTGTCATAGACGCGGCCCAGGGTGCGGGTCAGTGTGTTGGATGGATCGCGGGTGTTTTCCGCTGTGCGATTGCCGGCGGCATCGAGCGTGTAGCTGAGGGTGTTGCCGAGGTTGTCGGTGATGTCGGTCAGGCGATGGGCATCGTCATAGCCGTACTCGACGAAGACGCCATCGGGTTGGGTGATGAGGACTACTTGCCCGACATCGTCGTAGTTGAGCGTGGTGACGGCATCCAGCGCAGCATTTGGCGCACCATTGGCATTGGCGCGCACGGTGCGCGTCTGCAGCCAGCCACGGCCGTGGTACGACATGTCGGTGATGACACCATTGGCGTCCTTCATCCGCTTGACGCGGCCGGCGCCGTCGTAGGTGAGGTATTCGCTGATCTGGCCCAGGGCATTGGTCACCTTCCACAGATCGCCCTTGCGATAGGTGCAGGTCGCTTGCGAAGCCGCACAGGCAGTGTCGTCGACGGCACGGTAGGTGAAGCTGACCGTATCGGCCACGTCGATACGCGGACCGTCGGTAGACTTGATCAGGCCGAGCAGCGGACAGGTACTGCCCGGGGCCGCCACGTCGGCGGCTTCGCAGTACGTAGTGACCGACTGTCGAACGCCGATGGGCGCATGGGTCGCACTACCGCAGGAATAGGTAAGGGCCGCGGGAATTCCGGCGTCGCGCTCGCAAACCACGTTCTGCTGCCCGCGATTATTATAAACATACGACGTCCTGTGGCCCGGTTGACCCATTGCCACGGTGCGGCCACTGGCCAGGTCGGTGTCGATAGAAACAACCCGCTGGTCCGGGGTGCCGACGGCTTCGGTTCGTGTTGTGGTACGGATCGAGCCGATATCTGAGTAGGCATAATTGGTCACATTGCCGTTCAGGTCGGTGCTCTGTGACACCCGTCGCCGGAAGTCGTTGATGAAAGTCGCCCGAGTCCAGTTGCGCAGCACCCCATTTTCGGTCAGCGACAACAGCATCCGGAAATTCCCGTCATTGGTAAAGGTGTACACGCGGGAACCGCCCAGGGGCAGGGTCACGGTCGTGGTGTTGCCGTTGTAGTCCAAGGTGTGCAGGCCCGCGCCGCCGGCGTGCTGCGTGGAAGTCGCCCGACCCATCGGGTCATATGCGTAGGTCGAGTAGCGCGCGCCATTCTCATCGGTGATCCCGGTGAGATGATGCGGCAGGGCGGAGTTTTCGTAGTGATAGTTTCGAATGCCGCCGCTTGCGTAGCTTACCGAGGCCAGATTGTCCTGCGCTGAATAGCTGTAGTTCACGTAAGGCACGCCGTTCACCCAGAGCGACTGCAGGCGCTTGGGCGAGCCGGTATAGATTAGTGACAGCGTGCGGCCCGAGGAGTCGGTGATAATCGACAGATTGCCGAAGGCGTCGTAGGTCATCGTCTGCGTTCGACCATCGGCGCGCTGGATACGAAGCAGACGGCCCAGCTGAGAATAGTATTCACGGTCGCCGCTGCTCGATAGGAACAGCCATTCATCTGAGCCGGGCAGCTTTACCACCCGCAGATTCGAGCCAGTGGACTCTTCGTAGATGTCGCCGGTGACACCGAGCGGCTTCCGCATGGGAATCTGGTTGCCATTGGCGGTGATTCGCCCGGTCGGAACGCCGCTGATCGCAAGCTGGCGGTTGAACGAATGCGTCCAACCCCAGCCCAGCTTGCCGCCGGGCGTTTGAGTGATCGAACGATAGTGACGCTCAAAGTTTATCCAGGGCAGGGAGAGATCGAACTCCGTCTGCGACTTGTCGCCGGTGGCCGCATCACAGGGATTGCCCTCATTGACGGGGCAAGGCGTTGGCGGGCCTATGATGGTGAGGATGTTGTGCTTTTCGCATTGCTTGGTGAATCCGTCCCAAGTCAGGTGTGGGGGCAGTGGGCAGGCAACGACACGCTGCTTCCAGAACTGGATATTGTCCCCGGAGCCATGCAAGCACGGAGGCGTCGCACCGGGCACGTTGGGAGTCCACGCTTCCCAATTGTAGAACCTGGTCTCGTGATCGGAGATTCCCGAGTTGAGCCAGGTGTGCAATGAGTACCAGTCCGACGTCTGCGGGACGGGCATGAACCGCGGCGTAACAATGGCCTGCTGACAAGGCGGATGCGTACGCTCCGCGATAGCCCGCGCAACGGCCTCTGGTTCTGTCGCCATCGACCAGCCTTGATTTGTAGTGATCTCACCCCATTCGCCGACAGTCGGATCGCGCGGTTCCGCGCCATAGGTGTACCTGATGTCTTCCTCCGTCTTATTGGTGCGTTCAAGATTCGTCGCCAGCGAATAGGGAAGACCCAACGCCCAGCTAGCCTCCAGTGCTGCCCCCTGAGAAGGAAACACCTGATTAGGGAGGGCGCTACTGGTCCACTCCCAGGGGGTTGATGCCGCAGACGCCAGGCCGGCATTGCACAGCAGGATCAGGATGCCAAGCGCGCGCCACAGCATGGCGCCAGGCTTGCTGGTCAGGTGATTTCCAGGCCAGACTCTGCCAAACAAGGAAGTGAGCATTTGAAGATCGCCTTTGATGGATATTGAATTTGACGCCGTGCCACCGCTCCGAACCGTCGCCGCTGCTGCCGCGATGACCTAGCGGCCCCAGGCCTGGCCACACCTGCAGTCGACAGGGCGCAAAACCGCGCTGACGCAAGGGCACATAGGATATACCCGCAGTCCGGGGCCGAACTCGGTCAATTATTTTCAGGTGATCGATAATCTCGGACACCCATTCGCCGCCCGGCGCCCATTGAACCACGCCGCGACCCTCTCGTCAGCTGAGGCGAGGACAATGAATACTGTCGTCGAGATGGCATGTCGCAGAGGTTCCCTACGAAATAGCGTTCCTATGGGGCGTCCCTAACACATACCGGTCTGATGACGAGGCCCGCCCATGTGCGGGCACCATGAGAAGCCTCTGCAAATGCAGTCCTGGTCTTTGAAGTTAACTTTCGTGCGTGCTTCACCCCTCTCTGGGCAGGATGGCTGGCTACTGGCACACTCGAACCACTGACCACAGCTGGGGGCTGTCAATGAAAGTTTCGAATCGCGCGCTGATCGCAGCGCTGGTGGCACTTGCGTCGCTTTCTGCCTGCACCAGCAGCAGTCATCGTGATACCGCGATGCAGGAATCCTCGACGGCGGGACACAAGGTCCGCTACGACCAGCCGGGTGAGGCCAACGAGTTCTACGCCCGCAAGCGCCTGGCGCCGGGCATGCGGCAGATTCCGGTCGAGCGGCTGCTGAGTGGCTACGAGCAGATGAAGGGCATGGATCATTACGCCTCGGCCACGGGGCAACGCTATTCGAGCGCACTCGACGCCTATTCGCGCGCGCCCGATGCGGTGCTTGCTGCCTGGTCGGAACTCGGTCCGGGCAATGTCGGTGGCCGCACGCGCGCGATCGTGATCGATCCGGTTACGCCGAGCACCATGTATGCCGGCGGTGTCGGCGGCGGTGTCTGGAAGACGGTCAATTCCGGTGCCAGCTGGACACCAGTCAGCGATACCATGGCCAATATCGCCGTGGTTTCACTGGCGATGGATCCAACCAACCCGGCGATCCTGTACGCCGGTACGGGCGAAGGCAGCTTCAATGTCGATGCTATTCGCGGCGCCGGTATTTTCAAGTCGACCAATTCGGGCGCCAGCTGGACGCAACTTGCGGCAACGACCGGCAGCAATTTCCACTACGTCAACGATCTGATTGTGGCGCCGTCCAACAGCCAGCTCGTGGTCGCTGCAACCAGCACCGGCATCTTTGTCAGCAGCAATGGCGGCAGCAGCTTTACGCAGCGATCCACGGAGGTCCGCTGTCTCGATCTTTCGGTGACGACGATTACCGGCACCGATACCTGGTTGGCCGGCTGCGGCAATTTCTCGCAGGGCAAGGTATTGCGCAGTATCGACACCACGACCTGGACGCAGACGCTCGGCGCCGGCGGACTCGATGTCGGCACCATGGGACGCACGGCGGTCGCGATTCGCGGCACGCGTGCCTATGCGATCAGCACCAGCCTGGTGCCCGGCTTCGATCGCGATGGCATGGGCGGTGGCGACTACCAGAATCATCTGCATGCCTTTTTCCGTTCCGACGACGGCGGCCAGACCTGGACCGCCACCGTGCGCAACAGCGATGCCCACCATGGCAATACGATGCTGCTGTCCGGATATTTCTCCTGCGCGACCTTGGGCCTAACCAACGGCCAAGGCTGGTATGACATCGCCGTCTCGATCGATCCGGCCGACAGCAACTATGTCTGGGTCGGAGGTGTGCATCTGTTTCGCTCGGCCGATGGCGGATCGAACTGGGGACGCGCCGACAATATCCATCCCGACCATCACCTGATCACCTTCCATCCGCAGTACGACGGCACGAGCAACCAGACCATCTATAACGGCCAGGACGGCGGCATCTACCGCACCCTCAATGGCCGCGCCGCGGTGGCGATGTTGCCGGCGACCACCGGCAGCGTCTGCACACCGGCCAGCCCGGTGGTGAGCTGGGGCTCGCTCAACAACGGCTATGCGGTGACCCAGTTCTACCATGGCACGGCGTATCCGAATGGCACGACCTACTTTGCCGGCGCCCAGGACAACGGCATCACCCGCGGCACCGATGGCGCCGGCCCCAATGCCTGGTCCTTTCTGGCCTGCGGTGATGGCGGCTATACCGCGGTCGATCCCTCGAACACCAATCTGTTGTATGTGGGTTGTCAGAACGTCGATATCCAGCGAAGCGACAATGGAGGGGTGTCATTCCTCAATGGCGATCTTGGCATCGACAACGCCCTGGGCAGCAGCATCTTCATCCCACCGTTCGCGATGGACCCGAACAACAGCCAGCGGCTGTGGTTCGGCGGCTTGCAGGCCTGGCGCACCGACGACGCTGCGGCCAACTGGGTCAGCGCCTCAACCCTGTTCAATTCCGGCAGCGATCAGGTAACCGCCATTGCCGTAGCGACGGGCAACAGCAATCTGGTCTTGATGGCCGGCCGCTCCGGCTCAAGCCGCATCCATCGCACGACCACGGCGACCACCGCGACTTCGGCGACCGCCTGGACATCGACCGCCGTCAATGGCTATGTCGCGGCGATGGCGTTTGCGCCGAGTGACAGCAATATCGCCTATGCGGCGATCTCGACTTTTGGCGCGCCGCACGTACTGAAGAGCATCGATGGTGGCAGCACCTGGAGCAATGCCAGCGGCGCCCTGCCCGATGTGCCGGCGCTGGGCATCGTGGTGCACCCGAGCGATCCCAATCGGGTCTATGTGGGCACCGACATCGGCGTTTTTGTCACGATTGACGGTGGCACGAACTGGGCAGCCGAGCTCACCAGTTTCCCAAATGTATCGACCGAATCCTTGCAGATCATCGGTACCGGCAATGCCGCGCAATTGTTCGCGTTCACCCACGGCCGCGGCGCGTTCAAGCTGAGTCTGGCGGCCGGACCCGGCACACTCGGGTTTGCGCTGACGACGCAGAGTGCTGGTGAAGGCACGACGGCGCAGATTGCGGTCAAACGCACCAGTGGCAGCGATGGCGCGGTGGCGGTCAGCTATCAGACGAACAACGGCACCGCGATCGCGCCCGGTGACTACACCACCACCAGCGGCACCTTGAACTGGGCCGCAGGTGATGCCGCTGCGAAGACCATCTCGGTGCCGATCATTTCCGATGGCATGGCCGACGCCGGCGAGACCTTCACCGTGACATTGAGCGCGCCGACCAATGGCGCCACCCTGGGCACCAGCACGCATACGATCACGATCCTGGACCCTGAAATCTTTCCGGCCAACTGCGCGATCCCCGCCGGCTACTCGACACCAGGCGATGGCAGCGTCGCCTGGGTAGTCGCTATGGACAGCGTGCAGGAAGGCGCCTGCAGCCTGCGCTCGCCGACCGGCATGGCCAACAGCACGAATGCGCGTATCCAGACTTCCGGTACGTTCACTGCTGGCAATATCACGTTCTACAGCCGGGTGTCGTCAGAGGCGGGCTGGGATTGTTTCCGCTTCCTGATCGATGGCGTCCGCCAGAACATCGGCAACAGCTGCGGCAACATCGGTGGTCTCGGAGTATCGGGCGAAGCAGCCTGGCAGCAGTACACGGTGGCGATCAGTGCGGGCGCACATACCGTGACCTGGTCCTATGAAAAGGACAACGTCGACCTGGGTGGCTCGGATGCCGCCTGGATCGATCTGGTCTCACTGCCGCTGGCACCGGTCGGCACGCCGCCGGCATTCACCAGTGCCGCACCTGCGGGCGGCACATTTGGTACGGCCTACACGCACACCTACACCGCATCGGGTAGCCCCGCGCCAACATTCGCCTTGCAGACCGGCAGCTTTCCGCCGGGCCTGACACTGACCGGCGCAACACTCGCGGGCACGCCGACGCAAGCTGGCACATTCACCGGTAGCGCGCGCGCCAGCAATACGGCGGGCAATGTCGACCAGGCTTTCAGCATCACGATTGCTGCGGTTGTCCCGGGTGCACCAACACTCAGCGGCATGGCTGCGGGTGATACCTCGGCCACAGCGACCTTCTCTGCCCCGGCCAGTACCGGTGGTGCCGCGATCATCGATTACACGGTCAGCTGCACGCCGGGACCGGTCACCGCCACTGCCGCCACTAGTCCGATCACGGTCACTGGCCTGAGCAATGGCACGCCGTACTCGTGCACGGTGCGTGCGCGCAACAGCGTCGGCAGCGGACCGGTATCAAACGCGGTGGGCGTGACGCCGGCAGCGGCCACGGTGGCGCCAGTGTTCACCAGTGCGGCACCTGCGGGCGGCACGTTTGGTGCAGCCTATACGCACACCTACATGGCATCGGGAAGTCCGGCACCGACGTTTGCGCTGCAGAGCGGCGGCTTCCCGCCGGGACTGAACCTTGTTGGCGCGACGCTCTCTGGCACACCAACGCAGGCCGGCACCTTCATTGGCAGCGTGCGCGCCAGTAATACGGCGGGCAATATCGACCAGGCTTTCAGCATTACGATTGCTGCCGTAGTTCCGGGGGCACCGACACTCAGCGGCATGGCTGCCGGTGATACATCGGCAACCGCGACCTTCTCGGCACCGGGCAGTACCGGTGGCGCGGCGATCATCGACTACACGGTCAGCTGCACACCAGGGCCGATCACGGCGACCGGCGCGGCCAGTCCAATCACGGTGACCGGCATGAGCAATGGCACGCCGTACTCGTGTACGGTGCGGGCACGCAATAGCATCGGCAGCGGTCCGCCATCGAATGCCGTGGGCGTCACGCCGGCAGCGGCCACGGTGGCGCCGCTATTCACCAGCGGTCCAGCGCCGTCCGGTGCGTTGGGTGTTGCCTACACGCATACCTTCACCGCCTCCGGAACCCCGGCACCGGCGTTTGCGCTGCAGACGGGCAGCTTCCCGAATGGACTCACGCTGACAGGTGCGACGCTCTCGGGAACGCCGTCGCAACTCGGCACCTTCACCGGCAGCGTGCGCGCCAGCAATAGCGCGGGCAATGTCGATCAGGCCTTCAGCATCACCATCAGCAGCGAAGTATTCCCGCCCAACTGTGCGTTCCCCTCGGGCTACACCACACCCGGCGGCAGTTCCGCCTGGGTGGTCGCGATGGACAGTGTGCAGGAAGGCAGCTGCAGTCTGCGCAGTCCAGTCGGATTGGCCGACTCGAACAATGCGCGCCTGCAGACCAGTGGGAATTTTACCGCCGGCAATGTCACCTTCTTCGCTCGCGTCTCCTCGGAAGCGTCCTACGACTGCTTCCGGTTCCTGATTGATGGTACGCCCGCGGCGATCGGCAACGGTTGCACGAACACGGGCAATCCCACCGGTATTTCAGGCGAATTTGCCTGGCAGCAGGTCACGGTTGCAATCAGCGCAGGTGTGCATACGTTGACCTGGAGCTACGAAAAGGACGGATCCGACACCGGCGGCGCGGATGCGGCCTGGATCGACCTGGTCAGCCTGCCGCCAACGCAGACGACAACGCCGCCAGTGTTCACCAGCTTGGCACCAGCGGGCGGGACGTTTGCAGCGGCGTATACACACACCTACACGGCATCGGGAAATCCAACGCCGACCTTTGCACTGCAATCGGGCAGTTTCCCGAATGGCCTGACCCTGACCGGGGCCACGCTCTCGGGTACACCGACGCAAGCCGGAACGTTTACCGGCAGCGTACGTGCCAGCAATACAGCGGGCAATGTCGACCAGGCTTTCAGCATTACGATTGCTGCCGTAGTTCCGGGGGCTCCGACACTCAGCGGCATGGCTGCCGGTGATACATCGGCCACCGCGACATTCTCGGCACCGGGCAGCACCGGCGGAGCGGCAATCATCGACTACACCGTCAGTTGCACACCGGGACCGATCAGCGCCACCGGCAGTGCAAGCCCCGTCAATGTGACCGGGCTCAGCAATGGCACGCAGTACACCTGCTCGGTGACGGCGCGCAACAGCGCAGGTAGCGGAGCGGCCTCGAACACGATGATGGTGACGCCGATGGCCCTGGTCGATGCGATCTTTGCGAACGGATTCGAGTAGCGCAGCGCAATCCTGGGGGCGCCGCATTATCGGGCGCCCCTGTGATCGGCCATTGGTGAATGCCCCGCGGTGGTGGGATGGCATCTCGCAGAGATGCCCTACAACAGAGCAAGCCCTGTAGGGCATCTCGCTCTCGGGCCTCCCACGAATGCGCTCTTGTAGGAGCACCCAAAGGGTGCGATAGCTGATGGACAGGAACGCGAGATTCCGGGATGCAGAATCTCGCGCTAGCCATCAACACCGCGGCCGGCCCGATTCGGGCCTCCTACGCTCGGTCAGCGCAGATCGAAACGATCAAGGTTCATCACCTTGTTCCAGGCCGCGACGAAGTCACGAACAAAGACTTCCTGCGCATCACTTGAAGCATAGACTTCGGCGAGTGCACGCAGTTGGGCGTTGGATCCGAAGACGAGATCAACGATGGTGCCGGTCCACTTCAGTTCGCCGGACTTTCGACAACGACCTTCGAGCACGTTCTTGTTCGCCGCCGAACGCTGCCACTGGGTTCCCATGTCGAGCAGGTTGACGAAGAAGTCATTGCTCAGTGTCTCCGGTCGCTTGGTGAACACACCGTGCTGGGTCTGACCGACATTGGCGTTGAGGGCACGCAGGCCACCGATCAGTACGGTCATCTCGGGCCCAGTCAGTGTGAGCAACTGCGCCTTGTCGACCAGCAATTCGGCAGACGCTTCCTCGACTTCTTTGCGCGCGTAGTTGCGGAAACCATCGGCGACCGGCTCCAGCGGCGCAAATGATTTCACATCGGTCTGTTCCTGCCTGGCATCGGTGCGACCCGGCGCAAACGGTACGCTGACATCGAAGCCGCCCTTCTTCGCCGCCGCCTCGACTGCCGCGCAGCCGGCCAACACGATCAGGTCGGCGAGTGAAATCCTTTTGCCGCCGGACTGCGCGCCATTGAACTCCTCCTGGATCGCTTCGAGCTTGGCCAGCACGTTTGCCAGCTGCGCAGGCTGGTTGGCTTCCCAATCCTTCTGCGGTGCCAGGCGGATGCGTGCACCATTGGCGCCACCGCGTTTGTCGCTGCCGCGAAATGTTGATGCCGATGCCCAGGCGGTGCTGACCAGCTGTGCGATCGACAGCCCGGAGGCAAGAACCTTGGACTTCAACGCGGCGATATCCTTCGCATCGACCAGCGGATGATCGACTGCGGGTGTCGGATCCTGCCAGATCAGCACCTCGCTCGGCACAAGCTTGCCGAGGTAACGGGCGCGCGGACCCATGTCACGGTGGGTGAGCTTGAACCAGGCCCGTGCGAAGGCGTCGGCGAACTCAATCGGATTGGCCATATAGCGGCGCGAAATTTTTTCGTAGACCGGGTCCATGCGCATCGCCATATCAGCGGTCGACATCATCGGCGCATGGCGCTTGTTCGGATCATGCGCATCGGGCACGGTGCCGGCACCGGCATCGCCCTTGGGCTTCCATTGCTGCGCACCGGCCGGGCTCCTGGTCAGCTCCCACTCGTAGCCGAACAAGGTCTCGAAGTAGCCGTTGTCCCACTTGATCGGATTCGGTGTCCAGGCGCCCTCCAAGCCGCTGGAAATCGTATGGACGCCCCTGCCACTTTCAAAGCTGTTGGACCATCCAAAGCCCTGTGCCGCGATGTCGTCACCTTCGGGTTCTGGACCCACGTATCGACCCGGATCGGCAGCGCCGTGGGTCTTGCCGAAGGTATGCCCGCCAGCAGTAAGCGCAACGGTTTCCTCGTCGTCCATCGCCATGCGCTCAAAGGTCTCGCGAATATCACGCGCCGAGCCGAGCGGGTCAGGATTGCCGTTGGGGCCTTCCGGATTCACATAGATCAGACCCATCTGGACGGCGGCGAGCGGATTGGCGAGCTCGCGATCTCCGCTGTAACGCTCATCAGCCAGCCACTTGGCCTCGGAGCCCCAATTGATTTCGTCTTCGGGTTCCCAGATGTCGGCTCGCCCGCCAGCGAATCCAAACGTCTTGAAACCCATCGAATCGAGCGCCACATTGCCGGTGAGTACAATCAGATCAGCCCAGGAAATCTTGCGGCCATACTTCTGCTTGATCGGCCAGAGCAGGCGGCGCGCCTTGTCGAGACTTACGTTGTCCGGCCAACTGTTCAGTGGCGCGAAGCGCTGTCCGCCCGATCCGGCGCCGCCGCGACCATCCGCGATACGGTAGGTGCCAGCCGAATGCCAGGCCATACGGATGAAGAACGGTCCGTAGTGCCCATAGTCCGCCGGCCACCAGTCCTGCGAGTCGGTCATCAGGGCATGCAGATCCTTGATCACGGCATCGAGATCGAGGCTCTTGAATTCCTCCGCATAGTCGAATGCCTCACCCATGGGATCTGACAGCGCCGAGCGCTGATGCAGCATTTTCAGACTGAGCTGTTTGGGCCACCAGCTGGCATTGGTCTGGCCAGTGGAAACCGTGTGACTGCCGGCACCGCCTGGGAACGGGCATTTGGATTCATTGGACATGGGGCACTCCTGGGTTCGATTACAGCGGATTTGCCAAGCCAGACTAGTCCACTTGATGCGATAGATGAAGTTGATATTACTGATCGCATCTATAGCGAACGTATATCGCGCTCAACGCCGCGGCCCGGGCTATCCGGGTCGCGCCGGGCGATGCAGCAATCGATACAGCGCGGGCAGGACAAGCAGGGTCAGCAAGGTCGAAGACACGATCCCGCCAATCACCACCGTAGCCAGTGGTCGCTGAACCTCGGCGCCAGCGCCGACATTGAAGGCCATCGGAATGAAGCCGAGTGAGGCCACCAGGGCCGTCATCAGGACCGGACGCAGGCGACCCAGAGCACCCTGTCGGATTGCCCGCTCAGTGTCGAGTCCGTCCGCGCGCAGCTTGCGGATGAAAGCGATCATGACGATTCCATTGAGCACGGCAACACCCGACAGCGCGATGAAACCGATGCCGGCCGAAATGGAAAGCGGAAGATCGCGCAGCCACAGGGCAAGTACGCCGCCGGTCAGCGCCAGCGGCACACCGCTGAAAATCACACTGGCATCGCGCGCCGATCCAAACGCCATGAACAGCAGGCCGAAGATCAGCACCAGGGTGAGCGGCACGACAATGGCCAGGCGCCGACCCGCCGCGATCAATTGTTCGAAGGTGCCGCCGTAATCCACCCAGTAGCCGGGCGGCACTGCGACGCGCGTCTGCACGGCGGCGCGCAGGTCCGCGACGAATGAACCAAGATCGCGACCACGCACATTGGCAGTCACCACGACGCGGCGCTTGCCGTTTTCGCGATTGATCTGGTTCGGGCCTTCGGTGTATTCGATGCGCGCCAATTCACGCAATGGCACCACGGCCGAGCCACCGCTCGCCCAGTTGGCCAGGCGCGCCACCTCATCGCTCTGGCCGCGAATTTCGGCAAGTGGAATCGGCAGGTCAGCGAGCCGGGCCGGATCAGAACGAATCGACTCGGGCAGGCGCACAACCAGATCAAAGCGGCGATCACCCTCGAACAGTTGACCGGCGACACTGCCGCCGACGGCAATCGCAATGGCGTCCTGTACCGCGATTTGATTGAGCCCATAGCGGACCAGGCCTTCGGGATCGGGTGTGATCGTGAGCAGGGGCAGCCCGGTGGACTGTTCGAGTTTGACATCGGCCGCGCCGGAGACCGTCTTGGTCACCGCCTCGATTTGCTTGCCGACCTGCATCAGCGTATCCAGGTCATCGCCGTAGAGCTTGACCGCGACATCGGCGCGCACGCCGGAAATCAGCTCGTTCATGCGCATCTGCACGGGCTGAGTGAACTCGTAATTGTTGCCGGGCAACTCCTGTACCGCGGCTTCGATCTCGGCAACGAGTATGGCCTTCGACTTGCGTGGATCGGGCCACTGATCGCGCGGCTTGATCATGACGAAGGTGTCGGCAACCGAAGGCGGCATCGGATCGGTGGCGATCTCGGCGGTGCCGAGTTTGCCGAATACGTGTTCGACCTCGGGAAACTGCTTGATGCGCTCCTCCAGCGTGCCTTGCATCGCGACCGCCTGGCTCAGACTGGTGCCGGGTATGCGTAGCGCGTGCAAGGCAATATCGCCCTCGTCCAGACTCGGGATGAATTCAGAGCCCATTCGACTCGCCAGCGCCGCAGCGCCGACCACCAGCAGGGTCGCCGCCAGAACAACGATGAGCCTGGCCCGAAGCGCCCACTCGAGCGCGGGTGCGTACAGATTTCGGGCTGCGCGCAGCACCGGGTTCTCCTGCTCCTGCACGCGTCCGCCGAGGAAGACCGCGACCGCTGCGGGAACGAAGGTCAGCGACAGCAGCATCGCCGCGGTCAGCGCAAAGACCACGGTGAAAGCCATCGGATGAAACATCTTGCCTTCGATTCCGCTGAGCGCAAAGACTGGAACATAGACCGCGGCAATGATGGCAACGCCAAACAGGCTGGGCCGGATGACTTCGGCGGTCGCAGCGGCGGTCAGCTCATAGCGCTCCTGTGTTGTCATCACCCGACCGAGCAGGCGTTGCTGCGCGGCGAATCGACTGAGGCAGTTCTCGATGATGATCACCGCGCCATCAACAATCAGGCCAAAGTCGAGCGCGCCCAGACTCATCAGATTTCCGGAGACGCCAACGCGGACCATGCCGGTGACCGTCATCAGCATCGCCAGCGGAATTACCGCCGCGGTAATCAGGGCCGCGCGAAAATTGCCCAGCAACAGAAACAGCACCGCGATCACCAGCAACGCACCTTCGACCAGGTTCTTCGATACGGTGGCGATGGTGCGATCGACCAATGCGGTTCGATCGTAGACCGCATTGACCACGACGCCGGCCGGCAAGGTGCGGGACACTTCGGCCAGTCGCGCCGCGCTGGCCTTGGCCACCGCGCGACTGTTTTCTCCGACCAGCATGAACACAGTGCCGAGCACCACCTCCTTGCCATCCTGGGTTGCCGCGCCGGTACGCAGTTCGGGCCCATCGGCGACTTCGGCCACATCACGAATGCGGATCGGTACACCGTCGCGGCGATCGAGCACGATGCCGCCGATGGCAGAGAGATCGGCGACTTGGCCGGGCACCCGGACCAGGTACTGTTGACCGTTGCGCTCGATATAGCCAGCGCCGATGTTCTGGTTGTTGCGCGCAATCGCTTCGACAACGTCGGAGAGCGTGAATCCGAAGGCGACCAGACGCGCCGGATCGGGTGTGATGTGGATCTGACGGACGTAGCCGCCGATCGTATTCACATCGGTGACGCCGGGCGTCTGCCGCATCTGCGGACGCACTACCCAGTCCTGCAAGGTGCGCAGATCGGTCGCGGTCCACTCCGCACCATCCGGTCGTCGCGTGCCCGGACGGTTTTCCACCGTGTACATGAAGATCTCGCCAAGGCCGGTCGCCACCGGTCCGAGTTCGGGCTCCAGGCCCGCCGGCAATTGCGATCGCGCCTGCTGCAGACGCTCGGCGACCTGCTGGCGCGCAAAGTAGATATCGGTGCCATCCGCGAATACGACAGTGACCTGGGAGAGTCCGTAGCGCGACAGCGAACGCGTGTAGTCCAGGCGTGGCAGACCGGCGAGTGCGGTCTCGATCGGAAAAGTGACGCGCTGTTCGGCTTCCAGCGGTGAATAGCCGGGCGCCTCGGTATTGATTTGTACCTGGATGTTGGTGATGTCGGGCGTTGCATCGATCGGCAATCGGGACAGGCTCCAGATACCGAGGGCGACGAAGGCCAGGGTCAACAGCAACATCAGCCAGCGCTGGGCGATGGCAAATCGAATCAGTCGTTCAAGCATGGTCGGCGCCTCAGTGGTCGTGCGATGCGCCGGACTTTTCGATGTCCGCCTTGATCAAGTAGCTCTGCGTCACGACGACAGCATCGCCGGGCACCAGCCCGGAGATCACCTCGACGTTGTTGGCGTCACGCTCGCCGAGCTCAAGAGGACGCACTTCGTAGTCGTCGCCGACGCGAATGAACACGGCATCCCAATCGCGAAAGCGTTGCAGGGCTGACAGCGGAACCACCATATCCACGGCAGTCTCGGCAACCGTCACCCGCGCCTTGACCGCAGCACCGGGGCGCCAGCGACCGTCGCTGTTGTCGAGGGTCGCGCGTGCCACCGTGCTCTGGCTCGCCGTTGCCGTCGCCGGCAGGACGCGATCGAGCCGGGTCTCCGACTCGACGCCATCAGACAATCGGGTGACCAGCACCGGCAGGCCAGGCGTGATGTGCTGGGCGTCGCCGCCGAACAGATGCAGATCGACCCAGAGTTTCGACAGATCGGCGATCTCGAACAGCGGCTGCTCGCCGGCGAGTTCGCCAACGCCGGCTTCGCGCGCGAGCACGGTTCCGGACAGGGGCGCAGTCACCGGATAAACCGAGAGACTGAGATTGCTCTCGACCGTGGCCAGGGTCTGGCCTGACTTCACCGCATCACCTACGCCCACACGTACCGAGCGGATCGGGCCGGCGAAGCGTGCCACCACGCGGGCATGGCGACCTTCAATCGGCGTGAGCAGTCCCTGCACTTCGTGCTCATCGCGGATCAGTCCCGGTCCGGCGGCGGCGACTTCGATCCCGGAACGCTGCGCAATATCGGCGGCTATACGGGTGCGGCCCTCGTGGCTCTCGAAGGTCCAGCGTGCGCTGGTCGCATCGATACGGGCGCGCACTTCGACATCAAACGAATGTGGTTCGTAGACCTCGGCACTACCGAGCAGAAAGTCGCCGCTCGGCGCGAAGGAGTGGCTGTCGATGCCGCCGCCAAGTCGCGTCAGTTTTACTTCGACGCTGGCTTTCCCGGGTGTAATGGCCTTGCCCTTTTGTGACAGCCAGACCCTGAACTCGGGTGGCACACCGTCTTCGTAAATGGCCAGCTCGAGGGTGAGATCACCTTGACGCAGCAGGCGACCGCCGTGTGGGCCGCGCTCGATTTCTTCGGGATCGTGCGCGTCGCCGTGGCCGTGGCCGTCTTCCTCCGCATCAGGCGCGCTGCCACAGCCAGCAAGCAAGAACAGCGCAGTCGCCATCAGGATCAAATAGCGTGTGTTCATCAGTGCGCCCCCGGCATGTTGTTGTCGGCGCGACCCAGCGTCGCGCCGGTGAGACGTTGCAGTTCAATCAGCGCGCGATGCGCGTCGAGGCTGGCGCTAAGTCGCTGGCGCCGCGCCTGATGGGTCTCACTCTGCAGCTGCGACCATTCGAGGTGGCTGAGCGCACCGCGCCGATATGCGGTCTCCGCGGCTTGTTCGGCCTGCAGCAGCAGGGGAATCAACTCGCGATCGAGTTGACTGGCCTCGGCGACTGCGGCCTCCAGTTTGCCCTGGGCTTCGGCGAGCGTCGCCAGCAGACCGATCCGCGCGCCCTCGCGCTCGAGTCCGAGCGCCTGAATTTCGGCTTCGACCGCATCGATCTCAGGTGCGCCACGCGCCGCACTCCCAAGCGGTACCGAAACGCTGCCGATCACGGCCCAGTCCGACTCGGCCTGCAAGCGGCGAAGGCCAAGCTGCCACTCGATATCGGCGCTGCGCTGGCTGCGCGCCAGTTGCAGGCGCGCCTCGCGCAATCTGGCTTCATGCGCGAAGGTGCGTAGCTCGGGCGTCTGCTCCAATCGCTCGACCAGGTCGGCAAAGTCGACCGCGGTCGGCATTTGCGCGAGATCCTGCCCGACGGTGGAAAAATCCGCCGAGCTGCTACCCCAGAGCAAGGCCAGTCGGCGGTTGGCGAGCAATCTGGCACGTTCGCTGCGATCGCGTTGGCCGATTGCGCGCAGCTTTGCAGCACGCGCCGCCAGCACCACCGCGGGCGGGGCGCCGCCGGCCGAGACGCGCTGTTGCGCGGCGATTTCGGTGCGTTCGCGTTGGCCGATATCGGCCTCGGCCAGATGCTGTTCCGCCTCGGCGGCGGCGGCATCCAGATAGCGCCGGGCGACTTCGGCGTACAGGTCCAGTTGCCGCGCCTGGCGCAACAGATCGACGGCGTCGTAGCGGCTGGCCGCCAGCGCCATGCGCGCATCGCGCTTGCCGCCGCGCTCGATGATCGAAGCCAGCGACAGGCTCAGCTCGGCAGATCGCAGCCCCGAGGCGGATCCGGTGCCGAGCAGATTCTCCGCGCCGAAGACCGCATTCAGGGCGGGTCGCTGCGCCGCACGTGTGCGCTCGGCCGAGATCGCCGCCTCCCGGAGGCGCAGCACGGCGAGGTCGGGATGGGATTGTTCGACGCGGGCGAAGGCGTCTTGAAGGCTCAGCGTTTCGAGCGCGCGCGCTGGCGTCGACACGCAGGCAAGCACGATCACCGCAGCGGCTGCGGCGCAGGATTTGGACATGGTCAACTCCGGAATCAGGGACGGGCGGCCTGGTGCAGGCCGGGATACACGTCAACTGGCAATCGGAGGACGCAGCCTGCGCGCGGGTGCCACACTGCTGACAAGTGGCACGCGCATCGAATCGAGCATACAGACCGGCGCAGCCTTGGTCGCCAACAATGCGGACGGAATCAGGGCGGCAGCCGGCATACAGCAGTGGCCGATGTGCATCAGTTCATGCCAGCCAGCGCCTTCTTCGCCGGAAGCGAGCTCATCAGCGGGGATGCCATGGCCGTCGCGATCCGCATCATGCGTGTGGCCGCTGCTGAGCCAATGCACCGCTTCGTGGACCTCGGCGGCCACCACGATGGCCGGCTTGACCACGAGGGTCAGCAGCAGCAGGGCAGCCAGCAAAGGGCGCAGCAACAGGATTTTTCGGCGCAGACGAAGCAACATGGCGCCCAGACTAGCGGCGATTGGCGGGCGTACACAATCACACGAAGTCGGCGCGCGCGAATGCGGACCAGCGATGCCTCAGTATTTGTACTCGAGTGACAACCACAACTTGCCGGTGTCCCGGGCAAAGCCCGCGCTCTGATAGTCCGCCCATTTCAGCGTGGCGGTGAATCGCTGCTTGAACGGATAGGCGAGCTGCGCATTCCATTCGCGACCGTAGTCGCTGCCGCCACGATCGGACTGATAGTCATGATAGGCCAGCGTCCATTGCATCGGACCAAGCGGGCCAGCGCTGCTGAGGTAGACGTCGACCAGACCGTCCGCCGGCGTCAGCAGGAACTTGTCGGCCCAGCCGTTGAATGCATGCAAGGTCGCGAACGGCGTCTGGAAAGCATGCACACCGTCGCCCGACAGGCGCTCGCGCACCAGCTTGGCACTGTAGCCAGCGCGTGCTGCACCAAACTCGATGAGGCTGTAACGGGCATCGATGGATGCGCTGACGTCGCGCCAGTCCGACTGGCGGGCATACTCGGCCGAGTAGATCAGCTTCCACGATTCGTTCAGCGCCCTGCTGCCGGCAAATCGAGCGCCGAGTGTGCGCGTCGAAGATTGCGGCAGATCCTGGTTCTCGACAAAGTAGCCATAACCGGACAGAGTTCCCCAAGGCATCGCGCGGGCCACATTGAACAGGTGCGCGTCCAGATCGTAGCCAGCGAGCAGGGGATTGCGATGATGATCGCCGAATACGCGCTTGGCCTGATCGAGATAGGCATAGCGCGCGCTGAAACCGTTGCCGAAGGCGTGACTGGCGCTGAGCGCGTCGAAGGTCTGCTCATTCTGCCGCCAGCCGACATTGCCGAAGAATCGCTGATTGTCGAACACGATGCGTTGTCGACCCGCTACCAGCTGAGTGCCGCGCCCCGAATCCCAGGTGATATGCGCCTGATTCCACTCAGTGCCCTCGGGATCGGCGACGGTCGCGTACTGCGTTCGCCCATTGGCGGTCGAGTTGTAGTGTTCGTCGAGCGCACGGATGTCTTCGATTTCCGCAAACACGGTAATGCCGTGCCAGGGCGCAGTCCGGTAACCCAGACGATTGCGCCAGGTGAGCGCATGCGCGTCCTTCGATGCCGCGTCATCGGCGACCTGTTCCATGCGCAGGCGTGAGTCCAGTGAGAACTTGCCCTCGTTCAGCGCGTCCTTGGCTGACGCGGGCTGCGCCGCTGCAGATGCAGCAATCATCAGCGCGAGAATTGTCGCGGCAGTTCGGAAAATCCACATGGCTGAGTCCCTGGGTAGTTAAACGTATGCCGACATGTTCCGCTGCTGACGGTGTGACCGCCTTGATCAGGGTCAAGCACAGCCAATTGCTCCGAATCATCCACGTCATCGCAATCCGGCCGCGCCTGCTCGGCGTGTGGTCGACGGGCAGGCAATCTGGGCCTCTTGCACGCTGGTGGACACCTGATCGTGCGACGGGTAGGGAAAATCCCCAGCGACACCGCTAGCATTCCTCGCATGAGTGCTTCACGCGAGCGCGGACGACCACCACATCCGGACATACTGACGCCGGCCGAATGGCGCGTGGCGGACTGGGTTCGGCACGGGCTGAGCAATCGGGCGATCGCCAGACAGCTTGGCGTTTCAGCCGATGCCGTGAAGTTCCATGTCGCCAATGTGCTGTCCAAGCTCAGCCTGCACAAACGCGCGGAGCTCCGCCGCTGGCCTGGCATTCGTGCCGACAGCCAGCTCGCCATCCATCGACCGGCACGAGGTGTTGCCATGCAAGCTCTTCAACTCGGACAAGTCGCGCGCGGGGTCAAGGACATCGAAGCTGCCACCACGTTCTTTCGCGATGTGGTCGGACTGACTCACCTGTATACCTACGGCAAACTCGCCTTCTTCGACTGTGCCGGTGTGCGTCTGTTCCTTTCCGAGAGCGACAACAGTGCCGCCTCCCTGCTCTATTTCCGGGTTGCTGCAATACACGAGGCACAAGCCGAGCTCGAACAGCGCGGCGCGCACTTCATCAGCGCGCCCCATCTGATCCATCGGCATGCCGACGGCAGCGAGGAATGGATGGCCTTCTTCAATGACAATGAGGAGCGACCGCTGGGCCTGATGACTCGGATAGCGCCAGCAACGACGCCTCAATCCATCAGTCAGTGACTGCGCGAGGTGATCCCAGCGCCATGGCGACGGCGATCAAAGCAATGACCTGCGTCCACAACAGATAGCGTGCCTCGGCGGCGCCTGACAGCAAAGCCAGAGGCAGGGCACAGGCCCAGGCCGAAGCGCAGAGCACCAGCAGCGGCGACCATCGCCGTCCATCGCGCAGGCAGAGCAGGAACACCAGCAGGCTGAGCAGCAGATAGGGTGCGGCCCAGAAAACCGGGGTATGCCACCAACGCGCGGCGAATGCGAGTTGCGCGCGCACATAGGCATTGTCGGCCACATCGAGTTGCAGTCGTGCATCTGCGGGAAGCCGCAGTTCCGGCACAATGACCAGTTCGCGTGGCGCATGCTTCGGTGGCCCAAACAACAGGTAATTCGACAATCGGGCGCGGTGGGCCAGCCAGGCACGCGGCTGCTCGGCGATTGCCAACCACCACGCACGCGCGAGGGCATCGCGTTCGCGTGCACCGTAGGGAACGAAGAAGCTCAACTTGATCTTGCCAGTCTCGATCACCGACGGATTGGCCCAGGGCTTGAAGTGCGCGCGCAGATCGGCGACGGTCAGATCCGCAGCGGATATCTCGGCAGGAATGCGTTGCTGATCGGTCGCGATGGAGACTGCGGCAATATCGAAAATCGCCAGCGCAGGCCAGGCGAGCTTGTGCTCGGCGCCGAGCAAGCGCGCCAGCAGGGGCGGAGCCGCTAGCAGGGCCACGACCGCGATCGAGAATCTGAGCGCGACTGCTGGCCATCGGCCTGGTGCAGGCTGGCGGAACAACAGGAGCAGCAAGATTGCGCACACCGTAATTGCGTTGTGGCGATAAGCCGCCGCGACCACGAGCGCCGCGAAGGCCAGTATCCATAGCCACTTGCCACCTCCGCGTCGCCAATGCAGGGCGGCTGCCGTGGCGATCAGCAGGGCCGCGGTCATGCCGACGTCCTTCCAGACATGGCCCAGCATCAGGGCAATGGGTGGCCACAGACCAATGACGAGTGCGGCACCGGCAAGTCGCCAGCCCTGCAAGCGAATGGCGAGTGTGGCGACCAATCCGATCCAGAATGCCAGCGCCTGCAGGGCAAAAATTCCACCGGGACCGGGAACAACGCGATTGCTGAGTGACCAGACCGCCGCCATCAGCGGAGGATGCACGTCGTCGTAGCGGCCACTCAAAACCTGCGCGTACTGATCGCTGGAATCTGCCGACATCCAGCCCGGCCAGAATCCACACAGGGTGATCAGCCAACCGACAAGAACGACGCCGAGGGCTGACCAGCGCAGCGTGGCATCGGTGTCGAGAAGAGGCTTGGCCAGCATCGAGGTATGCGCCGATTCAACGGAAGGATTGAGCGCAGGTTAGCAGCGTGCCCGGCTGACGCCCCGCCCTGGCCCGAGCTTGCTGACCGGCACGCACACGGAGCCTTCCGGTCAGCGCAGCAACAACACCGCGCCCCGGCTACTGCGCAGCAACTGCGTAGTGGTACTGCCGAGTATCATGCTGCGAATTCTTGAGTGACCGTAGGCGCCCATGACCAGAAGATCGATGGCGTGTTCCCGCAGGTAGCTGGCGATGCTGCTGTCGGGGACACCTTCGCGCATGCGGGCACGTGGCGCAAACCCTGCCTGGATCAGCCGATCCTGCGCCCAGGTGAGATCGGCGCGGCGTTGCGCGTCTTCACGGCCGACCATCAGAAGATGGCATTCGAGACCACGCAAGAGCGGACTCAGCGCAACCATCTCCACGCATTTTCGCGTCGTGGCACTGCCATCGTAGGCGATCAGAAAGCGCTCGATCCGCGCCAGCTCGCCCGAGCTCACCAGCACCGGCCGGTGCACGGCGCGCACCACGCGTTCAAGATTGCTGCCCAGGTGCTCCGGCGCGGCACCGGCATGTTCACCGCGTGCGCCGATCACGAACAGACGCACCTGCGGTTCCAGATCGAGCAGCACGTCGACCAGGGCGCCATGGCGCTGGGTGAGGCTCGCATTCACAGCGTGCCTAGCGAGCACCCTGGCCTGCACTTGTTCCAGCAAGGTCCGGCCGTGGGCCTGGGCAAGCTTGCTGCGTTTCTCGTCGAGCGCAGCCAGTTCGGCGAGCAGGGATTCCTGCGCGCCGAACGACAGGCTGCCACTCAGATCAGGCGAGGCCGTCGTCGCATTGCGATCGATCGCGTGGACGAATTCGAGCGCGGCGCCGAGTCGGGCGGCGGCCCAGCCGGCAAGTTCGGCCACCTGCGGCGCATAGACCGATGAATCGATCGCGGCGAGCACGCGACCTTCGGCATTGATCAGGGATTGCGTCATCATCGAGCTCCTCAGTGGCCGCCCATCAGGCGTTCGGCGTCGGGTTTGTCATGAACGGCCAGGCGATCGACCAGGGTCGCGCTGGCATGATTGAGTCCGACGATCTCGACCTCGGCACCTTCACGACGAAACTTGAGCACGACTTTGTCGAGTGCGCCGACTGCGCTGAGATCCCAGAAGTGCGCGCGGGAAACATCGACGATGACGCGCTCGAGCACTTCCCGAAAATCGAAGGCAAGGCTGAAGTCGTTCGCCGAGGCGAAGAACACCTGACCGGTGACCGTGTAGGTACGGGTGCGCGCGTCCTCGCTGACCGTGGAATCGATATGCAGAACCTGGCCCACCTTACGGGCGAAAAACAATGCGGACAACAGCACACCAGCCAGCACGCCCTTGGCCAGATCGTGGGTAAACACGGTTACCAGGACGGTGCCGATCATGACGATGCTGGACGTCGTCGGATAGCTGCGCAGATTCCTGATCGATGACCAGCTGAAGGTGCCGATCGACACCATGATCATCACCGCGACCAGGGCGGCCATTGGTATCTGCTTGACCCATGGTCCGGCAAACACGACCAGCAACAGCAGCACGACACCTGCCACGAGCGCCGACAGCCGACCGCGGCCACCGGATTTCACATTGATCACCGATTGACCGATCATCGCGCAGCCGGCCATACCGCCAATGAATCCGGTTGCAATATTGGCAACGCCCTGACCGACGCACTCGCGATTCTTGTTGCTCGGCGTATCGGTCAGGTCATCGACGATCTGGGCGGTCAACAGCGATTCGAGCAGTCCGACCACGGCGAGCGTGGCCGAATACGGCAGGATGATCATCAGCGTGTGCAGGTTGAACGGAACCTGGGGCAGCAGAAAGGTCGGCAGGCTATCGGGCAGCTCGCCCATATCGCCGACGGTGCGGATGTCGAGATCGAGCCAGATCGCGACGCCGGTCAGTACGACGATGGTAACCAGCGGCGACGGGATTGCCTTTGTGAAGCGCGGCAGCAGATAGATGATCGCCAAACCTGCGGCGGTCATCGCGTAAACCGTCCATGGCATATTGGTCAGCTCGGGCAGCTGCGCGAGCAGGATCAGGATGGCCAGCGCATTGACGAATCCGGTGATCACCGAGCGCGAGACAAAGCGCATCAAGGTGCCCAGCTTGAAGGCACCGGCCATGATCTGCAGCACACCGGTGAGCACCGTCGCCGCGAGCAGATACTGCAGGCCGTGTTCTTTCACCAGCACCACCATCACCAGTGCCATCGCGCCGGTCGCCGCCGAGATCATGCCGGGACGTCCGCCGACAAAGGCGATCACCACCGCAATGGAAAATGATGCATAGAGTCCGACCTTGGGATCGACGCCGGCGATGATCGAGAATGCGATCGCTTCGGGAATCAGGGCCAATGCCACGACCAGACCGGCGAGTACATCGCCGCGCATATTGCCGAACCATTGCTGGCCCAGACGGGATGAAATATCCAAACGGGAAACCTCTGTAGCGGATCTGCAGACCCAGGAACATGCAAAGACACGAGCACCGGATGCGCGCGCGGCGGGCGCACCGGACTGGCCTGCGACGGGCGCGGTCACACGGTGATGCAGGCGCGAACCCGAGCGCAGCACAAGCCTGCGCACTGTAGCAGCCAGGGTTCGAGCAGTACTTCGACGCGCGATCCGGGCATGCGCGCCGCTCGCCAATGGTCAGCGCAAACAAGGTTCTGCAGAAGCGCGCGTTCCTGTCGGGCAAGTCTGTGACTTGCCAGCTGAACGTCACGGCGGATTGGGCATGGCATCTCGCAGAGATGCCCTACAGAAGAGCGCTTTCCTGTAGGGCAAGTCTGTGACTTGCCAACTGAACGTCATGGCGCATTGGGCATGGCATCTCGCAGAGATGCCCTACAGAAGAGCACGGCATCGCTCCGAGGCCACGTACAATGGCCGCGGATCAACTGGGGGAGACCACGCAATGAGCACAGCTCTGGAAACCGCGCGCGCGGCCTATCAGGCCTTTGGCAAGGGCGACATTCCCGCCGTACTGGCGGTTCTCGCTGACGACATCCGTTGGATCGAGGCCGAGGGCGGCCCGTATGGCGGCACCTATGTGGGACCGCAGGCCGTGCTGGAACAAGTGTTCATGAAGCTCGGCGGCGAATGGGACGGCCTCTCGGCGATACCTGCCGAATTCATCGCCAATGGCGATACCGTGGTGGCGCTGGGCGAATACAGCGCCACTTTCAAGGCGACCGGCAAGAGTTTCAGAGCGCCATTCGCCCATGTCTGGCGCTTTCGCGCGGGCAAGGTTGCGGAATTCCAGCAGTACACCGATACCCACCTGCATCGCCAGCCGATGCAATAGCGAATCGCGGACTGCTTGCGCTTTCCTGTAGGGCATCTCTGCGAGATGCCGTCTCAACGTCGCCGCGGTTTCGGGACGGCATCTCACAGATATGCCCTACAGAAGAGCGTGGCATCTCACAGAGATGCCCTACAGAAGAGCAGCGCATCGCGTTGCCGCCCGCATCCTGCCCCAAGCCGGTCGGCGCGGCGCCAGATTGTCGACAGCTGGGCAGACCAGCATGTCGACCATAGACACGATAGGTGAAAACGATGCGGGCACAATGGTTTGGTGGTGCACTGGCGGCAGCTACGTTGACAACGATGCTGATGGCGCTTGCGGTGGCCGACGATGGTCGCGATGACGCGCGTCACGGGTTTGCCGAGTGGTTCGACCAGTACGGTGTTCGTGGCACGCTCATACTGTGCAGTGATGAGACGACCGACTGCGCGGTACACAACCCGGAGCGCGCACATCAACGCTACTCACCGGCATCGACCTTCAAGATTGTCAATGCGCTGATCGGACTGGAGGAAACTGCGGTCGCAGACGAGCATGAATTGATGCGCTGGGACGGCAGCAAGCAGCGGGTCAAGGTCTGGGAAAGCGATCATGACCTGGCCAGCGCAATGCGCGTCTCGGCCGTCTGGTTCTACCGGGAACTGGCCCGCCGCATCGGTCGCGACCGAATGCAGAACTGGCTTGACCGGATCAGCTACGGAAACCATCGCATCGGCGGTGCCGTGGACAAGTTCTGGCTGGATGGCTCGCTGACCGTTTCCGCTGAGGAGCAGATCGACTTGCTGCGCAACTTGCGGACTGGCGCCCTGCCGTTCAGTGAGCGCAGCCAGCGCATCGTCCGCGCGACCCTGGTGCGCGCACGCGGCGAGGACTTCGTCGTGCACGCCAAGACCGGATGGAACGACACCTATCACGTCGGCTGGTTTGTCGGCTGGGTCGAGCGCGGCGCGCAGACACACTACTTTGCGTTGAACATCGACATCCACCAGAACGCCGATGCCGCGGCGCGAATCAATTTGATCGAGGACGTGCTCGAACAGCGCGGCCTGATCCCGGTGGGCACTGAACTCGAATGACCAGTGCCCGGCCGACGACCGCGCTTCGATTCGCGCTGCCCGCTCAGCGACAGGGTTCGGCGGATTCCTTCCAGACCACCGGTTCCCAGTAGCCGCCGCCGCGAATGTCATGCCGTCCGCTGCGAATGAACTTTGCGGCGAGTCGATAGGTGATGCCGGGTTGTGCATCTATCTCGATTGTCTTGTAGCGATCGGCGCGGCGTCCGTCACGATCACGCTGCTGGGCCGGACTGAATTCGCGCGCATCGACCGCCTCGGCGAGTTTGATCACGTGGCGCCCGGGCTCGATGCGCCAGCTGGTCGAGGCGAGCGGGCCGGGCATGCCGCCATCGACGCCGATCAGGACGGCACGATGCAGATTCTGTTTGCGCGGTGCGATGTCGAACGTGCTGATCCGGGCGCAGCTATCGGACGACTCGGCATGCGCCGGGCTCAGACCCGGGCTGGTGCATGCCAGTGCGATCAGTGCGGCGAGTAGATGGATTCTGGATTTCATGGGGATACTCCTTGGGTCTTGCTCATGAGGGATCGCGCGGGTCGGATGATCGATGCGACCCACGCCTGCGACGTAACGGATTTCTTCATCGGCAGCTCTCCTCGAATTCTTTCCAGACGACTGGCTCCCAATAGGCCTGATCCTTCACCGAATCGGCCTTGTCCTTGTTGAAACGGGCGCCGATCCGATAGGTAATATTGGGCTGCACATCGATCTCCAGGGTCTTGAAGCGCTGGTTGCGTTGTTGCTGACGGCGATGATTGCTGGCCGCACCCCAGAAGCGATCGTCGGGGATTTCTTCGCTGAGCTTGATCAGATGTCGGCCCGCGCGCAGTCGATAAACACCAGCCAGGCTGTTGAGCAGAGGACCGCCAAGACGGCCATCGATGCTGTGCAGGAAGATCGGATAGATCGATTCGCTGAGCGGTGGCTTCAGGGCCAGATTGATCCGACCGCAGCCTTCGCTGGCGGGCAGCGGCGATATGCTCAGTCGGTAGGCCGGTGTCTCGACCCGATCGAGCGCTCCATCGAGCAGCAATTGCCGGTCTCCGCGCTCGACCAGCAGGGCGATCCTGCCGCCATCGGCCTGGATCGCGGCGGGCAGCGCTCGCGCGCTGTCCTGATCGGCGAGCAGTGGCGTTCCATTCACGCGCAGCAGGCGATCGCCGACTTGCAGGTCAAGCCGCGCCGCCGCGCCGCCCGGGGTGATGGCGAGCACTCTCGGCAGACCGCCATCGGCCGGACGTGCGTCGACGACGGCGCCGAGTTCGTGATGGCTGCGCGCGGCCTGTTCGATCAGCAGGGGCGAGCCGTCGGCATTGCCAGGCGCGAACTCGGCAACCGCGCGCACGGCATCGTCGAGCAGGACGAGGCGATCCGACTCGGCGGCCGCCGTGCCCAGGGCAAACAGCAGCAGGCCACTGCTGCAGCCATGGCGGATTGCGCGCTTACAGACTGATGATGCGGTCATCTTCGATACTCCTGGTGGCGGTGGCGGTGGCGGCACGTTCGCGTGCCTGCCAGAGCGCCTGGATATGTTCGGCATCGGCGGCATGGTCGTAAGCCGCCTGCAGTTGATGGTCGATCAAGCGCAGATCTGCGCTGATCAGGTGTGCAGCCGGCGCCGCCGCATCGGCGACTGCGCCCGGCGCAACGGTGCTCATGCGCAGCCCGAACAGGCTGGCGACCACGACCGCGCCGAGCGCCCCGGCGGCAGCGGTCCGTCGAGCGAGTCGACGCCGGCCGCGCGTGCGATCGATTCGCGGCCACAGGTCGGCTTGCGATCCCGGCTCGGGCAGTCCGGCCAGGTGCAGCCGCAGTACGTCTGTCGATGGCGGCTGCCCATCGTGATTACTCTGCGTATTCACTCAATCGTTCTCCTGCTGTATCTCGCGGCGCAGCCGGTCCAGGCTGCGCGCCAATATCGACTTGGACCAACTCTCGGTCTGACCGAACAGGCGGGCAATCTCGCCATGCGCATAGCCCTCCATCTCATGCAGCCAGACCACCGAACGCGCGCGTGGCGCCAGCCGCGCGAGCAGGCCGAGGGCTTCAATCTGGTCATCGTGTTGTCCCGCCGGTGCCGCCAAAGCATCAATGGCATCGGCATCGACCGACCAACGTGTCTCGGCACGCAGCCGGTCGATGGCCAGATTGACCAGCATGCGCTTGAGCCAGCTGCCGAACGGTGCCTCGCCGCGGTAATGACGGATTTTCTCGAAGGCACGCACAAAGCAATCATGGACGGCGTCCTCGGCAGCGGCATGGCGGCCGAGGATGCGCAGCGCCAGGGCCAGCGCCGCGCGTTCGTAGCAGCGGTAGATGGCTTCGAAGGCGGCGCGATCCTGGCGCTGGGCTCGGACCAGGAGGGCGGCGTCCAGTGCGGTGTTGAATCCGGTTTCATTGTGCATTGCTGTTTTCAACTGGGCTTACCGGAATGGACGAACCAGAGCCGCATATCGTTGCAGCGCGATGCCAGCCGGACTTCGGGCAGGCAGGACCAGCCGGCGAACGCGAGCCTGCACGGGCGCCGCAGCGGGCGGCAGCCGGTGCCGAGATCACGCAGCGTACACTTCGTCGCCGCTGGACTCGCCATTCCAGTCGAGGCAAGCCACAATTGCTGCATGACGGAATTCTGCAATATCGCCAGCCACCTCGGCGAGGAGGCCAGTCGGCAACCCGATCGACCGGCCATTCATTGTCCTGTGCGCTTCGGCGGCAAGGGCATGCCGGTCTATCGGAGCATGAACTTTGCCGAGCTCGCCGCCGAAACCGACCTGGTCGCAGCCGGCCTGGTCGCCAGCGGAATTGGTCGCGGCGTGCGCACGGCCCTGATGGTTCGGCCCTCGATCGAGCTCTTCGTTTTGATGTTCGCGCTGTTCAAGGCCGGTGCGGTGCCGGTGCTGATCGATCCCGGCATCAGCCGCCGCCAGCTCAAGCAATGCCTGAAGGAGGCCGCGCCGGAAGCCTTTATCGGCGTGCCCCTGGCGCATGCAGCGAGCCTGCTGTTGGGCTGGGCACGCGCCAGCATCCGGCGTCGGGTTACCGTCAACGGCAGGCGCTGGCTCTGGGGCGGCCGCAGCTATGCCGGCCTGCGCGCGCTCGGTGCCAGCCAACCGCCATTCCAGATTGCCGACACCCGCCATGCCGAGTTGGCCGCGATCCTGTTCACCAGTGGCGCCACCGGCGTACCCAAGGGCGTCGAGTACACCCATGGCCAGTTCGCCGCCCAGGTCGAACTGATCCGCACTGCTTTTGGTATCTGGCCGGGCGAAGTGGATCTACCGACCTTTCCGCCCTTTGCCTTGTTCGATCCCGCGCTCGGCATGACCAGTGTAATCCCGGACATGGACCCGACCCGGCCGGCCCAGGCCGATCCGGCCAAGCTGGTTGCCGCCATCGAGCGCAATGGCGTGACCACGATGTTCGGCTCACCGGCCTTGATCGATGTATTGGCGCGCTATGGCGAGGCCAATGGCATCAAGCTCAACACGCTGCGGCGGGTGATTTCGGCTGGCGCGCCGGTGCCGCCCGAGACCGTTGCCCGGCTGATGAAGGTGCTCAAGCCCAAGGCCCAGGTCTTCACTCCGTATGGCGCGACGGAGTGCCTGCCAGTCTGCGCGATCGATGGCCGCGAGATTCTCGCCGTCTCGCATCTGACCGCCGAGGGCGCCGGCATCTGTGTCGGCATGCCGCTGCCGGAAAACAGCGTGCAGCTGATCCGCATCGACGACAATGAGGTGCATGAGATCAGTTTCGCCAATCGGGTACCGCCCGGTGGCGTCGGCGAGATCGTGGTCCGTGGTCCCAGCATGAGTCAGCGCTATTACGGCCGGCCCGAGGCCAATCGGCTCGGCAAGATTCTCACCCACGATGGCATCTGGCATCGCATGGGTGATCTCGGCAAGTTCGATGCCGATGGCCGGCTCTGGTATCTCGGCCGCAAGGCGCATCGGGTGGAAACCGGCAACGGGCAGTTTCTGCCCGAACCCGTCGAGGGCATCTTCAATGCGCATCCTTCGGTGCGGCGCACGGCCCTGGTCGCGCTGATCGATCGCGATGGTCGACGCATGGCCGGAGTCTGCGTGGAGCTGCGCACGGGCGTCACTGGGCGCGACTGGACGCCGATCCGCAACGAACTGCGCCAGATTGGCGCGCGCCATGCGATCACCTCGGCGATCCGGCATTTCTTTCTGCATCCGGGATTTCCGGTCGATATCCGGCACAACGCCAAGATCGATCGGCAGGCGCTCACGATCTGGGCGCAGCGCAAACAAATCTAGAGGTGCAGCGCCACCATCGCCCTGCCTGCGCCGATACACTCGACGGAGATGAGGCGACCAGGGCGCAGACAGCGCCGATGGAGCTATGGGCGTGCGCTGATCGGTCAGTGGCGATGCAGAAGAATATCGAGTGGGTATGCCGGCCTGAGCCGGATCACCGACCGCACTGGCGCTTGATCGCGCGGAGCGGCAATAGCTGGAATGGAGTGCAGCATGAAGGTCCTGGTCACTGGCGGCGGCGGATTTCTCGGCGCGCAAATCTGCAAGCAGTTGCGCTTTCGCGGCCATGAGGTCGTCAGCATCGCGCGCAACAGGTATCCGGCGCTCGAGCAGCTCGACATCCGTCAGGTCATTGGCGATGTCAGCGCTTTCGACCCGATGCTCAATGCCAGCAAGGGCTGTGATGCCATCATCCATACGGCGGCGCGTGCCGGCATCGGCGGCAGCCTGGCCGAGTATTCGAGCACCAATATCGGCGGTACCGTGGCCGTGCTCGGGGCCTGCGAGATGAATGGGGTCGGCAGGATTGTCTACACCTCGACACCGAGCGTCGTGCATACCGGCGCAGACATCGAGAACGCTGACGAGTCGATGCCCTACGCCACCCGGTTCCATGCCCACTATCCGGCCACCAAAGCCGCTGCCGAGCGCCAGATCCTCGCCGCCAATGGTCCGAATCTGGCGACGGTGGCACTGCGCCCTCACCTGATCTGGGGCCCGGGTGACAATCATCTGCTGCCGCGTCTGGTCCAGCGTGCGCGTGCCGGCAAGCTGCGCTTCGTCGGACCTTCGAAGAAAATCGATACGGTCTACATCGACAACGCCGTGCAGGCCCATCTGGATGCACTCGACCGACTCGAAGTCGGCGCGCCCTGCGCCGGCAAGGCCTACTTCATCTCCCAGGGCCAGCCGATCGCACTGGACGAGATGGTGAATAAATTGCTGAAGGCCGCCGGCCTGCCGCCGGAAACAAGGCGGGTCTCGGTCGGTATGGCCAAGACCATGGGCCTGATTTTCGAGAAGTGGTATCAGCTCACCGGCAATCGCGGCGAGCCGCCGATGACGCGTTTTCTCGCCGAGCAGCTGTCGACCGCGCACTGGTTCAATATCGGCGCCGCCCGCCGCGAGCTCGGCTATCAGCCCAAGGTCACCCTGATCGAAGGCATGGTCCGGGTCAGCGAATGGTGGCTGCGCGAGGGCAAGCTGAAACACGCGACTTGATGGTCGAATGATCGCGGCAGATTCTCCGCGCCTGGTGGCCGCCAAAGTTGTCGTCGCTGCCACGTGCCAAACGCGCACAGACCGGAACACTGTGCGAATGACTCCCCCACTCAGTGTTACTTCCGAAGATGGCGCGCGCGCCGATCTGATCTTGAACGCGCCGCAGGGCGCGCAACTCTGGCTGTACTGGTGCCCGGCGCTCGGCGTAACGGCGCGCCAGTATCGTCTGTTTGCCGATGCGATGGCGGCTGCCGGAATTGCGCTGGCGACACACGAATGGCGCGGTGCCGGCTCCAGTGATCGGCGTGCTTCGCGCGCCAGCAATTGGGGCTATCGCGAACTGCTTGACGATATCGCGGCCGGCGTGGCGCGACTGCGTGCCGAGGTCGGTGCCGAGCGGATTGCGATCGGCGGACACAGCCTCGGCGGTCAGCTGGCGGCACTGGCGCTCGCCCGCGATCCCGCGCTGGCCGATCGCATCGTGCTGATCGGCTGTGGGATGCCTTGGTGGCGGTGTTTTCCCTGGTGGCAGCGCCCGCTTTTGCTCGCCGTATTCGCCTGGTTCCGCTCGCTGGCGGCGATCTGTGGCTGGTTTCCTGGGCGCAAGGTTGGGTTTGCTGGCGACGAGGCGCGCGGCGTGATGCGCGACTGGGCGCGTACCGGCATCAGCGGACGCTATCGCGTAGATCGTGTGCCACTCGATCTCGATGCCGCCCTGCGCACAGTCAAAGTACCCGGCTGGGCCGCACATCTGCACGATGATCGTCTGGCGCCGACGCCCTCATTGCAGGAATTGCAGTCACGCCTGAGTGCGGTCACCTGGACGACCGAGGAGTTCAACGCGGAGCAATTCGAGACCCGATTGGCCACGCATTTTTCCTGGATGAAAGACCCGCAGCCGCTCGCTGCGGCGCTGTCGGCGTGGCTGCGCCGCGCGCCTTGAGTCGCGCGCCAACTCGCGATCGCAGCCAATTCAGATCGTGCGGGTTTCCGGCTGCGGCTGGCTGGGTACCCCGGCGCGCGCCAGCCAGTTGAGGACCGGCTGCCATTCGTCACGACAGGGTGCCAGAGCCGCGCCCTGATAGTCGAAGATGCCGCGGCCGAGCGCCCCGGCCAGCACATAGGCCTGGGTATCGCGCAGACTGGTCAGCACCGGGAACGGCATGTCCTCGCTATGCGACATGAAATCGCGCGCCGCCAGTGTGCGTGTCTTCACCCGATTGGCAATCAGGCCGACACGCACGGTACCGCTGCGCACCGCCGGTGATTGCCGCAGTTCGCTGAGAAAACCCTGGGTGGCGCGCAGATCGATCGCCGAGGGCACAATCGGAATCAGAATGGTGTCGCAGCGGCGCAGGTATTCGGCGATCTGGTGATTGCGCAGTCCCGCCGGCGTATCGACAAGCATGACATCGGTCGTCGGTGGAACCCGCAGTGTCCAGCCCTGGGTCAGACCATGACCGACGTCGGAACTCGACATCACCGGAATCGCCGGCTGCAGATCGCCACGGGCAGTCGCCCAGTCAACACTGGAGCCCTGGCTGTCGGCGTCGATCAGCCAGACCTTGCGGCCCGCGTGCGCGAGCGCCACGGCAAGATTGGTGCTCACCGTGGTCTTGCCGCAACCGCCCTTCGAGCTGGCGATCAGAATGCGCTGCATGCTGGAATGCCGTCCATCATGTTGAATCTACCGGTATCGCGGCGATTTGGGGACCGCCTCATGCGCGCGCCTCCGACCAGACCAGTAACAGCCAACCGGCAATCAGGCAAACTCCGCCGACGGGCGTGAGCATCCCGATCACACGCGGCGCCGACAAGGCCAGGGCGAACAGGCTGCCGCTGAAGAGCAGAATTCCGAGCAGGAACAGACTGGCTGAGCTGCGCGCGGGGGCGTCGCTCGCCTGCGTACGTGCACGAACGGCAAACAGGGCGGCCAGCACATGCCAGAACAGGTAGCTCACCGCCGTCTGCCAGATGGCCAGTTGCGCGGGTTCCAGGCTGCCGCGCAATGCATGCGCGCCGAACGCGCCGGCAATCACGCCCACTGCACCGGTCAGGGCGGCGGCTTGGCGCAGACGGATGGTGGTAGGCAACATCAAGGTAGCTCCGGTGCGATGCGGGAATGCCAGCTGACTGCAGTCCACACTTTAGCGCCGTTTAACGAGCACTTAGCAGCGGCCGAGCTATCAAGCCCGACCTATGTTGCCTGCCGACTACCCCTTCGAACTTCGTACGCGCAGGATTTCACCCTGGCGGCTTCAGCTATTGCGGGTATTCGGACTGGCTCTGAGTGTCGGCGTGCATCTGGCCGTGCTGCTGTATCTGCTGATGCCGGTGGTGCCGTATCGGACACCACATCGATCGGTATCCGAACCGGTCAGCAGTCTGCAGGTGATCTTGCTGGATACAGTCCCGCCACTGCCAGCAGCGATACCGGTGGAACCGGTAGTACCCACTGCGGAGACGCCGCCCTCACCTCCGCGTCCGCAGGTAGACCGACCGGTTACAGCAACGCGCGTCGAGCCCAAGCCCGCTGCGCCGGTTCCCGAAGATGCCCCGATCTCTGCGGCCCAGTTGTTCGGTGGCATCGAAGGTGCCGCGCAGGACCTGACCGCCAATGATCGGCCCTTGCCGGGCGCCGGCCTGCCCAGCGCGCGTGCCCGATTACCCGGCAGCAGTGAGGCAATCGTCGACCTGCCGGTGCGCTTCAAGCGCCGACCAACACCGCAGCAAGTGACGACGTTCCTGGCGAAGATGTTGATCGGCACGATGGCGGACTATCCCGATGACTTCGAGAGTGCCACCGAATTGCGCAGCCCCTTGGGCGACATGACCGATACCCATCTCGGCTCGATCCGCGAACCCGAATGCAATGATCCGGATGACCCGCTGCGCGATCCACGCTGCCTGGAACGGCCGCAGCGCTGATCGCTCGCGATGTGCCGGGGCCGAAGGCGCTGATGTTGCTGTCAGCTGAATCGCGCACAACAGGCACCGCCGGATTAACGGGCACTTACACGGCGACGGGCTATCAAGCGCAGCCCATGTTGATCAGTCCCCTGTATCTCGAAGTTGTTCCCGCCGCCAAGCGACCACCGCGCATCAGCCCGCGGCGCATTGCCGGCATTGCGCTCAGCCTGATTCTGCATCTGGCCTTGCTGATCCACCTCACCCTGCCGCCAGCACAGCACCCGGCGGTCGCGATGAGCACAGCGGAAGGCCAGACGATGAGCCTGGTCCTGCTTGCGACGCCGATTGCTACCACGGTACCTGTTCAAGCTGTGAACATGGAACCCGTGGCGCCACCGGCTCGCCCGACGCGCTCGACGCGGACGTTGGCAGTATTTATCGACCCTGCGCCTGTACAGGAATCCGAAGGCGCGGATGGCGTCGCCGAACCGGCAGCCGATGCGCAGCGCCTGTTCAACGGAATCGAAGCAGCAGCCGCCGAGATCGTCGCGAGCGATCCGCGTCTGCCCAACGCCGGCATGCCGAGCGCACTCGGCCGCGTACCCGGGCGCGCCGAGCCGTTTGTGCATCTCCCCCTGGTCCATCGTGAGGGCAGCGGACTCTCACGAGCCCTTGCCGCCCTCGGTCAACACATGATCGTCGGCGAACTGGACGATAATCCACTGCGTTCGAGCGCTGAACGGTCCGCGCGGCGCGGTGCCGAGCCGGTCTGCAACGATCCCGAAAATCCGCTCGCTGATGAACGCTGCTGGCTGCCGCCAGAGGAATGAGCAGGACGCATTGTCTGGATTCGACACTCGGCCCGCGGTGAGCGCAGCGCGCGGCGCTATCATGCAGACATCCGCGCCAGCGGCGTACAGGGGGCTGTAGCGCTGGCATCACCGTCCGAGTCTCGTGCATGTCGATTGAAGCGCTGCAGATCCTGATCATAGTGGTGCTTGCAGTGATCCTGTTTGTCACCGAAAAACTGCCCGTCGATGTGGTCGGCCTCGCTGTGCTCGCTGCTCTGGTGATTCTCGGCCTGGTGACCCCGGCTGAAGGGCTGTCCGGTTTCAGCAGCACCGCCACGGTGACCGTGGCGGCGATGTTCGTGCTCAGCGAGGGCCTGCGTGAGACCGGCGTGCTCGATCGGCTGGCGCGCCTGTTTGTGCGCGCGGCCCATTGGCCCTGGCTGCTTACCCTGGCGATGATGCTGATCATCGGCGCGATCTCGGCCTTCATCAACAACACCGCTGCGGTTGCAATTTTCCTGCCCCTGGTGCTGGCGGCGGCGCGCATGCGCAAGATCGCGCCATCCAAGTTGTTGATCCCGCTGTCGTACGCCGCGCAGTTTGGCGGTGTCTGCACCCTGATCGGCACCTCGACCAATATTCTGGTCAGTAATATCGCCGAGCAACAGGGTCTGCGCGCGTTCACGATGTTCGAACTCGGTCAAGTCGGCCTGCCACTGTTCGCTGCCGGTGTGACCTTTCTTACCTTGTTCGGACGCTGGCTGCTGCCGAATCATCCCGATCGCAGCCTGCCCGACAGCTATGGCATCGGCGACTACGTGACTGATCTGCGCGTCCGTGCCGGCTCTTCGCTGATCGGCAAGAACCTGCGCGAGTCGCGCTTCGGTGAGGACGAAGGCCTGCAGGTACTCGAACTGCTGCGCGACGAGCACCGCCTGTGGTCGCGTCGCGTCGATGCCATCCGTGCCGGCGACGTGATCCGGGTCGCTGCGCCGCTGGACAAGTTGCAGGCATTGCGCTCGCGCTCCGGCATCGAGATCGACGCCGAATTTCTGGCTACCGATGCTTCGGTCAGCAGCCATGGCGGCCAGCTGATCGAGGTCCTGATCGCACCGCACTCCAGACTGCATGGCAATCGTCTGGGCGTACTCGCCGACGAACTGGCCCAGCATGCGCGCATCGTCGCCGTGCGCCATCGTGGCCAGTCGGTGCAGGGCAGTGCCCTCGACGACATCCTGCTGGCATCCGGCGATGCCGTACTGCTGCTGGTGCCCGCCGATCAGGTAGAGCATGTCCGCGCGATGAAGGATCTGGTCCTGCTCAATGCGCAGAGTGCACAGAAGAAAACCCGATTTCTGGCCTATGTCGCGCTCTCGATCATGGTCGCCGTGGTGGTGCTTGCGTCGATCAATCTGATCCCGATCGCGATCACGGCGCTGACCGGTGCAACGCTGATGGTCGCAACCGGCTGTCTTCGGCGCGAACAGGCCTACCGTGCCATCGAGTGGCCGGTGATCGTCCTGCTCGGCAGTCTGATCCCGTTGGGGGTGGCCTTGCAGAAGCATGGCATCGCGACCGGCGCAGCCGAGCACGCAGTCGCCCTGCTTGGCGGCTATGGTCCAATCGCCCTGCTCGCCGCGATCTATCTGGCCACTGCCCTGCTGACCGAGATCATGAGCAACAACGCGACCGCCGTGTTGCTGGCACCGGTCGCGATTTCGACCGCGCATTCGCTGGGCCTGGATCCGATCCCGTTCCTGATCGCGGTCACCATCGCGGCATCCACCAGTTTCGCGACGCCGGTTGGCTACCAGACCAATACCATGGTGTTCGCCGCCGGCGGCTATCGATTCCGCGATTTCATGCGGATCGGCATTCCGCTCAACGTGGTGTTCTTCGTCATCAGCATCTGGTTGATCCCGAAATTCTGGCCATTTTGAGCCCTTGCAGCCGGGTTCCCGCGCACAGGCCGCGACTTCACCGGGGGTTCATCGCCAGGCATTAGCATGCGCCCGCTGCCTGGCGTGCATCGCCACGCCTCGAATTTCGCATTGCAAACAAGGAGCCTCACATATGACCAGAACCCTCATCGCTGCCGCCCTGCTGTCGGCATTCGCAACCACCGCGCAGGCCAAGGACTGGTCAGGCGCAGGCGAACTCGGGCTGGTGATTTCCAGCGGAAATTCCGACACCTCGACGATCAATGCCAAGCTCGGCCTGAAGCACGAAGATAAGGACTGGGTGCACGAAGCCAATATTCTCGCGCTGCGCGCCGAAGGCAACGACCGGGTAACCGCCGAGCGCTGGGAAGTCGCCGCGAAGTCTGGCCACAAGATCAATGACATGAGCTACCTCTATGGGTCGTATCGCCACGAAGACGACAATTTCGCCCCATTTGAACGGCAGACCACGGTCGCGGTCGGCTACGGCCGTGAACTGATTAAGAACGACGCTACCCAACTCAAGTTCGAAGCCGGCCCCGGTTACAAGTGGGTCGACCCGGTCAGCACCGAAATGTCCTCGCAGGGCGAACTGGTGCTGCGTGGCAATGTCGATTACAAGCGCAAGCTCAATGACAATGTGGCCTTCTACAATTTGTTCCTGGTTGAAAGCGGCAATGACAACACCTTCGCGCAGAACGATATCGGTATGCAGATGAAAATGTTCGAACGCTACGCGCTGAAGGTGGGTCTGCTGGCGCGGCACAATACGGATGTTGCGACGCCGATCAAGCGGACCGATACCTTGACCACGGTGAACCTGGTTTACAGTTTCTGATTTCCTCCCTTCTCCCGCAGGCGGGAGAACGGCCGGGGATGAGGGCGATGCTGCGATGCTGCTGTGTCGTCGAAGCAATCGTAGGATGTGCTGAGGCCGCAGGCCGAAGCGCATCAATCTCCATCGAATCGGCAATGTTCGCGTTGCCGATTGCGTGACGAAGATCCAGGACCAGCTCGCTCCGCAAGCGTCATCGCGATGCGATGCCAAAGAGCTTTCACTCGCTTACGCGCCTTGCTCCCTTCTCCCGCCTGCGGGAGAAGGGCCGGGGATGAGGGCAACACTGCGATACCGACCAGTCGTCGCCGGAATCGTAGGATGTGCTGAGGCCACAGGCCGAAGCGCATCAATCTCCATGGAATCGGCAATGTTCGCGTTGCCAATTGCGTGACGAAGATCCAGGGCCAGCTTGCTCTGCAAGCGTCATCGCGATGCGATGCCAAAGAGCTTTCACTCGCTTACGCGCCTTGCTCCCTTCTCCCGCCCGCGGGAGAAGGGCCGGGGATGAGGGCAACACTGCGATACCGACCAGTCGTGGCCGGAATCGTAGGATGTGCTGAGGCCAACGGGCCGAAGCGCATCAATCTCCATGGAATCGGCAATGTTCGCGTTGCCAATTGCGTGACGAAGATCCAGGGCCAGCTTGCTCCGCAAGCGTCATCGCTCTGCGATGCCAAAGAGCTTTCACTCGCTTACGCGAGCGAGTCACCTTTTCTTGACGGCCAAGAAAAGGTAACCCAAAAGAAGGCCGCCCCACAGCGACGCCCTCCAGGCATCCTGCCTTCCGGGTTCGTGCTCGGCGGCCGCGGTCGACGATTGCACATCCATGTGCAAGCGTCGACTGGCCGCATCCATGCGGCCACACTTCGTGCTATTCCGTCCACCGATCACCGTCGCTGAGGGGCCCCGGGGAAAAGAGGCGCGCTCCCGGCGCGCAGAAGCAACCGCTGGTAGCCCGGAGAGTTGCGACCCAGTTCTTGCCGCACCACATCATCCATTTTACTCTCGTTGGAATCACCGCGAGCCGAAAGACGCTGAACGGGCAGGTACTCTTATGGCTCAGTTTCACGGTAAGTACCGAAGCGTGAGATAGAGCCGGAAAACTTTGTAAATCGGGCTCTGCCTCCTTCATTGTTATGCTCTGACCGCGCCTCCATTTGCCCTCACGACAAAATGGGGCAACGACGACATTGGGATAGACTTGCACTGGTTCCATGCGCATGGTGATATCTCGTAACGCGAACGAAAATTCTCATATGCTAAATATGGAGTTGACGATAATGAAGCGCGCACTTTTGCTGTGCCTTGCTCTGATGTGTGGCGATGCCGATGCCGCTCGCACCCTGTACAACGGATTCACAGGCACTTGGTGGAATCCTTCCCGAAGTGGAGAAGGAGTGTTTATTCATGAACTACAAAATGACACCTTGATCGTCGCTTGGTTTACTTACGACCCTGCCAATCCCGGAAAACAGCTCTATCTGGTCGGCTCAGCTGCAGTGACTGACGACACCGTCGCAGTAGACGTCGTGTCAACGAGCGGGGGAGTATTTGGTACTGACTTCAACCCTGCACTTGTTCAGCGGCCGCCCTGGGGCAGATTGACGTTGGCGTTGGTCGGGTGCGAAACCTTAAATCTTACGTACAGCCCCAGTGGCGGAACGGGTGGAACAATCCAGTTGCAACGCATACTACCAATGACAAGCGCGCTCTGTGAGCCAGTGGTGGCCCTTGCTGGTCAGCGATATGAGGGGGTGCGCACATTCCGGATCGTGAGCAATCCGGCGACTTCTTCAGGCTGTCTCAGCGTCACGTTTCCCTCAAGCACCTCTGCGAGCTTCGTGCTCAATGCCTCCGGCAACATGCTGACACTGGATTACGACAACTTTTTCGACAAGCAATGTCGATTCCAAGGGGGCTTTAGTCGGCGCGACAATGCCGTTTTTTCCAACGGCAATTACCTCTGCTCCAATGGCTTCATTGGAGGGACTTGGACTTCGTCCAATATTCGACTCGGCGCAAAATATGTTGAAATTGATGTCGACCTGACCAATACAGACGCCACTTGCTCACAGGCGCTGAAATTTCGAGCTGTCGTGCCGCCTCCGTAACTGAGCAATGTGGATAGGGGCTTGGAGCAGAGCAATCCCGTTTGTGGCCGCTTGCCGGTCCTGCTCTTGAATTGTTTGGTGAACTAATTCTAACGAGTTGGGCGCGCTCTCACTTCTGCGCGCCGGGAGCGCGCTTCTTTTCCCCGGGGCCCCTCAGCGACGGTGATCGGTGGGCGCGAATAGCACGAAGTGTGGCCGCATGGATGCGGCCAGTCGGCGAACGCACAGGGCGAGGGCATGGATGCCCGAGGTAGAGCAACGCAGGAGCAGTTGCCGGACGTGCGCCCGCCGACCAGCGGCCGCCGAGCACGAACCCGGAAGGCAGGATGCCTGGAGGGCGTCGCTGTGGGGTGGCCTTCTTTTCGGTTACATTTTCTTGGCCCAAGCAAGAAAAGGTGACTCGCTCGCGTAAGCGAGTGAAAGCTCTGTGGCATCGCATCGCGATGACGCTTGCGGAGCAAGCTGGCCGTGGATCTTCGTCACGCGATCGGTAACGCCAGGATTGCCGCGATCACATGGAGATTGATGCGCTTCGGCCTGCGGCCTCAGCACATCCTACGGTTCGATCGACGACCCGACGGTATCGCTGTGTTGCCCTCATCCCCGGCCCTTCTCCCGCAAGCGGGAGAAGGGAGCAACGCGCGTAAGCGAGTGAAAGCTCTGTGGCATCGCAGAGCGATGACGCTTGCGGAGCAAGCTGGCCCTGGATCTTCGTCACGCAATCGGCAACGCGAACATTGCCGATTCCATGGATATTGATGCGCTTCGGCCCGTTGGCCTCAGCGCATCCTACGATTCCGGCGACGACTGGTCGGTATCGCGGGGTTGCCCTCTTCCCCGACCCTTCTCCCGCAAGCGGGCGAAGGGGGCAAGGCGCAAGCGAGTGGAAGCACTTTGGCATCGCAGAGCGATGACGCTTGCGGAGCAAGCTGGCCATTGATCTTCGTGACAAGTTCGACAAGTTCGACAAGTTCGAACGGTATCGATTCCTCTTGGAATGATGCGCATCGGCCTGCGGCCTCAGCACATCCTACGAATCTGTGTCGGGCATTCGTGGGTCTGGAAGATCCCGACACTATCGCTTCTGCGCGCCGGGAGCGCGCTTCTCTCCCATGGGGTCCCCTCAGCGACGGTGATCGGTGGACGGAATAGCCCGAAGGGTGAGCGACAGGATGTCGCTCAGGCGACGCTTGCACATGGCGAGGGCATGGATGCCCGAGGTAGAGCAACGCAGGAGCAGTTGCCGGACGTGCAATCGTCGACCGCGGCCGCCGAGCACGAACCCGGAAGGCAGGATGCCTGGAGGGCGTCGCTGTGGGGTGGCCTTCTTTTCGGTTACATTTTCTTGGCAAGCAAGAAAAGGTGACTCGCTCGCGTAAGCGAGTGAAAGCTCTGTGGCATCGCAGAGCGATGACGCTTGCGGAGCAAGCTGGCCCTGGATGTTCGTCACGAATTCGAAGCGTCCGCAAATTTCCGGCAGGTTCGAGATTGATGCGCTTCGGCCTGCGGCCTCAGCACATCCTACGGTTCCGGCGTCGGCCGGGCGGTATCGCTGTGTTGCCCTCATCCCCGGCCCTTCTCCCGCAGGCGGGAGAAGGGAGCAAGGCGCGTAAGCGAGTGAAAGCCCGTTGGCATCGCATCGCGATGACGCTTGTGGAGCAAGCTGGCCCTGGATCTTCGTCACGCGATCGGCAACGCCAAGATTGCCGCGATCAAATGGAGATTGATGCGCTTCGGCCGGCGGCCTCAGCACATCCTACGGTGCTCGCTACGGTTCGGTCGACAACCGGGCGGTGTCGCAGGTGCGGCCCTCATCCCAGACCCTTCTCCCGCAGGCGGGAGAAGGGGGCAAGGCGTAAGCGCGAGGTCTTAGCCGCGCTTCATGAACTGGAAGAACTCGTCATTGGTCTTCGTGTTCTTCATCTTGTCGAGCAGAAACTCCACCGCCGCCAACTCATCCATCGGATGCAGCAACTTGCGCAGAATCCAGATTTTCTGCAGGCGTTCGGCTTCGATCAGCAGTTCTTCGCGGCGCGTACCGGAGCGATTGATATTGATCGCCGGGTAGACGCGCTTCTCGGCGATGCGGCGGTCCATGTGGACTTCCATATTGCCGGTGCCTTTGAACTCTTCGTAGATCACCTCGTCCATCTTCGAACCGGTCTCGACCAAGGCGGTGGCGAGGATGGTCAGCGATCCGCCTTCTTCGGCCTTGCGCGCAGCGCCGAAGAAGCGCTTGGGGCGCTGCAGGGCGTTGGCATCGACACCACCGGTGAGTACCTTGCCGGAGGCCGGCACGACGGTGTTGTAGGCGCGGGCCAGACGGGTGATCGAGTCGAGCAGGATGACGACGTCTTTCTTGTGTTCGACCAGACGCTTGGCGCGTTCGATCACCATCTCGGCGACTTGCACGTGGCGCGCGGCGGGTTCGTCGAAGGTCGAGCTGATCACTTCGGCGCGCACACTGCGCTGCATCTCGGTCACTTCTTCCGGACGCTCATCGATCAGCAGGATGATCAGATGCACTTCCGGATGGTTGTGCACGATCGCCTGGGCGATGTTCTGCAGCATCATCGTCTTGCCCGCCTTGGGCGGCGACACAATGAGACCGCGCTGGCCCTTGCCGACCGGTGAAACCAGATCCAGGATGCGGCCGGTGATGTCTTCCGACGAGCCATTGCCGCGCTCGAGATGGAAGGCCTGGCGCGGGAACAGCGGCGTCAGGTTCTCGAACAGCACCTTGTTCTTCGAGGCTTCCGGCGGTTCGCCATTGATCTCGTTGACCTTGAGCAGGGCGACATAGCGCTCGCCATCTTTCGGAGAGCGGATCTTGCCGGTGATGTAGTCGCCAGTGCGCAGATTGAAGCGGCGGATCTGGCTGGGACTGACATAGATGTCATCCGGGCCGGCGAGGTAACTGGAGTCGAAGGCTCGCAGGAAGCCGAAGCCATCCTGCAGAATCTCGACTACGCCTTCGCCATCGATACCTTCCGGAGTGCGCGTCAGCACTTTCAGGATCGAGAAGGTCACGTCCTGCTTGCGGGCGCGGGCGACGCCTTCCTGGATGCCAATCGCTTCGGCCAATTCAACCAGTTGCGCGGCCGACATGCGGCGCACGGCGTTGAGGCTGGTCGGTGCATCGGACGGAATCGTGTAGCGCTGGTTCAGTGGTGCCTGGTTGCCCGGCTCGATGTTTTCGCCATCGCCGCCGCTGTCACTCATGCCGGCGCGATTGAGCTGCTGGTTGCCGCGCTCGGGACGATCCGGGCGCTCGCCGCGATCCGGGCGTTCGCCGCGTTCGCTGCCACCACCACCGCCACCGCCGCCGCCACCACCACCACCACCGCCGCCGCGTTCGCGATCGAAGCGACCGCGCCGGTTGTTACGGCGTTCGTTGCGCGAGGGCCGCTGGTTATTGCCGGGGCCATTGTTGCTGTCCTGCGTCTGCGACGGATTGCCGCCTTCGCCGGAGCTGGATTCGCCACCGCCGCCGCTATCGGTCGAAGCGGCTGTGGGCGGCGCGGACGCTGCCTCGCTGCTTGCGGGTGCCGGCTTGGCGGGGGCTTCGTTACGGGTTTCTGAGCCGGAGTTCGGCTGGGGATCAAGCACGTCGGAATCGCGCATGGTGCGCTGGGTCTCAAGATAAGGAGGGGACTGGAGGGCGGCTGCGGAACCTTTCGTTCCGTCATCTGATCGCCGCGCAGACAGAGTCTGACTTTTGATCAAGCGCCGGGAATGATGCATCCGGCGAACTGGATGGCACCTTAGCAAGCATTTGGCGCTGGGTAAAGCCATCGTTTGCTACAGCCTGAACGGGCCGAGCACGAAACTCGCCATGGCCATGCGTTGCCGTGCGCGAAACACAGTGGCTAGTGTGGTGTTGCACACTATGCGACACATAAAATCGCGTCTTCGCCCCTGTGCCGTCGTTGCGCATCTTGCCAAGGCCACCAGCCTTGGCGGCGATACGCGCCTCGCCACAGGGCCGAATCCATCGATTTTATTTGTGC
>JBBSLG010000023.1:0-80975 GCA_038255435.1 Lysobacterales bacterium
AAGGATGCTGGCAGGGTCTTGAAAGCGATGCGGTTCGCTGCGCTCACCACATCCTACGCACGTGCCATCCAGCAGTACCGCGTCGGTAGGATGTGGTGAGCGCAGCGAACCGCATCATGCTCGTGCTGCTTCGTCAACGAGTAGCCCGGATGGAGCTGCGAAGCAGCGCAATCCGGGGTGCTGACGCCCAAGCGCAGATCAGGGCCCCGGATTCCAACGCATTTCATCCGGACTACTTGCGATGACGCAGCAGGGCGGTGACTCATGTGAAGGATGCTGGCAGGGTCTTGGAAGCGATGCGGTTCGCTGCGCTCACCACATCCTACGTCGCATCAGCACACCACGCAGCACCCCGGCACATCCTGCGTCGCATCTGCACACCCCGCAGCGCCTCGGCACATCCTACGGGGCTACCGCGCAGGCAGCTTCGCCGTTTGCAACCAAAACGTCGCGAGATTGCGCACCAGGTCGAGCAAGGCGACATAACTGTCCGGCTTGCTGAGAAACGAATTCGCGCCGTGCTGATAGCACAGCGCCACATCCTCGGGTGAGCGCGAGGTGGATAGCACGACCACCGGGATGTGGCGCAGCGCCGGATCGAGCTTGAGCTCGCGCAGGGCTTCACGGCCATCTTTGCGCGGCATGTTCAGGTCCAGCAGAATCAAACCCGGCCTGGCATACGCGGCGCTGTCGGCGAAGCGACCCCGATGTTGCAGATAGTCGAGCATTTCTTCGCCATCGACGGCGAACTGCAAAGGATTGTGTAGCCCGCTGTCGCGAAAGGCATCACGCATCATCAGGCGATCATCATCGTCGTCATCGACAATCAGAACGGTCACCAATGCCTGCGACATAACCATCAAACGAGCTCCTTGCTGCTTCTGGTGCCCGCTGGGGACGCCGAGTTCAATTTACCTCATTGCTCGGCGACGTGCCGCTCCAAAGGTTTCGGTTGTCGCATCGGCAAGGTGACCCTGAAACTGGCGCCCTCTCCAGGGGCAGCCGTGACTTCTATCTGGCCATGGTGGCGCTCGACGATACGTCGGACAATCGCCAGTCCGATACCGGTGCCATCGTAGGCTTCTCGCGAATGCAGCCGCTGGAATGGTGCAAAAATCCGCTCGGCGTACTTGGCTTCGAAGCCGATGCCATTGTCTGCCACGGTGATCACGTAGCCACCCTCGCGTTGGTCGAGCTGGATGGGAGTTGCCGTAACTTCGATGTGACATCGGCGTGCCGGATCCTGGAACTTCAACGCATTGGCGATCAGATTCTGGAACAGCTGGCGCAGCTGCGTGTAGTCACCCTCGAGCGTGGGCATCTCACCGATCACGATCTCTGCGGCGGTGCTTTCGATACGTTCGCCGAGATCTTCGACCACCGTAGCCAGCATCGGGCCGAGTTGTACCAGGGTGAAAGTACGTCCGCGCGAATCCACCCGCGAATATTCGAGCAGATCGTCAATCAGGGTCTGCATGCGGCTGGCGGCCGCTGCCGAGCGTTGCAGATAGTCGCGCGCCAGATCGTCGATGCGGTCCGGCGACTGTGACAACAGCCGATCAGAGAACGCGCGGATCTTGCGCAATGGTTCCTGCAGATCGTGCGAGGCGATAAAGGCGAAATCCTGCAGCTCGCGATTGCGGCTGCGCAGTTCGGTCAACGCGCGCTTGAGGTCGTCCTCGGCACGACGGCGTTCGGTGATATCCGACATGATCGACAGTACCGAGCGCGGCTTACCAGCCGCATCGCGGACCAGGGTGCAGTGCACTTCAACCAGCAAGGGCGTGCCATCCATGCGGCGTTCATGAAACTCGCCGCTCCACTCGCCATCAGCCATCACGCACTGGAAGGGCTCGCTCGCCTCGCTCGCCTCAATGCGCAACAGGCTGTCCATCGCCTGACCCAGCGCCTGTTCCGCAGTCCAGCCGTAAAGACGCTGCGCGCCCTGGTTCCAGTATTCGATCCGGTGATCGGGCAGGGCGTGCACGACGATGGCGTCATGGGCCTGATCGAGCAGGGAGGCCTGCTCACGGATGCGGGCATCGGCATCCAGTCGTTCCAGCTCGGCAGCCGCACGGGCGGCGAAGATCTGCAGTGTCGATGACACGAATCCGGCTTGCTCCAGCGGCCCGATGTACAGAACATAGAGCAGGCCGATCGGCTCGCCACGCGAGTTGTCCAGGCGTCGGCCGACATAGGCTTGCGCCTGCAGGTCACGCAGCATGGGATCGTTGGGGTAAGCCTCGGCAACATGATCGGCGACCGTGCAGTGGCCGTGGTCGAGCAGATCGGCGCAGGGGGTGTCATCCAGCCTGTATTCGAAATTGGGTTCGATGGCCCCCGCGCGCATGGACATGATGCTGCGCGCCAGGCCGGGGTCCGCTGAATCGAGGCGGACCACATAGCCGGCATCGGCTTCGAGCACCTCGGTCATGCTGCGCACGAGTTGCTCAAAGAACTGGGTGCCGGTGGCGGCAGCGGAGACCCCCGAGGCAACCTGGATCACCGCACTTTGCAGGCGCTTGCGTTCGCGCTGGTCGCGCAGATTGCGGACGCCGAAGGCGGCATCATCGGCGAGTTGCTGCAGCAGTCGTATCTCCTCCGCCATCACTGGCTGGACTTCGTCCGCGTATAGACCGAGCACGCCAAAGGTCCGCTCCGCATCACGCAGCGGCAGACAGATCACGCTGCGAAAGCCGGCGCTGGCGCAGCGTTCGCGCCAGGGCGCCATTGAGGGATCGCGGTCGATGTCGGTGATCGCAATGGCCTGGCCCGCGCGAATCGCCTGGCCGGCGGGCCCCATCCCGGAAGCGACCGTGTTCGACCAGCTCAAGCTGAGGCCAGCAAAATACTCTTCAGACGTGGCCGAGCCAGCCACCCGATCCAGAGTCTTCTCGGCATCATCGCGCGCATAGCCGACCCAGGCCATCCGATAGCCGCCAACCTCGACCGCGATCCGACAGATCTCGTTGAGCAAGGCGGTCTCGCCGTCGGCGCGGACCTGTGCTTCGATGCAGCTGCCGAGCAACTGCTGGGCGCGGTTGAGTCGAATCAGTTCGCCTTCGACCAGGAGTCGCTGGGTGACGTCATGCGCCAGCACCAGGCGCGCGATCACGCCGTCGAACAGAATGCGATCCGAGGAAATCTCCACATTGATGAGGCTGCCGTCCTTGCGACGGTGCTGCCAGATGCCGAGATCGTGCCGGCGGTCATCGGGGCCGGAGCGCGCGCGCTGCAGTTGCGGAATCGACTCTGGAGGTCGGATCCCGCGCAGGTCCATCGCCAGAAACTCGGCCTCGGAGTAGCCATAGTGGTGGATGGCGGCGGAATTGACCGCCAGGAAGCGGAGACTCGAAATGTCGTACACCCACATCGGATGCGGATTGCTGTCGAACAGCAGGCGATACTTGGCTTCCGAGGCGTGCAGTTCGGTGGCTGCGCGGGTCCGGCTGAGCAGCGCGCCGCAAGTGTCTGCGAGCAATTGCGCGGTGCTGAGATCCTGCCCGCCGTAGTGGTGGGGCTGGCTGGACACCAACCTGAGTACGCCGACCAGACGGTCCGCGTCGCGCAACGGGGCAATGATCAGGCCGCCGATCGCGGTGGCGTACTCGCCACCAGCGAGCCGCTCATCCTGGGCCAGGTCGGTGGCCACGATCAGGCCGCCGGAGCCCAGGGCCAGGGCGGCCAGAGGATCGGTGGTCAGGCGCGTCATGCCAAGTGCGGGCGCCAGGCTTCCGGCCGCCGCCTTCACGACCAACTGGCCATGTTCGAGCAGCTCGATGCTGCTGGCTTCGGTGCCGGTCAGGGCCAGGGACTGAGTGCAGATCCGCTCCATTGCCAACTGCGGGCCAAGGTCGGCGACATTGATTTCCTGCTGCAGTTGCAGGATCGCACTGCGAGTCTGCTCGGCGCGGGCCTGATCCTGTTCAATCTGGCGGCGTTCGGTGATGTCGCGAAAATATACCGCCAGACCCTCTTCCATCGGGTAGGCCCGTACATCGGCGTACAAGCCCAACGGGGCAAAGAAATGCTCGAACTCGACCATGCACTGCTCGGCCAGTGCGCGCCGATAGGAGATATCCGAAATACTGCCCACCGCATCCGGGAACAGCGACCATATGTTGCGGCCCAGCATCTGCTCGCGCGTATGATGGACCAGGCGTTCGGTTTCGCGATTGACATAGGTGAACCGCCAGTCGGCGTCGATGGTGAAGAAGGCATCGGTGATGCTTTCCAGTGTCGCGGTGAGCCGGCGGTTCAGGCGTTCGGCTTCCAACTCACTGCGTTTGCGCTCGGCGATGTCCTGAAACGATCCTTGCAACTGGATCACTTCGCCGCTGGCCGCGCGGACCGCCTGGCCCATGGTGCGCACCCAGACCGTTTTCCCGGTTTCGGTGAGGATCTCGGCTTCGAGGTCATAGGGCGTGCCATCACGCAGGCAGCGCTCGAAGGCATCGCTGATCGCCGAACTTGACCTCGGCGCATAGCGCTCCAACGCCGATTCGATTCGCAACACGGTCCCCGGTGGCAGCTCGCGGATCGCGCAGACCTCATCGGAGAGCGTCAGCAGGCGCGTTGCCACATCGAAAGTCCAACCGCCGATCCGTGCAGTACGACCGGCGATGCGCAACAGCTCCTCGCCCTGTCGCGCGCGCGCTTCGGCGCTGCGCAACTGCTCCTCCAGCTCGCGCACACGACGGCTCAAATCATCGGTCGAATCGGTCGAACTCATCCGGCGCATCTGCCCCTGTCATCGATCCCAGCGCGTTGCGCGTTGCGTACCCTGACGCTGGAAGTATGCGCGTGTTTTGGTTCCAGTGCATGAGTGCGGCGACCGGCGGTGACGTGGGTTGGCGAGCGAAACCGGCTTAGGTATTTGTACGTATTTCAGCGCCGGGACCCCCGGGCTACAGTGCTTTCACGCTGACGCTTTTCCTCCGGATCGTCCGGTCAAACCACCTCGATACACTGCTGAAGGACTGCCAACATGCCACGTATCATGCTGATTGACGACGACCGCAACGTGCTCAGGAGCCTGGGCCGGATCATCCATTTCATGCCGGTTGCGACCCTGCGCGGTGAGGCGATCGTCGAATCCTTCGAAAAGCCCGGCAGTGCCCTGGGCCGCGCCGCTGAAGTGGAATTCGATCTGGTCATCGCCGACTATCTGATGCCGGCCATGAATGGCGTCAATTTCCTGCGCCAGTTCATGGAGATCCAACCGTTGACACCGCGCATGCTGATGAGCGGCTACACCGAAATCCTCGAAGCGATGGACGCGCTCAAGGACGTTGCGCCGCTCGAATTGATCACCAAGCCCTGGGACAACAATGCGTTGATGGCGGCGATTGCCAAGTCCTTGCCGGCCCAGCGTCGCAGCCAGCGACCGTTGACGCCGAGCCTGCAGCTGAAGCAGCGCATGATCGCGAGCCTGCAGGCCTGATCTGCCGCCCACGGATTGTCAGCAGGTGAGGGCAGCGGCATGATGGCGTGCTGGCCATCCATGCCCGGCCAGCGTCTGAGCCGGAGTCCTGATGCCACCTCGTTTCGCCCGTCGCCGCTCAAGCATTCACGGCTACGGTGTATTCGCCCTGCGCGCCCTGCATGCCGGTGAACGCTTGCTGGAGTATCGCGGCCGACGTCTGGATCGCGCCGAGGTCGACGCCCGATTCGGCCAGACTGCGGCCAGTGGACACACCTTTCTGTTCACCTTGAACGACCACTACTACATCGATGGCAGCGATGGCGGCAATCTCGCGCGCTGGATCAACCACAGCTGCGCGCCCAATTGCGAGGCGATGGTCCATGTCGATATCAATGGCAATGAGCAGCGCGACCGCGTTTACATCCGAGCCCTGCGCGACATCGCCGCCGGTGAGGAGCTCAGCTTCGACTACGCCATCGAGTTGTCGGTGATTCCACAGGCCGATACGCGTTCGGCCTGGCAGTGCCACTGCAGCGCGCCCGACTGCCGCGGCAGCCTGCTCGCAGACTGAGCGATTGCAGGGACGTACCCGCAGCGCAACGGTGCGTGACGGTTCGGCTGCATGCGCGGGCCGGACCACGCCCGCCGCCGCCGAGCGACGATCCAACATCCAGCGATGCCCGCTCATGACCCGCAATGCCGTCAGCGCCGGCCAAGCTGTTCGTGTCCTTCAGGTACGCCAGCGAGGTATCCCGCTGCAGCGCGGCCTTGCTCGTTCAACGCGCCGACGAAGCGCTGCCAGCGCGACAGGGCAGCACCGAAGTCGGTGTGGTCAGCCGCTGCGCATCCAGAGTGCCCGAAGCAAACGCGGGATCGAGCGCCTGCCAAGTCAGTCGCGCGCGATCGCAGCCTTCGAACTGGATGCGCGCACTGCCCCAGGGAGCACGCACGACGTTGGTGGCGATGAAGTCGAGGCCGAAATGGGTACCGGTCGGGCGCAGAAGATCAAGGTCCAGCGTATTGCCATTCGCCGTACCCAGACCGATCAACCACATCGGCCGGCCCTGGTGGTCGAAGGTGAACCAGGTGATCACGGTCGGCCAAGTGCCGTTGCCGGCATCGAATTGCTGAATCTGGAATCCTTCACCCGAGCGTGCCGGATCGTAGTAAGTACCGCTGTTCTGCCAGCTTCGCGGATCGCTGCCGGTGGCCAGCGGCAGGGCGGGATTGCGACCCACTTCCAGCAATTGTTGTTGCAGCAGGCGACTGCCGCTCCAGCCTTCGGGTCCCTGGTATTCGATGTGCAATTGCAACTGGCCTAGTCCCGGATACAGCAGCGGGGCCGGCAAATCCGGACGCACCTGGACGGCGAGCTTGAGCCCACCCCAGGCTTCGCGCACCACATCGGCCGGATCGAATTGCGCGCCAAAGCGCGCGCCACGGACGCTCTGCAGATCATCGACAACGATGCCATGCCCGTCGACCCGACCGACGCCGAGCATCCAGGCCTGTTCGCCCTGACCAACCGGCGGGAAAGTGAACCAGATCACCAGAGCGAGATTGTCTTCGAGCGTCTCGATCAGCAGACCTTCACCGGAGCGCTGCGGGTCATACCAGGCGCCCGTGATATTCAGCGCGGCGATATCGGTGGTCGGATTCTGGTTCGCGCGCGCGCGCATGGTCTGCTCGATGCTGCCTGGCGAGAGGCTGGCGTCGATACGGCAGGGCCCGCTGACCCCGCCGTCGACCAGCTGCTGGCAGTTCGATTGCAGATCGGCCGCACTCGGCATTGATGCCGGCGAGATCGCCGACGCGCGCACCATATCCCAGCCCGCGGTCACCTCGGCCAGCGTAAATCCGCAATGGCTGGGCGCATCTTCGCCGATCAGGGCGCTGAGCAAACGGTTGGCCGGATAGAGTGCGCGCAGCGCCTGCTGATGCGCCGGGCGCACCAGCTCATCGCCACTGGTGTGCAGGGACAGCATGCGGACCCGGTCAGGCGCGCGACCATTCAGATCGGTTGACCGGCGGAAATCCAGGCGCGCGATGGCATCGGCGCGGATATCGGGAACCGCCGACTGGATCAGCGCGCTGTCATAGTCGACACCGAAGCTGGTGAACGGATTGCGGTTTGCCAACTTGTCCGGTGCGCGCACCAGATCGCCGAGTGCGAAGGTCGCGTAAGCGAGATTGGTCAGCAGAAAATCCTCATTGCTGAAAGCACCGAATGTCATCAACTGCTGCAGGCGATTGCGTTGCGTCGGTGACCGGAACGGCGGATCGAGCGAGATGCCGGTGCACTGGTTGATCCGCACCAGGGTCTGCTGCAAGGACTCGCTGCCGAACAGATCGCCCAGGTCGGCCGGGATATCGGAAAGATCATAGGCCCAGGGCAGCGGCTCGGCGCCGCGCAGCAATTCACCGCCACCGACGTCGTCACAGATCGCGTCATAGGCCATGCGCAGGTCGAACGCCGTGTCCCAGGTGCGCGTGCCAGCCGCGGGCGGACACAGCGAATAAACGCCGGTCAGCGCTTCGAAGCCCTCGGCTTCGGCAAGCTGATGCGCGATCAGACCGCCCATCGAGCCGCCCATGCTGATCAGATGCCCCGGACTGCCAAAGCGCTCGACAAAGCGCGCCAGCAGATCGCGATTGTCTTCGACGCTATTGAACAGCGCCCAGCCGCGACCGCGAAAGCCGCTGGCGGCCAGCGCATAGCCATCGGCAAGCTGGCGTTCGCGGATCGGTCCCAGATCGGAATCGGTGTCGAACGCCATATTGAAGCCGTGCTGGTACAGGACCAGACCGTCGCCGGCAGTCCAGCCATCGGGCACCGCGATCCGGATGTGCGCGCCGCTGGCCAAGGTTTCGGTGATTTCGGTCAGCGCCAGGGCCGGCGCCGCCAGTACAGGCAGAATCAGCAGCGCCATCAGCCGGAGCAAGTGCAGCATGCGGTCCTGTTGCCTCACGTGAAGTCGACAGCGGAATGATCGCAGACTTTCACCTGCGGTTCCGGTCGCTGCCGCACACTGGCCGGGACGCGCGGCGGAGTGCCCGACAAAGCCGGCTACAATCCGCGGCTCATCTCATGGCCGATGTGCATGCCCACGATCGAATCCCTGCGCGCGCCCCTGCTGAACGCACTTGAGTGCATGCGCCTGCCGGATGATCAGCAGCGCGTGCAGCAATGGCTCGATTATCTGCGCCTGCTCGAGCGTTGGAATCAGACCTACAACCTGACCGCGATCCGCCAGCCTGGCGAGATGCTGACCCGGCACCTGCTCGACTCGCTGGCGATGGCGGGGCATTGGCCGCAATCCGAGATCGCCGACATGGGCAGCGGTGCCGGTCTGCCCGGTCTGCCGCTGGCGATCCTGCATCCCGAGCGCCGCGTGGTGCTGATCGAATCCAATGGCAAGAAGGCGCGTTTTCTGCGCGAGGTAAAGCGCAACCTTGGCCTCGCCGGTGTAGAAGTTGTCGAACAGCGTGCCGAGGCCTACGCGCCAGCACAAACGCTGCTTGCCGCGACTGCGCGCGCGGTCGCGCCGATCAGCGTGCTGGCCGGCTGGTGCCGGGACTGGCTGGCGGTGAATGGCCGGCTGCTGGCGATGAAGGGCCCGGGTTATCGCGAGGAACTTGGCGACATTCCGGCCGGATTTTGCCTGCTCGATGTCCATCCGCTGAGCGTGCCGGGACTTGATGGCGAGCGTGTTCTGCTGGCCTTGCAGCGCACCGGCGACGCCTGCTGAACAGACCGGCAGGGGCGTTTCCGACGATATGCTCGGCGCATCTGGGCTAAACTCCTCGGCCCCGTGCCTGTTGCGCGGCCGAAACCCCCGGAATTCATGACACGCATCATTGCAGTGGCCAACCAAAAGGGCGGTGTGGGCAAGACCACATCTGCCGTCAATCTCGCCGCGACCCTGTCCGAGGCGCGGCGCAAGGTGCTGCTGGTCGATATGGACCCGCAGGGCAATGCCACCATGGCTTCGGGTATCGACAAGGCCAAGGCCAAGCCCGGTGGCTGCGAGGTTTTGCTCGAGGAAGTGCCGGCCGAGCGCGCGATTGTGGCCAGCCCCGGCGGTTACGATCTGATTCCCGGCGGCAGTGACCTGACCGCGGCCGAGATCAAGATGATGGATGAGATTGCGCGGGAGACGCGCCTGCGCACGGTGCTGGCGCCGATCGCCTCGCGTTACCACTTCATCCTGATCGACTGCCCACCCTCGCTGAGCCTGTTGACCCTCAATGCGCTGACCGCTGCCCAGGGCGTGCTGGTACCGATGCAGTGCGAATATTTTGCGCTCGAAGGACTCAGCGCCCTGCTCAATACGATCAAGGCGGTCAAGACCCGATTGAATCCCGAGCTTGAGCTCGAGGGCATCCTGCGCACGATGTATGACGTCCGCAATAATCTCGGCAACGACGTCTCCAACCAGCTGGTCAAGCATTTCGGTGACAAGGTGTTTCGCACCGTTGTGCCACGCAATGTCCGCCTGGCCGAGGCGCCCTCGCATGGTCTGCCGATCTCGCAGTACGACCGTGAATCGCGCGGCGCGATTGCCTATCTCGGCCTGGCCGGCGAGATGCTGCGCCGGGAGCGCGGCGCCAAGGTGGAATCGATCGCGAGTTGACCGGAAACCGTGGCCGCGACCTGGCCGCGCAACCACCCGATGTTCCGAGCCCGGCTGGTGCGGGCATCGCATCAGCGTTGAAGGAAACAAGCATGGCAACCAAGAAACGTGGACTCGGTCGCGGCCTCGATGCCTTGCTGGGCATCGATACCAGTGCCGAGAACGCCGAGAGCGCCGGTGGCGAACTGCGCCAGCTGGCGATCGGTGAGCTGCAGCCGGGTCGCTATCAGCCGCGTACCGGCATGGACCAGGAGCGTCTGGCCGAACTGGCCGAGTCGATCCGCGCCCAGGGCGTGATCCAGCCGATCGTGGTGCGCCCGCTCGGCCGTGACCGCTACGAAATCATTGCCGGTGAACGGCGCTGGCGCGCCGCGCAACTCGCCGGCATGAGTGAAGTGCCGGCTGTGGTGCGCGAGGTTGCCGACCAGGCCGCGATCGCGATGGCGCTGATCGAGAACATCCAGCGCGAAGATCTCAATCCGCTCGAAGAGGCCACCGCCTTGAAGCGGCTGATCGAAGAGTTTTCACTCACCCATCAAGAGGCCGCTGGCGCCGTCGGTCGTTCGCGCGCTTCGGTCAGCAATCTGCTGCGACTGCTCGATCTGCCCGAAGCGGTGCGCGCCCTGCTTGAGCAGCATCGACTGGAAATGGGCCACGCCCGCACCCTGATCACCCTGCCTGCCGCCCAGGCGACCGAGCTCGCCCTGCAGGCCGCCGACGGTGGCTGGAGCGTGCGTGAGCTGGAAGAGCGCGTGCGTCAGTTGCAGGTCAGCCCGAATGCCGAAAAATCTTCGAAATCAGCGGCAAAGCGCAAGCCCGACGCCGATATCGAAGCGCTCGAACGCGATCTCTCCGAACGCTTGGCGACCCGCGTCGCGGTCCAGCATGGGCGCAATGGCCGCGGCAAACTGGTGATTGCGTATCACAGTCTGGATGAACTCGAGGGTATTCTCGAACGCATACGCTGACGCCGCACCGGGTTTGGGTCGCAGCGCAGCACACCCTCACCGACCCTGGCCGATTGTTGCCCCACGATGCGCGGTATTAATTTCCTGCGATTGAACCTGCTGGCTGTCCTGTTCCTGCTCGCCAGCGATTTGCAGGCGCAATGCAAGCCGGCGCCGAATCACCACTGCGTCAGCATCAATAATTTCGCCTACGAGCCGAATCTGCTGAGCGTGGTCGAAGGCGATACGGTGCAGTTCGAAGTCAGCTCGTACCACCCACTGCGCCAGGTGCTGAACGCTTTCCCCAGCACGACGCCGCTGCTTGGCGGCCTGGGCTGCTCGGACGAGAAAGTCCCCTGCATCAAATTGATGGACGCCAGCGTGATTGATCCCGATGGCATGCCGATCTTCCATTACATCTGCACCAATCACATCCAGCAGGTGATGCGTGGTGACGTGTTCATCCTGCCGCAATTGATCTTCGGCGCAGACTTCGAGGATTGAGCGGCGGTTCAAGTGACGCTTGCTCAGGGTCGTGACCCTGCGCTTGTACGCTGGCTTTTCTGTAGGGCATCTCTGCGAGATGCCGGCTTCAATGCGCCGCAATGTTGGGATGGCATCACACAGAGATGCCCTACAGGATCAGGCACGAGCAGCGCGGCAAGCCACGCTGCTGTTGCTTTTGATGTTGTCCCCTGGCGACTCCCTTCGGTCGTCCCCGGGGATTGCATAGAGCGTGGCTTGCCGCGCTGCTCTTGATGTTTGTCAATCGACAAGAACAAATCAAATGCAGCGGGGCAAGCCCCGCTCTATGCAATCCCCTTGGGGACAGAATCAAGAACGAGAGCGGCGGGCAAGCCCCGCTCTGCACTCGCGAGTCAGGTTGAGCATCGCTCAACGACAGTCGTAGGCGCCAAATTTCTGCTCGCCGTCACTGGGTTCTTCCAGTGCCTGGATGGTGTCGGCACCGAGATCGCCGGCCTCATTGCGTGCCAATGACTCCAGCTCGTCGCGCACCTTCAGATCATTGCGCTCGTAGAAGCCGACCTTGTCGCGCACCGAGACGGTGACCGTGCCCTTGTGGGTGCAGGCGCCGAGGTCCTTGCCGTAGGCAACGCGGATCTGCTTGCCGCTGGCATCGGGTTCCACCCAGGTGCAGCTGGCGAGCAGGAGGGTACTGAGTGCGGTTATCAGGATGCGCATGATCACTCCGGTCGGGTGGTGGGGGATTGCCATCTAGCCTAGCGAGTTTTTGCTGAACACCAACCCCGCGACGTCGGGGTCGAGGCGCAAACAGCGGCCTCGACCCCACGATCTCAGCGGATCACCTTGCCATCGGCGTCGAGAATCTTCACCGGGCCGAGTTTGAGCGCACGCACACCATCCTCGATTTTCTTCAGGTCGCCGACGATCACCCAGGTCAGTGACTGCGGCTTGATATGCGCCTCGGCGGCAGCGCGCACCTGATCGAGCGTCTGCTGCTCGATGCGAGCCTTCATGGTCTGCACGTAGTCGTCGGGATGGCCGAAGATCACCATCGAGTTCAAGGTGCCGGCTGCGGCGGCACCGGTCTCGTACTGGCCGGGCAGGCTCCGCACATCATTGGCAATCAGGCGATCGAGCTCATCCTGGGTGACCGGGCGGCTGCCGACATACTCGTTGAACTCGCGTGCGACTTCCTGCAGGGACTCGACGGTCTTGTCGGTCTGCACCGGTGCCCAGGCAAACAGACTGCGCTGTCCGAGCGCTTCGCCGGCACCCGTGTAGGCACCATAGGCCCAGTGCTTCTCCTCGCGCAGATTCATGTTCAGGCGCGCGGTGAACTGGCCGCCGAGTGCGGTGATCGCGGTATTGGTGACGAAGCGATCGGCCGCCTTGGTCGCTGGCAGCAGATGCCCGGCGAAGATCGTGGACTGCTCGGCATTGGGCTTGTCCATCAGGTACACGCTGGCCGATGCCGGAATCGCGACATCTGCAATGTTCTTCTGCGGCAGCGGTGTGGCCGGTGCCTTCCAGTCGCCGAAGACCTTGTTCAATTCGGCGGTGATCTCGGCCAGGGTGGTATCACCGACAACCGTGATGCGGGCGGCGTCCGGACGAATCCAGTCCTGATGGAACTGGCGCAGATCGGCACTGGTCAGCGACTGGATCGAGGCCTCGGTACCGGTTCCGGTGCCGGGCACCGCATAGGCGTGACCTTCACCGTAGATCAAGGGCGGCAGGATGCGATTGGCCAGCGATGAAGGATCGGTTTTTTCCTGGGCGATGCTGGCCAGCCACTGGCCCTGGACGCGCTTGATCTCGCCTTCGTCGAAGCGTGGATTGCGGACGATATCGGCAAACAGCTGCAGCGAGGGTGCCAGTTGGTCCTTCAAGGACGAGAGCCAGATGCCGGAAGCATCCAGGCTGGACGAGGTGCCAATCTGGGCGCCGAGCTCTTCCATGCGCGAGGCAATCGCCACCGCATCGCGGGTGCGCGTTCCCTCGTCGAGCATATTGAGGGTGAAGCTCGCGGTGCCGAGTTTGCGACCCTGGTCAGCGGCATGACCGGCGTCGAACAACAGGCGCAACTGCACCAGCGGGACTTCATGACGCTCGGCGACCACGACTTCGATGCCATTGGCGAGCCTGCCGCGCTGGATTGCCGGGAATTTCAGATCCGGGAACTTCTCGATTTTCGGAACGCCTGCGCTGCGGTCGAGTTTCTCGGCGCTGGCCTTGTAATCCGGGCTTGGCAGTACGGTCAGGCTGTAGAACTCAGGACTCAGGGTGGCGAGCGCGGCGGCACGCACGCTCGCCGGTGTGGCGGCGGCGATCGTCGCCAGCGAATCCTTGAAGCAATCGGGCTTGCCGGCATAGGTCGCGCACTCGGCCAGGATATCGGCCTTGCCGCCAAATCCGCCGATCCGCTCGGCACCACGAACAAACGAGGCCTCGATACCGACGCGGGCGCGCTTGACCTCGTCGGCGGTCGGGCCATCCTTGAGAAACCGCGCCACTTCCTCGTCGATCGCCGCCTCGATGCGGGCCGGATCGACACCGGGCTTGGCGTCGGCCTGGATCATGAACAGGCCGGCGAGCTCCAGACCATAGGCATAAGAGGCCGCCGAGCTGGCGATCTGATCCTTCAGCACCAAGCGCTGGTACAGCCGCGAGGTCTTGCCGCCACCGAGGATGCGTGCCGCCAAAGTCAGTTGATCGGCTTCGGGCGTATTGGCCGCGGCCGACGTCCAGGCGCGGTGGACGCGCGCCTGGGCGACGCGGTCATGCATCACATCGCGCACCGGTGCATCGAGTTTGGGCACGAACACCTTGCGGCGCGCCTGCGGTGCGCCCGGTTCGATTTCGCCGAAGTACTGCTGCACCTTGGCCTTGGCGGTGGCGAGGTCGATATCGCCGGCGAGCACCAGCACGGTGTTGGACGGGCCGTACCAGGTGCGGAACCATTCCTTCACATCGTCCAGCGAGGCCGCATTGAGATCATCCATCGAGCCGATCGGCGACCAGCGATACGGATGCCCCTCGGGAAACAGGCCCTCGAGAATGCTGTAAAACACCTTGCCATACGGCGTGTTGTCGCCCTGGCGCTTCTCGTTCTGCACGACGCCGCGTTGCTCGTCGAGCGCCTTCTGGTCGATCACGCCGAGCAGATGGCCCATGCGATCGGACTCCATCCACAGCGCCATATCCAGCGCGGTGGTCGGCACATTCTGGAAGTAATTGGTGCGATCAAAATCGGTGGTGCCGTTCTGATTGGTGGCGCCGGCGTCCTCGAAAGGCTTGAAGAACTCATCCGGATAGTTTTCCGAACCCTGGAACATCAGATGCTCGAACAGGTGGGCAAAGCCGGTACGACCAGGTTTCTCATTCTTCGAACCGACGTGGTACCAGAGATTGACCGCCACGATCGGCGCCTTGTGGTCCTCATGCACAATGACCCGCAGGCCATTATCGAGTTTGAATTCCTCATACGGAATATCCAGGTTGGCGGCCGCCAACGAAGTGGCGGCGAGCGCACTGGCAATGCCGAAGCAGAGACGACGAAGCATCATGTGAAGGTCCTTGCAGTCGAATGGATGACCGGCGGGCTGCTGTCAGGCGGGGGCCTGGCGCGGGCCGGGGATACCGGGGTGGACACGCATGGTAAGGGCTGGCGTTCTGCATTTACACTGACCAAGGTCATGGTTGACGAGGAAAGGCAATGCGACGAATCATGGTCACAGGCGCGGCACGCGGGCTCGGTTTCGAGTTTGTCCGGCGCTTTCTCGTCCGCGGCGAGCGCGTCTTCGCGACCATGCGCAAACTCGATGGCAATGCGCGATGGGTTGAATTGGCCAATATCCATCCCGGCCGGCTTACCCTGCTGGCGCTGGATGTCAGCCAACTCGATCAATTCGCAGCGTTTGCCGAGACCCTGTCCGATCACACTGATGCGCTCGACCTGCTGATCAACAATGCCGGCATCCTGCCCAGTGGCGAACGCTTCGGTAATGTCGAGCCGAACGATCTGGAATCGTGTTTCCGCACCAATGCTGCGGCGCCATTCCTGCTGACCCAGGCGCTGACGCCGATGCTCGCCCGCGGCGCTCAACCACGGGTGCTCAATATCAGCAGCGAGCTAGGCTCGATCGATCACCGCAAGGCATTCTCGACGCCGAGCTACTGCATCAGCAAGGCGGCGTTGAACATGGCGACGCGCCTGTTGTCATTCGAACTGACGCAGCGTGGCATCGGCAGCGTGGCCATGCATCCGGGCTGGGTGAAAACCGACATGGGCGGGCCGAGTGCGCCGCTCGCCATCGAGGATTCGGTGCGCGCAATGATCGCGATCATCGATGCGCTGCAACCGGAGCAGTACGGCAGTTTTATCGGGGTGGATGGTCAGATCCTGCCCTGGTGAAGAAGGCGCAGCCTGAGCCCCTCGAATACCGAATTGATGACAAGTCCCGCTCTGCGAAACTTGCCGAGCCCTACCCAAATGCCATGCATCGGCGCATCATCGGCTCACCTCTCACGTACGCAGGAGCACCTCATGGCCATTCGCAAAGCAACCGCTGCCTGGCAGGGCAGTGTCATGGAAGGCAAGGGTGAGATCGCGCTCGAGAGCGGTGTATTCAAAGGCCCCTATGATTTTCGCGCGCGTTCGACCGATGGCACCGGGATGACCAATCCGGAAGAGTTGATCGCGGCCGCGCATGCAGGCTGTTTCACCATGGCGTTCTCGGCCGCGCTCGGCAAGAGCGGCTTCACTCCGAGCCAGATCAATACCGAGGCACGCGTGCATCTGCAGCCGGGTGGAGCCGGCTTCATCATTCCGCGGATCGACTTGGTAATGAGTGCCAGTGTGCCCGGCATCGACGCCGGCAAGTTCCAGGAAGTGGCTGCGTTCGCCAAGGAAAACTGTCCGGTGTCCAAGGCCCTCGCCGGATGCGAGATTACGCTCTACGCCAAACTGGTCTGAGCGCGACCATCCTGGCCCGGGTTTCGCAGAAGTTTCGCGCCGCATTCATCGGCGGCGCGTTCTGATACCGCCCATGCCGCATCGCCCAAGACTGCCCGCGTTGTCCGTGCTGCTCCTGCTTGCGCCGGCCGTGGGCGCGGGCGTTCTGCGCTACGAGGGATTGGCCAGCGACCCGGTCAGCGGTCTGCCGCTGTATCGCGAAACCCACTATCTGCGGGACAGCGGCGCCGGTCCGCAGCAGCGGCTGGTGGTTTATCGTTGCATCGACAGCGAGCGCTATTTTGCACGCAAGCAGGTGCATTACCGCAGGGACGCGGAACAGCCCGATTTCGAACTGGAAGACGCCCGCCAGGGCTATCGCGAAGGACTGCGCGAACAACCTGACGCCCATCGCGAGGCCTTCGTGCGCAGCAGTCGCGCGGAGCCAGAGCAAAGCGCACGCCTGCCGCCCGCGGCGTCCTTTGTTGCCGACGCCGGATTCGATGAGTTCGTCAAACGGCATTGGCAGCAACTCGAGTCCGGCGAGGAAGTGCGCTTCAGGTTCCTGGTGCCGGCCGATCTCGACATCCTCGGCCTGAAGATCCGTCGCCACCGCAGCGAATCGGTCGACGGCCGCCCGGCCTCGGTAATCCGGCTCTCGCTGGGCGCCTGGTGGGGTTTCATCGCACCGCATATCGATGCCTATTACGACCGCGAAACACGCGTTCTGCTGCGCTACCAGGGACTGAGCAATCTTCGTGGTGCCAACGGACGCAATTTCCCTGTGCGCATCGAGTTTCCCACTGGCCTGCGCCAGGTCAGTGACGACAGCAGCCTGCGACTGGCAGCCGAAATGCCGCTCTCGGATTCCTGCAGTCGCGGCTGAGCCCTGAGGGCGCTGCGACGGTTTGGCTTGCCCCTGCATCTCCTATGCACACGCGCATGGTGCGCGTCGACATAGGGAGCTGCAGATGAGACTCAAATCGATACTGGTGCGGGCGGCGACAGCGGTCGCCCTGAGCGGCCTGATTGCAGGCGCGGCGACAGCGGGCGAGGCCGGCGACGTGACCGTGATCAAGCTGAAGAACAAGGACGAACCCACCGAGACCCTGCGCTTCGAAGGCGAGCTGGCCGTTGGCGCATCGCGCGGCATGTACACCGATGCCGGCACTGCGGTCACCGTGGTGCGCACCGACAAGGGCCTGCGCATCGAGACGCCGGAGCGGACCGTTGACGTGCCCTATGGCCGGCACGACCTCGATGCGATTCATGCGCACGAAGCTGCGCCCGGCAAGCACAAGGTCATCGTGATGCGCCATGGCGACGGGGACGGCGCGCATGCCGCCGAACACGCGCAACACCATAAGCGGATCATCGTGCTGAAGGACGGCGATGGCAGCGCCGCGGATATCGAGGCCGAGCTGGCTGCCGATCCTGAGCTGACCATGCTCAAACACCTCGATGTCGACGTCGATGTCGACGTCGATGCCGAAGGCGAAGGCGACCAGAAGATCGTCGTCATTCGCAAAATCCACAAGGAAGAAAGCGCGGCCGAGTGAGCCCGGTGTCCCCGGACGGACGCCGCGAGCGCCCACCGGCGGACAGTGGATCCGTCCGGACCCGGACACCGGCTCCGGACGAATTCAGAAAATCCTCAATAAATCAACAACATAAACAATTCAAACCGCTGGCACGAACGCTGCATCTATGTGCATGCACAAGGAGAGCGCCATGCAACTGAGCACACAGATTCGCCGATTTACCGTTTCCACATTCGCCATCGCCCTGCTGGCTGGTTTCATCTCGCTGCAGCCGCGTAGCCAGGACCAGCTCAGCGAGCAGATCATGGCCGAGTTGCCGATCATCATCATCGTCGAGAAGGAGCCCCGCCGCGAACCTGTGCGTGGCTGGCGCCAGATGCTGCCGGCTTCGTTGGCGGCGCGTCGCAGCTGAACCCGCGGTGCGCGCCGCTATGATGCGGCCCGACTCCCTTGCGGTTGCCCGACGTGTTCCATGTGGTGCTGTACCAACCCGAGATTCCACCCAACACTGGCAATGTGATCCGCCTCTGCGCGAACACCGGCTGTCAGCTGCACCTGATCAAACCGCTCGGCTTCGCGATTGACCACGCCCGCATGCGTCGCGCGGGACTCGACTACCACGAGTTCACCGCGCTGAATCTGCACGAAGACTTTGAGGCGTTCGTTGCCGCGGTACGTCCACCGCGCATCTTCGCGCTGTCCACACGCGGAACACAGCGCTACGACTCAGTAGATTTCCAACGCGACGATGCCTTCGTGTTTGGCCCCGAGACCCGCGGCCTGCCGCAGTCCCTGCTCGACGGTCTACCCGCCGCCCATTGTCTGCGCCTGCCGATGCAACCCGACAACCGCAGCCTCAATCTTTCCAATACCGTCGCAGTCGTGGTCTTCGAGGCCTGGCGTCAGAACGGATTTACCGGTGCGGCGATTGCGAAGGCTGGTGTGGCGAAAACCATAGCCTGATAACCGGCACAGCTTGGCTCGACCTGATTCGTACCAATCCCCATCAAGTGTCCACTCGCGCCATGTTGTTGCTGACGGACGGAGGGCCGCGCTCCCGCGCGGCCGCTCTTGCTACGGTCGCAAGCCCGCCACGATCCCTCGCTTCCGATCGAGGCCGCGCTGGTTTCTGGCCGATGACCCGTCGGTAGGGCCGAAGGGAGCAATAACCGAAGGGCATTGCGCCGGATGGCTCTCCGCATACGCGCACAAAATGCAAATGCAATACCGCGCAATGCCCTTCGGTTATTGCTCCCTACGTCCCTGCCGACGATGCTCGGAGGAACGACCGCTGAGTGATCCTCGCCGCACCGGAAAGCGCTGCACACAATGCGAAACGCAGTGATAGAGACCAGGCGCGCCCGGCGGAGCGAGTGGTGACCATGGGTAGCTCATAGTGATCACGATGACCGAATCAAAGTGCGAAGTCAGTCCGGCGAATGCGTGACGTTGGCTGGGAGATGTCGCAGTGATGGGTGTCCTGCTTCACGGTCGCCATCCATGCGGCGACGCGTCCGGGGCGACGTTGCACGGCGTGCTGCCGACAGCGATGAACCAACGAGCGTGGAATGCCCGTCAGACGATTGTGGAGCTGAGCCATGAGTGGCTGACTTTGCGTGAACACGTGCACCGGATCGCCGACACCTTGCCGCCGGAAGCGACCTGGGACGATGTCCGCTACCAGATCGAACTGCACGCTTCGATCGAGCGCGGCCTGGCCGATGGGCGCGCTGGCCGTGTGATCGCGGTCGAAGACTTGATGAAAGAGTTCGGCATTTCCGAATGAGGGTATATTGAACGGCGGAAGCCTCGCGCCGCCTGCGCGAGATCACTTGCTACATTTCCACGGACTGGCCGGCTGCGATTGAGAAGTGGGTGTCCCAGAGGAGTGGAAGTGGTGTCCCAAAGTGGCGCCACAGTGGCGTCGCCGTCTCCGGGAGTAGCCTCCCGTGAGACCTCCCAGAGCGACCTGCATTTGTGCAACCATCTGCTCCAAGGGCGCGCCTTCTTTGGGGCATGTGTGAATACGGACAGACTTCAGGCATTGATCCATGTTGTCGACATCGGGTCGATTCAGGGCGCCGCCCGGCATCTGGGCGTGACGCGGGCATCGCTGCGCCGAACCATTGCGCTGCTCGAAGAGGATGTCGGTGTTTCGCTGCTGCATCGTGATAGCTCAGGGGTACGCCTCACTGCCGCCGGCAGCGTGATGCTGGAACGCGGGCGCGAATTGCTGGAAAGCTCGCGCGTGCTGCTGACCGAGGTTCGCGCGGCGGTTGCCGAGCCGATGGGCACGCTGCGCGTATTCGAACCGGTTGGCATGCCCTTGCTGTTGAGCGCTCAGGTACTGATGGTGATGCGCAGCATGTACCCCCGGATGCGCTATGCGATCAGTCAGTTCGAGGATCCTCTGGCGCACGTCCAGGAGCCATTCGAGCTGATGCTGCATGAGGGGCCGCCGCCTGCCGGCGTCAACATGTTTTCGCGTGAGATCCTGCGCGTGCCGCTGCGGCTGATGGCATCCGAGGACTATCTGGATCGCCATGGGACGCCAAAAGCCGTGGCGGATCTCGCCGAACACCAGGTGCTGGGCTGGCGTCGGCCGCGACAACGCGCCGACGAATGGCCGTTGCTCGCTGGCGGTACCTTGAGCGTGTCACCTTGGCTGACCTCGGCTGATCCATTGATGCTGATGACGCTGGCCACGGCAGGTGCCGGCATTGTGCTGGGCCCACGGCTGCCCCTGCCCGAACCGAGCACGGAGTCGATGGTCAAAGTCCTTGAGGACGAAGTGGGCGGTGAGTTGGCATTCCGGGTGTCCAGTCCGTTACCTGGCAGGGCCGATTCGCGAACGCGCGGCGCCGTTGCGCAGATACTGAAGCTACTCGAGGAATTGCCCGAGTCCACAGGCTGACCTCGCACCGGCGAGGACCGCTGGCGAAAACCGGCCGACATGGACGGATTTCGGCCATCAGCTGGCCGGTTTTCGAGCCTAGGCAGGCAGCTGGCGCCCTCGTAACCTGCAGCGCAGTTCGCGACTGCATCTGCGACGGCGTCTCGGTTCGGCCTCCAACCTGTTTCTGCAGACGGGAGCCATCGCGACAGGACCGCGCGGTGCGGCGCGCCACCCTTCAGCGGAGGCCTGCATGAACACATCGACGACTGCTGCTGCATCTGCGCCATTGCCCCGCTCGGCACCGATGGTCGGAGGAGCGCAGTGCGCGACACTGGCCTTGGCGCTGGCGTGCCTGGCCCTGCCGGCCGGTGCCGCCACCATCACCGTCGCCGCGGGCGCCGTCGCGGTGGCCAACAACGGCATCTGCTCGCTGCGCGAAGCGATCCACAACGCCAACGCAGACGCCCAGGTCGACAACACCGACTGCTTGGCGGGCAGCGGCGGCGACACCATCCAGCTCGCTGCAGCCTCGAACTACACCCTGCCCGATGCCGACCCCGTCGACGCGTCGAACGGCCTCCCGCAGATCACCTCGACCATCCTCATCGAGGGGAACGGCGCGACGATCGAACGCGGCGGAAATCTCGCCTGCACGCTGCACGGAACGCTGGACGCCGCGGAGTTCCGCCTCCTGCGCACCGTGTCCCCGGCCAACCTCACCCTGCGCGACCTCACCCTGCGCAACGGCTGCATCGATGGCCCGAGCAACAACAACTTCGGCGGCGTCATCCGCAACGGCGCCGGCGCTACCATGACCATCGTTCGCAGCGCCGTGGTCGGCAGCGCCGCCGGCTCCGGCGGTGCTGGTGGCATCGACAACGCCGGTACGTTGACGGTGCTCAACAGCACGGTTCAGGGCAATACCGCGCTGGGGCAGGGCGGCGGGATCCGTAACCAAGCCGGTGGCGTGCTCCAGCTCGACTTCGTGACGATCAGCGGCAACGCCGTTGCCGGCCCGCCCAGTGGTGGTGGGATTGGTAACGCCGGTACCCTGACGGTCAAGAATTCAATCGTCGCGGGCAACTACGAGGGCGGCGACTGCGTCAACCTCTCCTCCGGCACTTTCACTGCCCTCGGCGAGAACCTCGACGAGGACGGAACCTGCGTCGCCCTCGACGCCGACTTCACCCGCGTCACCGCGACCCAGCTCGCTCTGGCGCCGCCGTCCTTCAGCCCCGGAGCGCCCGCCCTGCTCCCCCTGTTCGGCAGCGTCGCGGTCGACGCCGTCACCGACTGCACGCGCATCGACGGCTCGACGACAGTCACCGTCGACCAGCTCGGCACGAGCCGCCCGCAGGACGGCGACAGCACGCCCGGCGCCGCTTGCGACATCGGCGCCGTCGAGCGGGAGGGTACGATCGACGTCCACCATGTCGGGGGCGCCTGCACGCTCGCCGACGCCATTCTGACCGCCAACACGGACGAGCCGGTTGGCGGGTGCACCGACTCGGACGACGGCTCGGACCTCCTGATCCTCGACGCCGACGCCACCCTCACCGCCGCCGACACCGCGAACTCGACGCTGCAGGGGGGCGCCTACGCCGGCCTCCCTAACGTCACCAGCGAGATCGTGATCGCCGCGGGCACCGGCAGTGTCATCGAGCGCGATCCGAGCTACACCTGCGCCACCGCCGACCAGTCCGACGAGTTTCGCCTGCTCAACGTAACGAGCGGTGGCAACCTCACCCTGGTCGGCCTGACGGTGCGCAACGGTTGCGCCGACGCCGGCGGCGGAGTCCTGGTGCTCGACAGCAAGCTGGCGGTCCTCGCGGGGACTTTCTCCGGCAACACCGCCCGCAGCACGAGTTCCAACCCCGCAGAACCTGCCCGTGGCGGCGCGGTCGCGCTCGAAGGGGCGAGCGCCGCGAGCTCGTTTCACGGAGCGGTCTTCACGGCTAACGTCGCCGCCAACCCCGGCAACTTCGTTTTCGGAGGAGCCATTGCGGCCGGCGGGCTCTATGTCGTCAGCGGCCCCGTCGAAGTCAGGAACTGCGCCTTCGAGGGCAACACGGCAGGGCCGGGCGCTTACAGCTACGGCGGGGCGATGGGGGTGTCGCCCTACATATCGGGGGCCACGATCTCGGGATCGACGTTCTCGTCGAATCAGGCCACGGGCGGCACCGATGTTGCGGGCGGGGCCTTCGATGGCGCGCTCGCCGTGCTGGCCAACACTCGCTTCATCGACAACCAATCCTCGGGTCCAGGCTCGCAAGGTGGCGCCGTGAGAATACGCGGGGGCAACCGTGGCTCTTGGCTCTCCGGCCTCGTTTTCGAGGGCAACGCCGCCACCGGGCGTGGAGGTGCGTTGTACGCGCCCTCGCGCCTGATCCTCACCCGCACACGCTTCGTCGGCAACGTCGTGTTGGCCTTGGCTGGCGACTACGTCGACGGTGGGGCCATGTACGCGGAGGGCGGCCCCTCGATCTACTCGGACGTCACCTTCGAGGGCAACCTGGCCCAGGGCGGTGCCGGAGTCGACGCCACCGCCAACGGCCGCGACGCCACCGGAGGGGGTCTGGCGCTCAACGGCGGACAGGCCTCGCTCACCAACGTCACCTTCACCGGCAACCGCGCCAGTGGCGGCAACAGCATCAACGGCACGGGCGGCGACGCCGTCGGTGGGGGCCTGTTTGCCGATGCCGACGAGCAGGACGCCCGCTTCCTGACCTTCGCCGACAACCAGGCGATCGCCGGCACCGGCGGTGCTGGCAACGGCCTCGCGGCCGGCGGAGGTCTCTTGGTCGATGAGCTGTTTGCCATCGGCAGCTCGGTGTTCGAGGGCAACACCGCTACCGTCGGCGGCGTCACCACCGGATCCGATTGCGTCCCAAGCGGCGGCGGCCAGGTCGACAGCCTCGGCTTCAACACCGCCGGCGGCGCCACTGCCTGCACCTTCGCGGCCACCGGAGACCAGGTCGGCGTCGGTTCTTCCTTGCTGGCCCTCGGCGACCACGGTTGCCTGGTGACCTTGCCCGATGGCAGTTGCCTGCCGACCATGCCGGTGCGCATGAGTGCGCCGGCGCTCGACCAGGGCAGTTGCTTTGCTGGCAGCATCGGTAGCGACGCACGTGGTTTCCCCCGACCGTGGGATGCACCCGGCGTCGCCAATGCCATCGATGGCTGTGATGCCGGCGCCTACGAGTCGCGCGATGGCGATGCCGATGGCGTCGAGGACTGGGTGGATAACTGCCCCTTCGTCGCCAACGCCACGCAACTCGACCGCGATATTCCCCTCGACGGCGTCGTGGCGCTCTGGCGACTGGATGCGGGACAGGGCGCCAACATTGGCGACGGCTACGGCGCGCACGATGGCACGCTCACCGGCAACCCGCAGTGGGTGTCCGGCATCGCCGGTGCCGCGCTCGCCTTCGACGGCGTCGGCGACGGTGTGATCATCCCGCACGATGCCGCCTTCAATCCGGGCCTTACCGAAGACTTCTCGGTCACCGCGTGGGTGAGACTGCCGGCCTCGCAGGCGCAAACCCTGCGCACCACCAACCTCATCGTCGGCAAGGATCAGGAAGGCGGAACGGGTTTTCCGTTCCCCTGGGTGCTGCGCGTGTTCAACCACACCGCCTCGGCGAGCGCCATCGGCCACTTGCAGGGGGCGCGCAGCGACGGCACGGTGACCCGGCAGGTGGTCTCCACGTCACGGGTCGACGACGGCCGCTGGCACCACGCCGCCTACATCAAGCGCGGCAGCGTGCTGGAGATGTGGGTGGACGGCGTGCTCGAGGCTTCGGCTGCCGACACCACGACCGTCGCCACCGGGAACACCCGCTTTGTCGGCATCGGCCAGCGCGAAGCCGCATCGGCCAAGCTCGATTTGCGCGGCAGCGTCGATGAAGTGCTGTACATGGCCAGCGCGCTCAGCGGCGCGCAAGTGCTCGATCTCTACCAGCGCCGCGGCCTCGCTGGCGATGACATCGGCACGGCCTGCGACTGCGACGATGCCGATCCCACCAACACCAGCGCCGTTTGCGTCAATCTGTTTGCCAGTGGCTTCGAGTAGCAGCGGCTGCCGCGCGCAGCTCGCTCCAAAGGTCAATGTTTGGGGTGCATTTTCGGTCATCAGGTGCGTAGCCCGCTGTGCCGCGCAGCGGTTCACCGGGGCCCTGCCGCTTCACCTCCCGGGGGCGCTTCGCGCACCTCGGGCTACGCACTGATGGGTGTCCCGCTCATCGTTACGTCTTGCCTTTTGCCGCCATCGGTCGCGCATTGAACGAATAGGGTCGCGGCGATATCTGCTTAAGGCTGCAAGGGAGCTTCCCTGAGGCTGATCACGTACCGGCGATCACGCTGACCCGGGCCATCGACATCATGAGCACTTCGACGGATCGTGGCGAGTGCGGATTGGGCAGAAGGGAAGACGTGACTCCCATTCAGGTGGCGCGGTTCCCAGCTCAGCATCTATCACTGCGCCAGCTTCAGGTTGCTGCTGCATCGCCCTCGGTTGGCGCATTGGCGGCCAGCCAGCCGCTGATTCCAGTGGCGAGCACGTGGACGCGCGCGAAGCCCATGGCGCGTGCACGCCGGGCAGCCTGCGGCGCCTTGGCACAGAAAAAATTCGAGCAATAAAACACCAGGCGGGTATCGGTATCTTCGGGCAAGTCGGCACGCGTGAACCGTTGCGGATCCAGGTGCCGTGCCTTGGGTACCCGTGCGCGTTGCCAGCTGTGCACAGAGTTGACATCAAAGATCTGCAGCAACGGTTCGCCAAGCGCGGCCTGCAAGCTTGCAGGCGCCATCAGTTGGTAGCCGATCAGACGGTTCAACATGTTCATTCCTCCAGAGACTGTGGCGGTTCCTGCCAGCCCATCAGGATCGCCAGCACCGCAATGGCGAGCAGTAAGAACAGCGGATAGCTCGCAGCGGCCGGGTCTGCTCGCACGGCGGCAACGGAGCTGCCAAAGGCCCACAAGTTGACCGAGGTCATCGCCCAGGGATTCATCGGGACGCCCCTGTGGTGGTTGAGCTTGGAGGTTGCGATCGCAGTCGCCCATCGCGCGCACTGGGCGAGTTGAGGACAGGGGAGTGCGTGCGATTGGGTCGATACAGACTCATTGTGGGACCTGTTCTGGCTGCATGCCCAGCATTCTGCCTATGTAACTGATCGTCGATAAGACAGCGAAATGGACTATCTTTTATGCAACCTGCGTATGGAAGCCATGCCCATGTCCGACCTGATTACCTGGTACCGAAGCTATTGCCGTGTGGTGGAGACCGGTTCGTTCAGTGCTGTTGCCGTGGAGATGACGACCACTCAGCCCACGATTTCGCGCCATGTGGCGGCGCTCGAAAGCCATCTCGATACCCTGTTGCTCCAGCGCAGTACACGGGCACTCACACCGACCGACGAGGGGATGCTGTTCTACGAACGGGCCAAGGCGGTGCTGGCGGCCGTGGCCGATGCCGAAGATCTGGTCGGGCGTCGTCGCCTCGTGCCGAGTGGCCAACTTCGCGTCGCCAGCCCGGTGGTGTTCGGCAGCATGCAGCTATTGGACCGGCTCCATCGATTCCTGTTGCGTTATTCGGATCTGGATATCGACCTGGTCATGCGCGAGGAGTTTGCCGATCTGGTCGAAGAGGGTTTTGACCTCGCCATTCGCATCGGTGACTTGGACGAAACCGGCCTGGTCGCGCGCCTGCTCGGCACCACTCGCCGGATCACCGTGGCCGCGCCCGCCTATCTGGCCGCACGCGGGACGCCCCGTCATCCGAGTGAACTCGTGCAGCACGACTGCATTCTTTTTACACGATTCGCCGGTGGCACGCTGTGGCAGTTCGATGGACCAGACGGTGCCGTGTTGGTGCCCGTGAGCGGCCGGCTGCGCAGCAACAATTCCGAAGCGGTGCGCCGCAGCGCGATCAATGCACTCGGCATCGCCGTGCTGCCGACCTGGCATTTCGCAGAAGGCATCGAAGCCGCCGGGCTCACCCGCATTCTGAGCGACTACGAGCCCAAACCGCTGCCGATTCATGCCGTCTACGCGTCGCGGCGTCACGTCTCACCGAAAGTGCGCGCCCTGATCGACTTTCTTTCTGAAGAATTTGCCCTGGTGCCCGAGCTCGCGCCTCAACCCGCCAGCATCAATCGCCCACAGCGGGCCTCTGCACGCAAACAAAAGCGGCCTGGCTGAAGGGCCGGATAAACGTGCCAGGGACAATTACTTGGCAAAGCCGATATTAAAGCTGGAATCCCGGAGGAATCCCGCGAGGCCGGAGGAATCCCGGACGGAGGAATCCCGGACACCCACTTCTTGCCGCTCTGCAAGCAATGGAATTTGGGGAACTGGAATTTGGGGACCCCCAACGCCTCGCAATCCAATTGGGGCGTAGGGTGATCCGGCAATGCTCATTCCATGGGTGTCCGGGACTTGTGGGTGTCCGGGACTTGGCTCGGGACTTGGCTTGCTTCGGTCGCGGGCCATGCGAGCCACCAACGCCCATTGGCGCCCGGCGGGAATCTGTTTACCGACGTCGTTCAACCGCCGCAACGCCGATAACAGTCAGTAAATTGCGCCATGGACTAGACTAGACTAAGCTTCGTTTATGGAGACGATCAATATTCACGAGGCCAAGACCCATCTGTCGCGCATCGTCGACGAGGTTGCAGCAGGTTCCGAAAAGCTGATTGCCAAGGCCGGCAAGCCCATGGTCAAGATGGTGCCGCTCGACGCGGGTCGCCGGGTTCGGTTCGGGGTGCTCAAGGGCAAGATCAGGGTCCCGAACGACTTCGATGCCCCGCTGTCGGATGAGGTGCTGGCCAGCTTCGCTGGCGGCCCCTGATGCGTCTGCTGCTCGACACGCACGTCGCCTTGTGGGCGATCGCTGACAGCAGGCGCCTGAGCAAGGTCGCACGCGCAACCATTCTGGACGCCTCCGACGTTTACGTATCGGCCGCGTCGGTCTGGGAGATAGCGATCAAACGGACGATTGGCAAGATCGACATCGACGCGGATACGTTTGCTGGGGCTGTGCGCGACAGCGGCTTCCTTTCGCTGTCCATTACCGACCGGCATGCAGCGCGTGTGCAGGCCTTGCCGCTCCTTCACGCCGATCCCTTCGATCGTCTATTGATCGCTCAGGCAATCATTGAGCCGCTGCGGCTGCTGACCGCAGATGCACAGCTCGAACCTTACAGCGAGCTTGTCGTTCGAATCTGAGTGAGGTATTGGACACTCAGCATTTGCAACAATTACCAACCTTGGCCGTGCGTCCGTCTGACTCACTTAGCGTCTTGATCAGATCATCGCGGTCGCTGTGACTTGCCGGGAATCCTCGCAGCACCGTAGGGCGCAATAACCGAAGGGTATTGCGCCCTATGATTCCCCGCACACCCGCACAACCGCACACCCGCACACCCGCACACCCGCACACCCGCACACCCGCACACCCGCGCGCTAGGGCGCTAGGGCGCTATGGCGCATTCGATGCGGCTCAATGCCCTTCGGTTATTGCGCCTTACGCCCTGGCAGGCGACTTAAAAGCGACACCCATTTTTCCTGCTTCTCGTTCAACAATGCTGGGTGTCTGGGCCTTGGGTTTTACAATCACCGGATCAGCGCGCGAAGTCCGTCGGACGAATGCGGGATGTGGGCTGGGAGACGTCGCAAATTATGGGTGTCCCGGTTTTAGTCCCGGTTTTAGCCTAGCGCGCCTCAGCTTCGTTCACCGGTTGGCTCGGATACCGCGCCGTCGCGACATAACGCGATCATGGCCTGGAGCGCCAAGCGGCGTATGCCTCAGGCTGCAACCGGCACCAGCTTTCAGTCGCCAGTTGGCATCAATGCCAACAGAATTCCCTGACCACTGGGGTCAGGGCCGATACTTGCCCGCAAAGCGCGCCCGCGCTCAACGCTGGCGCGCAAATCCAGTGCGCAGCTGGCGTCGTCACCTACCGAAGCGGCAGCGTCCAGCATCTGTCTTAATCTGTCGGCGCTGTCGGGCGAAAGATGGCGGTTGAGATTGTGACCGAGCAGTGTTTCGCGCGCCCCGCCCAAGAGCTTGGCGGCATACAGGTTGAGCTCAAGGATTTCGCCTGCGGGATTCAGACTGAACAAGCCGACCGGGGCAAAATCGTACAGCTGCAGCTGGCGGCTGAGTTCATCCTCCAGTCCGAGACTGGACTGCAATAACTCCTCGCGCTGAAGATCCAGCTCAACCTGGTGCACCTGCAGCTCATGCAGCAAGGAAAGCGCATCTGCGGCCGTGGCCGGCGATGTCGCCAGTCCATGCAGCACGCCCATCGCGGCCACGGCCGAACGATGTCCGTCGTGCGCATCGCCGCCGGAACTCAGGTGCGACGCGGCGCGGCTGCGCAGTTCGGCTTCTGTCAGCAAGCTAAGGGTTCGACCTGACATACGCATTCCTTGATATTTCGGGTTGAGCGACTCTAGCCCTTTCGCAGACGGGATTCGAGCTCTTTGGTCGCGGTGATGTCAACGAAGGTGATCACCACGCCCTGGATCACGTTGGCCAAGGTGCGATACGGCATGATGCGTACTGAAAACCACAGTCCATCGCTACTGGCGATTTGCTTCTCGCTGAACGCCAGGGTGCGCAAGGTTTCCTTGGCGTCGACGTGCAGCGCCGGATAATTCAGCGTGCTGGCCAACTCACTCAGCGGCCTGCCGATGTCGCCCTCGCGCAGATGAATGATTCGCGTCATTTTCTCGGTGAAGCGGCGCACATTCAGTGCACTGTCCAGAAACAAAGTGGCGATGTCGGTGCTGTTCAGCAGATTCTGCATATCGCTCTGCGCCAGAGCCAGATCATCGAGCTTGGAGTGCAGCTCGGCGTTGATCGTCTGCAACTCCTCGTTCATCGATTGCGCCTCCTCCTTGGACGTGGTCAGCTCTTCATTGGCCGACTGCAGTTCTTCGTTGGTGGACTGCAACTCCTCGTTCGCCGCTTGCAGTTCTTCCTCGGATGCACGCGTTGTCTGACGCAGCGCGCGCACCTCGGCCTGCGCGCGCAGCAATTCGTCAGAGAGCACGAGGTCAGCAGCGGCGTCCGATTTCCGGCGCTTGGTCTTGGTCGTGAGGGGAAGCGCGCGTTCGCGAAAAACCACCATCATGGTGCCTGCCAGTCCCTTGGGTTCATTCAAGGGGCGCACCGTGATATCCACCAGAAGTTGCGCATCATTTTCCACGCTCAGCCCGGACAACTCCACGTCATGCTGTTCCTCAAGCGCGGTACGCATGGCACTGGTCACCTGGGTGCGTATGCCAGGGCGCGCCATCACGTGAATATTCCAGTTTGCCCTGCCTGCAGCAGGTTCCAGATACTTGCCAGTGCGCCCACTGATATAAATGATGTCGCCCTGGTCGTTGACCAGCACGGTGGCTGGCGCCAGTTTCTGCAGTATCAATTGATCAGCCAGCGCTTGCAGATTGGGGGCGGGCGTGTTCGGTGGTGTCACGTTGGTCTCCTGCGCCTGCGTGCGCGCGGCGAAATGTCGTTGCATAGAAAGGTTCATTGACGCGATGCTGCTTGCGCCGTCGCTGCGTTGATAGCATCGTGACTTCAAGTCGAGCGGCGCAAACAATCCCTGCGCCCGACCAATTGTCTCTGATCCGCCGAGCAACAGTATGCCGCCCGGACGCAGACTGTAGTGGAACAGGGGCATCAGCCGGCGCTGCAGCGGCCCGTTGAAATAGATCATCAAGTTGCGACAGGACAGCATGTCGAGCTTGGTAAAGGGAGGATCGAGCAGCAGGTCCTGTTGCGCGAAGAGAACCATCTCGCGAACGTCCTTGGCAACGACATAAGCTTCGCCCTGAGCCACAAAAAAGCGCGCCCGTCGCTGCGCCGAAATTTCATCCACCACTCGGGCTGCATAGATGCCGCGCCGCGCCAGCGCAATGGCATCGGCACTCAGGTCGGTTGCAAATATCTGAAGCGTGGGCGCCAGCGCCGGGTCCAGGTCCGCGACGATTTCCCGAAAGACGATCGCCAGCGAATAGGCTTCCTCGCCGGTCGAGCAGCCCACCACCCACGCGCGCAGATGAGCTCCGGCGCCGGCGCGCTGCAGCAGGTCCGGAAGTATGCGGTCCTCCAGCTGCTGCCACACCAGGGGGTCACGAAAGAAGCTGGTCACGCCGATCAGCATCTCTTTGAACAATAAGTCCAGCTCCTGCGGATTCTGCAGCAGGAAGGCGGCGTATTCCGACATGCTGCCCAGACTGTGCACCGCTACTCGGCGCTCGATGCGGCGTGTCAGGACGCTTGGCTTGTACATCGACAGATCGTGCTTGCTGCGGTCCCGAAGCAGCCCGAGAATCGTCGCCAACACGTTGTCCTCGGCACCCACCGCGGCGTCCAACCGCCGCGCAGCGGCGCGCGGTGAAGCGGGCGCCCGGACCACCTGCAGAATGCGGTTTGCCAGCTCATCGGGTGTGGCCACGATGTCAACGAAGCCGCCGGTGATGGCCTGCCTGGGCATCGAGTCGAACTGAGCCGACTCCGGCGCCTGCGCCAGGGTGATGCCGCCCACCGCCTTTATTGCCTGCAGGCCCAGACTGCCGTCGGCACCCATGCCGGAGAGCACCACGCCGATCGCACGCTCGCCTTGGTCACGGGCCAGCGAACAAAACAACACATCGATGGGCAGTCGCCTACCACGCGGTTGCAGTGACTGCGCCATGTGCAACACGCCGCGGTGCACCGTAAGTTCGCTGTTGGGCGCGATCACGTACACCGAATCGGCAAGGACGGGCATGGCGTCCTGCGCTTCGCGCACTGGCATCAGAGTTATGCGCTGCAGCAACTCCGTCAGCATCGCCTTGTGCGTGGGGTCCAGGTGCTGCACAACGATGTAGGCAAGCCCGCTTGCCGGTGGCACATGCGCCAGAAACTGCTCCAGCGCGTCAAGCCCACCCGCGGATGCGCCGAGCCCTACGATGCGCGTGGCAGCGGGCGCTTCGGGAACGGCATCAGCTGTGGCGGAGGCGAGCATGCGTCAGTATGCGACTTGGCGAGCGCGCGTGCCGAAAAATCATCAGCCCGGATGACGCAGCATCCCCGCGGGATGCCCGTTGCCTCGTGATGCCTCGGCGAGGCGCGCACAAGGCTCCAGGCGTGCGCGCATCCACGCCCGCGCTGTGCTGTCCGCCTTGACCAGCGCCGCGATCAGGGCAAGAAAACCCCGGATGACCAGCTCCGCTGTTGAAGGCGGCTGCGCTTCTAACGGGCTACTTGCTGATAAACAGGCTCTCCGCACACTCGCGACTGAAGGCAAATTCGATGCGGCGCAATGCCCTTCGGTTATTGCGCCCTACGTCCTGGGATACGTCGCAAATGATGGGTGTCCAGGTTTACTCCGCTGCGCTGGCCTCGGAACGGTGTCCGGAACGGAGGCAGAGTGACTTCCTGAGGGAGAATTGGGAAAAGGCCTACTTGGAAGTCACTCCGACACCGTTCTTCTGGTCTTAGGCTGCCGTGGTGCTACTCCTGACCCGATTCAAAGCCATCGAGGAACACGCCATCCACTATGGGGACCAGCCCGAGATCCACATCGACGTGGGCGGTTCCGCCCTGAACTTCAAAATCCGCAGTATAAACAAATCCGCCTACGTCGCCGGATACGCCGTCGCTGGTGATGCGGAAACCGGTTGCAAGACTTGCAAGATCCCACGCGACGATATAAATACCCGGCTGGATATTATCGAACAAATAGTTCCCGTCGGCATCAGTCACTGTGTCCGCCACAGCAATCGGGGGTGGATTTCCTATGGGTGGATCTCCAGTTACTAATGAAATTATCGTGGTGTCCAATGCGATGGCACCGGCAGCCGAACCCACCAGCAATCGACCGTTCGTGGTTGTGCCGGCACCAAATGCGATCGCCGCGCCTCCGAGTATCGTTCCCTCCATGTGCGTATTTGCCCCCATGGAAACAGCGCCTTCGACGATCCAAAAAATATTCGCGCTTTGGGCTTCATTCATCAAAATGACATTCCCCACAGATGCTGTCGCATCCAAAGCGCCCACAATTTGTATAATAAAAACACCCTGAGGGTCTCCTTCCGCATCAAGCGTAACCGGAGAAGCCAAAGTCGCAGCCGCTCCGATTTTATAAACACCGGGCGTTAACGTCGTTCCGCCCAACTCATAGGCAGCCGCGGACAGCAGCACATTATAGGAACGATTCTTGCCATCAGTGTAGGCCGCGGAGGCATCGGTCAAAGCAGTGGTTGCAACCGCATCACCCGTGGGGTAAATGGTTCCATCCGAAGTTATCGCCGGGGCGATGGCGCCCGCCCCCGACCCCACGTGTTGTTCAACATGGCCGGTTCCGGAAATCGCCCCTACGGCCAGCGCGCCGAAATTGGCGGCAGTTCCAAGTTCTATGGTCAAGCCGTCAGAAACAAGCTGCAACAGAGTGACCGGCACGCTAGAGAACCCGGTGCTTTCAGTCGGATCTTGAATGCCGTCGCCGTTCGAGTCGAGCCAGATCCGGCCGCCCACGAGGGAAGGTTCCACCGGGACTGAAATTGTGGTCGTGTCTATGGCGATGGTGCCGGCAGCTGAGCCAGCCATCAAGCGACCACTGATAGTTGAATTCGCACCAAATGCGATAGCTGCGGCCCCTAGGATCGTGCCCTCCGTGCGCGTACCTGCCCCCATGGCAACAGCACCTTCAACGACCCAAAGTACATTCGCACTTCGAGCATCATTGATCAAAACCACATTGCCTACGGACGCTGCTGAACTGAATGCGCCCACAATTTGTATGATGAAAACGGCATCAGAGTTTCCGTTGGCATTCAGGGTAACCGGAGTGGCCAGAGTCGCAGCCCCTCCGATTCTATAAACTCCTGGCGCCAAGGTTTTTCCGCCTAACTCATAGGCGCCCGCGGACAACAAAATATCATGGGGTCGATTCATCCCATCAGCGTACGCTGTGGAGAAATCGTCCAAAGCTGTCAATACACGAGCATCACCAGTGGGGTAGATGGTACCGGTCGAGGTGATCGCCGGCGCGATGGCTCCCGTACCCGACCCCACATCCCCATTGACATGTCCGGTTCCTGAAATCGCCGCACCGGCCAAGGCTCCGAAATCGGCAGCAGTTCCAAGGTCAACGGGCGCCGGGCCGGCCGCCGACAATGTTCCGCCAGAGACTGCCATGGCCGTTGTCAGGACAAGCCCACGGAGCATGCGGTGCACTCTAGCCCACATGGGCGAGCCGTAAGGGAATATCAAATCGTCATCTCTGCTGCTGGGAGCTATTCTCCTCGAGAATGATTTCATGGGGTAATTCCTGTTGGTTCTTGGGCCGCAGTAGCGTGATGGCACACACTGCCGGCGCCAAGACCGCGGCGTCGACGGTAAGTCGGCTCGGACGTTTCATATCAGGTGGCTTATGAAGAGTATTCGACAGTTGCAGTCAAAGGTATCCCAAGGTGCGAGGAGCTTGCTGTGCGCTAGCGAACTTAGGAAAGGTCTGAGCAAGTCATCTCGCAAGAACACGTCCGCAGATCCTTGCGTCACTCGAGCCGTCTGGTGAGTCCGAGGTCATCAGGATGTCGAGAGCCATGAATAGCGGTCCGCTTTCCGCAATCTCGGTCTTCTTGTTTCCCTTTACGCGCAGTATTGGACACCCAGCATTTGCAACAATTACCAGCCCACCCCTCGCGTCCGTCCGACGGACTTTGCACCCTGATCAGATCATCGTGGTCGCCGTGACTTGGCGGGAATCCTTGCAGCACCGTAGGGCGCAATAACCGAAGGGCATTGCGCCGCATCGAATTTGCCTTCAGTCGCGAGTGCGCGGAGGCCATCCGGCGCAATGCCCTTCGGTTATTGCGCCCTACGTCCTGGCAGGGGTCACCCAGCGCGAGCGCCTTCAACGAGTTGTCTGCGCTGCGCGACCAACACCACGGTCGCAGCCAGTGCCAGCACTGCGCCGCCGAGAAAACAGGCCGGCGGTCCGGACCAATGCCAGAGTGCGCCGGCGAGCAGGCTGGCGGCCAGAGCGCAGACGCCGCTAACCGCATGAAAGACACCGAAGGCGGTGCCGCGCAGTTCGCTCGGTGCGGTGTCGGCGATCATGGCGGCGAGCAGGCCCTGGCTGAAACCCAGATGCAGGCCCCAGAGCGCGACGCCGATCAGGAACAAGATCGGTTCGCTGCCGAGCGCGAGTACGACATCGGCGGCGATCAGCATCAGCAGGGAGAGACCGAGCAGGCTGCGTCGGTCCATGCGGTCAGCGAGGCGCCCGACTGGCCAGGCCGCGAGCGCATAGACTGCACTCATCACCACCAGGGCAAGCGGTGCCCAGCGCATGCCGAGTCCGCGTTCACTGGCGAGTACGATCAGGAATCCCTCGCCGAAGCGTGCCAGCGAAATCAGCGCAACGACGGCCAGCACGCGCCAGAAGGCCTTGGGCAACTCACGCCAGCCACTGAGGCTGAGTGTCGGCTTGCCCGAAGCGCGCTGCGTCTCGGGCTCGCGCAGATAGAACACCAGGACCATGACGCCGAGCACGGCCGGGATCACCGCGAACCAGAGCGCACTCTGGACGTTGCCGAGCCAGATCATCAGGCCGATCGCGAGCAGCGGGCCGACAACGGCACCGACGGTATCCATCGACTGGCGCAGGCCATAGGCCTCGCCGCGCAGCGCCTTTGGCGTGACATCGGCGAGTAGGGCATCGCGCGGCGCACCGCGGATGCCCTTGCCGACCCGATCGAGCAGGCGCGCAAGCAGGATATGGATCGGCGCGGTCGCCAGCGGAAACAGCGGCTTGGTCAGCGCCGCCAGTCCATAGCCGGCGACAATCAGGGGTTTGCGTTTGCTGAGCGCATCACTCAATCGCCCGGCGAACAATTTGCAGAACGCAGCAGTCGCCTCGGCCAGGCCCTCGATCAAACCCAGCATCAGCACACTGGCACCCATCCCGCCAACCAGGAGCAGGGGCAGCAGGGCATGGGTCAGCTCGCTCGAGACATCGGTCAACAGGCTGACCCAGCCGAGTATCCAGACCGCGCGCGGCATCGCGGGTCGCGCACTCGGCGGGCTGGCTTCGGATTCGGCAGGATTCATTGGCAGTCACGGCAGTCGGCCCCGAAACCTTAGCCCAAAGCGCGATCGAAAGGCGCGGTCGGGTCGCGTGCGGATTCGGCAAAGCGCCCGAAACGGCGCGCGAATTTGCTTTAAGCTCGGGACAAACACGAGTTCCCGCATGCATCCCGATTACCTCGAACGTGTCCTGACCGCACGCGTCTATGACGTCGCCATCGAATCACCGCTGGAGCTCGCGCCCCTGCTGTCGGCGCGCATGGGCAATCGCGTGCTGATCAAACGCGAAGATATGCAACCGGTGTTCTCGTTCAAACTGCGTGGCGCCTACAACAAGATGGCGCGGCTCAGCCCCGAACAGTTGCGTCGCGGCGTCATCTGCGCCTCGGCCGGCAACCATGCCCAGGGTGTTGCCCTGGCCGCCAGCCGGCTCGGCTGCCGCGCCCTGATCGTGATGCCGGTGACCACGCCGCAGATCAAGATCGATGCCGTGCTCGCGCGTGGCGGCGAAATCGTTCTGCATGGCGAGTCGTTCGATGAGGCGGCCAGTCATGCGCGTGAATTGGGCGAACTCGAACAACTGAGCTTCGTGCATCCCTACGACGACCCGGATGTGATCGCCGGCCAGGGCACGATCGGCATGGAGATCCTGCGCCAGCATCCCGATCCGATCCATGCGGTGTTCTGCTGCGTTGGCGGTGGTGGACTGATTGCCGGCGTCGCTGCCTATATCAAACGCCTGCGTCCGGACATCCGCATCATCGGTGTCGAGGCCGAAGACGCCGACGCGATGACCCAGTCGCTGGCACGCGGAGAACGCGTGCGCCTGGATCAGGTCGGCCTGTTCGCTGATGGCGCGGCGGTCAAGCTGGTTGGCGCCGAGTGTTTCCGGCTTGCCCAGATGCACGTCGACGAGATGATCCTGGTGAACACCGATGAGATCTGCGCCGCGATCAAGGATGTTTTCGAGGACACCCGCTCGATCCTCGAACCCGCCGGCGCGCTGGCGATTGCAGGCGCCAAGGAATACCTGCGGCGTACCGGTCTGCGCGACGCCACCGTCATCGGCATCGCCTCGGGCGCCAACATGAATTTCGACCGGCTGCGTTTTGTCGCCGAGCGCGCCGAGGTTGGCGAGCAGCGCGAAGCCGTGCTCGCCGTCACCCTGCCCGAGGAACCCGGTGCCTACAAACGCTTCATGAGCCTGATCGGTCTACGCAGCATCACCGAGTTCAACTATCGCTATAGCGATACCAGCGCGGCCCATGTTTTTGTCGGACTGCAGACGCGCAGTCGTGCCGAGTCGCTGGACCTGATCGAAAGCCTGCGCGCGCACGGCTATCCAACACTGGATCTGACCGACAACGAGCTCGCCAAATCGCATATCCGCCATCTGGTCGGCGGGCGCTGTCCGGCCGCGACCGACGAGTTGCTCTATCGCTTCGTGTTCCCCGATCGGCCCGGCGCCCTGATCCGCTTTCTCGACAGCATGAGCCATGACTGGAACATCTCCCTGTTCCACTATCGCAACCATGGTGCCGATTACGGAAGTGTCCTGGTCGGTATGCAGGTGCCGGCCGGAGAAATGGGCGAGTTCCGGGCGTTTCTTGACCGGCTCGGCTATTCCTATCAGGACGAGACCGCCAATCCGGCGTATCGGGTTTTTCTCGGTCAAGCCTGAAACGAGGCGCCTGTACGTGCGCCCGGGCCGCACACCTGCCAGAGTGTCAGGGCTAGGAGTGCTGCCGATGTCTGCAAAATCGACCGATCGAACCGCTGCATCCTGTCCCTGTGACTCCGGGCGCAGCTATGGCGAATGTTGCGCGCCCCTGCATGCGGGTGCTGTGGCAGAGACGGCCGAGGCCTTGATGCGATCCCGCTACAGCGCCTATGTGGTGCGGATGGGCGAGTACCTGTTGTCGACCTGGCATCCGCGCACGCGACCGGAGGCGATGAACTTCGATCGCACCGACACCACGCGCTGGCTCGGTCTGGAAGTGCTCGGTCACAGCGAGCCCTCACCGACATCGGCCACGGTCGAATTCGTCGCGCGTTGGCGCGAAGGCGGCCACCGCGCCCAGTCCCTGCACGAGATCAGCAGTTTCGAAAAGATCGATGGCCGCTGGCTCTATGTGCGTGGGAAAATATTGCCGACCTGAGCGGCGGCCGGACGAGCGGCTAGACTGGTCAACTCGAACTGCTCACTGATCCTTACGCATGCATCTGCAGATAGCCATTCCAGTCCTGAATCGTATTTTCGCTCTGTTGACGGTCAGCTTGCTGGCAGCCTGCGCGCAACTCGATCCGCGACCGGACCTCGGCCGTCTCTACGCCGATGCCAGCAAGGATCCGGAACAGCCGCCGATCATCGTGATCCATGGCCTGATGGGCTCGACCCTGGTCGAAGCCGACAGCCTCGTTGAGGTCTGGCCAGGCTCGCTCGGCAAGCTTGCCTTCAGCGACTACAGTGGGCTTACCCGACTGGAGGAGGCCGAGCGCGGCGGCACGCGACTGATCCCAGGTGATCTGTTCTTCGGAGTTGCCGGACTGGATTTCTACTCCGGCCTGCTCGGCACGCTGGAAGACACCGGCCATTTCGCGCGCAGCAAGCCCGGCACGCCAGTTGGCACTGATGACCGTCGGCGCTACTACGTGCTGCTCTACGACTGGCGGCGCGACAATGTCGAGGCGGTGCGTGCGCTGCATGAACTGATCGACCAGATCCGTGTCGATTACGAGAACCCCGATTTGCGCGTCGATATCATTGCGCACAGCAATGGCGGTCTGATCACCAACTATTACCTGCGCTACGGGCCGACCGATGTGCTGTCCTGGGAGAATCCCGCGCAGTGGCACGAAGCATCGCAGCGGGTCCGACGGGTTGTACTGCTCGGCACGCCGAGCCTCGGCTCGGTGACCAGCGTGAAGCGACTGATCGAGGGCTTCCGCATCGCAGTGGGCGTGGTACCGGTCGAGGTCATGAGCACCTTCTCGACGCCGTTCGAAACGCTGCCGCATCCCCTGGTGAAAAGCATCATCCATCCGGACGGCACGCCCGCGGATATCGATCTCTACGACCCCGAGGAATGGCGCAGGCGCAACTGGTCGGTGTATTCGCCGGAGGCGATGCAGCGCGTGCGCGAATCCGCCGACAGTGCCGAGCAGGGCGACGACCGAGTGCGTCATCTGCAGGAGACCTTTGATCGACATTTGCGCCGTGCCAAGCGATTCCAGTTGGCGCTGACACCGGCCTACCGCGATCCCGAAGTCGATATTGTGGTGTTCGGCGGCGACTGCGATCCGACACCGGCGCGCGCCCTCCTGGTCAAGGACGAGCGCGGCGAGCAACTGCTGTTCAGCAGGCGCCAACTGGGCGCGATCGATCTCGCCGAGCTCTTCGACCAGCAGATGGTCGAACCCGGCGATGGTCTGATCACGCGATCATCCCAGCTTGGACAAGTGATCGACGGCGCAGCAGCGGACGAACCCGCTTTCAATTTCTTCCCGCGTACCCAGACGATCCTGCTCTGCGAGAACCACGACCAGCTCTCGGTCAATCCGTTCTTCCAGAACAATCTGCTGTACTTCCTGTTCGCCCGCTGAGCGCCGCGAACCCAAAGAATACGTCGCCCCGTAGGATGCGGTGAGCACAGCGAACCGCATCGGCTCTTACCCCTCGGCCCCGTAGGATGTGGTGAGCGTAGCGAACCGCATCGGCTCTTACCCCTCAGCCCCGTAGGATGTGGTGAGCGCAGCGAACCGCATCGGCTCTCGGCCCCAAGGCACACGCATTGATGCGGTTCGCGTTGCTCACCACATCCTACGGTTCACGCCCCGCCTCACCAGCAACGAAGGAAGTAGGATGTGGTGAGCGCAGCGAACCGCATCGGCTCTTGAGCATCACATCAGCCTGAAGGCAGAACGCATTGATGCGGTTCGCGTTGCTCACCGCATCCTACGATTCGCGCCCCGCCTCACCAGCAACGAAGGAAGTAGGATGTGGTGAGCACAGCGAACCGCATCGGCTTTTTGCCCATCAGCCTCGGCCCGCAGGCGCATTGATGCGGTTCGCGTTGCTCACCACATCCTACGATTCGCGCCCCGCCTCACCAGCAACGAAGGAAGTAGGATGTGGTGAGCACAGCGAACCGCATCATCGGCAAAGCCGCCAACCCGCAAGCTGCGCCGTGTTCGTGGCCCGCCATGAACGCGCCGAACCACATCAGGCCTCAACTCAAGTCGGCAGCAAGCCCACATCGGCAACGCGGGTAAACATGCCACGCAGCACATTGAGCATGTTCAAGCGATTCTGCCGCTGTGCCGGAACCTCGCTCATCACCATCACCGCGTCGAAGAACGCATCCACCGGCGCGCGCAGTGCCGCCAATCGGGTCAACACGGCAAGGTACTCGCGGCGCTCGGCGAGCGGAGCAAAATCGGCATAGGCTTCGTCGAGCGCCTGCTTGAGCGCCTGCTCGGCGCCAGCTTCAAGCGCGCTGACATCGACGTCGTGGCCAATGGCAACACCTTTCTCACCCGCCTGACGCAAAATATTGGCAATACGCTTGTTGGCCGCAGCGAGACTCGCCGCCTCGGGCAGTGCGCTGAAACCGACCACCGCGCGCAGCCGACGGTCGAAATCGAGCAGACTGTTCGGCTTGAGCGCGGCCACGGCATCGAACACTTCGCTGCGGATGCCCTGATCGGCGTAATAGCCACGCAGGCGTTCGAGCACGAACTGGAACAGTTCCGCGCCCACTGCACGCGCATCGAATGCCGGTTCCGGTTTCCCCTTGCTGTCCTGACCGATGCGTTCGGCATCGATCCGGGCATGATCGATCGCATCGCGGACCAGGGCATCCAGATCCAGATCCAGCCCGCCTTCGATCAGGGTCCGTGCCAGGCCGAGCGCATTGCGGCGCAGCGAAAACGGATCGCGGTTGCCACTCGGTTTCTGGCCGATGGCGAACATGCCGGCCAGGGTGTCGAGCTTCTCGGCAATCGCCAGCGCCTGGGCCACACTGCCCGTCGCGATGGCATCGCCGGCATAGCGCGGTGCATAGAATTGATCGAGTGCATTGGCGACTTCCGCCGGCTCGCCCTGGGCGCGCGCATAGGTGCGGCCCATGATGCCCTGCAATTCCGGGAACTCGCCGACCATGCGCGTCAGCAGATCGCACTTGGACAGCTTGACGGCGCGCTCGACCAGGGGGATCTCGATCGCGACGCCGGCATCCTGCATCCGCCGCGCCACGACTTGCGCGAGCAGGCTGACCCGGCCGACCTTGTCCCAGACCGAACCCAGTCGGGCCTGATAGGTCACCCGCTCAAGCGCGGCCTGATGGCTGTCGAGCGGGGTCTTGAGATCCTCATCGAAGAAGAACTTGGCATCGGCAAAACGCGGCCGGATGACCCGCTCGTAGCCCTTGCGGATCTCGTTGGGATCCTTGGATTCGATATTGGCGATGCCGATGAAATGCTCGGTCAGTCGACCCTCGGCATCGAACACCGGAAAAAACTTCTGGTTCGACTCCATCGTGGTGATCAGCGCTTCCTGCGGCACTTCGAGAAAGGCGCGATCGAAGGTGCAGGCGATCGCGATCGGCCATTCGACCAGGTTGCGCACCTCGGCCAGCAGTTCATCGCGCATCCGCGCGCGGCCACCTAGCGCACTGCCGACGCGCTCGACCTCGGCGCGTATCTTGGCCTGCCGCTCCTCGGGATCGACCAGCACGTGGGCGGCGCGCAGCGCATCGATATAACTCTCGGCGTTGGCAATCCAGACCGGCTGCGGATGATGAAAGCGATGCCCGCGGCTCATCCGGTCGGCGCTCTGGCCGAGCACCTCACCCTCGACGACCTCTTCGCCGAGCAGGATCACCAGCCAGTGCACCGGGCGCACGAACAGATAATCCAGATCCGACCAGCGCATCGGTTTGGGAATCGGCAGCGCCTTGAGCGCTTCATCGATGATGGCCGGCAGCAGACTCGCCGTGCTCGCTCCGGGTTTGACCGAGCGATAGACAAACCAGCTGCCCTTGTCGGTCTCGAGTTTTTCGAGTTCGTCGATCGTGCAACCATTGGACGCGGCAAAGCCACTGAGTGCCTTGCTCGGCGCGCCAGCGGCATCGAATGCGGCACCGATCGCCGGGCCGCGCCGCTCCAGTGATTGCTCGGGCTGATCGAGCGCCACCGCATCGATGCGCACAGCCAACCGGCGCGGCGACCACAGCGGATGCGCGCTGTCGGCATCGAAGCCGATGCCGCGCTTGCTCAAGCCATCACGAACGCCCGCGCAGAAGGCAGCGGCGAGTTCATCCAGCGCCTTCGGTGGCAGTTCTTCGGTACCCAGCTCAATCAACAGGTTCTTGCTGTCCATCATCATTCTCTCTTGGCGGGCGCGCAGTCGCGCGCTCTGCGGGTTCAGGCCGAGCGCGGCTTCAGGCCGGGGAATCCGAGTTTTTCGCGTTGCGCGTAGTAGCACTCGGCGACCGCCTTGGCGAGGCTGCGCACGCGCAGGATGTAGCGCTGGCGTTCGGTCACACTGATCGCACGGCGGGCATCGAGCAGATTGAAACTATGGCTGGCCTTGCAGACCTGCTCATAGGCCGGCAGCGGCAGATTGAGTGCGACCAGCTTCTGCGCCTGTGCCTCGCAGGTGTCGAACCAGCCGAACAGCGCCGCGATATCGGCGTGCTCGAAGTTGTAGGTGCTCTGCTCGACTTCATTCTGGTGATAGACGTCGCCATAGGTGACGACACCCTGCGGACCGCGCGTCCAGACCAGATCGTAGACATTGTCGACGTTCTGCAGATACATCGCGAGGCGCTCCAGGCCATAGGTGATCTCGCCAGTCACCGGCTTGCAGTCGAGGCCGCCGGCCTGCTGGAAATAGGTGAACTGGGTGACCTCCATACCATTGAGCCAGACCTCCCAGCCGAGTCCCCAGGCGCCCAGGGTCGGCGATTCCCAGTTGTCCTCGACGAAACGCAGATCATGGGTCAGCGGATCGAGTCCAAGCGCACGCAGCGAATCGATGTAGCGCTCAAGGATATCGGGCGGGTTGGGCTTCAGCACGACCTGATACTGGTAATAGTGCTGCAGCCGGTTCGGATTCTCGCCATAGCGGCCATCGGTTGGCCGCCGCGAGGGCTGCACATAGGCCGCGCGCCAGGGCTCGGGGCCGAGCGCGCGCAGGAAGGTCGCCGGATGAAAGGTGCCAGCACCAACTTCGATATCGAAGGGCTGGATCAGCACACAGCCCTGGTCAGCCCAATAGTGATTGAGCGTGAGGATCAGTTCCTGAAAGGTCGGAGCGGTCATGGTTCACATTGGTTTGGGCGAAAAGCGGCGTAGTATAGCTGTGTACGGCCGGTCCACCGGTTGGGCCGGGCACAATCCAGGCAGATTGCAGGAGTGCAAATGAAGGCGTCGTCCAGACATCAGCATGGGCCGCGGCGGCAGCTGCCCCAATGAAACCCTCTTCCAAAGTGGTTCCCTTGAACGATCGCGCCGATTTCAGCTCGCATGGATTCTCCACCGGCAAACGCCTGGACCTCGATGAGGTGCTCGCCCAATTGCTGGCCGATGGCCTGATCAATGACGACGAGGCCAAACGCACCAAGGTCGCGCGCACCACCGCGCGCAACGACATCCACCCGCTGGTACTGATCGCCAATGCCAAGTACAGCGATCGTCGCGATACCAGCAAGGCGCTGACGCTCGAGTCACTGACCGAATGGCTGGCCGGGCGTGCCGATCTGCCCTATCTGAAGATCGATCCGACCAAGATCGAAGTGGTCAAGGTTGGCCAGATCGTCGCGCCCAACTACGCGGCGCGCTACCGCATCCTGCCGGTAGCGATCACCGAGGCCAGCGTCACCTTCGCCACCAGCGAACCGTTCGACAATCGCTGGGAACATGATCTCAGCCAGATGCTGCGACGTGAGATCAAGCGGGTGGTATCCAATCCGCTCGACGTCAATCGTTATCTGATGGAGTTCTACGGCGTAACGCGCAGCGTGCGCAAGGCCAAGGACGACAAAAACGACGACAACCGCCGCATCCTGCCCAATTTCGAACAGCTGATCGAACTGGGCAATTCCGGTGATCTCAACGCCGAGGACAGTCATGTCGTCCGCATCGTCGACTGGTTGCTGCAATATGCCTACGAGCAGCGCGCCAGTGATATCCATATGGAGCCACGGCGCGAGGTCAGCCCGATCCGTTTCCGCATCGATGGCGTGCTGCACAAGGTGTTCGAGTTGCCGACGCCGGTGATGATTGCCGTGGTCAGCCGCGTCAAGATTCTTGGCCGGCTCGATATTGCCGAGCGCCGCCGCCCGCAGGACGGCCGCATCAAGACGCGTTCGCCCGGTGGCCGCGAAGTCGAGATGCGCCTGTCGACGATGCCGACCGCATTCGGCGAGAAAGTGGTACTGCGCATCTTCGATCCCGATGTCGTGGTCAAGACCTTCGCCGAAATCGGCTTCAGCACCAAGGACGAGAAAGTCTGGAAGGCGATGATCGAGCAGCCGCATGGCGTGGTCCTGGTCACCGGGCCGACCGGCTCGGGCAAAACCACGACGCTGTACGCCACGCTCAAATATCTGGCCAAGCCCGATCTGAATGTCTGCACGGTCGAGGACCCGATCGAAATGATCGCGCCCGAACTCAACCAGATGCAGGTGCAGACCAATATCGATCTGACCTTCGCCGCCGGCGTGCGCACCCTGCTGCGTCAGGATCCCGACATCATCATGGTCGGCGAAATCCGCGACCTGCCGACCGCCGAGATGGCCGTACAGGCGTCACTGACCGGGCATCTGGTGCTGTCTACCCTGCACACCAATGATGCGCCATCCGCGGTCACCCGCTTGCTCGATCTTGGCGTTGCGCATTACCTGATCCAGAGCACCCTAAATGGTGTCATTGCGCAGCGACTGGTGCGCCGCCTGTGTCCGCATTGCCGCACCGTTGGCGAGATCAGCGATGCCGAATGGGCCTCTCTGGTGCATACCCTGGCGCTGAAGAAACCAGCGCGGGTGGCCATGCCCAAGGGCTGCAATGAATGCCGCCACACCGGTTATCTCGGCCGCAGCGCGATCTATGAGCAGATGCCGATGACGTCGGTATTGCGCAAGGGCATCACCTCCAATCTCGATCTGCCCGCATTCCAGCAACTCGCCTTGAAGGACGGCATGCGCCCACTGCGCTATGCCGCCGCCGAGATTGTTGCGCGCGGCATCACCACGGTGCGCGAAGTGATCGAGGTATTGCCGCCGCCTGAGTAAGGGCAGGGCGGATTGTTGCACCGAGCTGAGGAATCAGCTGGCCACCTTTGATGAGCCACGGCGCCCTGACCATCGGGGTTGCCCAACTGCGAGAATGCGCCGATGCTTTCAATTGCCAGGGCGTCAGTCCCCGCCGATGCTCTGCTCGCGCGCTATCAGCGCGATGGCGGCTATGCCGACTGCTATGTAACCGAAATCAGTCGGTCGGTTTCGCATGCAGAGTACGTGCAGGCGTTCTACACGACCTGGCTGTTCAAACTGGAGCGCTGGATTCTTGGCTGGGCGGTGCGGCGGCCATCGACTGATGCCGAGGCGGCAGAGTTGGCGGCGGGCAAGCGGGATTCTTTCGCCGCCTGGACGGTCGAGCAGCGCGCCGATGATCAACTGCTGATGTGCGACTTCCAGGGGCGTACGCGCTCGTGGCTGATGGTCTCGGTCATTGCCGAGGGCGCGAAGACGCAGCTGCGGTTTGGCTCTGCGGTCGTGCCGGCGGCAAGCCGGGGGCGCGCCGGGACGGATCGTGGTGCTGGAATGTTTCGGCTCTTGCTCGGATTCCACAAGCTCTACTCAATCCTGCTGTTGCATGCCGCGAGGGCGGCACTGCTGCGCTGACGAGCGCGAACGGCTCAGCGGGCTGGCCTTGAGTCGGGCGGATTATTGCGGCAGTTTCATGGTTCAATCGCTGCCACCCGACCCAACCGCAAACAACGGAGCAGGCATGAATCAGCCCGGCAATCCCTATCAGGCACCGCACAGTGATGTAGCAGGCCCGGACCAGCACCGGGCCATCGAACTGGCCGGCAAGGGTCGTCGTTTCGGCACCTACATCATCGACATGATCGGGTTTTTCGCTTGTAGTCTGGTCTTCGGCATCGTGGTCGGGCTCACGATGGGCCAGGCCGGCGTCGAGATGCTCACCCGGATACCTGACTTTCTGCTCGGCATCATCATGATCCTTGGCTATTACGTCTTCTTCGAAGGGATTTGGGCGCGCACACCGGGCAAGTTCCTGTTCGGTACCGTGGTCGTCAACGAAGACGGCGGACGCCCGTCAATCGGACAGACCTTCGGTCGCAGCCTCTGTCGGCTGATTCCCTTCGAGCCGTTCTCGTTTCTGTTCGCTGATCGCGGGTGGCATGACAGTATTCCGAAGACCTATGTCGTGCTCAGCAACCAGCGCAGTCAGCCGCCACCGCTGTAGGGAGCGCGCTGTGGATCGGGCTTGCGCGCCGCGCCGGTTGTCGGCGCCTGCATACGCGGCTCACGCCACGGCAACAAGCGCATCGCTATAACGCGACTCCACACCAGGAGTCAGTGCTGATGAACCCGTTGATGCGATGGATGACCGTCATGAGCTTGCTGGCCACACTGGCCGCCTGCACGGCGCCGATCCGGCCGGACGCGCCGCTGCGGACGATGCTGGTGGCTGCGCCACAATCGGCAACACGCGCGGTCGTGGTCCTGCCTGGACGGCGCGATGATCTGGCCGGATTGCAGCCGAGCGGCATCGTCGCCGCCATCCAGGGGCAATGGCCGGATGCCGATGTGGTGCTGGCCGATGTGCCGCTCGCGGTCTACCGTGCCGGCAACATGCCCGAGCGATTGCACGCCGATGTGATCGCGCCAACCCGCGCGCGCGGTTATCGCGAGGTGTGGCTGGCCGGCGCGTCGATGGGTGGCATGGGCGTGATCCTCTATGACCGCGACCATCCCGGCGCACTCGAGGGCCTGATTTTGCTGGCGCCCTTTCTTGGTGATCGCGCTATCCAGGGTGAGATCGACCGCGCTGGCGGACTCGCGCACTGGGACCCGGGCGCGCCACAGCAGATCGATTCCGACAACTGGCAGCACGAGATGTGGCGGCATCTGCAATTTCTGTCAGCTGACCCACTGCAGCGCCAGCGCGTCTGGCTTGCCTACGGCGAGGACGATCGCCTCCGAAGAGCGATCGCCCGCCTGGCGCCGCATCTCAACGATGACCAGGTGCTCGTCCGCCCCGGCGGGCACGCCTGGTCGGTCTGGAGTCCGGCGACGGCCGAGTTGCTTGGACGCGCCAGCGGTGACCGTTAGCCGATTACTCGAACCCGCTGGTAAACAACACCGGCGGCGCCACCAGCGCCGGCTGCAGGCACCAGGAATCCAACGTGCCGGCGAACTGACCGGCCGCATCGCTGGCGGTGAGGGTCCAGGTGCCAGCCAGGCTGGCACCGTCGAATGCCGACAGCGGCTGGTTCGGCCGGTAGCTGGCGCCGGCGACATACGCGGGTGTCCCTGCCCCACAGTTGGCCTCGGCGGTGCGCACTGGTTCTTCGTCGTCCAGCACGATGTCGAAATTGTCGCCACTACAGCCGAACGAGGAGGCAGGCACGCCGGGTCGATCGATCAGGCTGACCGTCGCGCCACCGACCTTGCTGAGCGTGAATACCAGATCACCGACCCAGCCGTGCGTTGCCGCGAGCGCGACGTCGAGGTCGCTGATCGTGCCCCCGCTCGGAATGCTGATCGAACTGGTGACATTGCCGCTGCCATCGGGAATGGCGATACCCGGTGTCGCGCAGAACAACTGGGCGGTCCTGAAAGTGCGTGCAGTCGAGACCGTCTCGCCGCAACTGTTGAGCGCGACCACGCGCCAGTAATACTCGGTGTCGGCTGCGAGCGCGCTATCCACTTCAAGTTCGTTGTCGGCGGTCTCGGCGCTATACACGATGCTGGCGAAGTCGGAACTGTCGTCGATCTCGACGCGATAGCCGCTTACCGTCGCCGCAACGGCGGCATCAGCCCATTGCAACAGCGGCCGTAGTGGCTGGTCGGTACTGGCATCTGCGGGTGCCGACAAGGTCGGCGCGGCGGCGATGCTGGCGTTGTAGTCGAGATTGACGCGAGCCAGACGGTCGTCATCGCCATCATCGCCGAGTACGTCGATGGCGTAGCGGCCGTCAGCGAGCGCGCCGGTCGACAGCGTAAGCAGCGCGCTTCCCGGCGCCAGCACCGAAGTTGGCGTGAACTGTGTCGTCGCCGGGCTCGGCACTGAAGCGGCCGCGAGCGCCACGCTGCCGCTGTAGCCACCAAAGGCGCCGACATTGATCGTCCATTCGACATCACCTGGTCCGCAGCGCGTACGCAGTGCTGGCGCGGCCGCGAGGCTGTAGCCAGGACCGCTGATGCAGTTGACGCAGACCAGGGCGAAATCCTGGTCAGTTGCATCGCCGGAATTGGGCAGAGCATCCGAGCTGATATTGCTGGCGACCACTTCAATCATGAATCCGCCGCCGGCTGCTGTGGCGGGATCGAAGATCACCGCTTCAATATTGTTGCGGTCGTCCGCGCTGCCGCCGGTGCTGCTGAAGCCATTGGCACCAAACACATTGCCGCGATAGACGCTCGCGCCCTGGCTGACACGAAGATCAAGATCATTGTTCCAAGCCGGCGTGCTGCCGCCGGTACCGTGCCCCGGCGCATCGGTGTAGACCATGACGATCTGCATCGGCTGGCCGGGATCTTCAGCCGAGACATTCAGGCTCCAGGTTTCGCCCGTGTTGTCGAAGGTCTGCGTATCCTGATCGCGATACAGCACCATCACGCCTGGCGACAACAGCCAGTCGGCGCGCAATCGGCCCCAGCCCTGTTTATTGTCGGGGCGATTGCCGAGTGTGCCGCCACCGGCGTCCAGCGAGCCGACCAGATTGCGCGTCGCGGCAATCAGCGCCGCCTTGACCAGGGCGGCACTCGGCGTCGCCCCTGCATGCAGGCTGCGGTAGTGCTGGATGAACAGCGCCACGGCGCCCGAAACCTGGGGCGAAGCCATGCTGGTGCCGCACATCGCACCATAGCCGGTGGCACTACTGGCCGAATCCACTGAACAGCCCGGCGCGACCAGATGCGGAATGCGCCGGCCATCGAGCGCGGGTCCGTGCGCACTATTGCTGGAGACATCGTTGAACGCGGGAATGAAGGCGCCGGCGCCGGTCTGCGCCTTGGTCGAGCCGACCGTGATCATGTTCTTGCCTTCGTCGGGACTGCCCTGCGAACTTGTGCCGCCATTGCCATTCATGAAGGACAGCACATAAGTCAGCGGCTGGTCGCCGCCGATATCGGGCTTGGTATCACGCACACCGACATCGACCTGACGGGTATCCAGGTCGTAGCCCACCGGCGAGCCGGCCGGTCCCCAACTATTGCCGCTGAGCTCGGCACCATTGTCATGCGACTGTCGCATCAATTTGAGCATGCCGCCGGCCTGGGTGAAGGTCGGGTTGTAGACCTGCTCGACCAGTTTGGCGCCCGGCGCCATGCCGAGCCCACGCAGGAAGCCGTTGCTGTCGGTAATGCCCGAGCTGGCATCGCCGGCCATGATGGCCGCAGTGTGCGTGCCATGCGCATTGGTAGCCGCGCCACCGCAGGTGTCACCAACGCAGGGCAGCATGCGGCCGATCAGATCAGGGTGGGTGTCGAAAATCCCGCCATCGACATTGGCGATGGTGACGCCGGTGCCGTTCACGCCCAGGCTGCTCAGCCAGGGCAGATAGCCGAGCAGGGGTGTGTTGCTACCGCTCATATTGCCGGCCGTAATCTGATTGGCGAGCTCGGCACGCAGGCCGCCATCGCGCCGCAGTGGCTGCAGGCTGTAGAGGCCGGGCAGGGCGGCCAGCCGGGCGATGCTGGCCGGGTCTTCGATCTCGAACCGGATTACCTCGAAATGCCGGTCCATCACGCTGCGATCGCTGACCTCTGCACCTAGCGCCGAGAGCGCAGCGTTCTGAATGGCCGCGCCGCGATACAGCATGGCCTGCCAGCTGGTCTCGTTGCGACGCAGACCTTCGCCGGCATTGTGCTGTTTGTACTCGGGCAGAAAGTCGCCCTGCCAGCGCAGATGCGCGGACGCGCGCGCGGCCGATTCCAGGCTCGTGGAATCAGACCATACTATGTAGCTGTAAGGCGCGATGTACTGGATCGCGGTCACGCCCTGGCGCTGCAGTTCATCCAGCCATGACTGATGCGGCGGCGCATTGAACTGGACCAGGCGCAATGCTGAGCCGCCGCCATAGACGCGCTGGTTGGCAGCGCCATCGACCGTCGGATCAAATTTGCGATTGCCCAGATCCAACGCGAACACGGCGAATGGGTCGATGCCGGGTGTGCGTACCCAAGTCAGTGCGCCGTAGGGTTCGACCACAACGCTGCCGCGCGCCAGTTCGGCAGCGAGCTCGCTGCGATGAACCAGACGGTAGCCATCGGCGGCCTGAACCATCCCGGCAGCGGACAGCGCGCAGGCCATCAGCGCGATCAAACAGCGGTGCTTTGCAGACATGGGGCAGGTTCCTGATGATGCGGTGGAACGCCGATTGCAGCGCCTGCATGCTCAGCGGTCAAGCCTTGGCCGGCCTCGCCACCTGCTGGGTCTCGTCCCGATTCGCTTGCCGAGCGGACAAAAAGCACTCGGTAATTCGACCGAGTCCCGCTATTGTCGGCACATCCAGTCGTCAGGAAATCAGTGATGAAGCCGAATTACCAGTTCGACAAACGCCAGCGCGAGCTCGAGAAAAAGAAGAAAAAGGACGCCAAGGCATTGAAGAAAGCGCCACCGCCGCGCGCCGAGCCCGAAGTCGATGCGGTCGAGACCGTCACGCCGGCAGCACCAGACGCCAAATAGGCGAGGCACCGGCGTCGCCGCCGATGGGTGCCGCCAGGCCTTGCATCGGAAGTCCGCCGGCGACATCGCCCCGCGCACTGATCATCGGAGTGACCGATTCAGCCCGGACCCGCGCATTCGCCGTGCAAGTGCTGCTTCGACCCGTCCATCAAGACGTGGAGGCGCCAACGAGCAGGAAACACCTGTGCGGGCGAGCCAGCAAAGACCGCTATATACGCGGCAAGATTGCGCCGATGCGGGCGCTCGTCGATTGCGAAATACTCACCTGCGTGGGTACCGAGCACAATCGGCAGAGGGTCATGCAAGTGACCGTTGCACAAGCTCATGAATCCGATCAGACGACGACCCGATGCCAGTTCGACATCGCAGGCAACGTGGTACACCGCATGGTCGATGTCACTCGGCACCACGTTGCCGGGATAGGGCTGCACCCAGGTCTCGTCATGCTCGATCTCGTCGCCGAGCGCATATTCCCAGATCGGGTGGCGGATCAAATCGTCGGCAGTCAGCGTATCGATTGGCTTGGCGGTCGGCATCGGGCGCTCCTGGACACAAGCGCGATCCTATCTGGCGGCTGACGACTCCGGCGTGATCGATGATGACGGATGAAGATTCCGGGCTAGAATCTCCCCACCCTGGGCGAGGCGACGCTATGCAGATCTTTGGCCATCTCGACGAAGCCTTGCCGCCCGAACTGGTTGCGCCGGCACGAATGGCCGACATCACCATTGTTGCCAGCGCCGAAGAACTGCGCCAGATCGCGCAGTTCCTGCTGGCCTCCGCCAACGAGATGGACCGACTTGGCGACGCCTACGATCACGCACATCTGCACGATCATCAGCGAGGCTTCGCCGCGATGCCCGGTCTGGTGGTCGCGGGTTCTGCGTTGGCGCAGTTCTAGCGCGTCAGCCGTAGCAGGCCCGAGGCGGGTGTTTTGGTGCCTTGTGGGAGGCCCGAGGCGGGCCGACCGTTGTGGTGCACAGTGACCACAACGGTCGCGCCGATCTGGCGCTCCTACGTTGGAGCGCTTCAGCCTTTCTGCGCGGCGATCCAGCGATCGATCTTGGCTTCGAGTGCATCGAGCGGCAGCGAACCGTCCTGCAGGACTTGAGCATGGAAAGCGCGGACATCGAAGCCGGCGCCGAGGGCTTGCTCGGCGCGCTGGCGCAGAGCCTGGATCTTCAATTCGCCGATCTTGTAGGCGAGCGCCTGACCTGGAATGGCGATGTAGCGCTCGGCTTCGGAGACCGACTCGGTATTGGTGCTGGCGGAGTTCTCCAGCATGTAGGCAATCACCTGGTCGCGGGTCCAGCCCTTGCTGTGCAGACCGGTGTCGACGACGAGTCGGATCGACCGCCAGAGTTCAGCCTGCAGACGTCCGAAATACTGGTACGGATCGGTGTAGACACCGAGGTCCTTGCCCAGCGATTCGGCGTAGAGACCCCAGCCCTCGGCGAACGCCGTCTCACCGCCGAAGCGACGGAACTTCGGGAGACCGGTCAGTTCCTGCTGCAGGGCGATCTGGAAATGATGACCCGGAATCGCTTCATGCAGGAACAGCGATTCCATGTCCCAGGTCTTGCGTGAGGGCAGGTCATAGGTGTTGACGTAGAAGATGCCGGGACGACTGCCGTCTTCGTTCGGACCCTGATAGCTGCCGCCGGCCGCACTTGCCGCACGGAAAGGCTCCACCGGACGAATCTCGAAGCCGGCTTTGGGCGTCAACGAGAACAGCTTCGGCACGCCCGCCTCGGTGCGTGCACGCAGGGCATTGTAGGCATCGAGCAGGGCTTGCTCAGTGGCAAACTTGAACTCGTCGCTGGTAGTCAGGTGTTTGAAGAAATCCTTCAGCTCGCCTTTGAAACCGACCTGCTGCATCACCGCCTTCATCTCGCCCTGAATGCGCGCGACTTCGTCGAGTCCGATCTGATGGATCTCAGCCGGCGTCATCGTGGTCGTCGTCATGTTCTTGACGTTGAATGCGTACCAGGCTTCGCCATCGGGCAGGGCCGACAACGAAACAGTTTCGCGACAGGCGGGGATGTACTCGTCCTTGATGAAGGCATGCAGACGGCGATAGGCCGGCAGCACCTGTTCGGCAAGCAGGCTGCGATAGCTATCGGTGATCCGGGTTTTGTCGGCATCAGAAAAATCCGCCGGCAGCTTGCTGATCGGACCCCAGAACAGCGTGTCCTCGGGCTTGTCCTTGATGATCGACTCCAGTTGCGGCAGCACCTTCAGCATCAGCACCTTGGGCTGCACCACACCGGTCGCCATGCCTTCGCGCATATTGGCAATCGCAGTATCGAAGATGGCTGGCGCAACACTGGCACGGGCATGCCAGTTGTCGTAGTCCTTCACCGTCACGAAGGGCTGGGCGCTGGCGCCACTGCCGAGCTGCACGAGGAACTGAGAAAAATTCCTGAACTGGTTGACCGGCTGCATCCAGCCGGGGAAGCGCTCGCCCTCAAGGATCAGACGGCGGTCGCGAACGAAGATGTCGTAGGAAACCCGTGCCTGACCGTCCAGCACCGAGGGATCGATCGCCGTAATCCGATCCAGCCACTTCTGTTCGAAATCGTGTTCCTGCTGGCGTACTTCGGCACTCAGGAAGTTGGGCAGGCGATCGTTGTAGCGCGGGTCGCCGACGAAGGTGGCCTGGATCGGATTGAGTTCGAGCGATGCCTCCCAGAATTCGTTGTAGAGCTGCTCCAATTGCGCGGCGGTTGCGGCCGGATCAGACTGGGCGGTCGTGGCCTTGGCTGCGGATGCGCTGCTGCCATCCGGCGCCGTGGCGTCCTTGGAACCACAGGCGGCGAGGGCAAGCGCGAGCGCCAAAGGCAGCGGCAGGGCACGAAGTTTCATCGGAAATCCTTGAAGTGGGTGGGTAAACACTTCCCACGATAGGGCGCCTGTCGCGCCTCGGCATGGGCCGAAGGTACAGGGTCGATACCGCGCAGCAGTCCTGCCGTGATTCGCCGGAGTGGGGCGCGCAATGCCCCCTCCGGCGCGATCAATCCGGGCAATCAGTCGTCGCGACCGCGCAGTTTGGGCTTGGCCGGTGCACGCGGCTTGTAGGCTTCGGGCGCCTTGAGCTCAAAATTCGCTTCGCTGCTGGCGCCGGCCATGCGCAGCTGCACGGTGTACTTGCCCGGTACCAGCAACAGACGATGGCCCAGGCGCAGCGATTCGGCATACGGCGTTGCCGCCGCCGTAGCGAGTTCCCCGGCGGACTTGCCATCCGCCGGTTTGCTCGCCTGATCGTCGATGGTCGATGTAGTCGTCGCGGCATTGGACGCGGTGTCGGACTTCTCGGCAGCGGCGACTTCCGCAGCGAGTGCTCGTGCCTGATCGACACTGAGATCCCAGTCGAGCGTATTGATGCCGCGCTTGGCCTCGAAGGCGAGTTCCTTGATGACCTGCTTGTCCTTGTCGATCACGCTCAGTGTGCCAGTGCCCGCGGCGCTGGCCCAATAGCTGATGGTGCGCACGGGCAGATCGCTGGATTCATCGAACCAGCGCGATGGCCGGCTGCGCCAGCCGCGCTCGGCGGTCATCGGATCGATCGGGAATACGTGTAGGGCTTTGTCACGCACACTTGCACTCAGTTCCTGGACCGGCAAGACATCGGCGATCCATACACTGCGGCCATGGGTGCCAGCGACGATTTCGCGATCACGCGGATGGATCACCAGATCATGTACCGGCACCTTGGGCAGATCGGCGCCGAGCACCTGCCAGCGCGCGCCGCGATCGAGCGATACATAGACACCACGATCGCTGCCGACATAGAGCACGTCGGCGTTGACCGGATCTTCGCGGACCACATTGATCGACTCGGCCGGCAGATTCGAACTGATCGAACGCCAGGAGTTGCCCAGATCATCGGTCACATACAGCATCGCAGCCGCATCGTCATTGCGGTAATTGTTGAAGCTGACATAGGCGCGCTTGAGCGCATGGCTCGACGCGATCACCCGGCTGACCCAGTGATCGGGCAGGCGCGCCGAGACGTTGCGCCAGTCGTTGCCACCACCACTGGTCACCCAGACATTGCCATCATCGGTGCCCGCCCAGATCAGGCCAAACTGCCGGCTCGATTCGCTGACACTGGTGATCGTCGCAAAGGGCACATCGCCGCGTTGCCGGCTGGTCGTCAGATCGCCACTGATCGCGCTCCAGTTGACGCCCTTGTCGAACGAACGGAACAACTTGTTGGCGGCAAAATAGACCACGTCCTGGTTATGCGTCGACAGCAGCACCGGGGTGTTCCAGTTGTAGCGCAGCGCAGGATCCTTGAGCTTCTCGCGCGGCCGCACCTGACCGCCGCCATCGGGGCCTTTGCGGTTGTAGTAGCCGAACTGGTAACCCGTGTAGACCGTGTTGTCGCGTGGATCGATCGCGACGTGCATGCCATCACCGCCGCCGATCATGTTCCAATCCTCACCGCGTTCCCAATCACTGCGCGATGAACCCTTGAGCGTACCGTTGTCCTGCAGGCCGCCGTAAACGTTGTAGGGCTCGGCCATGTCGACATTGACCGTGTAGAACTGTCCCACCGGTTGCCGATCGAGTTTGAGCCAGGTCGCGCCGCCGTCGTAGCTGATGTCGATGCCGCCATCATTGCCATTGATCATGCGCTGGGTATTTTGCGGATCGATCCACCAGGCATGATGATCGACATGGACATCGTGCTGGTTCATGCCTTTGAAACTGGCACCGCCGTCTTCCGATACGACGACCGGCACACCGAGCACATAGATGCGCTGCGGGTTGTCGGGCGCCACACGGATCTGGCCAAAATAATAGCCATAGGTATAGGTCACCTCGCTGAGCGGGCGCTCATGGGTGCGCCGCCAGGTCGCGCCGGCATCGTTGGAGCGGTAGATTTCCAGGCCACGGATATCGGTATTGAACAGGGCTGCCTCGGCATCATTGAGCGCGTCGATCAGGTCCTGGATTTTCAGCTCATCGCTCTGGATGCGCGCGATCAGGGTTTTGGCATCGAGATCGGTATCGAGGTCATTGCTACGGATAAAGGCCTCGATCTCATCCGGGCCCTGCGCGAGAAACTCTTCCTTGCTCATCGACTTCAGCCGGCGTGCCGACAGCGGCCGGTCGCCCAGATCCTGCTCATCGGCGGGCAGCTCTTCCCAGTTGTCGACGCTGGCATAGAGCACCTTGGGATCACTGGCGGAAATCGCAAGACCGATGCGACCGACCTTGGCGCCCTGCGGAAATCCACCGGCGAGCCGAGTCCAGCTGTCGCCGCCGTCGCTGGATTTGTAGACGCCCGAGCCGGCGCCCGACTCGACGAAGTTCCATGCGCTGCGCGAATGCTCCCAGAGCGCGGCATAGAGCAATTTGGGGTTTTTCGGGTCCATCACCAGATCGATCGCGCCACTGCGGCCAGTGCCGACCAGGGTCTGCGTCCAGCTCACGCCGCCATCGCGCGTACAGAACACGCCGCGGCGGCCGCCGTCGCTGTAGAGCCTGCCAGTAGCGGCGACACAGACGCGGTTGCTGTCCTTCGGGTGCACGACGATGCGCGCGATACGGTCAACATCGCTGAGTCCGACGTGGCGGAAAGTCGCGCCCTCATCGTCGGAGATGAACACACCCATGCCGCCGTACGAGGAGCGCGAGGCATTGGATTCACCCGAGCCGATCCACAGCCGCTTGGGCAGCAGCGGATCGACCGCGATGGCACCAGTGATCGTAACCGGCAACTGGTCGGACAGCGGCACAAAGCTCACGCCATTGTTCTGGGTTTTCCAGACACCGCCGGTCGCATAGGCCACGTAGAAGCCATAGGGCTGGCCCGGAATGGACGCCACATCGAGTACGCGACCACCCTGCACTGTGGGTCCGACTGAACGCCAGTGCAGGCCGTCGAACAGCGAGTCCGATTGCAGGCTCTGATGTTGTTGCCATGCCTTCCAGGCCGGAGTCGGCGCATCCGCCGGCGTCAGCGCCAGACTGGATTGGCTCAGTACGAGCAGGGCCAGCGCGCTGCTGGCGATGGCGGAAGCAGCTGGTCTCATCGGAATCTCCCCGGTGGAAAGTCGCAACAATAGCGAGGCCTGCCCGCTTTGACGATGTGCCAATCGGCGCAGGCTGCAGAGTTTTCATCTTGTTGCACGCCGACATCCGCCTATCGAGGCATGCTGGGGACCGGGTACCCTAGGGTCTTCACGCACAGTCGAAATCCAGCCCCGGCATGATCGATACACCCAGCCAGTTTCCCGAGGCCGCCGCGCATTTTTTCCTGCAGGGTGCGGCCGGCAAGATGGAAGTCGTCAGCGACCTGCCCAAGGAAGCGGCGCGCCTGGGCACCGCCGTGCTCTGTCATCCGCATTCCCTGCACGGTGGCAGCATGCAGAACAAGGTCGTGACCACGGCCGAGCGCAGTCTGCGCGAACTCGGTCTGCGCACCCTGCGCTTCAATTTCCGCGGCGTCGGAAAATCCGAAGGCGACTTCGATGACGGGGTCGGCGAGGGCGAGGATCTGCTGCGCCTGGTGCAATGGCTGCGGACGGTGCGGCCCCAGGATGGCGTCTGGCTGGTCGGCTTTTCGTTCGGCGCCTTTGTCTCGATCAGCCGCGCCGCTGCCATCGCACCGGTCCAGCTGATCAGTCTGGCGCCACCGATCGGACGCTGGCGATTCGACGCGATCACCTTGCCGAGCTGTCCCTGGCTGGTAATCCAGCCCGAGGCCGACGAGGTCGTCGACGCGCCTGCGGTCTTTGCCTGGGCCGAGCAACTCGGCCCGCGCATCGATCTGGTCCGGATGCCGGAGACATCGCACTTCTTTCACGGTCAATTGGTCGCCTTGCGTACGCATATCCAGACGCGGATGCGCGCCCCCTTGCCGGCGCTGGAAAACTAGGGAACCTATGAATAAGTCCGGAGCCGCGATAGCCCCCTGAGTCAGGGGGCGGCTTTCAACAGCGGAGCTGGTCAAAACCGCAGGTTTGACCAGCTAGCGCTGTTGAAAACGACCAGCTCCGCTGTTGAAAACGGGGGTTTGGCAAACACTAAGCTGGGTAGCGAAGACGTTGTGATGACTTATTCAGAGGTTCCCTAGGTGTCCGAGCCGGCGCAAACTCCCTCGCAGCGCTACGCTGCGGGCGTCGCCGCGGGTCGATGGCAACAGGACCCCGCTCAACGCGCCGCGCTGCGACCACTCGATCGCATCCACAACAGTCTGAGCGCCATCGCAGTGGAAACCGGCTGGCTGGCGCAATTGCAGCGCCGCTTCGCGGCGCCTGAGCGCGTGCGCGGGCTTTATCTCTGGGGCGGCGTTGGACGTGGCAAGACCTTCCTGATCGATCTGCTGCACGATGCCCTGCCCGGTGAGCGCAAGCTGCGCATGCACTTCCATCGCTTCATGGGCCGGGTCCACCAGGCGCTCCGTGCCCATGCCGGTGAACAGGATCCGCTGCGCCTGGTCGCGCGTCAGTTCGCCGACGAGGCCAGCCTGTTCTGCCTCGATGAGTTTTTTGTCCAGGACATCGGCGACGCGATGATCCTCGGCGAATTTCTTCGGCATCTGTTCGATGCCGGTGCCACCCTGGTCACCACGTCCAACCTGCCACCGCACCGGCTCTATGAGCATGGCCTGCAGCGCGAACGTTTCCTGCCCGCAATCGCCCTGCTTGAACGCCGTTGCGAGGTGCTCGAACTGGTCAGCGCGGTCGACTATCGGCTGCGTACATTGACCTCGGGTGGCGTCTACCATTGCCCGCTCGGGGTCGCTGCCGATGCCGCGATGCTGGCCTGCTTTGATCGGCTGGCGCCCGGCTCGCTGCGGCCCATCGGCGATATGCGCATCAACGAGCGGCCGATCAAGGTGCGCCGGCGCGCCGATGGCATCGCCTGGTTCGACTTCGCCGCGCTCTGCGAAGGGCCGCGCGCGGTCGCCGACTACATCGAGCTTGCCCGCAACTTCAATAGCGTGTTGATTTCCGATGTGCCCGTGCTCGATGCCCAGGGCATGCGCGAGGATGCTGCCAAGCGCTTTGTCCATCTGGTCGATGAGTTCTACGACCGCAATGTGAATTTGATCCTCAGCGCCGCCGCAGCGCCAAGCGCCCTGTATCGCGGCACGCGGCACCGCCACGAATTTGCCCGCACCGAAAGCCGGTTGATTGAAATGCAGAGCGCCGAGTACCTTGCGCGTCCGCATAAACCCTGACTTCAATGCCGCCGCTTCGATCGACACCATCCACGCGCGACCGGCCAACGATTTGGCGATCGGCGCAGACGTGCGCGCGATGCCTCGCTACCATTCCACCATGAAGATCGCATCGTGGAACGTCAATTCACTCAAGGTACGCATGCCGCATCTCGAGGCCTGGTGTCAGCACGCACAGCCCGACGTGCTGGCCCTGCAGGAAATCAAGATGGAGACTGCGGCGTTTCCGAGCGATGCGATCCGCGCGCTCGGCTACGAGGCGGTGGTCTCCGGACAGAAGACCTACAACGGCGTCGCCATCCTCAGCCGCCTGCCGATGCGCGATCCGCTCGCCGAGGTCGCCGGCTATGCCGACGAACAGCGCCGCTTGCTGGCCGCGACCGTGGGCGATCTGCGCGTGATCAATCTCTATGTCGTCAATGGTCAGGAAGTCGGCTCTGACAAATATCGCTACAAGCTCGAATGGCTGGACGCGGTCACCGGTTGGATTGCCGACGAGATGCGCCAGCATCCCAACGTCGTCGTGCTCGGTGATTTCAATATCGCGCCCGAGGATCGCGACGTCCACGATCCCGAAGCCTGGTTCGAACAGGTGCTGTGCAGCACGCCAGAACGCAGCGCGCTCGGCCGAATGCTAGCGCTGGGATTGCACGACAGTTTTCGATTGCGCGAGAGCGCCGCCGCCCAGTACAGCTGGTGGGATTACCGCGCCGCAGGATTCCGTCGCAACAATGGCCTGCGCATCGATCTGGTGCTGGTCAGCGAGGCCCTGCGCAGCCGGGTCAGCGCCGTCGGCATTGATCGCGAACCGCGCAGCTGGGAACGCCCCAGCGACCACGCGCCGGTCTGGGTGGAGATCGGCGCATGAGTGAAACCACGCCCTATGGCCTGGAGGCCAGCGAGCTGGATGAGTTGCACGCATTTCTCGGTCAGCGTGCCGAACGCGGCGGGCTGATGCTCGATGCTGTGCATGGCCTGCTGACTGCCGTGGTGATCGGGCCCGAACCGGTTTCCGCCAGCGAATGGCTCGGCCATGTCGTCGATGAGGCGCAGGGATTTGAAACCGAGGAAGAGGCCAACCGCATCCTCGCCCTGCTGATTCGTCTGTACAACAGCGTGGTGCAGGAACTCGAAGCGCTCGCCTACCAGCCGATCTTCGGCGAAATCGAAATCGCCGACTCCGAGCAGACCGAGCTGAGCGCACGCGGCTGGTGCGAGGGATTCGCGATCGGCGTCGATCTGCGCTCCGCGCTCTGGGAAGGCCGCATGCAGCAGGATCCGGAACTGATGGAACTGCTGCACCCGATCATCGCGCTCGCCGCCGATGAAGGCGTGTTCGAAACCAGCGAAGGCGAGACCATCGAACCGCTCAGCGACGAGGACTTCGAAACCGCGCTCAATGCCGTCGCCGGTGCCGTCGCCGATGTCCAGCAGTACTGGCGCAACAAACCGCCGGATCTCAGCGAAGGTCTGGAGCCCGCCACCGGGCTGCGTCCGCTATTGCGCAAGCGCGGCGGACACTGGTTGCATTAGGCGCGCTTGGCAGCGCGCTAAGGCCAGCATCCGCGATGCACGCAGGAATCAGAGCCTGGCGACGCCGATACTCAGCGAATAATTGACCGCGACTTCGGCCTGACCCGTCATCGGCAGCGCCGGTTCGGCGAGGCGGCAGAAACGCTCGCCGCGTGCGGCCTTGAGCGCGGCGCGATCGAGCAGGCTTGATCCACTGGAACCGGCCAGCTTGACCTGGGTTGCGGTACCCGACTTGTCGAGTTGAACCTGCAGACGCACGGTGCCCTCGGCACGCTGGCGCTTGGCCTCATGCGGGTAGCGCCAGGGATTGTGGTCGTTGCTGTCGTTGGCTGTCGACTGCTGGGCGACCTGTTCATGACAGGGCACCGCAAGTTCGGCGGCATTGATTGCGGCACTGCCGACCAGCGCCATCACCAGGCCCAGCAGTGTGAACTTCGAATATTTCTTCATCGCCCATCCCTCCCATCCACTACCGCGCTCCTCCGTGGAGCGCTTGAATGGGGAACTTACGCCGATCGAATCGTCCCGACAAGACCACTGTCATACGGGTGTCACAGAGCTGTGCTACCCACTGCTCGTCTCTGATCCTGTAGGGCATCTCTGTGAGATGCCATCCCAACACCGCCGCGCATGGAAGCCGGCATCTCGCAGAGATGCCCTACAGAAAAGCCAGCATACAAAAGCGGGGCAAGCCCCCCTGGTTTCGCCTTGACCATGGCGTCGAAGCCAAGGCAAATTCAAAATCAAAGCCAGCGCGGCAAGCCACGCTCTATGCAATCCCCTTGGGGACAAAATCAACGTCAACGTCAACAGGGGCAAGCCGCCGCCCATCAATCCATCTTTTCTACTCAAAACCGTTGGCGAATAAGTTGTCACCCGCGGTAGCGCTACTGAGTCGGTAAACCTGATCGCTCTGGGCTCCGAGATACAGATTGCCCGCGAGATCTTCGCCGAATCCGATCGGACCCGAAGCCGGTCTGACGGGCGTCCCGGGAGGGTTCTCCCAGCGAGTTGCGCTCCAGCCGGACGTAGACGCACCATCGGGTTTGCCGAAGAAAATTTCGCGCGTACAGTAGTCGGCGTAGACAATCATGCCATTGAACTGGGGGATCGGACCGCGGAAACGATAACCGCCCGTAATGGAACAACGGCTCGATGCATGGGAATAGTTGAGGATAGGAAGGAGTCCGAAATTGCAGGAATCCACCGTAGCGCTGCCCCGGAGTTGTCGCCCCTCGCAAGTACGCCAACCCAGGTTCTGGGCGCCATCGGCTGCAGGAATCAAGCTGACCTCTTCCCATGCACTTTGGCCGACGTCTCCCACCAGCATGTCGCCATTGCTGCGATCGAAGCTGAAGCGAAAGGGATTGCGCATGCCATGGTGCCAGATCTCGTCGCAGGTATTGCTGGTGCCTACATGTGGATTGTCTGCGGGGATTCGATAGTTGGCAGTTGCTCCGGTTGCTGTTCCACACATCTCTGCGGGGGCAGTGGCCGTAGTGGCGTCCACATCAATGCGCATGATTTTGCCGAGCAGCGCGTAGTTGGGCGCCGTACCTGAGGCGCAACTGGCGGGGTTGTTGTCTGCGGGCTTCCTCCACAGACATTGCGCGAAGCCATGCGGATCGTTCTGCGGTCCGCCGTCCCCGATCGAGATGTACAGAAAGCCGTCCGGTCCGAAGTGGACATCTCCGCCGTTATGGTTGTCGGCAAGATCACCTACGGTCATGATGACTCGTCGAGTCGCCGGTGGGACGACGTCCGGATCAGGCCCATTGGCCGTGTACTCCACCGTAAGCTGGTCCGGGAAGGTACCGATGTTCACGCCCCCCGCGGGGCGCGTATGCTGAACATAGAAGCGACCATTGCTGGCGAACTGCGGATGGAAGGCGATTCCCAACAAGCCCTGTTCTCCGCCCGTACTCGAGGACACATTCAGAAACTCCGGGCTCTCGACTACGCCATTTCGGTAGATGTAGATATTGCCCGTGCGCGACACGATGAAAAGTCGGCCGCTGCCGTCGTTGGGTTCCCCGAATGCGATGGGCTGGTCGATGCCGATGACATTCAGGTTTGTCAGCATCAAATCCGAAGGAACCGTTTGCGCTACCGCTGCCATCTGTCCAACGAACAGCGCTACGGCCAACACACCGCTCCGCACGATCATTGCTTTGGCGGGGCTGCACAAACCGGATGAATTTGACTTCGGACGTGATGGACTCATTTTCATGGCAATAGCTCCTGAACGATTCAAGGCCCACTGTATAGCAACAGCAACCCAGGAATTTCGTGAGCGCGTTGCCGAAACGCGCCTTAGTCGCCGCGCTTCAGACGGATCAGCGCGGAAATATCCTCATCGCCATGGCCGCGCCGCATCAGCTCGGCGTAGTCGGCGAGCGCCTTGTCGACCAGGCTATGGTCGACGCCGACTTGTTCGGCAAGTTGCTGCACGATGCCAAGATCCTTGTGCAGCAGCGACAATTTGAAGCCGACGCTGAATTCATTGCGCAGCATGGTGGCGCCGCGCTTCTCGAGAAACCAGCTCTGCGCCGCGCCGGCGAGCAAGGTAGGCAGCAGCCGATCGGCGTCCAGGCCGAGCTTTTGGCCCAGCGCCAGACCCTCGGTCACCGCCCCGGCGATCCCGGCGACCAGCACCTGATTGACCGCCTTGGTGTTCTGGCCCGCACCGACCGCACCCATATGAGTGATCCGCGCCGCGAAGCACTCGATCGCGCCGCGCACACGTTCCAGTGTCGCTGCCTCACCGCCGAGCATCGCCGAAAGCTTGCCGTTCTTCGCGCCCTCGACCCCGCCCGAAACCGGCGCGTCCAGAAAATCGGCGCCGCGCGCGCGCAGAATCTCGGCCGCTCGCTGCGCGCTGGTCGATGCGATCGTCGAAGTATCCACCAGCACGAAGCCAGCGCCCGCATGCACCGCGAGCGCCTCTGCCAGCGCAATCACATCGGCATCCGCTGTCACTGCACTGATCACCACATCGGCGTGTTTGGGCAGGTCGCGCGGATCGTCCACAGCCAGCACGCCAGCATGCTCAGCGGCAAAGCGCCTGGCCTTGTCCGGACTGCGATTGCTGACCGCCACCAGATATCCAGCACGATGCAAATGCCCGGCCATCGGTGCACCCATCGCACCGAGCCCGACGAAGGCTATTTTGAGCATGGGGAGAGAAGTTGTGAGTGGGGGAGATGCAGTTTAGCGGGGCGCGGGAAACCTGCGACAGCACCAATTTCATCCCCTCTCCCGCTTGCGGGAGAGGGCCAGGGTGAGGGCGCTTTTCCCTGTTCGGCCGGGCTGATAGGTGACACTTCAGACCGGGCTGATAGGTGGCAGTCAGCTTATCGCTTTCGGCTGTGCTTCTGAGATATCTATCTCCAGTTTTTGATCTTCTTTGGCCATCATCGGAGCGCGATGACGCCGAGCGTCTCTTCGTCTATGTGCGCAATGAGCTTGGTGCAGAAGTGCACTTTCCAGCCGTATTCGACCGGCTCCAGGCCGATTTCTTCCTTGATCAATTGCTCGCCCAGATAAAGCAGTTTGCCTCCCAGCTTTATTTCACCGTTGCTGCGCACACGTCGACGTAGAAAATGTCCCGGATAGATGGGCTCGGGCAGCCTGTCGGGAAATGGGCGCAGCGCTGGTCGGTGGAGGTCCTTGGGACAGCGAAACTCGATAGCTTCGTGTGGGCGCTCGTCGTTGTACTCGCAACGAAATGCGTCGAAGCGTGCTTGCTGGAGTGCCGCCGATGCTGAGACCGGCACCATGGTTGCCTTCTTCAGTGTTCGGTGCATGCGTTCGTGGCGACCGTTCTGCTGAGGCTTGCCAGGCGTGGTCCGCTGCAAGTCGATCCCAAGACGCAGCCACCACACCGCCAGGCGGGTAAGTCCGCCGACCGCGCGCATCGCGGTGAACGGCGACCCGCAGTCACTGCGTATCGCACCGGGTAGTCCGTGCTCACGAAATGCACCTTCCATCAATGGCTTAACGCCGCGTATAGCGACTGAAGGCAATCCGTGGCAAATCAACAGGTAGCGCGAAAAGTCATCGCTCAAGGTCAGTGGATAGCACATCGATCCGTCGCCGAGCGGCCGTTCGCCCTTGAAGTCTATCGCCCACAATTCATTGGACGCGGTGGCAGCGCGCAAGACTCTTGGTGCATCAGTGCACACCCGCTTACGCGGGCGTGACTCCACCAGGCCGTGACGGCTGAACAGCGCGCCGATCGAACTCGCCGCAGGCACGATGCAGGCCCCAGCCGACTGGTCTTCGAGCTTCTTCCGAATCTTCTTCGGGCCCCAGCCGGGATACTTGGCCTTGAGCGCCAGCAAGGCGCTTTCCGTCTGCGCAGACATTCGGGGTGCCTGCGTCAGGCGTGCATGCGACCGATCCTCCACGCCGCTTTCGCCCTCCTTCAAAACCCGCCCAATCAGCTTGTAGGCCGTTTTCCGGCTGATCTCGTACTGCCTCGCCAACTCGCTGACCGAAAACCGCTGAGCCGCCCAAGAGTTGATGAATCGTTTCCTCAAATCCATGGTGTCCACCTCATTCCAAGGCATCGCATTCCTCCGAAGAGCGCAATGCCGCAAGGTGTCACCTATCAGCCCGGTTTACTTTGTTACCCATCAGCCCGGTTCATACACCCGCACACAGTTCGACGTATGCGCTATCCCCACCACCCTCATCCGGCCTTTGGCCAGTCTCCCGCGATGCGGGAGAAGGGAACCCAAGCCAGTTACGTCGACCAGCCCGTGATCCCCTCTCCCACTTGTGGGAGAGGGTAGGGTGAGGGAAACCTGCGACAGCAACCCATGCTTGCCTCATTGCTCGGCGTTCGTGCGATAATCTTGTACACAACGCGCCCATAGCTCAGCTGGGTGAGTGTCGGCGCCATGACGATGCCCTCAGGCATCGTCAGCCGACAGGAACGCCCGGCATGGCGAGGGCATGGCGAGGGCATGGATGTCCGAGGTAGGGCAATGCAGGAGCAATTGCCGGATGCCCGAGGTAGGGCAATGCAGGAGCAATTGCCGGAGGCCGGGCCGGATCGCTGCACCAGGGAAGGTTCGTGCGATAATCTAGTACACAACGCGCCCATAGCTCAGCTGGATAGAGTGGCAGCTTCCGAAGCTGTAGGTCGGGGGTTCGAATCCCTCTGGGCGCGCCAGCTTCCCTCGTCCCGCCGTTTGTTGACGCTGACGTTGCCGTTGTAGAGCGTGGCTTGCCGCGCTGCCCTTGCTTTGTTTGGTCGACCCAGCTCAAGAATGCTGCCAGAGACAATTCTCTGCTCACCAATTCGCCGCCCGGATCCGAACAGCGTTGCCCCTTACGTCGCACCCTGTTCCTGACGCCGTTTACTCGAACAGGCCGCCGAAGTCAGCGCCGCATCCATGCCCAAGCCGCCAGAGATAGCGACAGCGCGAGAGCCAACAGCGCGCCCCTGGAACTCGTCGGAATCTCGGTTGGTACTCCAGCACTGACCACGAGCGTCAACGAGGCATCCAAAACGCGAGGACTATCAAATGCAGTTTGCAGTTGGTACTCGCCGGCGGGCAGCGGCGGGATCGGGATCTCGACAGGAGCTGCCGGCGTCAACGGACCAACGCCAACCGTATCAGACAAGCTTGCCTGGAGCGTGAGGTTCGCACCGACCACGGTAAGTACAACGGGTAAACCGTCACCGGGAGAAAAGGCCAATGAACATACGTCCGGACCAAAGGCCAAGCTGGCATCCGTGCTGGGCGGCACCGGAGCCCTGTACACCACACTGGCTGGCTGCCACGGCCCGATGCACGCCTCCGCCTGCATAGCCGAGCCGATGAGCACAACCCAAAGCAGCGCCAGGGCATTGCGTTTGAAAGGCATACTCCAATCTCCTGCAATTCGCGGCCCGATTCTACGGGCAATCAGGGCACATGATAGACCACATTGTTATCGGGCGTCGGATCAGGAACGCCCGTCTGATTAGGCGGAAGGTTGAGCAAGTTGACGTACGCCCAAAGTTTTCCCGCACTAGCGGCCGTAACCTGTGGCGGGTCGTAGTCAAAGACCGCATCGTAAGTCACGCTCACAGTAGCGCCCGCCGCGACAGGCGTGCAGGTGAATCCGTATGTCCAGCGATGATAGCAGCCCGGCGAACCGCTGCTCATCGTTGTATTGGACATCTCGCTCCCAGGTAGCCAGGAATCAAAATTAACGTCAATGGTCTTCCCTGAGCTTGTATTATTCTTTGAAGAAAACGAGTAGCGGATTGTCTTGGACGTAGCGCTAGTTTGGATGACCTGCGCAGTCATTGTAAGGGAAACAACATCAGCACAATTCTGGCCAGGGGACCGAGGGTCGCGCCCAGTCGCTTGGTAGCCCAATGGCGGATACTCCTCGCCGTCACTATATCCATCACAATCAGAGTCATAACCCAGCGCAGATGTGTTCAACAGCAATTCCTGGCCGTCAATCACTTCATCTCCGTCAGAGTCAATATTTGGGAAAACATATCCTATCGGACCAGAGCCATTGACGAAACCAGAGAACCGAGCAAACTCAGGATCCGCGAGCTGAGAGCCGAGTAAGAGGATGTAACCCTCCTCGGCGTTCGGATTGTATCGTCGATATAGAGGTTGCGGCACCTTGCCGTACCACTGAGGCCATGCGGTGTTGGCGACAGGTCTAAACTCCTCGGCGAAATACGGAGGAGGTAGTGTCTTGCAGCTATGAAACTGCGCGCCGGTCGGGCAGGATGAAAGCACGTAGCCCTCAATGCCCTCCCTTCTATACGACTGGACCCCATCCACTTTCGGGCAGAAGTCGGTCGTAGTAAAATAGACCAAATCCGCGTTCGACGTGGCATAGACGTGGTCACGGCGATCGCACTCGGAGTCGAAAGCCAGCTTATGCAGCGGAGCTACCTGACGTCCAAGTACGGCTTGATTGGTCGTAAAAACGTAAAATGACGAAGTAGGTACCAGTCCGACTCCGCTGGAATATATGCTTGGATAGTTGTAGCCAATAAATGGCCACCCCACCTCGGCTTGGGCTATTGGAGTGGCCTCCGGGGTGTGATAAACGCCGGATGAATCTACCCAGTTCGTCCAGTCCGGCGACTCATACGGTCGTAGTTCCGCGGAGCCCTCGCCATTGGCGCCTGTATACTCGGCGCCCGTAAGGCAACTCAATGATCCCTCATTGCTGGGCGGTAGCCTACGGCACTCTGGCAGAACCATGTACTCCCCGTACATCGCAGCCGCTGCCAAAGTGGGATTTGATGTGTAAAGGCGGTCGTGGTCCAAATCATTCTTGAGCACGAACATCGGTGTCAGGCGATTTGTTAGCTGCGAACCCTGAGATTTCCCTAGCGCCCGTTCAGCCAGCACCCCCGCATTCGGCAGCCCCCAACCAAATTCGTCAGACCGTACACCGTTTCCGCTGGCAGTTGCACCCATTAGGGCGACCACATCCGGAGCCGATGCCAATGGCTGAATAGATCGCACCAGGCCCGCAAGCCCTGACAGGTGAGGCGCCGACATTGATGTTCCAGTCAGATATCCGTAACCATCGTTGGATGGAGGAAATCCGGCGTCGGACCAGCCTTGCTGTGTCGAGAGTGACGATCCAGGTGAGACCGTCGAAACAATTCTCCTCGCGGGAGCGACAAAATCTTGGCTCGCCCCGAAATTCGAACCACACTCGTGGGTGCCAGTCTCGTTTGACACATTATGGACTTCCGGGCATCCGACAGAGTTTTCTGGCGGCTCAACCCAAGCGACTTCGTTCCAAAGATTTCCTAGTACATCAATGCCCCCAACAGCAATGGCTGCAGGGTCGCGAGCAGGAAACTGAACATCTCCCTTGTTATTTCCAGAAGCGGCAAAGAATAGAACGTCTCGCTCGCGCATAAAGGCAAGGACAGCGCAAAATGGATGCGCCAGTTCACTATAGCCATAACTGGGGCAGTCGGATCGTTCAGGCAGAACTTGTGGGTCGGACCCATCTACGATATACCCACTAAGGTTTACGATTTGCGCGCCCCATGCGGTCAACCACCGTGCGCTCCCCATGCGCTCATCCAGTGCCGCCGCGGACGCGTGTTGGAGCATGCAGTTTTGGCATGCACCACTTACGCCTTGGCCGAATGATTGGCCGGGCCGCGGGTTGTTAGCGCTGGCAACGGCGATTCCGTCCGAGTGCGTACCGTGGTAACCGGCCGTTGCTGGCCTGTAAATAATGTCGCGAGCCCCAGTCCTTCCGTTTGAGGTCACATAACCACCCAAATCAAATGACCCAAAGTACGATAGTTGATCGACCAAGTCCGGAACGTAAACGTCCCCGCGACCCTCTATCATGCCAACCCGCCCCCATCCAGGCGTATATCCCCAGGCGTTTGGCATTTGCAACGCGTGCATTCCCCATTGAAATCCCGTGAATAGAGGATCCGTGTTGCCCGACGGCCTGGAGAAAAACTCATCGGTCGGAGTGAGCGCAGCCGAGAATCCACCCTCACTTACTAACCCAACATATCCGAAGCGCGCATCAGTCTTTAACAGCACTTCGGCGCTAACGGCTTCAAAAGGAGTGGCGTAGACAAGATTGACATATCTACGCATCAAGTGAATGGCGGAATCCTCGGCGGGGAGTAGTCCGTTGGTTGGGTAGTCCACCCGTCCGAAGCTGTGATTGGCATCAACGGGATTGCCCAAACTCTGCAGCATCGTACGCTGCTTTTGGGTTTTTACCTCTTCAATCAGTTCGTCCGAAGTAGTGCCGAGTGGCTTGGGCAAATCCGCGCGGACACCAACAATTACCACCTGGGTTTCAGCAAAAAGTGGCATCGAGGCACCAAACATGGTGACCGCAATGGCAAGCCCACAGGTCCAAGCCACCCTCGGACGGATAAGCCGGAATTTAATATGATTCATGTTGCTACCTCGGGAAAGCTCGAGAAAGATCGGTAGGAGCATTGGAATATAGCGGTGCAGATTGGGGCTTTATGCTCATGTCGCAAGTTGTATGCGACGGTCCGACTGATCCTCCGGCTCTGGTCATCGCCGCAGCAACCAGCAAGAAGTGTGGGCAACCCCAGCCACAAGCACCAACTCCCGATCCCGGGCGACGTGCAGCGCGCGAACTGAACGGCGATCAGCGTGGCGCCATATAACGCAGATCCTCGGCAGCTGCGTCGATGAGGTCTGCGATCAGGGGATCTGCCAGCATGCGGATGACACTTGGAGAGGGCGGGAACGACCCTTTTCCCAGAGCCCGCTCGTTGAATGCGAAGGCGTCCGCGTTGCCGTTCATCGAGCTGCAGTAGGCGACGCCATCAAGATCCGGATAGGCAGCGTACAGCGCCGCAGCCCAGAGTTGCGCACGCGGGCGCGGCCCCGAATGGATGGCGGTGGACGCACCCATGCGCGTTGCGAATACGCCGGTCAGGTCGAGCAGGATCAGGTCGGCGGCAAGGGTCCACACTGCCAGGTACGGGTGGTGTCGGTGGACATCGACGACGCGCGACGACTGATAGACCTCGGCCAGACACGTCTGGGCCAGGCGAGCGGCATACAGGACACCGCGATCCTGCCGGTGCGGCAACCCGCGCGCATTCCGTTGATGGTGGTCAAAGCGCGCCGTCGTGGGTCCCCAATAGCGGAACTGGTTCCATGCCGAGGGATGGCGCCCGCTGGCGAATCCGATGCGAGCCAGCGATGTGCCTGCCCCGAGCACGCGGGTAACCGGCCTCAGCGCACGCAGCCGTTCTGGCGGCGGCGGCAACGGCAGCTTCGCCACTACAGCTCATCCACGAGGGCGAGCACGGCATCCACGTCCCCGGTCTGCAGCAGCCAGTCGCGCGGCGAGATGCGCGCTTCGTCTTCGCCGACTGCAAGATCCGCTGTCGGCGTAAGAAACCACATCGCAAAGGCGAGCGGGGTCATCTGCTCGCCCACCGCTGCCAGCACCTTGGCAAGTCCGGGGACTTCCACCGTCCCCTCGAACTGGAAGCGCGGTACCCGCTTCTCGCCGTTGAGCTCAATCGCGAGCAGCGAGCGCTCGCGAATGCGTTGCCGGATGCGGCTGGGATCCAGGTCCAGCTTCTTTGAAAGTTCAACCGCTGTGTCCGACTGATTGAACAGGTCGATAAAGGTCGAGGCATAGCGGACGCGCGCGGATTCGGCGCGTTTGCGGGTTCTTGGCGTAGTCCGCAGTCCGACGGCGGCAAGCGCTTCGAGTTCGGCCGCCGGCAGCGCCGACTCAATGGCATGCATCGAAGGAAGCAGCGAGGCAAACCCCTCATCCAGCAGGACGCGTTCGGCAATCCGCAGACGGTCCTTGCGGGATAGACCGTCCAGGGCTAGTTCCACAGCTTGCGTCGCGGCATTCATTCTCGTCATTTCCCGTCGGGAGTACACGGAAATCATCCTCCCGGACGCGACGAAAATCAAGAACGTGGCTGAACCGAATCTGCGGACCGCACCCGGTGACAGGCCTGCAACAGCCATCGCTCCCCTAAATTCCGATCCAGGTTCTTGTTGACCGGCAGTTTCCCCGCTCCCTGATCTCGGCCTTCAGCTCGCCGTAGGAATACAGGATGCAGCTCGAAACAGGCCATGATCGGCATCCCGAAGCGAGCAGGATCGGCGCGCAATCCTTGTGGAAGGATCTGCGTTGCCCTCGGCAACTGCTCCTGCGTTGCCCTACCTCGCCCATCCGGCAATTGCTCCTGCATTGCTCTCGGCAACTGCTCCTGCGTTGCTCTACCTCGCCCATCCTTGGGCTCGTACCTCGGGCATCCGGCAATTGCTCCTGCATTGCCCTACCTCGGGCATCCGGCAATTGCTCCTGCATTGCTCTCGGCAACTGCTCCTGCGTTGCTCTACCTCGCCCATCCGGCAATTGCTCCTGCATTGCCCTACCTCGGGCATCCAAGCCCTCGCCATGGGCTCGCCATGGGCTCGTACCTCGGGCATCCGGCAATTGCTCCTGCATTGCTCTCGGCAACTGCTCCTGCGTTGCTCTACCTCGCCCATCCTTGGGCTCGTACCTCGGGCAGCCATGCCCTCGCCATGCCCTCGCTATGCCTCTGCTCTGCGTGGTGACTTGGTCTGAGCTTGAGATGCAACGGCTTGTTGACTTGATCGCGTGCCCCGGACATTCCACTAAGTGAGCTACCGCACCGAGGGATTTGACGCCGAGGGGTCAAAATGCTCCCAAGCGGCGATCCGATCCGCACCGCGGCGATCGAATCGTCCGCTCCTCACTTCTCGAATCCCAGGAAACCGCCATGTCCCTTCGAGGCGCCATCGACCGCAGCATTCTGCGTTGCGCCAAGCCCGCTGTGCCGGGCTTGCGCGTCGCGTTCTCCGGTTCGGGCAAGGCCACAGTGTTCAGCAGCTCCATCCTGCTGGCACTGGCACTGGCCGCGCCCACGAGCGCGCAGGTCTCGCCGGCTCTGGGTACGGCGGCCCCCTATGCGGTCCTCGGCACGAATCTTGTGCCGACCGTCGGGACCGTGACCTGCACCGATACGGGCCCCGGGACCGCCATCAACGGTGACGTCGGCACCACCTTCAATGGTGGAATCACCAACACCATGTGCACGATCACCGGCGCAACCGATTCACCCGTCGCGGCCTCGGTGGTCACCGACTTCAATGCCGCGTTCAACGCGATAGATGCCGCGAACCCGTGTACCGGTGTCATCCCGATCACCACGGCGACGCTTGCTCCGGGCGTCTACTGTTCCGCCGCCGGGACCACGATCGGGGCTGGCGTCATTCTCACCCTCGACGGCGCGGCCAGCGATACCTGGGTGTTTCGGGTCGGCACCGGTGGCCTGGGTGCGCTCACCCTGACCAACGCTCAGGTCGTCATGGCCGGCGCCGCAGATGCCTGCAACGTGTTCTGGAAGACCGCCGAAGCCACAACTCTGACCAACTCGGATTTCGTTGGAACTGTACTTTCGGGTGCGGCCATCTCAATGAACAGCGGCAGTTGGTTCGGCCGCGCACTCGCGTCGACCGACGTGACGATCACCGATGCCGCGCCGCTGACTTTTGCAGGCTGCGCCGCGCCAGCTACGATCACGGTCAACAAGGATTTCAGCGACAACAATCCGGCGCCGGTATCGGTGGCCCTGAGTTGTACGTCGGGTGTCGTGAGCGCGACACCGCTGAATGCTTCCGAGGGAGCGCCGGCGGTGTATACCGTGAGCCAGGCTGATCTTGCCGGAGCGACCTGTACCGCAACGGAGAGTGTGCCAGTCGGCTACACGGCGAATCAGGCCAACTGCGTGGGCGTCGCCCTTGATGGCAGCTGCACGATCATCAATACGCTTATTGGCGTACCCAATACCATCACGGTAATCAAGGATTTCAGTGACAACAGCCTGGCGGCGGTGTCAGTAAATCTCACCTGCACCTCAGGTACCGTGACGACAACGCCACTGAACGCCTCGGAGGCGGCGCCCGCCGTATTCGACATAACGGGTGCGACCTTGGGCGCGACCTGTACCGCGATCGAGACTGTGCCAGTCGGCTACACGGCGAACCAGGCCAACTGCGTGGGCGTCGCCCTCGATGGCAGCTGCACGATCACCAATACCCTGAACCAGGGGCCCGCGATTCCCGTTCCCAGTCGATCCATCGGGGGAATGCTCTTGTTGATGGGCATCATGACGCTGCTGGGCTTCGTTGCCCTCCGCGCGCGCGCTGTGTAAGCCGTCGCCAACGACACCCGCGAAGGCTCAAAGCGCCCGCTCGTGGGAGCGCGTCGACCGGGTAATGCGGTGAGAAGCTCATCCCGGGCTGAGAATGTTGCCAGGGACAATTCCCCGCCCATGCGTTTGTCGATCTGTGCCGACCAGACATGGCTTCGATCAGGTCCGTCGCTGCTGACAGCTCCCGCCGGACGAACCAACGCTCACGTGCGCCGCAGTGCACGGAGTCTGTTGACCCGCAGTTTCCCCGCGCCCTCGTCTCCGCCTTCAACACGCGGAAGGAACGCGGGATGCGGCTCGAAACAGGCAAGGATCGGCATCCCGAAGCGAGCCGGGTCGGCGCGCAATCCTTGTGGAAGGATCTGCGTAACTCGATGCGCGGTACCGGGGCGGACTACACAAAGATTCCGATGCGGCGCGCAGTGTTTCTGCTGGCGGCACCGATGGTGCTGGAACTGGTGCTGGAATCGACGTTGGCCATCGTCGAAATCTTTTTCGTCGCCAAGCTTGTCCCGTCCGCGGTAGCGACGGTTGGCTTTACCGAGCGCTATACGTTCCTGCTGTACTCGATCGCGATGGGCCTCGCGATGGGCCTCGCGACGGTGCCATTCGTGCCAGGGACAATTCCCAACCCGCAGGTTTGCGCACCTGAGCGCACCGAGGCGGCTCCCGATTGGATAAATTGTTCCGGAAACCGGCTAGTAGCCACCGCTTCACATTCTCCTCGCCAGGCCTGCGTCACAGTAAGCTCTTGGCCGGCGCTGCGACAGGCCAGATTTCTTTCCAGCCTGCGCGAGGCAGTGGTGGCCAGCAAAGACGAAGTCGATGATCTGCTGCCCCAGGTCTATCAAGACCTCAAGCGCATGGCGCATCGCCAGCTGGCACGGCTGCGACCCGGCGATACCTTGTCCACCACGGCACTCGTGCATGAAACCTATGAGCGACTCGCGCCCGGCGCCGGCAAACATCTCGACATCGCCTCGCGCGAGCATCTGATGGCGCTGTGCGCGCGGGCGATGCGGCAGATCCTGATCGATCATGCCCGTGAACGCTCGGCGGCCAAACGGGGCGGCGGCGCAGCGGCAATCACGCTGTCGGATCATGACCTGGTCGACAGCAACAGCCCGCATGCGATGATCGCGCTCGATCAGGCCCTGCAGCAGCTCGATGCGCATGATCCGGATCTTGTTCGGCTGATCGAGCTGCGCGTCTTCGCCGGGCTCGATAGCGAGCAACTCGCTGGCCTGCTCGGCGTCACGGTACGCACCGTGCAACGCGACTGGTTGCGTGCCCGCGCCTGGGTCGGCGCAGCGCTGGAGCAGTGAGTCATGCCAGCGGACCGCCCCCTCGCTCCTGAATTTGCTGCAATAGATCGCCTTCTGCGCGCGGCGCTTGATCTGCCCGAGGCTGACCGCGACCGCTATCTAGTGGATGCCTGCGCTGACGATATCGATGCCCTCGGTCGGCTGCGCCGCATGCTCGCCTATGCCGCATCTACGCAGTCTCCGTGGGAATCCGCGGTGATCGATCTCGCCAACGCGCAGACGTTGGCTGGCGTAGAACGCGAGTCGACGCAGCAACCCTCGCAGATTGGCGACTGGCACGTGCTCAGCCGATTGGGATCGGGCGGCATGGCCGAAGTATTTCTTGGCGAGCGCGAGCGCGACGGGGTGTCACAACGCGCCGCCATCAAACTGATGTACGCCCTGCACGCGCGACCTGAATTGCGCGCCCGTTTCGAACGCGAGCGGCATATTCTGGCCTCGCTGTCGGACGCCCGGATCGCACGCTTCTACGATGGTGGCGTGCTCGAAGACGGCCGCCCCTGGCTCGCCATGGAGCTGGTCATCGGCGACCGCATCGATCGCTGGTGCGACCGACATCGCCTCGATGTGCGCGCGCGCATCGATCTGGTTTGCTCCGTCGCCGGCGCAGTGGCCAGCGCCCATCGCGCGCTGATCGTGCACCGCGACATCAAGCCCGGCAATGTGTTGATCAGCGAGGATGGCCAGGTCAAGCTGCTCGACTTTGGCATTGCCAAATTGCTCAATGCCGATGATCTTGACCATGAAACGCCGGTGACCGCGACCGAACATCGCGTACTGACACCCGAGTACGCCAGCCCCGAACAATTGCTCGGCCATCCGATCACCACCGGCTGTGATGTCTATCAACTCGGCGTGCTGCTCTGTGAGTTGCTGACCGGGCGCCGGCCCTTCGAACGCAGCGGCCGCACGCCGCTCGAATTCGAGCAGGCCATCGCCCTGCATGAGGCGCCGCGGCTGAGCGTCCTGGCGCGCGGCGGCGAAGACACACTGGACCGGGCGCAGGCGCGTGCGAGCACACCAAACCGCCTCGCCGCGGTGTTGCGCGGCGACCTCGATGCGATCGCTGCCAAGGCACTTTCCACGCGGCCCGAAGATCGCTATCGCAGCGCTGACGCCCTGATCGACGACTTGCAGCGCGCAGGCCAGGGTCGATCAATATCGGCCAAGCGCGAAGGCGCGCTCAGGCGGTCCTGGCGTTTCGCACGTCGGCACCGAAATGCGCTCGCCTTGCTCAGCGTGTTGCTGGTGATCTCCAGTGCCTATGCCCTGAGCACCATCCAGCAGTCGCGCGAGCTCGCCCGTGAATCGGCGCTCAATCGAAAGGTATTGGAGTTTCTGATCGAAGTATTCCGCGGCGCCAATCCCACCTTTGCCCCGGGACTCGGCGCCGGGATGAGCGCCGACGAACTGCTGAAGCATGGCCTCGTCGATGCCCGAACACGATTCGTCAACGAGCCCGAAGTCCTGGCGACCATTCTCGGTCTCGGCATCGACACCCGGATTTCGCTCGGCGACTTTGCCGGAAGCATGCCGCTGGCCGAGGAATTGGTCGCACTGCAACGTCGAAGCGCCGCAGCCGATCCCGCGGCCATCGTCGGCGCCCTGCGCAAGTTTGGCCTCACCCTGCACTACAACGCGCGCTACGCCGATGCCGAACATACGCTGCGCGAGGCCTGGAAGATCAATGCCGACTACGGGCGTCCCCCGCAGCCCCTGCTCGTCGAGGCGCTGGCCGATCTGATGCAAAGCCGTGGTGATCTCGGCGCAGCACGCACCCTGCTCGATGACTACGAGCAACTGGCGCCGGCGATGTCCGAGCGCACGACCATTCCCCATCTCTCCCTGCGCCGTCTGCGTGGTGCCGTCCTGCGTGATCTGGGTCACTGGGATCAGGCTGAATCGATTCTACGATCGGTACTGAAGGACGCCGAAGCACAATTCAAACCCGCACATCTGGATGTAGTCGCCAGCCGGCGCGAACTGGCCCTGTTGTTGGCCCTGCGCGGCGACAGCGCGGACGCCGAGCGACTGGCGCTACGTACCCTCGATGACCTGCGTCACTATTATCGGAGCGCGCACGTATCACTCGGTTTGACCCGCCGCGTGATTGCCGCCGGTCTCGATGGCGCCGGGCAGTTCGAGGATGCCGAGCGCCAATTGACCATTGCCATCGAGCAGGACTTTGCCTCGATGGCGCCGGACCACATCCTGCCCGGCTACGCGCGGCTTGATCGTGCCTGGGTACGCATGGAGCGGGGCGACTATGCGTCAGCGCGCGCCGATATCGACAACGCCATCGAGCGCTATACCGCCGTGCGTCCCGAGGGCCATGCGCGACTTTGCGAAGCGCTGTTGGCGCGTTCGCTGCATCGTTTGCGCAGCGACGATCTGCGCGGCGCGCGCGACGATGCCGAGCGCGCCGCGCAAAAATGTGCGCTGGATTTTCCGCCACAGTCCACGCTGGCAACGCTTGCCATCAGCTACCGAAACGCGCTGATCGCCACCGATGTCGAGCCTGCCAGCATCAAGCTCGACGGAGGCGGGCTCCCGTTGTTGCGCATGCAGCGCGCCCTGGCAGCCCCAGGCAGCGACTACTCGAAGCCGTCGTCGAACAATTCATCAGCCAGCGAATAAAGCGCGGTCACGCTACCGGTGAAGGCCACCGAAATCGAATTGCTCGGCGACCCCGCCAGCAGATCCGCGCCGCTGCCCGAATTGATCGTTCCGGCGGCGAGACTCAATCCGAAGACATCGTTGGCATCCGGCGGATCCAGGGTCTGCAACCAGATCTGCCGGCCCACCGTCGTCAGCCCCGCGCCGTTGCTTCCATGCAGTACATGGACCAGTCCTGCGTTGACCACGGGGCCAAGATTTTCACCAGGCACACCAATCGCCAGATCCTCCACGCCATCCCCATTGAAATCCGCCGCCACCAAGGCGCTACCGAAATTGTCGAATGCCTCAGATTGCTCGGGGCCGAGATCATCCTGCAGCCAGAGCTGCATCACATCGCCATCAAAGTCCAGAATGTTCACGCTACCCACGGCAGAAACATCCGGATTCTGCAGGTCCTCGCCGGGCGCGCCGACGGCAACTTCATCGAAGCCATCGCCGTCGAAATCGCCCACCGCCAGCGCATCGCCAAACACATCACCCGCTTCGGCCACCCCCGGCACCCCTGGGCTGTCCTGGGTGAACAGGGCGTTGAACAGGTTGCCATCGATATCAGAAATCAGCATTACCGCGCCGGCCTCGACCAGACCGCCGACAAGATCGTGATCCGGAATGCCCACGATCAACTCATCGCCGGCAATCAGAAGGTTGACATCACCGGCAGCCAGGACCTCACCGAGATGCTCATTGAGCTGCGGCGTGCCGTTCAAGCCACTGCCACGGAACAAGATCAGATCGCCTGCGCTGCTCAGACCCGAACCTCCGCCAAACAGCACATGCAGGGCACCGGCACCGTCGACCTCGTCTACACCACTGCCAATGCTCTCACCGGAGACCCCAATGGCGAGGTCATCGAATCCATCGTTGTCGAAATCTCCGACCGCCAAGGCACTGCCGAATCGATCGGTTTCCTCCAGTGCGGAACCGAGTCCGTTGGCGCCCTGATGCCAGTAGTCGTCGTTGTCGGCGTTGAGCCCTGAGCCCGCCGAACCGTAGAGCACATGCACCGCTCCCGCCGCGTGCACGTCCTCGATATCGTCGTTGGGCACCGCAATCGCCAGATCGGCGCAACCATCATTGTCGAAGTCGCCAGTGGCGAGTGACTGTCCAAAATTCTCGAACGCTGTGGCATCACCTGCCACCGCAGCACCCGCCTGCGACCAGATCTGACGACCACTTGCGCTCAAGCCAGAGCCATCCGCCGCCGCATACAGCACCAGCACCCGGCCACCATCCGTCGCGCCGACCAGATCATCCCGTGGCATGCTCATCGCAGCATCAGCATGACCATCGCAATTGAAATCCCCGGTCGCCAGCGCCGCACCGAATTGCGCATCCGACTCCGGCGCGACACCAATCCCAGTCGCGCCCTGATGCCAGAACTGCGTGCCATTGGATTGCAATTGCGCCCATGCAGCCGTTGCCGGAAGCAGGCACGCCGACAATGCCAACACCAAACCGATTGCCTTGTTCAAGATTAATTCCTCCATACGATCAAACTGCGATGCGCGAATTCGCCCGCACAGGGAAATACGGAGAAAGCAAACCGAAACGACAGTTGACCGAATTGCGTGCGTGCACTGCTGCCTATTGCAGGAAGAGCGCAGTCAGGAACGGATGGCACTGACATCAGCGCAGGCGCACACAAACGGGCAATTCAATCCAGCCTGCGACAGCAGCTCTGGAAAACGACCGATAGCAGCATGGGCCCTGAAGGGCCGACTCAAAAATGTCCATTGTGTTTCGGGATGACTTTGAAGCACCCGTCCATGGCTGCTTGGTCAGCGAGCCTCCTGCCCAGGGTTGCTACCCTGGACAGCATTGAAGCGCGCCGTTGGCGCTCAAGAGCGGTCCAAGTCAGTGCCCTGCGTGCCAGCGACAATGCCCACCACAAGTCCGTCGGCCTGTGTCCGCCGGGTGGCTCGCGAGCAGGTGAATTGCCCCTGCGGGAGGGCGCCGGACGAATCAATGATCGAGCGGACTTCGCACCGCATGTCCGCCGCGATTGAGCACGTGGGTATAGATCTGCGTTGTGCTCACATCCTTGTGCCCGAGCAACTCCTGAACCGTGCGGATGTCATAGCCGCCCTCCAGCAGATGGGTTGCAAACGAATGCCGCAACGTATGGCAGGTCACGTGCTTGTTCGTCACACTGCGCAAAGCCGCGCGACGCACGGCACGCTGCAGGACCGTTTGATCGACATGATGCCGGTGCTTCAACTGCGTGCGCGGGTCGGTGCTGCGCCGCGTTGCCGGAAATACGTACTGCCAGATCCATTCGTGCGCCGCGCCCGGATACTTGCGGGCTAATGCATCGGGCAACCAGACCGCACCCAATCGCAGCGCAAGGTCGCGTTGATGAATCCGCTCAGCCTCGACCAGTTGCGCACGCAGCGCCGCCTCAAGTCCTGAGGGCAACATTGTCTGCCGATCCTTGCCACCCTTGCCATGACGCACAATGATTTCGCGCCGCGCAAAATCCACATCCTGCACGCGCAGGCGCAGGCATTCCATCAGGCGCAGTCCGCTTCCATACAGCAGACTCGCCATCAACCATGTGGTGCCCGACATTTCGGCGAGCAGGGCATGTGCCTCGCTGCGGCTCAGCACCGTCGGCACGCGCTCGCTCTGTTTTGCCCGGCGGATATTGTCCATCCAGGGCAGCTCGACATTCAGTACTTCGCGATACAGGAACAGCAAGGCCGCCAACGCCTGATTCTGCGTAGAAGCCGCCACTCGGAAACGCACTGCGAGATTCGACAGGAAGGCCTCGACCTGATGCTCACCCAAATCCGAGGGATGTCGCTTGTCATTGGCCAGGATGAATCGTCGGATCCAATCGACGTAGGCGTCCTCGGTTCGGATCGCCATGCCCAATCGGCGTATCCTCGCGCGAACCTGATCGAGCAGCTTCGGCGGAACCGGCGCGTCCGAACCCGGACTTGCCAGTCCCTTGCCCCGATGCGAGTATCCCATTGCAGCCATCTCCCGCCTCAACAAAGGTGGCCAGATTAGGCAGCGGATTTAGGCGGCGCCATCAGCCGATTCCGTTGATTCAAGTAAGATTTCTCGCATCCCCGCTGCCCGATGCACCACCTTGGGCGGCGGGATTACACTACGATTAGCAACCGAATAGTAGTTAGATCGCAAGGCTTGAAGCTGTAGCGCGGCGGTGTGCGGCAGTAGGAAATTTCGGGTGCAACAGCGCGCTGCGATCCGATATCCAGGATCGTTGAAAAATGCTACAAAAGCGTCGCGATGGCAGCGCATCGGACAAGCAAGCTTGGTTCGCTGCGCTGCCATCGCGACGCCCCTTCAAACAGGGTTACACGCCAGGGTCAGCAGATGAGCACCGAATGTGCACTCGCATCGTCTCCGTTCACGGCACCGCCGCGGTTGGGCTGTGCCGACTTGCGGTCTAACTATGCGTTCAAGCCGACCGTCTCGGCGGTACGTGAAAACCACACGCTGCCGTGCGGCGGCTTAACGCGGCGTTAGAACTCTATGTTGGAGCCTCGGAAAATTGTGCTTCACTCGCTTCGAGGGTATCGGGCAGAGCTGGATGGTCTCGTGCGTAACTGGATCGAAACCGGAGTCACCTTCGTTGGTGTCGTTG
>JBBSLG010000024.1:0-77468 GCA_038255435.1 Lysobacterales bacterium
CTGGCTGACGGAAGGGAACAACGTTATCGTTCGACATGGTGGCGTACTCCGTGGTTGGGTTGGACTCTCGACAAGCCCATTTCAACCCAGTACGCCGCCTCTTCTCAACTCACCCCATACACCAGATTCGGCGATAACTCTCTGATTCTTGACTGTCCATTGTTGCCGGTCCATTGGTGCCGCGGTCGGTGCTCGTAGGAACGGCCGCTCTCACGATCCTCGTCGCTCAGCCAGGCGCGGCGCACACAGCGCGACACGCAGTGGTAGGTGCCGGGCGAGCCGGGCGGAACGACGATCAAGCGCGCATGCGTCATGGGGCAAACATCAGCGCTTTGGTGCTTCGCCGCAGTCAGGAATCAGCCCGATGACTTGTAGGAAATTTCTGATTCTCGACTGTCCCCGACTTCGGTCCCCCGACTGTCCCCGACTTCGGTCCCTCGACTGTCCCCGACTTCGGTCCGTCCCCGTCTTCGTCGTTTGGACCTAAACCACGCAAGATGGCGCTTCCGGCCATTTAGACGTCTCAACACAAGAAGCAGCTTGCAAATAGCGACTGTCCCTGGCCTTTGTGAAGCTGAAGCGTGGGAACTCAAGCGCGCAATTCGGGTCTTTCAAGAGCTCAATGACACGTCTACAGAAAGCTGTAAATGATCAACACCCTCAAAACCACAGTGCTCGCGATGGCCTTGTTCCCTGCTGCCTCGATGGCGTCGCCAGACACGACACCAAGGATCCTCACTCCGTCAGAACAATTCGAGTCGATCCGCTCCTGGGAAGGGCGCTGGGAAGTTGCTGAGACGACTGCACTCCAAATTGTGTTTGAAGCGACCGCGCGCGGCAGCGCCATGGTCGAGCGCTGGGAGACCAGTGCAGGCCTACATTCGATGACGATCTACCACATGGACGGCGAGGAGTTGATCGCAACGCACTACTGCCCGCAAGGCAACCAGCCACGGCTGGAGTCGCGCGAGGCAGCCAGTGGGGAGGTTCGCTTCGCCTTCCGCGACGTGACCGATCTCGATGCAGGCGAAGCGCACGCGCACGCGTTATGGTTCACGCCTGGAGCGGACGGGGCACTACAGCGCTCGGAGGTCTATCGCGGCGAGGATGGATTGCAGGAACCAAGCGTCTATACGCTGACCAGGTCATCGACGGATCGGTGACCCTTGCGGCATGTTGGCGCCGCTTGAAAACTGACCGTCTGACAGTCCGACCCGTTTGACGAACCATTCGATCAAGGCAGCAAGGCCATGAAGAAAATCAATCTCGTCGTCGGGCGCATTGCGCTTGTGCTGCTGGTATTTTTTCTCGCCTCCTGCCGGGAAGCGCGACACGAACCGGCGAACAAGTACGAGCAATACCTTTCTGAAGCGAGCGCCAGGGGCGAGTTCAACGGCACGGCGCTCGTCTTCGATGGCGGGAATGTGGTCTATCAAGGGGCGTTTGGGGTCCGCAGCATCGATCCAGGCACCTCGCTCAATGTGAGCTCACAGTTTCGTCTGGCCTCGGTGAGCAAACAGTTCACTGCCATGGCCATCATGCAGTTGATGGAAGATGGCAAATTGCGCTACGACCAAGACATCCGCGACTTCATTCACGAACTGCCCTACGAGGGCATCACCATCAGGCACTTGCTGCACCATGTCTCTGGCTTGCCGGACTATGAGCCGCTCATGGATCAGAACTGGAAGACGGAACTGAAAGTCGACGACCCGGCGCGGTACACAGACGGCAATGCGGACGTCATCAAAATGCTAGTGGCCACGAAGATGCCAGCGTACTTCAAGCCGGGTGAGAAATGGCGGTACAGCAATACGGGCTACAACCTGCTCGGCAGCATCGTGGCCAAGGCGTCGGGTGTTTCGTTCGCAGAGTTTTTGAAAACGCGTGTTTTCGACCCCGCCGGAATGTCGAGCACCTTGTTGTACGACTTCGTCATTGGTCCCGACCCGCACATGCCGAACCTTGCCTATGGCTACCAGGTGGAATGGAACGGTACGGATCTGAGCCCCGCTGATTCGCACTACCTGAACCGTGGGCAGGGAGAGGACGGCGTCTATTCCACGGTCGGCGATATGCTGAAGTGGGATCGGGCCCTCTACACCGAAAAGCTCGTCAGCAAAGCCACTTTGCAAGAGGCCTTCACGCCGGCGGTGCTCAACAATGGCAAGACTACCGACTACGGCTTTGGCTGGTTCATTCAGCGATCTCCGGATGGCAAGCGAGTGGTAGCGCACTCCGGTGGCTGGCTCGCTTTCAGCACTCACACGCTCCGGGGCATCGAAGAGGATAAGTACCTCGTGGTGCTGATGAACAACTCCCAGGGACCATTCGGGGTAATCGCCGAGGGCCTGACGAATCTGCTCTACGATCGCCCAGCGACATTGCCGCCGGGTTCCATCCGCCGCGAGATCGGAAAAGCAGTGGCGGAATCCGGTGCTGCGTCCGCCGTTACGCAGTACGAGCACTTCAAAGCGCAGCGTTCCGATGAATTCCGCTTCGCCGAAGAGGACCTGAACGTCCTGGGTTACGAGTTGCTTTGGGCTGGTCGCGTGGATGACGCCGTAGCGATCCACCGGCTGAATGCGAAAGAGTACCCGAACTCCCCAAACGTCTACGACAGCTATGGCGATGCGCTATTCGCGCGTGGGGACAGCTTGGCGGCGCTGGAGAATTTCAAAAGGGCCTTTGCCTTGGACGCTTCGCTCTCCGAGACCAAGAAAAAGATCGACGCCATCGAATCGGCCTTGCCCAATTCGCGGTAGACCGCGAGGGAAGCTCCTTGAGGCCTCCGCAGGATCACCCCATGGGCTGGTGAAGCTAACGTTGGTGGTGGAGTTCGCCATATTTGCGCGGATTGTGGCAGCCGCCAACAAACGCTATGTTGTGCGATGCATGCTGGTCTGAACTCGGCCTTTTCGCGTACTTTTTGGGCGGGTTGAGCCCTACTCTGCGCCATGTACCTAGTCTGTGTGAGGGTTCTTCCGAATGGCCGCTATGGAGCGAGGCTCATGGCTCCCTGGCCAACGGCCGTTCCTGGCCGCAAGCCGCCCTTCAATCACCGAGTGGATCGATTGCCTCAAGGCCGAGGCTCGCGGCGACTTCGGCCATGTTTTCGTCGTGGGTGACCACAGTAATCCCCGAGCCCAGCAGGCCACAGGTCGCAAGATGGATCGCATCGCGCGACTTGATGTGCGACTCGATGGCTGCGGCGAAGCGAAGAATGCCGTCGTCGATGCTCACCAGGTTGATCCGGTCCAGCACGGGACGGGCCATTGAGACGGCCAGTCGTTCCCTCCGCAAGACGCGCGTCAACTCCAGTTGCAGCAGGGTTGACGAAAAGACTTCATCGCCGGCCGACCTTGTCGAATCCAGCCAGCGACGTGCCCGCGCATCACCGCCGGGGAGCAAGGCGTGTAGAGCAACCGACGCATCGATATACCAGCGCATCAGCGTTCGTCGCGGGATTCGGCGAACAGCGCATCAAACTGCGAAATCGTGTAGCGGGGCTTTGCACGGGGCCATGGCGCAGGCTTGGCCTTGGCGGGCGTGATGCGCCCTGCGGACTGCAGACGGGCGACAGGATCGCCGGAGGCTTCAACGGCTTCGATCCGCCAGCGCGGCGTGCCACGCTCGGTCACCAGGACCGATTGACCCGCCGACACGGCGTCGAGTACGTAGGCGGTCTGCTGATTCAGCTCGCGCTTGCTGATCGTCTTCATGGGGCATTGTACTACATTTGTCTGTCATACCCGAAGTGCTCCGGAGTGGGGCGGAGCAGATCTGCCTCCGGCCCTGGCAGATGGGCCGGGCGCATCAGGATACGGGTGCCGAGCACGGGCACGATCCCGCTGGTCAGCCCTTCTTCTTCCCCACCGAAGCCGCGCCAGAGTCCGCCGCCTCACCCTGCCGCCCCGCCTTGCGCAGTGCATCGCGCAATACGTACTCGATCTGTGCGTTGAGGCTGCGCAGTTCGTCGTCGGACCAGCGCTGCATCGCGTCGAGCACGGCAGCGTTGATCCTCAGCGGGTAGGCTTTTTTTTCGCTCACCAGGGTGCCGATCAGTAGATTGAGCCGGTGTTGACGATCGGCTGGGTGCCGCGTTCGCCGCAGAGTACGACCAGCAGATTGGACACCATCTGTGCCTTGCGCTCCTCATCGAGGGTGACCACGCCCTTTTCGGCGAGCTGGTCGAGCGCCATGTGCACCATGCTGACGGCGCCTTCGACGATCTTGGTGCGCGCCGCGATAATGGCGCCGGCCTGCTGACGCTGCAGCATCGCCTGGGCGATTTCCTGGGCGTAGGCGAGGTGGGAGATGCGCGATTCGAGCACCTTCACGCCGGCACTGGTCAACCGCTCCTGGATTTCCTTGCGTAGATGATCGGCGATTTCCTGGGTATGGCTGCGCAGCGAAATCTGCTGGTCGTCGTGCAGGTCATAGGGATAGCTGGTTGCCGACTGGCGCAGTGCGGCCTCGGTTTGCACATGCACGAAATTTTCGTAGTCATCGACCGAGAACACTGCCTCGGCGGTGTCGACCACCTGCCAGACCACGACCGCAGCAATCTCGATCGGCGAGCCCTCGAGATCGTTGACCTTGAGCTTGTTCGACTCGAAATTGCGGATGCGCAGTGACACCGGCTTCTTTGAGTAGAACGGATTGGCCCAGCGCAGACCGTGCTCGCGCGCGGTACCCACATAGCGACCGAACAACTGCAGCACCACACCCTGGTTGGGCTGCACCATGAACAGGCCAAACCAGCAGAAGAAGGTGACGATGCCGACCGGTACGGCGAACAGGCGGAACCCGCTCAGCGCCAGCGCCGGGAGCACGCCCAGTGTGAGCACGAGGAGCAGAAGGATCATTGGGATACCCGGCAGGGTACTGAGCTTGCGTTCGGTAATTTCGGCGTTCTGGTTCATGGTGCGCTCCTGAGTCTGCGGCTATTTGATATCAAAAAGATATCAAATGCAAGCAGAATTGACGCGCGGTCAAGTCAGTGCAAGGAGACGCGGTAGATCGGTGCGAGCAAGTGTTCCGAGAGCACAATCGCGTCGCCAGCGGCTGCGTCGATCGCTACTGCCTCGGCCTGCGGCAGCGCCGGCAGCAGTATGCGCCGCGGCTCGGCCTGCAGGGCGGCCAGCCAATCCTCGCCGGGCTGGCGCGGGTAGTAGTAGAGATCGCGGTAGCTCAGTACCAGGGCAAATCCGCCGGCGGGATCAAGCGCCAGCGAGGTGATGTCGCCGCGGAACCGACCGAACTTCGGGTCGCGACTTTTCTCGACATCGGATGCCGGCGGCAGCGTGTTGAAATAGCCGACGCGCTCGGCGAGCAAGGGCTTGTCCGTGGCATGTGGATGCAGCGGCAATCGATACAGCACGCGTGGGAAGTGTCGTTTTGCGATCAGGTAGATGGAGGCTGAGCCGGCATCGACCGCCACCGCCTCGATGTCGCGCGCGCCCTCGGGCAGCACGAACGGGATACGCCAGGCGATATCGACGCTATCGGCGAGCGGCAGTTCCGGCTCGACGACAATCAGCAGTTCGAGATTTTCGCGCAGTCCGCCGTTGTCGCCGGTATCGGCAATCAGCAGGTACGGCTTATCATCAAGGACAAAGGCGCTGAGGTCTTCCCAGTCGTGATTTTCCGCGCCGTTGACGCGCAGCTTGCCAAGGGCACCGCCATCGCGTCGAACCATATGTAGCCAGGCGCCGTTCTGACTGTCGTTGACGACATAGAGATGATTGGGGTCGCGCTGCGAAAGTGCGGCACCACTGATCTCGCTGATCCGACTCTCGCGAATCATGCCGATTACCTCGGCTTCCCTGCCCTCGGCGTGCGTCACCTGCGCCGCGCATGCGGCCCAGATCGCGAACGCGAAGAGGGCGGCCGGGCATTGCATCAGTGGGCGACCGCCTCGATCGCCTGGATGCGGATATTGCCGAGCAGATTGATGCTGCCAAAAAACGTTGCCGGATCACCTTCGCCAGTGGCCAGCGCGATATGGCCGCTGTCGAATCCGCCGAGGGCTGCGTCATAGCTGGTCCAGCGCCCATCGACCCAGGCCTGCACCCAGGCATGCGGCACAAAGACCTGCTTGTGGTTGGCAAACTGATCGATATAGGCCAGTCCAACGGCAACCCGGGTCGGTACGCCGACGGCGCGTCCGGCGGCAGCCAGCAGCAGGGCATGCTCGGTGCAATCACCTTCGCGCATGCGCAGTGCTTCGAGTGCGCTGGCGTAGCCGACCCGCAGATTCTTGCTGTTGATGTGCTTGGCGACCGCAGTCTGCAAGGCCATCATGCGGGCTCCGGCGTCCTTCGACTTTGCCGTGGCCTTCTTGGCAAAACCAATGATTTCGGCGGCGTCACTCTGCACCCAACTGGAGGCGCTGCGATTGGATGGAGTCGGTTCACTGATCTCGCGCTTGCCTGCAACGGCATACGGCGGTGCATCGATCAGCAACTGCCAGCCGCCCTCGACGGAACTTAGGCTCTGCTCGTCTGCCGGCAGGCTCTGCGCGAGTCCCTGTTCGCCGAGTTGCAGCTGGTAACGCAGATCGCCGCCGAGTTCAGCGGTGGACAGGGCGCGTGGCGACGGGACCACGGTCAACGCGAGCAGGTCGGTCGCGGGATCGCGGTGCTGGGCGGCGCTGGCATCGGTTGCGCGCATTTCCAGCTGCAGTCCAAACATCGGCGTCAGGCTGCGCAATAGGCGGCCATTGCTGTCGGTCCAGGACTGGATCACCAGAGGGCTACCGGGCAGGGCGAGGGTCTGCTCGGTGTGGCGGGCAGTGTGCGCCTTGCCATCGACCTCGACCGTTTCATCGCCGATGTATTTGACGAGTACGTCGACCGCCTCCATCTGGCTGGCAACGAAGGTCTGGAAGCGAATTTCCTCGCCCGGCTTCAGCGCGCTGCGCGCCTCCAGCAGGCGTGCGCCTTCACTGAGCAGGGCGCCAGCGGGATAGCGCGCTTCTTCGGTACGCACGGTGCCGCCCTGACTGCGAATCACACTGAGCTTGCCATCGCTGGCAATGGCGCCCTCACTGAGCTGGGCCATGCTGCCCAGATCGGTCAGGGTCGAGAAGCCCAGCGGCTTCCCGTCCATCGATTCGCGATGGGTTTCTTCGGTGATGATTTTCAGCGAAGTCCCGGCGCGGGCGAGGCTGGCCTCGAAGCGTTCGCTGGTAATTACCGTATCGCCGACGACGCGCCTGCTGTGCTCGATATGGCCGATCTGCTGATCTTGCAGCAAGACCTTCATCCAGTCGCTTTCAGCAGCGCAGACATTGGCCGCAGCAGTCAGGAAAAGCAGGCACAGGACGCAGAAGCCGCGCAGGATCATCAGACTGGATCTCCAGGAAGAGGCATAGGAAGGTTCCATTGGTCGGCGCATTCTTGCAACTGCTGGTCGAACAAGGCACTCAACCCTCGTCCGGAAGCGCGGGCTGGGCCAAGCGTAGCCGGGCTCTACCAGGCGTAAATGGACGGTTATTGGCTGCAGTGGACGATTTCCGACATAAATGTTAAAAATTGGCTAAGGCCCGCCGGCCGAATCCGGCGGGTCCGAGCCGTTGCCTCGGCAACGCGAGTTTCGGAAGCAGTGGATGCGTCCGGCGGCGGAGACCGTCCCGCGCTCTGCTTGCCGAATTGGGTGAACAATTTGGGGAGTACTGACCGATGAAGCGTATACGCCATAAGTTTGCGGCCAATCCGATTGCGTTCGGAGTGAAGTGTGCCCTTGGCGGTGTTGCCGCCTTCGGCTTGTGTGGAGCTGTCATGGCGCAGGACGCGCCGACACCGGAGGCGGACGACGCCACCACCATGGAATTGGTAACGGTGCTGGGTACCCGCAGCAAGGCGCGTTCGGAGACCGATTCCGCGGTGCCGATCGACATCATCAGCGCGACCGAACTGCACAACCAGGGCTATACCGACGTCCTGGACCAGTTGCGCGTGCTGGTGCCCTCGCTCAACGTCAGCACCATCCCCATCGACGATGCCGCCAGCCTGGTGCGTCCGGCCAACTTGCGTGGCTTGCCGCCTGACAACACCCTCATTCTGGTCAACGGCAAGCGCCGCCATCGTTCCGCGGTCATTACGTTCCTCGGCCATGGACTTTCCGATGGCGCCCAAGGTGCGGACCTGTCGGTATTCCCCGCTATGGCGTTGGAACAGGTTGAAGTACTGCGCGATGGTGCGGCAGCGCAGTACGGTTCTGATGCGATTGCCGGCGTAATCAATTTCGGGCTGAAGCAGTTGCGTGAAGGCGGCTCCTTCGAGATTTTCGGTGGCGAATTCTACGAAGGTGACGGCTTTACCCAGCAGTACAACGCGCAGGTGGGAATGCCGCTGTCGGCTGACGGCTTTGCCACCTTCACTGCCGAATGGCGCGCGGCCGATCCGACCTCGCGCAGCGTGCAACGCGATGACGCCGCTGCGGTCGCCGCCGCCGGCTATCCTGGCGTACCTGATCCGGCGCAGATCTGGGGCTCGCCCGAGGTCGATCGCGATTTCAAGTTCGTCGCCAATCTCGGTGTGTCCAGCGACAACACCGACTTCTACCTGTTCGGCAATGCCGCCTCGCGCAATGTCGACGGCGGCTTCTACTACCGCAATCCGACCACACGCGGCGGCGTCTACTCCAACGATGGCGGCCAGACCCTGCTGGTCGGGTCACCCAGCGGGGCCAGTTGCCCGACAATTGCGCTGCGCGACGCCAACGGCAACCTGATTCCTTACTCCACAGTTGGCGCCTTGGTCAGCGCGCTGCCTGGCGATTGCTTCAGCTTCCTGGAGATGTTCCCCGGCGGCTTCACTCCGCGCTTCGGCGGCAAGATGAAGGATGCTTCGGTGGTGGGCGGTGCGAAGGGCGTTTGGGGTAGCGAACTGTATTGGGATTTCAGCGCGTCCTATGGCCGCAACGAGATCGATTTCTTCATGTACAACACGGTCAACGCCTCGCTCGGCGCCAATCAGCCGGACGGCCTTCTCTTCCGCCCCGGTGGCAACGAGCAGACTGAGTACAACGTCAACTTCGACTTGAGCCGCAGCTTCGGCACCGGCTTCACGGTCGAACCGTTGAACGTGGCAGCAGGTGTCGAATGGCGCCGGGAGAGTTTCGAGATCAGCGCCGGTGATCTGAGTTCGACTGCGATCGGGCCGCTGACCTCGCAGGGGTTCAGCATCGGCTCCAACGGATTCCCCGGCTTCAATCAGCGGACCGCTGGCAAGCATGACCGCGACAACTGGGCGCTCTATCTTGATGCCGAGGCGCGCTTTACCGAGCGCCTGCTGCTGGCAGGCGCGGTGCGCTACGAGGACTACGACGACTTCGGTGGTACGACCAACTGGAAGCTGACCGGGCGCTTCGATTTCACCGATGAGTTTGCCGCCCGCGGCGCCGTCAGCACCGGCTTCCGCGCACCGACGCCGGGTCAGGCCAATGTCAGTCAGGTCACCACGGCCTTTATCGATGGTGAGCTGCGCGACACCGCCACACTGCCGCCGACCAATCTGATCGCGGCGTTCTATGGTGCCGAGCCACTGACGCCTGAGGAATCCCGCAATGCCTCGCTCGGTCTGGTCTGGAGCGCGGACCCCTGGCTGTTCACCGCAGACTGGTACCACATCAAGGTAGAAGACCGCATCGCGCGCAGTGCCGACTTCACCTTGACCGATGCCGACCGCGCGGCCCTGGTAGCGGCCGGTGTGCCGGAAGCGGCGTCGCTGAGCCGCGTCGGCTTCTTCGTCAATGATTTCAACACCACAACCACGGGTCTCGATGTGGTCACCAGCTTCAACAGCGATCACTTCGGCGGTGACACAACCTACTCGCTGGCAGTCAACTTCAACGACACCGAGGTCGACAGCTTCACGCCCGGCATCATCAGCGAGGCGCGTGTCAAGAAACTGGAGGAATCACTGCCGAGCACCAAGGGCTACTTCTCCATCAACCACCAGCGTGGCATCTGGCATGTCAACACGCGGGTGAGCTATTACGGTTCGTTCTATGAGGACCACCTGGACAGCGACGTGGTGTCGATCGAGGACGGCGGTCTGCCGATCTACGGCGGCAGTGCGGTGACGGTCGATCTGGAAACGGGCTGGAAATTCGACTCGGGCCTGTATTTCAATATCGGAGCCCAGAACCTGTTCGACAAGGTGCCGGCCGACAACCCCTGGGGAGCCGCTGTGGCAGGGGCTGCATACCCCGTGCACTCGCCGTACGGATTCAACGGTGGCTTCTACTACTTCCGCGTCGGCTACACCTTCTGATCCACTGCTTCTGCAGCAAGGCAATACCCGAAGGGCGGCGCAGGCCGCCCTTCGCTTTGATGTTGAGCGCCGCGCAGGCGATGCTTCGCCGATGGTCGGACGCCTGAGTACGGCAACGGCTGTGCACGATGCGCCAGATCTGCGGTTGCTGCATCGGTTGACTGATTCAACTCCGATACCATCTCGCAATCCGGTCGCGCACTGGCCACTGGCTGCATCAGTCTCGATCTCCAATCAGGGCAGCGGGCGGGCGATTCGTTGACCATCCGGTGCTCGCGGCTGTCAGGCGAGGATAGAATGCCGACCCTGCCTCGAATCTTTTTCGAGGTTCACTGTTCAGGGGATTTTCGTCATGCACGCTCATGGAACGCCGCTGAGTCCGGCAGCAACGCGATTGCTTCTTCTGGGTAGTGGCGAGCTCGGCAAGGAAGTCGCCATCGAGGCGCAGCGTCTGGGCGTCGAAGTGATCGCGGTCGATCGCTATGCGAATGCACCCGCGATGCAGGTGGCACATCGTGCGCATGTCATTCCGATGCTCGATGCCAAGGAGCTGCGCCGCGTGGTCGCGCTGGAGAAGCCGACCCTGATCGTGCCGGAGCTCGAGGCGATCCATACCGCAACCCTGGTCGAGCTCGAAGCCGAGGGTCTGCGGGTGATTCCAACTGCCCTGGCCACGCACCTCACCATGGACCGCGAGGGCATCCGCCGGCTCGCCGCGGAAACGCTCGGTCTGCCCACTTCGAGCTTCCGCTTCGTCGACACCGTCGAGGACTATCGCGCCGCTGTCCAGGCGCTCGGCCTGCCCTGTGTGGTCAAGCCGGTGATGAGTTCCTCGGGCAAGGGGCAGAGCATTGTTCGTCATGCTGCCGAGATCGATAAGGCTTGGGCGTATGCGCAGAGTGGTGGTCGGGCTGGTGCCGGGCGGGTGATCGTTGAAGGCTTTGTACCCTTCGACTACGAGATCACCTTGCTCACCGTGCGTCATGCCGGCGGTACCAGTTTTTGCGAACCGATCGGCCACTGGCAGGAAGAGGGCGATTACCGCGAGTCCTGGCAGCCGCAGCCGATGTCACCCAAGGCGCTGCAGGCTGCACAGGAAATTGCTTTGGCGGTGACCGGCGCCCTGGGTGGCTGGGGCGTGTTCGGCGTTGAACTCTTCGTCCGCGGTGATCAGGTGCTGTTTTCGGAGGTGTCACCGCGCCCGCACGACACTGGCCTGGTCACCCTGATCTCGCAGGATTATTCGCAGTTCGCTCTGCATGTGCGCGCGATTCTGGGCCTGCCGATTCCAGTGATTCGCAGTCGTGGCCACTCGGCATCGATGGCCATGTTGGCCGAGGGAAAAGGTGTGCCGCGTTACTACGGGGTTGCCGAAGCGCTGGTTGAGCCGGATACTGAGCTACGCCTTTTCGGCAAGCCCGAAGTGGATGGCAAGCGCCGTCTCGGTGTCGCGCTCGCGCGCGGCGACAGTTTGTTCGCGGCCAAGGAAAAGGCGCGCCGAGTTGCCGAGCGCGTTCGCATCGAGCTCGAGTAGGGGCAGGGCCTGGCTGTGCGGCATCTGTCACACTCATCGTCTTTGCCGGAAGCATCAGCATGAACCAGGACATCGACGACGCCGTTGAACAAGAAGCGGAACAGCCCGGCATCGAGTATCCCGGACTGTTTCTGAAGAAGGGTGAAGACGCCAGGCTGCGTCAGGGCCATCTGTGGGTGTTCAGCAATGAAGTGGACACCAAGCGCTCGCCGCTTACTGACTTCACTCCGGGCGAGATCGTTGCCATCTGCGATGCTGCTGGGCGCGCGTTCGGCCTTGGCTACATCAATCCACAGGCGCTGATTTGCGCGCGTCTGGTCGAGCGCGGTCTGCGGCATCCGATCGACAAGTCGCTGATCGTGCATCGATTGAAGGTCGCCCTCGAGTTGCGCAAGCAGCTTTACGCCGAGCCCTTTTATCGACTGGTCTTTGGTGAGGCCGATGGCCTGCCGGGTCTGGTGCTCGATCGCTTCGATGACGTGATTGTCGGCCAGATCGGAACGCTGGGCATGGAATCGCTGAGTGAGGCCGTGCTTGAGGCCGTCGTCAAAGTGATCAAGCCGCGTTGCTTCGTCTGGAAGAACAATGGCTCGGTGCGCAAGCTTGAGGGTCTGCCGGAGTACTTCGAAGTCCCGGTCGGCACGCTGGAGCCGCTGACTCGGGTCGTCGAGGCAGGCGTCGAGTTTGCTGTGGATATCGCCAATGGCCAGAAGACTGGCTGGTTTTATGATCAGCGTGACAACCGTGATCGACTGGCCAGGCTGGTGCCAGGCAAACGTGTACTCGATGTCTTCAGCTATGTAGGGGCCTGGGGTTTGCGCAGCGCGGTTGCTGGTGCCAGTGAGGTGGTTTGTGTCGACAGTTCAGCGACCGCATTGCTGGCGGTGAATGCAGCCGCTGCCGCCAATGGCTGTGCTGACCGCGTGCGCACCGTCCAGGCCGATGCCTTCGATGCGCTCAAGCAGATGCGCCAGGAACGCGAGCGCTTCGATGTGGTCATCATCGATCCGCCGGCCTTCGTCAAGCGCAAGAAGGATTTTGCCGAGGGTCGCCTGGCCTATCGACGGATTTTCGAGGCCGGCATGCAGTTGCTCAACCGTGATGGCATCCTGATTGCCTGTTCCTGCTCGCACCACATGCCGCGCAGCGCCCTGCTCGATACCATCAATCAGGGCGCCCGCCACCTCGACCGCAGCGTCCAGGTGCTCGCCCAGTTGCAACAAAGCGCCGATCATCCGGTCCATCCCGCGATTCCCGAGACCGATTACCTCAAGGGCTACATCTGTCGCGTATTGCCCTCCTGACGTCGCCACGGCCCTGTAGGGCATCTCATTGATATGCCATCTATTCGCCGCGGTGTCGCGACGGCATCTCACAGAGATGCCCTACAGGATGCAAACGCAGCGATGCGGATGATTCACAGCGTGTGGCCACAGCGGCCGCGCGGGAGCGCGGCCCTCCATTGAACCCTTGTCGTAGCGCTCGTTGGAGGGCGCCGCTCCTGCGGCGCCTGGCGATTACCGGCAGGCCGGATGCAAACGCATCGATGTGGATGATTCGCAGCGTGCGGCCAAAGCAGCCGCGCGGGAGCGCGGCCCTCCGTGGGCGAAGCGGTTCGGTGCTTATTGCGGCGCGCGGGATGGAGGGCGCCGCTCCTGCGGCGCCTGGCGATTACCGGCAGGCCGGATGCAAACGCAGCGATGTGGATGATTCGCAGCGTGCGGCTAAAGCGGCCGCGCGGGAGCGCGGCCCTCCGTGGGCGAAGCGGTTCGGTGCTTATTGCGGCGCGCGGGATGGAGGGCACCGCTCCTGCGGCGCCTGGCGACTACCGGCAGGCCGGATGCAAACGCAGCGATGTGGATGATTCGCGGCGTGCGGCCAAAGCAGCCGCGCGGGAGCGCGGCCCTCCATGGTGCGGAACGTACGGCCAAAGCAGCCGCGCGGGAGCGCGGCCCTCCGCCGGAGCCCATTCCCCAGCGCAGTCTGACCGATTGCCTGAGCCCCCTCGAGTCCGAGGGGGCGGCGAGCGACAGCGAGCCAGGGAGTTGGCAGCGCACATCCCACCGGTACCAAGACAACAAAAAGCCCGCAATAAGCGGGCTTTTTGTTGTCTTGGTACCGGTGATAGGACTCGAACCTACACGACATTGCTGCCAGTGGATTTTGAGTCCACCGCGTCTACCATTCCGCCACACCGGCATGGATTGGCCGCGCATGATAGCGAATTCGATCGGATTCGACCATGTCCCAGCGGCCAATTTTCTGCGAGCTGCCGATTAGCTGCGCTCTCCATGTGCCAGGATGCTGCGACTGCGGCTATACGCAAAGTAGACCACGAGCCCGATCACGGCCCAGATCAGGAAAAGCTTGATGGTGTACCAGCCCAGGCTGAAGAACAGCAGGGTGCATCCAGCCGCGGCGACCGGGCCGACGAACCAGATAAACGGTGCCCGGAACGGGCGCTTGCGTTCGGGTTGCTTGACGCGAAGGATCATCACACCGATGGCGACAATCAGGAACGCGAACAGGGTTCCGGAGTTCGAGATGTCGGCCAGCATATCGACCGGGAACACTGCGGCGAACAGTGAAACGGCAATGCCCGTCACAATGGTCACCTTGTGCGGGGTGAAATAGCGCTCGTGCACCGCCGAAAACATTTTCGGCATCAGGCCATCGCGTGACATCGTGAACAGAATGCGTGTCTGGCCGTAGATCATCATCAGAATCACCGAGGGCAGGGCGACGATCGCTGCGATACCGACGAAATTGCCGACCTGGGGATAGCCGAGATTGCGAAGCACGAAGGCCAAAGGTTCCTTCGACTGCGAAAGCTCGCCGCCGGGCTGTGCACCCGCTGTTCCGATCGCTGCGTATGAAACCAGCAGATAGAAAATGGTGCAGATGCCGAGCGAAGCAATCAGGCCAATCGGAATATTGCGATTCGGATCCTTGGTTTCCTCGGCCGCGGTGGAGACAGCATCGAAGCCGACATAGGCAAAGAAGATCGAAGCCGCAGCGCCAAGTACGCCGACGCCGGACATCGGTGTGCCCCAGCCATTCGGCAACATCGGCTCAAAATTGGCCGATTGCACTGCTGGCAGGGCCAAGACGATGAAGACGGTCAAGGCGACTACCTTGATGAGCACCAGTACAGCGGTGACTTTCGCACTCTTGGATGTGCCGATCACCAGCAACCAGGTGACCAGCAGCGCGATCAGAAAAGCGATCAGGTTGAATCCGCCCTTGGCGACCGTGCCATCGGCGAGCGTGACGGTATCGGCTGGGCCTGCGGTCAGTGCCAACGGCAGTCCGTAACCGATTTCGCGCAGGAAACCATTGGCATAGCCGGACCATCCGACCGCAACCGCGCCCGCAGCCACAGCGTATTCAAGGATCAGTGCCCAGCCGACCATCCATGCGATGGTTTCGCCGAGGACGGCATACGAGTAGGTGTATGCCGAGCCAGCAACCGGCACCATGGCGGCGATCTCGGCATAAATCAGCGCGGTGAGCGCGCAGACCACACCGGCAATGACAAACGAGTACATCATGCCCGGACCTGCCTTGTTGGCAGCGACCGCAGTCAGCACGAAGATGCCGGTGCCGATGATGGCGCCGATGCCGAGCATGGTCAGGTCGAAGGCGTTGAGCTGGCGCTTCAGCCCTTGCTTCTCGGCCGTGGCCAGGATCTGGTCCAGCGGTTTGATGCGGTCGAAAATCATTCAGTTCTCCCCAGGGTGATCTTGTCGGGCCGCGGTTGCGACGACGCAGCCGGGCGCGGAGTGCATGGTTCAGTACGGGATTCCTTGCGGTGCAACGGGTAATTTGTGCCCCGCCGCACCAATGGCGCGGCTAAGATACGCGACGCTGACGGGTGCGGCAAGCTGCAGCGCCGCCGCCCCGTCCCGGATTATCCGCTGTGGTATCGCCTATGGAACGCAATGCTCTGCTCGATCTGCTGCACGCCTATGCCCGCAATGTCGAAGGCGGTGAGGGTGCGGCGACCCTGTTCAGTGATTTCATCCGCGCCCACCCTGACTGTGCTCATCGCCAGTTGCCGATCGGACATCTGACCGGATCGGCCTGGCTGGTCAGTCGGGATGGTCGCCGTGTACTGCTGACGCATCATCGAAAATTGGAGCGCTGGCTGCAATTGGGCGGGCATGCCGATGGCGATCTTGACCTTGCCGGTGTTGCTTTGCGTGAGGCGGAGGAAGAAAGCGGGCTAGGCGAGCTGACCGTCGACCCGGATATTTTCGATCTTGATCGGCACTGGATTCCCGAGCGCGGCGACGAGCCCGGACATTGGCACTACGATCTGCGTTTTGTCGTGCGTGCGATGGCGGGCGAAGCATTCTCGGTTGGCGATGAATCACATGCACTCGCCTGGCGCGAGATCGCCCTGCTGGCCGAGGATGCAGGCGCCGACGAATCGCTGCGACGGATGGCTTTGCGCTGGTTGAGCCGCAATTCCTGAGCAAAAAAAACGCCGGCAGCGCCGGCGTTTTTTCATTCAGCAGCGTACTGATTACTTCGGCGCGGCTTCGCCGGCAGCCGGAGCTACGGCCGGAGCCGGGTCCACTGCGAGCAGTTCCACATCAAAGATCAGCATTGCGTTCGGGCCGATCGGACCCGGGCGCGGCGTGTCGCCGTAGGCGAGGTTCGACGGAATGAACAGCTGGTACTTCGAGCCTTCGTTCATCAGCTGCAGCGCCTCGGTCCAACCGGCGATAACGCCGTTCAGCGCGAACTCGGCGGGCTGGCCGCGATCGTAGGAGCTGTCGAACTTGGTGCCGTCGATCAGAGTGCCCGAGTAGTGCACCTTCACCTGCGAGGTGGCTGCAGGCTTCTTGCCCTTGCCGGCGGTGATGACCTTGTACTGCAGGCCCGAGGCGGTGGTGACCACACCCGGCTTGGACTTGTTGGCGGCCAGGAACTTCTCGCCTTCGGCCTTGTTGGTCTCGGCCAGGGCCTTGCTCTTGGCTTCCTGCTGGCTGCGCATCTTGTTCATGAAATCATTGCGGACGGTCTGTGATTCTTCGGCCGTCATCAGCGACTTGCCGCCGGCAAGCTGGGTGCGCACGGCTTCGAAAAGCACGTTCAGATCGATCTCGTCCTTCACCTGGCCAAGACCCTGGGCCATGTCCATGCCGATCATGTAGCTGACCTTTTCTTTTTCTGTGGTCAGCTTTTCGAGCGCACTCGCATTCGTCGAAATGGCCAGACCGACCGCAATGGCAGCGGCGAGGGTGCTACGGAAAAACTGCTTCATTGGTGCTGCTCCTGGTGATGGAAGTCCGGCAGACGCCGGGAAAAAAGCGGCATATTGTTGCGGCCCACGGGCGCGGACGCAATCGTCCGGCAATTGGGAACGCTGATGGACCCCCTGAGTTCCCGGAAGTTCCGCTCGCGTCAGCTGGCCTTCACGCTATATGTGGGCTGATTTTGTGCGTTCCAGTGGGGTCCGTAACATTTCTATCGCCGGATATCGCCCAAACCCCTTTCCAATTGCCGCGATCTGTCGCAGCATCCGCCTGTGCCTCGTCGACACGGCCCGGAGCTCTGGGGGGAATTTGCATTCGACGCCGATACCGGGCCGGGTCCCCGCCGCTGGCGGCTGGCCGGCAATGCTGCAAGGAGATTTGCATGTCTAGCACCGATTCCCGCAACAAGGACCGCAAGAAGAGCGTTTTTGGACAGGTGCGCAGCGCACTGGGTGAGATTTTTGGTGGCGGCACGGTCACGGCTGACCAGCAGTTGATGATCGAGGTGCTGTTTGGGCTGCTCGGCGCCCTCGCCCAGGCCGACAGCATCGTGACGACCCATGAGACCGAATTCGTCAACGAGTTGATGGACGAGGAAGAACTGTCGACGAACGCGCGCCGTATCGCCAAGGAGAGTTTTGATCGAGGTCGTCATCGCCAGATCGACGGTGAAGCGGAAGGGCGCAGGTTTGTCGCTCGCTTCGGCAAGGGATCTTCCCAGGTCGACCGTCTCTACGATGCCCTGCTCCGGTTGGCCGCAGCTGATGAGCGGATTCGCCCGCGTGAGCGCGAATTCCTGCAGAAACTCACCATCGCACTCGGGTTCGAGGCGCATGCGCTTGAGGTGCGGCTGAAGGTGATCGGCCAATCGATCTGAGTGGTCTGCGTGGCGGTTGCTCCCGCCACGCCGGTTCCATTGCGGCCGTTCCCCCTGTTTGCGGGGGGCGCTCGCCCTCTATGCTTCGACCCGCCTGCCTAGACTTTCAGTACGCGAATTTCCGCGCACCCGTCTGTCGAGGCCGCCATGTCCACTCCCTTCACTCCTGCCTGTCGCGCGATGCCGCGCCTGCGCGCCCTGCTCATGCTGATCCTGTTGGCCATGGTCAGCGGAGGCGCCATGGCGCAGAACTATCAGGGCATGTGGTGGGTGGCCGCCGAGTCCGGCTGGGGTTTCAATATTGCCCACCAGGGCGACGTGCTGGCCGCAGCCTGGTACACCTACGATACCAATGGCAAACCGCTCTGGCTGGTGCTGAGCGCAGCGCGCCAGGGGGACGGCAGCTATCGGGGCGATCTGTTCCGCACCACGGGACGCCCGTTTGCGCAGATCAATGGCAGTCCGGTAACCGCCAGTACCACCCAGGTGGGTACGGCCACGCTGAGATTTCCGAGTGCCGACAGTCTGCAGATGAGCTACACCGTCAATGGCACGGCGCAGCAGAAGAACATGACGCGCTACAATTTCTCGGCAACGCCGCCGAGCTGCGCGTTCAGTTCGGCGCCGATGTCCACGGCGACCAATTACACCGACCTTTGGTGGAACCCAAGCGAATCCGGCTGGGGTGCAAACCTCGTTCACCAGGACAACACCGTCGTCGTCGCCTGGTACACCTATGGCGCTGATGGCGCGCCGATGTGGCTGCTCGCCGCGCCCAACCGTCAGGGCGATGGCAGCTTCAGCGGAGAAGTGTTCCGCGCCAGCGCGGGTACGCCCCTACTGCAGATCAATGGCACGCCGGCGCTGCCCTCGGGCGGGATGCAGAGCGTAGGCACCGTCACACTGCGCTTCAGCGATGGCGAGACGGCGGTGATGAGTTTCACTGTCGACAACATCAGCCAGACCAAGAACATCCAGCGCTACGCATTCAGCAGCCCGCGCTCGGTCTGTACCGCGGCCACCACGGGTGGGCCGGGCAATCCTGGCAACGCGACCGGCCGCTGCTACCCGGGGTATACCGTGGGTGATCGTCGAAATTTCCGCAATACCTCGCAGATTGCCGGCCAGCCCCAGATCATCGACAGCAACAGCGAGCAGGTCGTCGGCACGTCCAGCTACAACGGCCATCCGGTCTATGTGCTGGAACAGCGCGATGCCCAAGGCCGCTTGACCGTACGCAATTTCAATGAACAGACCGATAGCGAGATCATTCTCTGGGGTGCCGAGACCTTCGATCCGGCAACCGGCCAGAAGACCGGGACGGTGACCTATGTGCCGGAGTTCCGCTCGCCGCGCACCTTGCAGCTTAACCAGACGATCACCAGCAACTTCAGCACGATCACATCGGTGACCGTGCAGGGCTTTACCTACGAGGCTACCGACCGGCATGTGCACACGATCAAGCTGGTTGGCAATGAAAGTGTCAGCGTGCCGGCGGGCAGCTTCAGCAATGCCTGCAAGATCGAAATCAATGACACCGTCACGCCGCAGGCCACCGGTACACCGATTGCGGTGAACACGATCAACTGGGCGAGCCCGAACGTGGGTACGCTGAAGATCACTGCCACCACGCCGACCCCGTTCGGCAACAGCCAGAGCCTGATCGAGTTGATGTCGGCATCGGTAGGCGGCGTCAACGTACCCTGAGCGTTGCCAGCCGGCTCGGGGCCATGCCGCGCCGGCGTCCCGCCCAGGTTAAGCCGCGATCCGGGTTGATCCCCGGGTCGCGGCGTCGTGCTTTCCGGGTCACCGCCGATCAACCGAACCGCGACTTCGGTCGCATCGACCGCGCAGGTGTCTTGCGTCCCGTCGCTGAGGCTGGCCTGATAGCAGGGCGTGCCGTGGTCTTGCGCGGCGCACCGCGTGCTGACTGGCTCTGCGGCACCTTCAGGGAGCGGGCGAAGGCGATGACACAGAAACAGAAGTATTCCAAAGCGCAGACCTGGCTGGTCGTCCTTGGCACTCTGCTGGTCTGGTGTCTGATTGGCTGGATCCTGCTCAGCCTGCGCGGCGCAACGCTGACCGCACAGCTGCCGGCATCGACCCGCGTGCTTGCCGTACTGTGCGCCGGCGCATCGCTGCTTTTGCTGCTGACGGTCGTGCTTGCCGGGTTGCGGCTGATGCGGATCGCTGCCGACAGCGAGCGTGAATGGCGATTCCCGCCGGCAAGTGCCAGTCAATACGGCATCGCGACCCGGCTTGAAGGTGAGGCTGCGTGGATGATGGCGGCGCGACTTCGTGGCTGGGCGGTGCTGGCGTTGGCGGCAGGAATCCTGATTGCTGCCTGCGGTTTCGGCATCGCCTTGCGCTCGGCGAACCTGCTGGCCGCACCGACGCTCAGATTCGAGCCAATGCCTGCGCCAGATCTGTCTTCAGAACCGATGCTGATTCCAGACCGATCGACAGGCGCACCAGGTTGAGCGGAACGCTGGCATTGTCGTCCAGGGATTTCCATTCGCGCACGCCGGCGACCGGAAATACCAGCGACTCGTAGCCGCCCCATGAGGCAGCGATGAGGAACCGCTCGAGGGCATCAACGAAGCGGTCGACCGCGGCGATGTCGGCAACGTCGAGTTCGATCGAGAGCAGTCCATTGGCATGACGCAACTGGCTGGCCGTCAATTGCCACTGCGGGTGGCTGCTGTGCTGCGGATAATGGATGGCGAGCACTTTCGGCTGCGATTCGAGAAAGGCAATCACTTCCTGGGTCGTCTCGGCGATCTGACGCATGCGTGCGGGCAGGGTACGCAGGCCACGCAGCAGCAGCCAGGCATCGTGCGGCGACAGAATCGCACCGAGCGTCATGTACGGGCCCTGGAAAACCTGACGCATCAGCGCCTCACTGCCGATCAGACAACCGGCCAGCACATCGCTGTGGCCATTGAGGTACTTGGTCGCCGAATGCGCAACCAGATCGATACCCATCGCCAGTGGCTGCTGACCCAGTGGGGTGGCATAGCTGTTGTCGACCATCGTACGGATGCCACGGGCGCGCGCGAGCTCGGCGATGGCGGCCAGATCCTGCTGCTCGAAGGTCAGCGAATTGGGGCTTTCGAGCAGGATCAGGCGGGTGCTGTCGCTGATTGCCGCAGCCACATCGGAAGGCGCCCGGGCATCGATGAAACGCGAATGCACGCCGAATCGGCTCAGCAATTTGCGCAGCAGCAGGCTGGTCCAGGCATAGGGCTTGTCGACGCAGAGGACTTCATCGCCGGCTGAAACCGATGCCAGCACGCCGGCCGCCACGGCGGCAGCGCCCGATCCGAACATCAGACAGGACTCGCCGCCCTCGAGTGCGGCGAGCTTGCGGGCGACGATCTCGACGGTGGGATTGAGGCCGCGCGTGTAGACGTGCTCGGCGAATTCGTCGCTCATGCGCCGGCGCATGGTGGCGACATCCGGATGAGCGAAGATCGCGCTCTGCACGATCGGTGGAATCACCGCATCGAAGTAGCGTGCCCGATCCTCACCGAGGTGGTTGAGGATGTAGGACAGGTCCATGTTCATTCGCGTGCCAGGCGCTCGCGCATCAACTCCACCACCGGTGCGTGCAATTCGGCGTCTTCGAGCGCCAGATGCACGGTCGCCTGGACCATACCGAGCCGGTTGCCGCAATCGAAGCGGCGGCCATGGAACCGATAGGCCAGCACCGGCTTGTTGCGCATCAGGGAGGCGATGCCGTCGGTCAGTTGGATCTCACCGCCGCTGCCGACCTGGGTGGTTTCCAGGTGCTCGAAGATGCTGCCATCGAGAACATAGCGTCCGACCACGGCCAGGGTAGATGGCGCCTGCTCGGGCTTGGGCTTCTCGACCAGGCCACGAACACGCGAGAGCCGGTCATCGATGGGTTCGGACGAGACAATGCCATAGCGGTTGGTGTGCTCGCGTGGCACATCCTCGACGGCGATCACACTGGCATGGTCACGCTCGGCAATCTCGATCATCTGGCGCAGGGCGCCAGGGCCACGGTTCCAGATCATGTCATCGGCGAGCATGATGGCGAATGGCTGGTTGCCGACGACAGGTTTGGCACAGAGCACGGCATGGCCGAGGCCCAGGGCTTCGGGCTGGGTGACAAAGATCGCGCGCACGCCCTCGGGCAGGATGTCGCGGATCAGCGAGAGCAATTCATGCTTGCCGGCGGCCTCGAGCTTGTTCTCGAGCTCATAGGCCTTGTCGAAATAATCGGCGATCGCGTGCTTATAGCGATTGGTGACGAACACCAGGGTGTCGCAGCCGGCGTCGAGGGCTTCGTCGACCGCATACTGGATCAGCGGCCGATCGATCAGCGGCAGCATCTCCTTGGGCAGGACCTTGGTTGCGGGGAGAAATCGGGTGCCGAGTCCGGCAACAGGAAATACGACGGTGCGAATACGCATGCGGGTGGTCTCCTTGTATCCCTCTACGGGAAAGTGCCCAAGTTTAAGCCATGGGCGGTGAGTCCGAGCTCCAATCGATTGATTTTTCAGGAATTGTCAGAGCATTGCCTTTGAATGGGTACCACCCAAAGCAAAACCCCGGCGCGTGGCCGGGGTTTTGATGGGACGTAGATCCCGCGTTCAGGCCGGAACCTGATGCAGGTCAGAACTGCTGTGAGAACTTCACACCGAAGGTACGCGGCTGATTGGTCACCGAGTAGATCTGGCCATCGGGATACTCGGCCAACACGCCGGCTGCCCCGCAGACTGCTTCCGCACACTGGGTGAAACGCGAGATCTCGGCGCGCTCGTCGGTGACGTTGTTGACGTACATCTCAACGGTCCAGTTGTTCTTGCCCAGGCCCGCCGAGAGGTCGAGCGTGCTGTACGAGCCGAGCTTGCCGAGGATGTCGCGGGTCGCAATGCGCAGGTCCGACTCGCGCTCACCGGTGTGCGCGACGATACCCTGGCCGAAAATCTGCATGTCACCGACATCGGCGGTGTAGCGCGCAGTCAGATTGCCCTTGATCTTGGGCGTTACCGGGAGCTGGGTTCCACTCGGCGCCTGCGGTTCGTCGCAGTCGGTGACCGGAATCCCGTTCTCGTCGGTGAAGCCGCAGTAGTTGGCGGTCAGCTCGGCGTCGTACATCGACACGCCGCCGGAGATCTGCAGGTTATAACTGGCCGACCAGGTCAGATCGAGTTCCATACCGTTGATGCGCGCCTGGTTGGCGTTCTTGATCTCGGTCAGGCCATTGGCACCGAGAATGCTGAACTGGAAGTCTTCCCATTCCTGGCGGAACAGCGAGGCGTTGAAGATCACCGTGTTGTCCAGCCATGCGCTCTTCATGCCGACTTCGTAATTGGTCAGGAAGTCCGACAGGTAGGGCGGCAGCGAGCCGCGACGGTTGATGCCGCCGGGTCGATAGCCTTCGGACCAGGTGCCGTAGAACATCACTTGATCGGTGGCCTGATAGGTCAGGTTGGCGCGGCCGATATTGCCGTTCTCCTTGACCCGCTTGTCCAGGTTGACGCAGGGTGCGCCGTCGAAATCAGTCTGGTCAAAGCAGGCCGCCTCGCCGGTAGAGCCACTGAAGCCATCGCTGAATCCGAAAAAGCCCTTCAGGCTGTTGTTGACGCGGAAGAAGCGGGCGCCGATGTTGCCGGTCAGCTTGTCGGTGAAATCGAACGACAGCTCGCTGAAGATCGCACTGTCCTTGTCACGCCGATCCTGCTGGGTCAGCCACAGGGTGTCGGGCCAGTTGGTGACCGAGATGCCATCGGCGAGGTCACCATCAACCAGATAACGCTGCTCGATGTCGTGCTTCTGTTCCTGCAGGAAGATACCCGCAGCAATGCGGAAACGATTGTCCTGCGGCGAGGCGAAACGCAGTTCATGGCTGGTCTTGTTATAGCCATCGACGCCCTGGATGTACTGTGAGGGGTTGATCAGGCTGCCCGGAACGCAGGCACCCTCAGAGTCGAGTTCCGAGCAGATATAGCCGCCATAGCTGTACAGGGTGTCGTACCAGAACGAGTAGTCGCTGTAATCCGAATCGATATCGACATCGCGCTTGAGATGGGCGAAGGCGTAGGTCATGTCGAAGTTGCCGATCCGGCCCTCGACGGTCAACGCGGCCTGGGTCCAGCGATCATCGGAGCGCTCACGGTAGAAATGGGTGAGGGCGAGATCGCCGACATTGGGATCGAAGGCAAAACTGCCGTTGGAAACCTGCTTCTGGCCCATGATGGTCGGGCTGATCGTCCACTCATCGTTGAGGTCGAGCTTCAGCGCGATGCGCGCACCGGTGGTATCGACATCGTTGTAGTTGTCCTCGGCGCGCTCGGCATTGTCGATCGTGCCGTTGCCGCCGGAGTCGGCATCCCAGGACGGAAAGGTGCGGGTTCCAAACACATTGTCGATATAGCCGGCATCATGCTTGTGCCAGCCGACGAGGCGGATCGCCGCGGATTCGGAAAGCGGTTGATTGAGGAATCCCTCGCTGACGTAGCCGGTGCCACCGTGGCTGACCGAATTGACTTCAAAGCCGTAGCCGGCAGAAAAGCCGCTCGGATCGGGCTTGTTGGTGATGATGCGCAGCGTACCCGCCTGCGAGCTGGCGCCGTACAGGGTGCCCTGCGGGCCGGACAGCGCTTCGACGCGCTCGACGTCGTAGACGTGGATGTCGAGCGGTCCCTGGATGGTGGTGATCGGCTGTTCATCGAGGTAGACACCCACGCTGGGCAGCGATCCCGAGTGATTGCCGTCGCCGCCACTGGCAACGCCGCGCATATAAATCTGTGCAAAGCCGGGGCCCACGCTCTGGTAGGAAACGCTGGGCAGGTACTTCACATAGTCCTCGAAGTCAGAGACATTCATCGTCTCCAACTGCTCGGTGCCGAGCACCTGGATATTGATTGGAACCTCTTGCAGGTTCTCGGTGCGCTTTTGCGCGGTCACCGTCACGGTTTCCAGCGAGGTGGTCTGGCCCTTGCTGCTGTCGGCAGGCTGACCTGCCTCAGGCTCGGCGGCGTCCTGGGCGAATGCGGTCGAGCCGATCGCCAGATAGATCGCCGCTGCCAGGGGCAGCCGCGCCATCCGGGATATGCCCGATGCTCTGGGTCGGGTAGTCGCTTTCTTGTGCATTTGATGCTCTCCGCGGGATGAGGGTGGATCGAGGCTATGTGATTGCTATGTCAACGGACGCCACCGGGCGAAAATACCGGAGGATCGGGGTAGTTGGCTAGGACCGGTCCGAGTGCTTCCTGCAGGGGAGACAGCCATTCGACGTAGTGCTGCCAATGGTCGATGCCATCGCGATAGATCGGGCGGCGCACCTGCTCGGAGCTGGCGGTCCGGACCGGGCGGTCATTTTCGTAGAAGCGCAGACAGGCCGGTTCGAATGCCAGGCCGCAGTAGTCGAGCAGTCGACGTACCTCGGCTTCGGTGCTGTCGACCATCTCCTCATAGATCACCCGGTGAATGCGCCCCGGCAGTACCTCGTCAAAATGCGCCATCAACTCGACGTAGTCATGGTAATAGCGGCCGATATCGGCGAGGTCGTAGGTGAAGTTCTGGCCTCGCGCGAAGTGTTGTTTGAAGCCGGAAAGGCAGCAGGCCAGGGGGTGGCGCCGGGCATCGATGATGCGTGCATTGGGCAGGGCCAGCTGGATCAGGCCGATGTGCACGAAATTGTTCGGCATCTTGTCGATGAAAAACGGCGTGCTGCTCTTGCGCTGGACACGGGTCCGTTCGATGTACTGCTCGCCGAGGCCGCGCAGCGCGGCGTGGTCAAGCTCGGCGAGCACGTCGTGGTAGGGCGTGGCCTGCTCCGAATCACTCTGCCGACGCAGCAATCGCGTCATCGAGATGATTTCGGGCAGCTCCATCGTGCCCTCCACGGCCGAGTGGCTGGACAGGATCTGCTCGATCAGAGTCGATCCCGAGCGCGGCAGACCGACGATGAAGATCGGATCGGCAGCAGTACAGCCGGCACCGGCGCGCGCCTCGAAGAATGCGCGGGTATAGGTCCGCTTGATCTTGCTGACGCGCGCCGTGGTGTCGTCGGCGTTGTAGAGAATTCCACGCCGCCGAAGTGCATTGCCAGCCAGATAGTGGCGGAACGAGTCGGCATACTCGGCGCCATCCTCGAGTGCCTTGCCGAGGGCGAATTCAAGATGGTAACGGTGTTCGTCGGCGAGCTCTGGGCGCAGCAGTTGAGTGCGCATGGCCTGCACATCCTCGGCGGAAAATCGCACGGTTTTCAGATTGGCCAGGCTCCACCAGGCCTCGCCAAAGCCGGGCTCGATGGCGAGGCTGCGCCGATAGGCCTCGATTGACCGGTCCTGCTCGCCGGCGGTCTTCAGCGCATGACCATAACTGAGCCAGATCCGCGAATGCTGGGGCTGATGCGTCAGGATATCGGCGTAGATCGCGATGGCCGGCGCGTACTCGCCGATCCTGCAAAGAATGGCCGCTTTCAGGTTCAGGTGTCCGGGATTGCCAGGCTCCAGCCGCAGCAGTTGTTCGAGTTCGGCCAGTGCTTCGCCCGGCTTGTTGGCGCGGTGCAGGATCAGCGCGTAGTTCTGCCTTGCGGCGTGAAAACCAGGCGCCAGTTGCAGGCAGCGTTCGAGCAGGTTTTCAGCATCTTCGTGGCGGCCCAGCCGTTCGGCGATCTCGGCCAGCATGCGGATCGCAACGACGTCGGTAGGCGCGCGCTTGAGATGGTTGCGCAGCATCGGTTCGGCATCGGCGATGCGATTTTCATGCACGGCCTGGCCTATCTGCAGCAGCTCGGGATCGCGCGTCGCGTGCTGCACATGCTGGACGTAGGCCGCGCCGGCGCCGCCGCGATCGCCGCTCGCGCGCAGCTGATCGGCGAGGATCCGCCAGCCCTGAGGCAGGTTCGGATTGACCGCGAGCAACTGCCGAAGGGTCTGGATCGCCTCGGCGTAGCGGCCGCAGCGACCCAGGGCGATGCCCAGATCAAGGCGGGCGAGCAGGGCGTCGGGATGGGCCTTGGTCAGCGGCCGCAGGATGTCGATGGCGTTCGTCCATTCGCCCCGCGCACCGTGCGCAGCCGCAAGCAGTCGTGATGCAGCCGGGTGGCCCGGCACAGCTCTGAGGATTTCGCGCGCCTGTTCGGCGGCAAGAGCGGGATCCTGATCAAGCAGGCGCAGCGCATGCGCCATCGCCGTGGCCAGCGATCCCGACGGTTCGGCGACGGCATTCACGGTGGGCTGACCCATGCGGGTGCGAAGAGGGAACCGCTTGGCATCGGGTAAGCCCTCAGAGTGATTTCAGCAGGGGATAGCTGAATTCTAGCGACTGATCATAGGAAGCGACCAGAATGATGTTGCCCCAATATTTCGGACACTCGGTCAAGCGAGTTTTGCCGCCTCAAACTCGTTCGGCGTTCTGTAGCCGATCGATTGATGCAGGCGGCGCCGATTGTAGTAAATCTCGATGTACTCGAACACGGCTGCACGAGCCTGCCGTCGCGTCGTGAAGCGTTCTCCGCAGATTGCCTCGGTCTTCAGGCTCCGATTCCAGCTTTGCATAGCAGCCTTGCGCCACGCGTACAGCATCGATTCCCGAAGCCCCACGTCCGCGGCAGTCACCGCAACGCCTGCGCGGTCACACCGCTCCAACACCCTCGCCCTCAATTCAGGTGTGTGCCGCGGACGGGTCTTGGCGACCCCTTGGCGAACGCCCGGAGCACCCACTTTTGCCTTCTTCATTGAGTACCTCTCTGGACAAGAACAAGTTCTTATCCGGTTGAAACCGCCGGTGAAATCGGGGCAAGACCAGATACAGCGCAAGCATCCTCCACGGACCGCATCGCATGGCCATTCTCCCTTGAAGTCTGATAGCGTCGGATCATATCGCTGCAAGGGTGCTGTCCATGTCGGTCACTGAAAATCAACTATCACTGGAGCAGGCGCGCGCCCTGCCGGCGCGTCATTACTTCGGCCAGGACATGCTCGACCTGGAGCACCGCGCGGTGTTTGCGCGCAGCTGGCAACTGCTGGCCAGGCAGGATCAGCTGGCCGAGCCCGGCGACCATGTGGTCGAACAGATCGGCAAGGTTCCGGTGCTGCTGGTGCGTGGTCAGGACGGCGTGCTGCGTGCGTTCCCCAATGTCTGTCGTCATCGTGCCGGGCCCTTGGCACTGTGCAATGGCAAGGGTGCCCGCGCCCTGCATTGCAAATATCACGGCTGGACCTATGCGCTCGATGGACGGCTGCGCAGCGCGCCCGAGATGCAGGATGCAGAAAACTTTGATGTGAGCGAGATCCGTCTGCCGCCGCTGCGCGTGCATGAATGGCAGGGGCTGGTGTTCGTTGCGCTGAGCGAGGACGTGGCCGAGTTCGACACGGTCTATGCGGGTATCACCGCGAGAATTGCACCGATCAACCCCTCCGCGATGCGCTTCCTGCGCCGCGACAGCTATGAGCTTGCCTGCAACTGGAAGGTCTATATCGACAATTTCCTTGAGGGCTACCATCTGCCGCATGTCCATCCCGGATTGTCGAAGCTGCTCGACTACCGCGCCTACGACACCGAGCTGTTCCCCTGGCAGTCGCTGCAGCATTCCCCGCTGCGCAACAGCGAGGAGATTTATGGCAGTGGCGAGGCCTACTATTACTTCGTCTATCCCAACATCATGCTCAACATCATGCCCGGCCGGATGCAGACCAATCGCATCCTGCCGCTCAGCCCCGATCGTTGCCGCATCGAGTTCGATTATTACTATGCCGAGGACCCCGCCGCGCAGGCGCGAATCGCGCGCGACAAGGAGTTCAGCGATGAAGTGCAGCATGAGGACATCATGATCTGCGAGGCGGTGCAGCGTGGGCTGGCCTCCGGCACCTATGACGCCGGGCGGCTCTGCCCCAAACGCGAAAGCGGTGTCTGGCATTTTCACAATCAACTGCGCGCTGCGTATGCGGCAGCGGGAGCGTCCGCATGAAACGGTTGGCAGTGGCCTGGATGATCCTGGTCGTCGCAGCGCCGACCTCGGCATCGGACGACGCAGCGCTGCGCATTCGCGCCGGCAAGGTGATCGATGTCGAAACCGGCGCGATCCAGGTCGATCAACTGCTGTCCGTACGCGCCGGCAGGATCGCGTCGATTGCGCCCTGGAAGACTGGAAAAAAGGATTCGGGCCGCCTGGTCGACTGGTCAGCCTATGTTGTCGTGCCCGGTCTGATGGATATGCACACCCATCTGGCCGATGAGGGTCAGAGTGCGGACCCGGCGGGACCGCTGCGCAGCAATCCCGCACGCGATGCCTTCATCGGCGCGAAAAACGCCCGCGACACGATCCGCGCCGGATTCACCACCGTGCGTGATGTCGGTGTCTATCGCGGCTTCGCCGATGTCGCCCTGCGCGATGCCATCAATAGGGGTCTGGTGCCCGGGCCGCGCATGTTTGTGGCGGGTGCCTACATCACCGTTCCGCAGGGTGGCGGCGAAATTACCGGGCTGGCCAAGGACGTCAAAGTCCCCGAGGAATTTCGTCGCGGCGTCGCGCGCGGACCGGAGCAAGTGCGCGACAAGGTCAACGCACTGCTCGATGGGGGCGCCGACTTCATCAAGGTGATCGCCACCGGCGCCGTGCTTACTGCCGGTACGGAACCCGGCGAGTCCGAGTATTCCGAAGCCGAGATTCGCGCCGCGGTCGAGACCGCGGCCAAGCGCGGAAAATTCGTCACCGCCCATGCCCATGGTGCCGAGGGCATCAAGAATGCAATACGTGCTGGCGTGCATTCGATCGAACATGGCTCGCTGATGGATGACCAGGCGATCGCCATGATGAATCGCGCGGGTACCTGGCTGGTCGCCGATATCTACAATGGCGATTACATCGATCGTGTCGGTCGACGCGATGGTTGGTCCGAGGAGATTCTGCGCAAGAATATGGAAACCACCGAGACCCAGCGTGCTGGCTTCCGCAAAGCGGTTTCGGCCGGCGTGCGCATCGCCTATGGCACCGACAGCGGTGTCTATCCGCATGGCGACAATGCACTGCAGTTCGCCTACATGGTGCGCTACGGCTTATCCCCGCTGCAGGCATTGCAATCGGCCACCATTGAATCGGCCAAACTGCTCGGCAAGGAAGCCGAACTCGGCTCGATCAAGAAGGGCAAGGCGGCCGATCTGGTGGCCCTGGCCTGCGATCCGTTGGCGGACATCGAGTGTTTGCGCCAGGTCCGCGCGGTGCTCAAGGCAGGCGTCAGCGTTTCGCTCGATCCTTACTGAGCGCAGCGGCTTACATCGCGTTTTGAGCTCGGCAATGGACGCCGCTTCGCCCGGTTTGCCTGCATCGACTTAGCGGCGCTGATCGTGTTCGACCAGTCCATGCTGAATCGCCATCCGGGCGAGCGCGACATCATTGTCGACGCCGAGCTTGGCGAACGCGTTGTACTTGTGCGAAGCCACCGTCTTGGCCGAGACGTGCAGACGGCCACCGATCGCGCCCATGTCTTCGCCCTGGACGATACCGATGACAATCTCGGTCTCGCGCTTGGTCAGGCAATCAAACGGCGAATGGGTCTTGCCATTGACCGCATCCAGGGCCATGGCCTGCGCGATGTGCTGACTGATGTGCTTGCCACCGGCCGCCACTGTGCGAATGGCTTGCACCAACTCTTCCAGCGGGCAGGCCTTGGTGATGAAGCCGGCCGCGCCAGCCTCAAGAAATTTGCGCGGAAACGGCGAGTCTTCCAATGCAGTCACTGCGATCAGCCGACTGCGCGGACTCTGCAAGGCGATCCGCGAGGCCGCTTCCAGCCCAGTAATCCCCGGCAGATTGACGTCCATCAGCACGACATCGGGCTTGAGCTCCTTGGCCAAGCGGACGCCTTCCTCGCCCGTGCCGGCTTCGGCAATCACGTTCAGATCGGCGTGCTTGGCCAGCGCCGCCTTGAACGCCGTACGTATCATCGCGTGGTCATCCACGATCAACAGACGAATCATAAAGTCCCCCAACAGGAGCCGTCATCCTCATTCAAGCGGCACTTCCGCAGCAAGCCCAAACCGCGAAATTAAGCAATTTCCCAGATTGAATCCGGAGAAACCAGCGGCCGCGGGCCCCGCCACCCCGTTCCAGCGCTCCCGCGCATCCTGATCCCTGACGGGTGCTGACGCAAATTGCAGGCATCAAATGTCGGTCGCAACGCCGGCAAACTTGGAGTAGGGCCCCAGTTTCGGGTCCCCTCTCCTTCGGATTCCCTCTCCCGCTTGCGGGAGAGGGCCAGGGTGAGGGCGCTCTTGTTCGCGATCCACCCCAATGCCCGCTCGCAAGGCGCCGCCCCATGGAACCGTTCCCGACAGGGACCACGGTGCCGCAACATCACCAAGCTCAATTTGCCCTTGGCGCCACGCCAGCCGCGCACCTACAATGCGCGACTGGGCGCGGCAGCAACGTCGCTCAGCTACAACATCGGAGAGATGGCCGAGTGGTTTAAGGCAGCAGTCTTGAAAACTGCCGTGGGTGTAAGCCCACCGTGGGTTCGAATCCCACTCTCTCCGCCACATCCCAGGAGGCCGCCCGCAGGGCGGCTTTTTGGTTTGTGGCGGAGAGAATGGTTAGTTCGGAGCAACTGGGGTTCGACTGAATCGCCGGGAGCGATTCAGGACAGCCGGTGGCTGGCCTGCGCATAGCGCGGGCTTGGCTCAGGGATGAGCCCAGCCATCCCTGTCTCCGCTATACCCAACACGAAGCCGCTCATTCAGCGGCTTTTCCTTTGCGCGTGATCGGTCCCTGAGACAACACCCGAACGCCAAGCCCCACCACGCCTACTCCCGATCGTTCCCATAAACGATCAAAATCTGCAGCGGCTCGGTCCCAATCTGCCGAAGGCTATGACTGGACGCATCCCGCGTCAGCATTGCATGCCCTGCAATGACCGAGTGCGCGACGCCATCGAGGGTGAATTCGCCTTGGCCGCTTAGCACGTAGTAGACCTCGTCCTTGCCGTGTTCGTGCAGTCCGATCGAGGCGCCCTGATGCAGTGTGCGTCGGCGCACCACCAGGCCGAGCTTGGGGGCGTCGGCGAAGAACGAGGCCGATACGGTGAGGCCATCGCCGCCGTGCGGTCCCGGTTGAGTCATTTCAATTGTTTCGGCGTGTTGGATGGCTGACGGGAGCGACTGTGCGGCGAGGCGCTGACGGCGACCTGGCGGCATACCGCAGTCGACATCGCGGCTGAGGTGCGCGGCTTCAATCAGCTTCAGCGCAACCAGATCGCCGGCCACCATGCAGGCCACCGCGTTGGCGCCGCGTCGATGAAAGTGTGTGTCATCGATCAAGCCGCGTTGCGGGTCATGCAGGAAGTAGGCCTTGGAAACTTCCGGACCCAAGGCGTCGATCCAGTCCAGGCTGCGCTGGCCGAGATCGATCAAGGGCACGATGCCTGCCTTCGCCTGTTGTCTGACCGCAATGGCGTATTGGCCATGGGTATCGACGGCCTGTCCGGCCGCATCGAATAGGCGACGCGCGACCGGCGTGATCAGCACGGGTATCGCGCCCCGCGCACGCGCGGTCGTCACAAATCGGTTGAGGCCGGCGGGGAAATCCACTTCGGGATCGGCATAGCGCGAAGGATCATCCTGCTTGGCGTCGTTGTGTCCGAACTGGATCAGCAGCAGGTCTCCGGACCGCAGCTCGGCCATGATCTTGTCGAAATGTCTTTCGACGACGTAGCTGCGGGTGCTGCGTCCAGATACCGCGCGGTTGAATACCTCGATGTCAGCATCGAAGTAGCCATCGAGCATCTGGCCCCAGCCAGTCCGCGGGTAGCGCGCGGGCGGATATTCGCTCGCGGTCGAGTCGCCGACGATGAAAACGCGTTGTATCGAGGGCGCGTCTGCCGCATGGGCATGAACGGCGAAGAGCAAAGACAACAAACACAGGCACAGTCTGGACATGAGGCGCCCTCGATTTCGGGCCCGATCAGCCCGGCAGGATGCTCAGTATGGACAAAATGACCAGCGGTGTCATTTGTTGGTTTCAAGGCTCAGGGTTTCGTGGCTGCCGGCTCCCCGACCAGCTCGTAACTCGTGCTCCTGCCGCCAGCCTCCGCCTTGCGCAGCACCCCGCGCGCCAACAGATCGTTGATATCGCGCAGGGCAGTGTCGGAGGAGCATTTGGCGATTGCCGCCCATTTGCCGCTGGTGAGTTTGCCGTCGAAACCATCGAGCAGGCGATTGATCAGTTTTATCTGGCGCCCGTTCAGCGGCGCGCTGGCCCAGCGCTGCCAGAAGCGGCTTTTCGCGAGGACAGAATCAAGCACCGAGCGTGCCTGATCAGTGGCCCGCTGCAGGACATCGAGAAACCAGCTCAGCCATTCGGTGACATCCAGCGAGCCCTTCTGACTGCGCTCGAGGATCTCGTAATAAGCCTTGCGTTGCTTCTGTATCTGCGCGGACAGGCTGTAGAAACGCAGGTTGCTGTCGTCGGCGCGTGCCAGAAACAGGTCACCCAAGGCACGGGCGATGCGTCCATTGCCATCGTCGAATGGATGCACGGTGACGAACCACAGATGGGCGAGCCCCGCCTTGATCAGTGGCGGTTCGGACGAAGCGCTATTGGCCCAGTCGAGGAACCGGCGCGTCTCGGCGTTCAATCGATCCGCGGGAGGCGCCTCGAAGTGCACGCGGTGGCGACCCGCCGGCCCGGAAACCACCTGCATCGGTCCGCTGGCATCGTCGCGCCAGGCACCGACCTTGACGGGGTTGATCCCCGCATATCCGGTCGGAAACAGGGCCGCATGCCAGCCGAACAGCCGGCGTGCACTCAACCGCGCATGGCTATGCATGGTGGCGTCAAGCACCATCTCGACCACGCCCTCGACATGACGATCGACCGCTGCGAGTGCGCCGATATCGACGCCCAGTCGACGGGCGACCGAGGAGCGTACCGAAGCGGCGTCCAGCAGCTCGCCCTCGATCTCGCTGGTTTTGAGTACTTCTCTGGTCAGAACCGATAGGCTCGCTTCAGCGCGCAGATTCATGCCCACATCGGCGAGCCGGCCAAGCAGGATCCCTTGAGCGCGACTGACCTCGGCCAGAGGACCGATCAGTGTGCCCAGGTCGTAGTGCCAATGAGGCCAGTCCGGCGCCTGCCAGATGTATTTGTATTCACCGCTCTTCATGCGGCGATTATCTGCCGTATTCGCCGCAGGCGCAAGGTCATTTACCGCGGATAGTGCGGCGATTGCCGGCCGTATTCGCCGCACGCAGCGTTCTGCTTGCACGAGGGCAACGTTCCTCCGGCGCCGGCCAGCAGCCGAGACGCCATCCGAAATCGGACTCAGCGCAGCAGCAGTTCCCGGACAAACTGCATGCGCGCGGCGATATCGGGCAGGGCGGCGATATCCCTGCGCAGGGCGGCCCAGCGATTGATCGGTCCCAGTATCTGGGCGAGGGGTTCACGGTGAATGGGCACGGGCAGATCACAGGGCAGCGGCGTATCAAACACGGCAACGCTGCGCTCCAGGGCGTCGGCAATCAGGCTGGCGATGCGCCATTCGCCGGCGAGGGCGCAGGCGCGTTGCACGGCCTCGGGCTCGCGTCGACAGAACTGATCGATGTCGTACAGCCAGATCCAGCGCTTGTGCTGATTTTTGGCCAGATGCAGGGCGGCAATCAGGAAGCCGTCGAAGGCCGAGGGCAGGCGCAGCGCCTGCAGCCCGGGCGCTGCAATCGAATCCGACCAGACCGCGGCGAAGTCACGCTGCATCAGCATGCGCGGCCGGAAGAACGGACAGACGTGGATATCGAAGCCGATTTCGACCGCCGCGCCGCCGCCATGAACCAGTTCGAATCGCGCCCACTGCTGGATGATCTCCCTTATGCACGGATAGCCCAGATCGACCAGCACAGTGCGCAGTGCATCCAATTGGCTCGGCCTCACCCAAAGGTCGATATCCGTCCGCGTGCGTGTTCCTGTCTCGTGGAGTGTGCGTGCCAGCGCCTCGCCCTTGATCAGCAGCAGGTCGATGCCGTTCTGCGCACAGGCTGAAGCGAGCGCGAGCAAAGCCTGCTGATGAGCGAGTTCACGCATCGCCAGTCGGCGCGCGGAATCCGTCCACAGTGGAGGCGCGGGATGCGCTGCGGCCAATGTTCGTGCAGCAGCCAGGGCAGACATGCCGTTGTCTTCAATCTGCTGTATCTGGGCCGGTGCAAGCTCCGCTGCCTGACCCTGCAGACAGGCGCGCAGCCAGGCGAGTGCCGGATCAGCGACACATTGCTTCACAGGATGGCGTGCATTTTCAGGCATGCTGCGAGGATAGTCTGTGCCAGCCGGCATAGGCAGTGCGTGACCGACCGTGGTCACTGCACTAGAATTTGGCACTTACTGCTGGAGGACATCATGTCCCTGAAGATTCGCGCGTTGATGCTGACTGGATTGATCCTGAGCGGATCAGTGCAGGCCCAGGTACCCGAGTGGTTCGACCCGACTACCTCGACCCTGACCAACGCTGCCCAGGCCGAAGACGACAAGGTCTCGGCGGCGGATGCCACCCGCGGCCTGATCCAGGCCGGCACCGATCCCGCGCACGCGGTCCAGGCGGTGATCGAGACTTATGGTCAATGCGATACCGTCTACGATTCGGTCGGTGCCGCCAGCGAACTGGCGCCAACCCGAGCCACCGATCTTGTTCAGGCTGCTGCGATCAGTGCGCGCTGTCCCTGTTCTGGCGAAAACATCTGGTCCGCCGCGCGCATCGAAGCGCGCACCCGTGCCGGCGTTCGTCGCCTCCCGGTTGAGATTTTTTCGCTCTGCGGTTGCGCCGGTGCCGCTGCCCAGGCCGCCGCGCTCGCCTTGCCAGAACGCGCCGACCAGATTCTCGCCGCAGCCGTGGCGGCCAATCGCCGTGCCGGCGGTGTCGTCGATTCACTCGGCCAGATCGGCAGCATCACCGGTCCCGTATTGGCCTCAGGCGGCAGTCTGCAGCGCAAGGACGACCAGCGTTGCGCCCGCGACACCGATCCCTCGGACACCTTTGAACCCGAACAGGTCTGGATGGCGGGTGGGCTCGACGCCTCGACGCCGCCGAAGACACGCCTCGTCGATTGCAAGGACGAAGCGCTGGAAGACGAACTCGCTGTCGAGGGCGAAGAATCCGAGGGCAAGGATCGTGAGCGCGATGATGGCAGCGAAGTGCTGATCGATTCGTATGTCGCCGAAGGTGGCGACCGCGCCCTGATCCTGTTCAATGGCAGCGATCGCGTGGTCGATCTCGCCGGCGAAAGTTATCAGGCTGAACTGTACTTTCCCGGCGTGACCGGACCCGGTCGCCGGATCAGCCTCTCTGGCCAGATTCCGCCCAAGGGACTGTTTGTTGTGGCTGGTACCGGCGCCAGCAGCGGGCTCGCCGAACGCGCCGATATGCTGGTGCAGTCCGCCCTGCTGCAACCAAGCGAAGCGGTGGTGCTGCGCCGTGGTCTGCAGTCCAGCGGCTGCGACTGCGCCGAAGTCTCGGTGGCCGGTACGCTCAATGGACTCGGTGAGCAGTCGGAAGAATGGCGCCAGGAAAAGGTCGAGCAAAACCAGGCCAATGCACTGCGCAATGCCGACAGCGTGGGCCAGGTTCGGCCCGAAGACGTGGCTTCCAGTGATTGGGTTGCCCCGCTGGGTGTGGTGCCCAAATCGCTGGCGCGTGAGGATGATTCCTGCAATGGCGACAGCAATGTCGGCGATGCCTTCCTCGGCATCGGCTGGCGCGATGGCAGTGCCGAGGGTGGGGTATTTCGTCCGCGCTGCCCGATTGCTTCTACCGATGTCGTCATTGCCCAGTACGAGGCGCGCCGCGAGCGCGAAGAAGATCCCTCATGGCGCTTTGTCGAACTGTTCAACAATACCGGTACCGCCGTCGATCTGGCCCAGCAGGGTTATGTCGTTGAGGTCTACACCGACGGTGCGCGTGAGCCGGCCCGGGTAATTCTGCTCGAGGGCGAAGTGCCCCGTGGCGAACGCTTCGTGTTGGCATCGGATACGTCGCCCGATGCGGTCAAGGATCGCTCCAACCTGGTCAGTGGCGATCTCTCGGGCGAGCGCGTTGATGCCATCGTGCTGCGCCGGCTATCGGTGCGCACGATGGACAATTGCCCGCTCGATGTGTACGCGGCATTGGCCGAACTTCGTGCGCCAGTACCGCTGATTCCAACCACCCGCGAGGGCTCGGGAGAGCCGCGTCCCGATGAGCCGATCATCGATCCGGATCGCGGTGGCGATGTTGCCAGCCCGAATTGATGATCGCCTGATCAGCTGAGCCGGGCGCGCCGCATCAGGTCGTCTTGATGTCAGCTTTGCGCACTACACTATTGCTTACGGGTCGCGACTGCGACCCTCGCGCCATTGGCAAGGTCGAACTCAAGCCAGATTCTGCTGGGCGCGAACGTAGCTGACCTCGATTGAAGGCATCCTCAGCTCGTGATTACTACGGCAACTGTGCAGACCCACACCAATAGCGACAGGACCCCATGCAAGTAACGATTTTTGGAACGGGATATGTGGGGCTGGTCACCGGCACCTGCCTGGCTGACGTCGGCAATTCGGTGGTCTGTGTCGATATCGATGCCGCCAAAGTGGCCGGACTCAATGCCGGCAAGGTGCCGATCTTCGAGCCCGGCCTCGAAGACCTGGTGCTCGCCAATCACAAGGCGGGTCGCCTGCAATTCACCACCGATGCCGCCGCTGCGCTGAAGAGCGCGCAGATCGTATTCATCGCGGTTGGTACACCGCCGGATGAGGATGGCAGCGCGGATCTTTCGCATGTGCTTGCCGTGGCGCGCACGATCGGCACTCATCTCGATCATTACGCCGTGATCGTCAACAAATCCACCGTTCCGGTTGGCACGGCCGACCGGGTCCGCGCCACCATCGCGAGCGAACTGACCGCGCGCGCTATCGATGTTCCGCACGATGTCGTGTCCAATCCCGAATTCCTGAAGGAAGGCGATGCCGTAAAGGACTGCATGCGGCCCGACCGGATCGTGCTCGGCAGCGACAGCGCACGTGCCATCGAGTTGATGAAAACCCTGTACGCGCCGTTCAATCGCAATCACGAGCGCATGGTGCTGATGGACGTGCGTTCGGCTGAACTGACCAAGTACGCTGCCAACGCCATGCTGGCCACCAAGATCAGTTTCATGAACGAGATCGCCAACATCGCCGAGCGGGTCGGTGCCGATATCGAGCATGTACGCCACGGCATTGGCTCCGATTCGCGGATCGGCTATGCCTTCATCTATCCCGGCGCAGGCTATGGCGGCTCCTGCTTTCCCAAGGACGTGCAGGCGCTCGATCGTACCGCCCGTCAGCACGGCTACACGCCGCGCCTGCTCGAATCGGTGGAGGCGGTCAATCACAGTCAGAAGCATCGCCTGTTCGAATTGATCAGCGCGCATTTTGATGGCGCGCTGCAGGGCAAGACGATCGCGGTGTGGGGACTGGCCTTCAAGCCCAATACCGATGATATGCGCGAAGCGCCTTCACGTGTGTTGCTTGAGCAGCTCTGGCAGGCTGGCGCCAAGGTGCGCGCCTTCGATCCCGAAGCCGCGCACGAGGCCGGCCGCATCTTTGGCGAGCGCAGCGATCTGCAGCTTTGTGACAGCGCCGACAGTGCACTTGAAGGCGCCGATGCCCTGGCCGTGGTGACCGAGTGGAAAGCGTTCTGGAGTCCGGATTTCGCAGCGATGCGGCGTGCTCTGAAAGCCGCAGTTGTTTTCGATGGCCGCAATATTTTTGATCCGAAGACGGTCGAGGCGGCTGGCCTCGCCTACTACGGCATCGGCCGTGGGCGCTCGGTGCATCGCGCCTGAGCGCACGTCATTGCCTCGGGATTTCGCTGCGCAGGCAGCGGTGTTCCAGCCGGTGTCTCGCGACCGCGGCACGAAGTAGTATGAATCCGCCGGCCAAATTCTAGATCAGGGGTAGCATGCGCAATTACGAATCCACCAAACGCATTCTGGTCACCGGCGGCGCCGGCTTTCTCGGCTCGCATCTGTGTGATCGATTGCTCGCCAGCGGCCACGAGGTGGTCTGCGCCGACAATCTGTTTACCGGCAGCAAACGCAATATCGCGCATCTGCTCGCGCATCCGCGATTCGAGTTTCTGCGCCACGACATTACCTTTCCACTGTTCATCGAGGTCGACGAGATATGGAATCTCGCCTGCCCGGCATCACCGATCCACTATCAGCACGATCCCGTACAGACCACCAAGACCAGTGTGCATGGTGCGATCAATATGCTGGGCCTCGCCAAGCGGTTGGATTGCCGGATCTTCCAGGCGTCCACCAGCGAGGTCTATGGCGATCCCAAGGTGCATCCGCAGCCGGAGTCGTACTGGGGTCACGTCAATACGATCGGGCCGCGGTCCTGCTACGACGAGGGCAAGCGCTGCGCCGAGACCCTGTTCTTCGACTACCACCGTCAGCACGGCGTCGACATCAAGGTCGCGCGCATCTTCAATACCTATGGACCGCGCATGCATCCCAATGATGGCCGCGTGGTCTCGAACTTCATCGTGCAGGCGCTGAAGAATGAACCCATCACGATCTATGGCGAAGGCCAGCAGACGCGATCGTTCTGCTACGTCGACGACCTGCTCGATGGCTTCATCAAATTGATGGGGACGGACAAGGGCTTCACCGGCCCGGTCAATCTTGGCAATCCGGGTGAGTTCACCATCCGCGAGCTTGCCGAGAAAGTAATCGCCCTGGTTGGATCGAATTCGCAGTTGGTCTTCATGCCCCTGCCTGCCGACGATCCGACTCAGCGCAAGCCCGATATCGGCTTGGCGAACAGCGCACTGCAATGGTCGCCGAGCATCGATCTGGAGACTGGACTGCGCAGCACGATCGCCTACTTCGATGCGCTGCTGGCCGGCCGCAGTATTCCGACGCCGGTGCACGCGGCGTGACGCTGCATGTCCTGGTTACAGGTGCTGCCGGCTATATCGGCAGTCATGTCTGCCGCGCGCTGGCCATGGCCGGGCGAACGCCGGTCTGCGTGGATGATCTTCGCACTGGCAATACCTGGGCCCTGCGCTGGGGACATTCGCTGCGCGGCGATCTTGCCGATTCGGCATTTCTCGACGCCGTTTTTGCGCGCTATCCGATCGATGCGGTGATGCATCTGGCCGGCAGTGCGCTCGCCGGTGAGGGTGAGCGCGCGGCCTTGCTGTACTGGGACAACAATATCGCCGCTGGCATTCGCTTGCTGCAGGCGATGGATCGTGCCGGCGTACGCCGCCTGGTGTTCTCGTCCAGTTGTTCGATCTATGGTCAGCCGGCGCGGATGCCGGTCGATGAATCCCTGCCAATCCAGCCGCTGAGTGTCTACGGTCGCAGCAAAGCCGTGTTCGAATCCGTGCTGTCCGACGTGGCCGCCTGTGGCGGACTCGACTATGTGGCGCTGCGCTACTTCAATGCCGCCGGCGCCGCTGCCGATGCCGAGATCGGCGAATGGCACGATCCAGAGACCCATCTGATTCCCAATGTGCTGTTGGCCATCCGCGCGCAGCGTCCGGTGCAGGTGTTCGGTGATGACTATGACACCGCCGACGGCACCTGCGTCCGCGACTATGTCCATGTCGAAGACATCGCCGCCGCGCATCTGCTGGCGCTCGACCATCTGCAGCAGAAGCAGACCAGTCTCGCGGTGAACATCGGCAGCGGACGTGGCTACTCGGTGCGCGAGGTGATTGCCTGCTGTGAGCAGGTCAGCGGCCATCGCGTCGAGGTCCAGTCGATGCCGCGGCGGCCGGGCGACCCGGCGCGCCTGTTTGCCGACAGCGAGCGCGCGCGCGCGCTGCTCGGCTGGGCTCCCAGGCATCAGGATCTTGCCGCCATTGTGCGTTCAGCCTGGCGCTGGCTTGAGCTCGGCGCAGATCGTCGCGCGACGGATGCTGCTATCCGGACCGATCGCTGAGGCGGCGGACCCGGACCGGGTTGGATCAGCCGGAGTCCCGTTGGGAATTGACCCCGGCAAACCGGCTCGGTCCGCCCCGCGAGCTTCGCGGCCGAGCACCGCCGCCGGGCGGTCGAACCTAGGTTATGACAGGCTTTGCCATTCTCTGCTGCGGCGCACATAATGGAGCCGGGAAACCAGGACCAGGCATGCTCAATAGCACCACCAGGCTTTTCGCCTTGATTTTGCTGATATGCATGGCCGCCGGTTGCGCGAGCTCAGGCAGCAACAAGCTGCGCGATGGCAAGATGTCCGCGGTGACTGCCAGTACGGAGCTGCCGGCGCCGGATACTTCGTCCAGCAGTGGCGCGTACGAAGGCGTTTCGGATTATCGTGTCGGTCCCCAGGATCTGATTGAAATCAGTGTGTTTCAGGTCGCTGACCTCAATCGGACGGTGCGATTGAATTCGGCTGGACAGATCTCACTGCCACTGATCGGCACGCTGCAGGCGGGCGGCAAGACGGTGCAGGAACTCGAGGCCGAGATCGCCACCCGGCTCAATGCAAAGTATCTGCAGAATTCCCAGGTCAGTGTTTTCGTCAAGGAGTTCGCCAGCCAGCGCATCACGCTCGAAGGCGCGGTACGCAATCCGGGTATCTATCCGCTCACCGGCCGCACCTCGCTGATCCAGGCGATCGCGATGGCGCACGGTCTCGATCCGCTGGCCAATCCCCAGGGCGTGGTGGTGTTCCGGATGATCGAGGGCAAGAAGATGGCGGCGGTATTCGACATCGCGGCGATCCGCAGCGGCAATGCCGATGATCCGCGCGTCTATGGTGATGACATCATCGTGATCGAACAGTCCGGCTCGAAGACCGCATTGCGGAGATTCATCGAGACCGTGCCCGTGCTGAGTTTCTTCGTACTGTTTTGAGCGAGGTCCAGATCAGCACCCCATGACACGACACCAGCACGAGGACGCACACTCCGGTCATCTGCCGATCGCGCTCGAAACGCGGCGAACCATGTTGACCGCGACCGATCCGCAGCGCGCGATCAGCGTCGATTTGCGTGGACCCGAAGCCGAGTCCGCCGACAGTGAAATGGATCTTCGCGCCTACTGGCGCATCCTGGTCAAGCGGCGCTGGACCGTGCTCGGTGCCTGGTTGATTGTCGTCATCTCGGTACTGGCGGGAACCCTGCTGACCACACCGATCTATCGATCCTCGGCGACCTTGCAGATCGAGCGCGACACCATCAAGGTGGTGGATGTCGGCGCAATGACGCCACTCGAAGGTGCCGGCGACCGCGATTTCTACCAGACCCAGTACGAATTGTTGAAGAGCCGCACCCTGGCCGAGCGCGTCGTCGCCAAGCTGGATCTGGTTGCGAGCGGAGAACTGCAGCGGATCAGGCCGCGTACGCTCTGGTCCCGAATCACGGGATTGTTCACTGGCAGTTCGCGGACCGCGCCGGTGGCATCGACATCAGGCGCCCTGCCGCAGGCAGCGAACGCGGAGGCATTGCGTGCCTCGGTGGTGAACCTGTTCCGCGAGGGGCTGACCATCGAACCGGTGCGCAATTCGCGCCTTGTACGCGTCAACTATGACAGCCCCGACCGCGTCTTCTCGCAGCGCGCCGCGAATGCCGTGGCCGAAATATTCATCGCCAGCAATCTTGAGCGCCGGTTCGATTCCTCATCGTATGCCAAGGGTTATCTGGAAGAGCGTTTGCAGGAGTTCAAGCTCAAGCTCGAGGAATCCGAACGCAATCTGGTGATGTTTGCGCAGAAGGAACATATCGTCAGTGTCGGCGATCAGTCGTCTACGCTTTCTGAGCAGACGCTGGCATCGCTGAACACTGCACTTGGCAAGGCACGCGAGGATCGCATCCGGGCCGAATCGCTGTGGCGCCAGGCCCAGGCTTCAACGGGCATGGTGCTCTATGGCGAAGCCGGCAGCAGCTCGATGATCGAGTCGCTCAAGGAGGCGCGCGGCAAGCTGCTGGCCGAATACCAGGACAAGCTGCGCATGTACAAGCCGGACTACCCCTTGATGCTGCAGATGAAGGGCCAGATCGCGGAAATCGATCGCCAGATCGTCGATGAGATTGCCAGTATCAAGTCGTCGATCAGGGCGCAGTTTCTCGGTGCGCAGGAGCAGGAGCGGTTGCTCAACGAACAGATGATCGGGGTAACTGATGAGGCCCTCGATCTGCAGAACCGCAGCATCCAGTACAACATCTACAAGCGCGAGGTCGACACCAACCGCCAGCTCTATGACGGCCTGCTGCAGCGCTACAAGGAAGTCGGTGTTGCCGGTGGCGTCAGTACCAATAATATTTCGGTGGTTGATCGGGCGATGCCGGGTGCCAAGTACAAGCCGAGTCTGAAGGGCAATCTCCTGATCGGCGCCTTGCTCGGACTCCTGCTCGGCATGATTCTGGCAGTCAGCTTCGAGTACCTCGACGATACCTTCAAGGCGCCCGAGGATCTCGAACGTCAGTTGGGCGTGCCTGTGCTCGGCGTGATCCCGATGCTGAAGAAGCAGTCGCCGCATCAGGCCTGGCAGGATCAGCGATCGGCGTTTTCCGAGGCCTATCGCTCGGTGCGCACAGCCCTGCAATTTTCGACAGCGGCGGGCGCACCCAAATCCCTGCTGGTCACCAGCGCAACACCCGGCGAGGGCAAGTCGACGACCGCGCTAACTCTGGCGCGCAATTTCGCGCAAATGGGCACACGCGTGCTGCTGATCGATGCCGATCTGCGCAATCCGACCCTGCACAAGACGCTGGGCATCGACAACAGCAAGGGCTTGAGCAATCTGCTCGCCGGTGCGGTGCGTGCCAACGACGTCATCATGACCACGGGTGATCGCGGTCTGATGGTGATGACCAGTGGACCATTGCCCCCGAATCCGGCCGAATTGCTTGCCGGCAGCAAGATGCTTTCACTGCTGACTGTAGCCGGCGTGAAGTTCGACAAGATCATCATCGATGGTCCGCCGGTACTCGGGCTTGCTGACGCGCCGATCCTGGCCAATGTCGCGCGTGCCACCTTACTCGTGGTCGAGGCGGGCGAGACTCGGGTCAGCATCGCCCGCAACGCGATCAAGCGCCTGCAGGCGGCGCATGCCTTCGTGGTCGGCGGCATCCTGACCAAGTTTGAATCGCGCAACAGTGGCTATGGGTACGGCTACGGTGAAGGCAACTATTACAGTTACCAGCGCAAAGTCGTGCCCAAACTGGGCCGATCATAGTGGTGGCCGTCGCTGGCGCCATCGGTCAGGCGCTGGAGTTGGTGGCAGCGCCAGCGGGCCTGCAGCAGGCCCGCAGTCGAGATTTTCCGGAAGACGTGACACAGATGCTGCGCCTGGTCGCAGGTGACGCGGGCACGCTTGAGCAAGCGGTTATCGAAGCGAACGAGACCGAAGAATCGGTCCGCGAGGCAGCTGAATTTTTTGTCCTGCAGGTTTGTTTCACGCCCGGCATCGACAGTTATCGGGTGCTGGCTGCCAATCGCGAGGACGCCATCTCGCGCATTCGCGAGCACTATCGCCTTCTCGTCCGTTGGCTGCATCCAGACCGCAACCCGGATGCATGGCAGACCGTTTATCTGGATCGCGTCAACAAGGCCTGGCGCGATCTGCGCGATCCCGACGAGCGTGCCGAGTACGATCGGCTTGGCCCCGATCACGAAGCTGCTGAAGCCGCCGCCCCGGTCAACCAGATGCCGATGGGCGCTGCTGCTGCAACCAGCATCGAGGTCGGCAGCGGCAAGCGCGTATCCGCCCGGACAATGCGGCAGCTGCCCGCTGTCGTGCTGAGTGGCCTGCTCGGCCTGGCTGTGGTGGTGCTCGGCCTGATGTATGCAGATTACGAGGCGGATCAGCGGGCGCGGCAGGCGTTGCCAGTCGACGCGTCCGAGCAGGTCGATCCGGTTCCGGACAAGCCGCCAGTGCGCGCGAGGCCGTCCGCGCGCACCGCTATTGTGCCCACGCAGATCCCGGCCGATCCTGCTTTGTCTTCCGGCGCATCGGGCATCGCCGAGCCCGCACCGGACTTGGCCGCAAGCGTCATCGAGTCCACGCCCTCGCCGGCGCTCGCTCAGGGCACCCAGTCTGTCGCGAAGGACCGCGCAGATATCCCGGCTACAGAGCCAGTCAAAGCAGCCGAGGTCGGGCCGCTGGCTGCAGCCACGATCGGGGCCGATGCCTCCTCTGGTGGCAGCGAGGCGCCCCCCGAATCCGCGCCACCCGTGGTGCAGACGGTAGTCAATCCAGTCGAGCGTCGTCAGAACGGGAGTGCTCAGGTAGTCGAGCCGGCCACACCGATTTCGTCAGAGCTCACCAGCGGCATCAGCCCAGGCGCTACGCCCGTTGCTGCGTCAGGTAATCGAATGGACCCGATGCCGGGAGATGCGGTCGACCTGCTGCTCGAGAAATTTCGCGCTGCGTACGACGAAGGCAATCTGATCGACTTGATGGCGCTGTTCACCCGCGATGCACGCAATATCGTCGCGGGTTCCAAACTGCTCGCCGATGACTATCGTGAGCTGTTTGCAACCAGCAGCGCGCGTGCGCTGTCGCTGACCGATATGAGTTGGTGGCGCGAGGGCGAGCAGGTCGTGGTGATTGCCCGTTTCAATGCGGAGATCACGCCGAGCGGGCGATTGCGCGCACGTCGGATCGGCGGCGATATCCGCTTCGAGTTGCGCCGGGAAGACGGCGAGGTGCGCATCGCCCGCATCCGGCACCAGGTGCAGTAGTCGGCATGCGGCCGCGCTCGCGCATCCTGACGGCACTGGCCCTGCTTGCTCAGGCCGGCATCGGTTGGCGCGCGCTCACGCTCGGCATGGCCGAGCACTACGCAGGCACCGATCCGGAGCGCGCCCTGCAATGGCGGCCCACCCACGCCGGCGCACTCGCACGCCGTGCCGAGCAGTTGGCCGAGGCCAGTGCGTGGAGTGATGCGGCTGAACTGGCCCGCGCGGCACTGCAGTCGAGCCCGCTGCAACAGCGTGCCTATCGTGTCCTTGCACGCGCGGCTGAGGCCAGTGGAGACACAGAATCAGCCTACGGCCTGTACCGGATCGCTGCACGTCATCTGCCACGCGACCTGCCCACGCGCACCTGGCTGTACAACCATCACATCAGTCATGGCAACGCCAAGGCCGCGATCAGCGATCTCGACACCATGCTGCGCGCCCGTCCGCAACTGATTCCGGCATTGGCCGGGATCATCGTCGGCGTGGCGACAGAGGCCGAAACCCAGCCCGCATTCGCTGCCGCGCTCGGCTCCGCGCCGCCCTGGCGTGCTTCGGTGCTTCCGCTGCTGGTCCAACAGGCCAGCGATCTTGATGCCTTGGCCAGACTGTTGGCTGCGCTGCGTGCGCAGGCTTCCGGTCTTGATGACACTACACAGGATCACTGGATCGAGCGGCTGATTCGTGAGCGTCGCTACGCCGATGCCTATGTCCAGTGGGTGAGCGATCTGCCAAGCGCGCAACGCGAGGTGATCGGCAATGTATTCAACGGCGGATTCGATTTTCCGATTTCCGATGGTGGCTTCGATTGGCGCACCGAGCCGGTGGTCGGCGCACGACTCGATCTGCAGGCTGGAGAGACTGCGAAATCCGGTTCGGCGCTGCGGATCAGCTTCGATGACCAGCGCGTTGCCTTCCATCATCTGAAACAGTTGCTGCTGCTACCACCCGGTCGCTACCGGCTTGATGGACGCGTTCGCCTTGACGAGTTGCGCAACGACCGTGGCCTGGTCTGGGAGCTGCGTTGCGCGGAGGATATGGCGGAGATCGCCATCGGAGCTCCGCTCAGCGGCAGCGCGCCATGGCAGGATTTCGCGCTGGATTTCGACGTGCCATCGGCGGGCTGCACGGCCCAGTGGCTGCAGCTGGTGCTGCGCGCCCGCATTCCTTCCGAACAGCGGATCAACGGCAGTGTTTTGTTCGACGCCTTGCGTATCGTGCGCCAGTAAGCTTGGCGCCGCTCAGAGCGATTGGGTGCGTCCGCCGTCCACCGGCAGGTTGATGCCATTGATGTAGGCCGCCTCCGGGCTGCACAGAAAGGCGATCGCCGCAGCAATCTCGGTGGGCTCGGCAAAGCGCGCTGCGGGCACTGCGGCCAGCATCCCCTTGATGATGGCGTCCTCGGCCTGCCCGGTTGCGGCCATGCGCTCATGGATGATCTGGTCCAGACGCTGAGTGCGGGTAAACCCCGGCAGCACGTTGTTGACCGTGATGCCGAAGCCGCCGAGTTCTCCGGCGAGTGTCTTCGCCCAGGATGCCACCGCACCGCGTACGGTGTTGGAGACGCCGAGATTGCGCAGCGGTTCCTTTACCGATGTGGAGATCACATTGACGATGCGACCGAATCCGGCGCTGCGCATGCCGGGCAGCACGGTCTGCACGAGTAGATGATTGGCGATCAGATGACGGTTGAAGGTGTCGAGAAACTGGTCGGCCGTCGCCGACGCGATCAGCCCCGGTGCCGGCCCGGCGGTGTTGTTGACCAGGATTTCAAATCCGCGCGCATTGGCCGCGGCGCCGACCTGATCGACCAGCTGCTGATGCAGGGATACATCCGCACTCAGCCAGCCATGACGTTGTTCGGCGAGTGGTCGCGGCAATTCGGCCGCAGCCAGTTCCAATGCCTCCCGATTGCGCGCCAGCAAGGTGATATCGGCACCGCGGGCGGCCAGCGCCATTGCGGCGGCGCGACCAATGCCCTGCGACGCGCCGCAGACCAGGGCGTGGCGGCCTTGCAGATCAAAGTTCATGGGTTCAGCCCTCGCTCGGGTTATTGCGGTCCAGCCGCCCTTGCATCAGTTCGGCCACAGCAACCGCATTTTCATCGCCACGATTCATCAGTCCCTGGATCGCGCCGCGCACATTGCTTGCCGGATGATTCTGGTTGAGCTTGAACTTCATGTCCAGGCGCTGCACTTCGAAGCGAAAGCCGACAACGCCGCGCAATGCCGCCAGTTGTCCCGGTGCCGATTCCGGAAATCGCCAGTCGCTGCCCACCGCTGCCTCATAGTGATCGGCGAGCGCGGACACAATCGATTGCAGGGCAGTGGCATCCTCAAGGACCTCAACTTTGCCCTGCAGATGCGCCACTGCGTAGTTCCAGGTCGGCACCTGCTCGCGGGGATTTGCGTACCAGGATGGCGAGATATGCGCATGCGGACCATGCACGATCATCAGAACCTGCTGACCAGCGATGTCCTGCCATTGCGGATTTGCCCGCGCCCAATGTCCCTGGATCAGCATCCGATCGCCATCGCGCCGGTACAACACCGGCAGATGACTCGCGAACAGCGCGCCCTGCACGGTCGAGACCAGGCTGACGAAGGCGTCGCGCTCGAAGAGTGCATCGAGCGCCGCCAGGTCAGTCTCGATGAAGTGGCGTGGGCTATACATATAAGGAGTCGGCCGGCGCTCGCATCAGCGCCGATCAGAGACTGTAGGTGCCCGGATCGCGATTGGCGTTGATGCGCTCGATCAGAAAGGGCACGAGTTCCTCGTCGCTATCGCCGTCCGGTCGCGGCGGTTCGAGTTCTTCCAGCGGCTTGCCGAAGGGCAGGGCATCGTCCTCATCCATGCCTTCCAGTGACTGGTAGCCGGCATCCATCAAGGCGGTGCGTGCTTCAAGCGCGTCCGGATAGCGGATCAGCAGTCCGTCCGAGGAAAGCACGTCCGCAGCATCGGACTCCTCCACGCGCAGTCGCGCCCAGACCATCACATTGCCGAGGCTGGCCAGCCACCATTCGGTCTCGATGATGATCGGGCCCGACTCGAGGTCGTCGTCGTTGTCGTGGTCGTGCATGGTGATTCCTAGAATTCGGCGCTGCCGGGCACGCGCGGGTAGGGGATGGCGTCGCGGATATTGCCGAGCCCACAGATATAGACGACCAGTCGCTCGAAGCCGAGCCCGAATCCGGCATGCGGGACGCTGCCATAGCGGCGCAGATCGCGATACCACTGGTAGGTCTCCGGCACGATGTGGAATTGCTGCATCCGTCGATCAAGATAATCCAGGCGGTCCTCGCGCTGGGCACCGCCGATGATCTCACCGATGCCGGGTGCCAGCACATCCATCGCGGCCACGGTCCGGCCGTCATCGTTAAGGCGCATATAGAACGCCTTGATCTTCTCCGGATAGTTCATCACCACCACCGGCCGGCCGACATGTTCCTCGGTCAGATAGCGCTCGTGCTCGGTCTGCAGATCGGCACCCCATTCGACTGCGTAGTCGAATTTCTTCGGCGCCTTCTTCAGGATCTCGACGGCCTCGCCGTATTCGATCCGCTCGAACGGCGCCTTGATGAAGGCCTCCATGCGCGAGACCGCGCTCTTCTCGACGCGCTCGACGATAAAGCGCATATCGTCCATGCGCTCGTCGAGTACGGCCTTGAACACGTACTTCAGAAAGTCTTCGGCCAGATTTGCGTTGTCATTCAAGTCGGCGAAAGCAATTTCCGGCTCGATCATCCAGAATTCGGCGAGATGGCGTGTGGTGTTGGAGTTCTCGGCGCGAAAGGTCGGGCCGAAGGTATAGACCTTGCTCAGCGCCAGACAATAGGCCTCGACATTCAGCTGGCCAGAAACCGTCAGATAGGCCTCCTTGCCGAAAAAATCCTGGTGCCAATCGATGGCGCCCTTGTCGGTCTTCGGCAGGTTCATCAGATCGAGCGTGGAAACCCGGAACATCTGGCCGGCGCCTTCGCAGTCGCTGGCGGTCACGATCGGCGTGTTGACCCAGAAGAATCCGCGCTCATGGAAATAGCGGTGGATCGCCTGGGCGATGCAATGGCGGATGCGCGACACCGCGCCAAAGGTGTTGGTGCGCGGCCGCAGATGCGCGACCTCGCGCAGGAACTCCATTGAATGCGGCTTGGGCTGCACCGGATAGGTCTCCGGATCATCGACGAAGCCGAGCACCTCGACCGAACTGGCCTGGATCTCGAAACTCTGCCCCTTTCCCTGTGAGGCGACCAGGATGCCGGTGCAGCGCAACGAGCAACCCGCGGTCAGCCGCACGATTTCGCTCTCGTAGTTGGCCAGCGTATTGGGCGCGACCACCTGGATCGAATCCTGCCCTGAGCCATCATTGACCGCGATAAACGAGAAGCCGGCCTTGGAATCACGGCGCGTGCGCACCCAACCCTGCACGGTTACGGTTGTGTCTACAGTCACGCGCCCACTCAGCGCATCCACTACGCTTGCTACACTCATTGCACGAACTCCGCTGGACTGCTGTCTCGGCCGGTGCCGGGGCAGCGATATTGAAAGAGGGTCCGGGTGACCCCAGATACTTTGTTGGGAGGGTTGGTCCAGGGAAACGCTGGCGGCGCTGCAAAGCCAGATTGTCCCGAGCCGATCCATCCGAAGGGTCGCGATGATACCCGATGCCATAGATGAGTCGTTTATTCGTGTAGTGCCAGACCTGTTCCATGTAACCGAGGGTGTTGAGATGTCGATCCAGTTGTCCGAAGCCGCCGCCGAACGTGTAGGAGGCTATCTGCGTGATCAGCCCGGTTCTATCGGACTACGTTTCGGCGTCCGTCGTACCGGCTGCTCTGGATGGGCCTATGTGGTCGACATCACCGATCACGTCGAAGGTGACGACACCGTTTTCGAGAGTCGCGGTATCAAGGTTCTGGTCAATCCCGACAGCCTGGCCCTGGTCGCCGGCACCGAAATCGACTTCATCAAGCAGGGCCTCAACCAGAGCTTTGCCTTCCGTAACCCGAACGTCACCAACGAGTGCGGGTGCGGGGAGAGTTTCACGGTTTCCTGAGACTGGCTCCTGGCGCGCCCCAAACTCAGGCGCATCATCGACTTAGCTCCCGCTGCCCCCAAAGCGCCATTTTGGTGCAGCGCACCGCCGTCCTTGTGGATAGGGTCGGTAAGTTGCTGATTCGCCTTGGGTTATGCATCCATGCCTCTGATTTCACTGGAATTTTCCGTTGCGGTCAGGGGACCCTAACGGCTAATATGCGCCCACTCGACGCGCTGTCAGGCCCGAGTACCTTGCCTCACTGCTTAGCCAGGAGGCCATCAATGTCCAAGAGGAGTTTTCATGCGTCACTACGAAATCGTGTTCCTCGTCCACCCGGATCAGAGCGAACAGGTTCCCGCGATGGTCGAGCGTTACAAGACGCTCGTCGCCGGGGACAACGGAAAGATTCACCGTCTCGAAGATTGGGGCCGTCGTGCATTGGCCTACCCGATCCAGAACCTTGCAAAGGCACATTACGTGCTGATGAACATCGAGTGCAGCCAGACCGTACTCACCGAATTGCAGTCCTCGTTCCGCTTCAACGATGCCGTTCTGCGTCACCTGATCACCGTCCGTGATGACGCGGTCAGCGAGATCTCGATCATCGCCAAGATGAAGGATGAGAAACCTGAGCGCCGCCGCCGTGACGACGAAACCGGATTCTCGGATTCCGAGTTCGAAGAAGCAGCAGCCTGATCAGGACGAGGAATAGAACATGTCTAAATTTTTCCGCCGCAAAAAGTTCTGCCGATTCACCGCCGAGGGCGTGACCGAGATCGATTACAAGGATCTCAACACGCTGCGTCAGTACCTCACGGAGACCGGCAAGATCGTGCCTTCCCGCATCACCGGTACCAAGTCGCGCTATCAGCGTCAGCTCACGACCGCCATCAAACGCGCTCGTTTCCTGGCACTGCTGCCGTATTGCGACAACCACCAGGGACGCTGAGGAGCTCAATCATGGAATTGATTCTGGTTCAAAAAGTCAAAAACCTCGGCGCCCTCGGCGACAAGGTCAATGTAAAGCCCGGCTACGGCCGGAACTATCTTGTGCCACATGGCAAAGCGGTATCTGCCACTGCGGCCAACGTTGCGGATTTCGAGAAGCGCCGCGCCGAGTTCGAAGCCAAGGCCCTGGGCCTTCAATCGGACGCAAGCGCACGCAAGGAAAAGCTCGAGTCTGCCACGGTCACCATTCGCGCCAATGCCAGCACGGAAGGCAAGCTCTACGGTTCGGTCGGTCAACGTGACATCGCAGAAGCCTTCGCAGCAGCGGGACATCCGCTGGCGAAGTCCGAAGTGGTTCTCGCGGACGGTCCGCTCCGTCGCACCGGCGAACACGAAGTCCACATCACCCTGCATGCCGATGTGCATTGCACGGTGAAGGTCGTCGTGGTCCCGGAGAGTTAACGGCGGAATAAAACCAGCCGGCTTTCTTGGTCCGGTTGTGCTGCTTCAGGGAAATTCATAGGGCACCGTTGACCCCGGTGCCCTTTTTTTTGTCTGTGATTCCTGGGGTGGGGCGCCAATTCGTAAAGCGAGACTTGCTCCGCTGCCGTTGGCCTTGCCGCTGTCCCCACGTGGATTGCATAGAGCGTGGCCTGCCGCGCTGCGCTCGCCCTTGATCTTGATCTTGATCTTGATCTTGATCTTGATCTTGATCTTGATCTTGTAGAGCGTGGCTTGCCGCGCTGCACTGGCCGTTGATGTTGTAAAGCGGCGCAAGCCCTCGCTTCTTGCGGTCCGCCTGGAAGGAGCTGGGGCCGAGCGCGAGGCATCAGGTCCCGCCAACACCTCCACAATCCCCTCGCGCCAACTGATCCTCATCTCAGATCGCACTGCGACATTTCCCAAGAAGAAACTGGTCGAATCTCGTTTGCCTTGGCCATACATTGACGTTATCGTCACTTTGCTGGTGCACGGGGGTGGGCTGGCATCTTCGATGCAGGGGTATTGTCATGCGTTCGTCGGTTGCGACCGTCCAGGCGGTCTGTTCCTCGCTGCTTGCATGGATGTTCCTTTTCGGAGCATGCGGCTTGGCTGTGGCCGCTGAGGAATCAACCGCGTTGCCGACATTCGAGTTGATTGGATTGGATGAGCGCGCCGGGCGAGCGGTGCTATTGAATGAGTCCGCGCAGACCATCGTGCTTGAACTGGACGAGGAGTCTGCCGACGGGCTTTTGCTGAAAGCGGTTGCTGATGGTTCCGCCTTGCTGGACGTGCGCCATGCGTCGACCGGCGAAGTCATCGCCTATCGAATCCGTCTCGGGGAGACGCTGCGGGTCCGGGCACTGCGCGAGCAGGGCGGTCAGGACGTGCAGGTGATTGCCACCACGCCAGAGTCCGGCCTGGCATCCAAGGAATCTGTTCCCGAACGGGACTAGGCCGTGCTCATGAAAATCAAGTTCTGCCTGTGCCGCGCTGCGCTGGCATTGCTGGTCCTGGTATCGCAGGGATTGGCGTTCGCCGCATCACCCCAGTTGGGCGACGACGTCGATTTCGTGGTGATGGCTGCACCAGCCGACGCCAAGTCGGCCGCCAAGGCTGTAGTCGCTGAAGCCAATGTCGAAGGCATCGTCATCTTTGAACTTTCGGGCGACTATGGTCGCGATTTTCCTGGTGCACGCGCCGAAGTAGCCCAGCGTTATCTGGCGAGCTATCAGGACAATCGCGATCTTCTGTTCGTCTTCTCTGCGTTCGAGTTCAATAGCGGTGATGCGTCGGCATTCGCCAGTGTGATCAAGAACGATGTGCAGGGGTTGGGTATGCCTCTGTACGATTCCACCGCCGCGTTCGGCAGCGCCAGTGGGCGCTTGCAGAACTATATCGATATGGCGGCGCTGTCGCGTTGGGAATTCAATCCCTCATCGGCGAACTACGGCACAACCTTGAATGTCGCCGCGCATGAGGTCATGCATCGCTGGGTCGCGCACCCGCAGTACCTGCGCAATGGCCAGCCAAGTTCCGATCTGCTTGGCAGCGGCAATGCGCATTGGAGCTTCTTTCTCGATACCGACGCATCAATGATGTATGGCGCCGACTGGCACCAGCGCCCGGACGGAACCTTTGAGGCCGTAGATATCAGGCATCGCCTTTCCGCGCTTGATCTGTATCTGGCTGGTTGGTACGCCGCGTCGGAGGTGCCCGACATGGCGCTGATCCGCAATGGTGTCGGCGCGACCGCGCAGGATCTGCCGGTGCTGGGCTTTCGTACAGCGGGAAATTCCGAGCTGATCGAGATTAATCAGATCATTGCTGCCAATGGTGCACGCATCCCCGATGTCACCCAGAGTCCCAAGCAACTTACTGCGGGCCTGGTGCTGCTGGTCCGACCCGGGCAGTCGATCAGCGAGCAGGCGATCTTCGATCTGCAGCGATTCGCGCTCGACTTCGAAGCGCGATTCGCTGCAGTGACACGCGGCCGTGCCTCGTTGTCGATCCGCAACGAATTGGTCCAGGCTGCGTCAAGTGGCGCACCCGCGAGCATCAGCGGCGGTCCCTTGTGTACGACCTGCAATCTGGATCTCGCCCAGGCAAAGGTCTGGTTGGCGGCTCAGCAGAATGCTGCGGACGGATCGTTCACTGACAAGAGCCTGAATCGACTTCAGTCCAGCGCCGCCGTGCTTCGCGCGATGCGGCGTACAACGATTGGATCGACCGGCCAGGCGGATGCAGTCGCGGCGTGGCTGGCAGCGTTTGGATCCCGCCAGTACGACGATCTTGCCTGGAAAAATTCTGCTGGCTTGACGCCTGAATCCCAGGCGGAGATCGCCTTCGCTGACGAAAGGCACCAGGCTCTGTTGAGCGGGCCGCCGGGACTTGGCGCAACCTGGTCGCCCAGCATCTGGGATGCGGTTACGCTGGTCAGCTCGACCGAATTCTCTGACCTGCAACTTGCACAAAGGGACAGCTATTTGCAGGCGCTGCGGCAATTGCAGAACGCCGATGGCGGATTCGGCGTGAGTCCGGGCGGCGTCAGTCATGTCGCGGCAACGGCCTGGACACTCAATGAATTGGCGCCACGAACCGAGCCGGTCGCGCAGCAAATCGCCGGTGCCGCAACTGCCTGGCTGTTGACCCAACGCAATCCCGATGGCAGCTACGGTGTCGGTGCGGATGCAGTGCTGCCGACGGCCTGGACCGTCGCGGGACTGGTGCGTCGAGGTGCCGGCGCGGACGTATCGGCATCGATTGCATTTCTCAGATCGCGCCAGACTCTGGCGACGGGTGATTGGAATGGCAGCGTGTTCACCACTGCCGAAGTGGTGCGCGTGCTCGAACAGATCAACAAGGCGAACCTCTCCTTCGATGCCCCAGCAAGTGCCAGCCCTGCGGCACCGATCGCCGGTGATGTCGTGCGGATTCGCACGCGCGTGCGCAACGACGGCCTGGCGCTTCTCGCCGCACGACTGACCTGGTTCCTCGGAGATCCGGATGCTGGTGGTACGCCGATTGGCAGTGACATTGAATTGGGCGCGCTCGGCGCCGGGCAATCTCTGGCCGTCGAGCTGGACTGGAACACGACCGGGCTGGCCGGTGAACAGCAGATCTGGGCTGTACTGGATCGCGCCAACAGCATCGATGAGCTCAACGAGACCGACAACCGTCAATCGCTGACAGTGTTTGTCACCGAACTACCCAACGCTCCGGACGCGGCGTTGGTTCGGGCCAATATCGTCGTCACGCCGGCTGCAGTGAACGCCTATCCGGTAAGCATTGCCATTGCAGGCACAGTCGAGAATCTGGGTGGCGCCGGGCTGACGGCAGTTCCCGTTGTGCTTTACACCGTGCGCAATGGCCTACGAGCCGAGCGCGCGCGCGTTCTGGTTGATATCGCGGCACAGTCCAGCGCATCGCTGCAGCTTGGCTTTACCTTGGAGCGCGGTGAGCCACTGGATCTGCTGCTGGTTGCCGATCCCGACAACGCCTTCGCCGAGATTCGCGAAACCAATAATGAGCTGAGCCTCCAGCTCGCATCTTCTGCTGGTGTTGACCTCGCCATCGCAGCCAATGATCTGGTCCTACTCACCGAGCCTGCCCTGGTCGGTCATCCGGTGCGCCTGCGTGTCACCGCACACAATCATGGTGCCACCGCATCACCCAATTTCATTCTCTCGGCCGCGATCCGCCAGGGCGCGCAGTCCTATCCGTTGGGCAACCTGACCTTGCAGTTGGATGCCGGCGCCAGCACTGAACGGGAGCTGGTCTGGAACAATCCGATACTCGGCGCGGCAAGCCTCGAAGTCGTGCTCGATCCGACTGCGGCGATCAGCGAGAACGAGCGTGGCAACAATTCGGCCAGCCTGGCATTCGAGGTGGTTGACGCGAACGCGCCCAATCTGATTGTCGAGGCGCAGTCGATACAGCTGACACCGAGCCCGCTCGATCAGGCGCAACCAGCCAACCTGCAAGTGCGCCTGCGCAATGCTGGCGCTGCGTTCACCGGACCGTGGACCGTGGCAGTCAGCACCGGCGGCGAAACCGGTGCACGCACCGAACTGGCTCGGACCGTCATAGCCGAAGGACTCGCGGCGACTGCAACTAGGGATCTGAGCATCGCGTTGCCACCCTTGCCGACAGCCGGCCTACGCTATTTCTTCGTTGTAGCCGACCCGGACAACCAACTCATCGAGCTGAGCGAAAACGACAACACAGCGTTCGCGCAGGGCTTGGTGCGCAGCATTCCCGATGCCTCCGTCACGGTTGCCGGTATCAGTCTCACGCCGGCCAATCCGGTGCCAGGTGAACCGGTGCAGGCCGTCGTGACGGTGCACAATTTCGGTCAGCAACCGCTGATCGGCTTGCAGGTACGTCTGCTCGATGGCGCGCCGCCGCAGGGCACCGCTGTCGCAGCAGACCAAGTAGCGACGAACATCCCGGGCGGTGGCACTGCCCAGCTGACCTGGAACTGGACCTATGCCGAGGGCGCGGGTGCGCGCTCACTGAGCGCGCAACTGGATCCCGACAATTCGATCAGCGAGATCCGCGAGGACAACAACCTCGCGGTGCTGAGTCTGCAGGAACTGGGCGATCACTACGCTACCGAGCCGTACATTTCTCCGAACGACGATGGCGTGAAGGAATCCACCCAGATCGTTTACCGAAACCTCGCCGCAACGCCGGCTCTGATCGACATCATCGATATCGCCGATCGCGTAGTGCGCAGCTACCCGCCCGAACAGTTCGTCTCCGGCACCGGTATTGCGGTGCTCTGGGATGGCCGCGACAACGAAGGCCGCGTGGTCGGCGATGGTCGCTATCGCGTGCACGCGCTGAGCGCGGAGGCCAGCGTGCTTGCCGAAGTTGTCGTGGTTGTGGATACCAATCGTTCGTCGATTCTGGAGGCGGTGGGGACCGGTCTGGAGCGTTTCACCATCCTGTCCGAGCGTTACGCGCCATGGGCGATGGCATTGCCGCCGGCAGCGTACGCCGATCAGGACGTCATCCTGCTAAAAGATCCTCTGAATCTGGCGACTGCAGATCCGCTGGATCGACTGTCCGGCATTTACCGCTTCGACGTGCTGCTCGGCACCCTCGATCCGGTGCTCGACGGTAGCTGGCTCATAGCGCAGGGTACGTCCCCGCAGATTTCACTCATGCATTGGGCCGAGGGTGGCGACTACCTGGTCATCCTGGTGAAAGCCAGCGGCCAGGACTCGGTGTGGCGCGTTCGCGTTGATGGGCGCAATGCCGCCACTCGGCTGGCGGGTCCGATGCCGCAGATGTATTCGCCGGTCATCCAAGACGCTGGGCCGCAGCACGTGGTTGTTTGGAATTCGAATGCACCGAATTCGTCCGCGCGTCGGTACCGGTTGGATGTCCCAGGCGAGGTGCTCCTGCAGGCCGGAGGCGCCTGGGGCGGATTGCTTGAAGTGTTGGTGGATGGCCTTCTGGTCGGAGATGGTAGGTCGCTGCTGTATTTCATCAGCTTCAACCCAGCGCAACCTGCAAACACCATTCTCTCCGCACCCGGCAATGGCTACATTTTTCACCGCGGGGCGCAGGGTGTCTTGCTCCACCGCGTAATGGGCGCGCAGGAATCGATCATCTGGCGCAGTCTGCGTGGGAGCGATACGCAAGTGCTGATGGAAGAGCAGCTTTCCGCGCTCGCACTACGCAGTCGCTGGTGCGTACTTGGGCACGAGACCGTCGATTGGTTTGGCGGTGAGGTGCTGGTTCAGAATCATGCGCAGCGCAATCTGGCGCTGATATCGGTCGATGATCGAGTGGTTCGTACGATCAGCCTGCCTCTTGTGACTCGGGTCGGGTCCTATGCCGCCGATGCTCTGGTTTATGAGTCGGAATATCAGTACCAAGGAACACTGGTTGGTGCGGAACGCGCTGAGATTTGTTCGAGTGACGTCGGAGTTCAGAGATCAACAAGCAAGGAGCGTTCGACTGAAGCGTCTGAGCGGTTGGGCGAGACCAAGCTGATTGTCAGTCGCGGCCTCGGCCGGGGTACTCCACCTGCAACTACTCTGGTGTATGAAGGAGAGCTCGTCCGCATTGTCAACGGTTACTACGACTACGAGCTGGAGCATTACGGAGCCAACACAGCATTCGTGATCGACAGAGCCACGGGCTCTGTTTCAAGCCTTGGCAGTTTCTCGTTTTGGCCACTTCTGGATCCACGTGACCAGGCTACTTTCGTCCCTGCCTCCACTTACGGGTACGCACAGGGCGAATACACCCTCTTAAGGCAAATAGAGTCAGATTATGCTGAGTTGTCGGCCACAACGGACCCGTGGCTGCGGTTGCGCGATGGTAGCGGGATCGCAACTTCGTCGGCGCAATCAGCTTCACTGGGCTACGGGGTTTTTCTGCCGGGCGGGTATCGAACTGGTGCGAGCTTTCCCGACGCCGGCCAACTGCGAGGTGTGTGGGATTCCGAGCGCCACCTGCTTGGCATCGACCCCGGACCGAACGATGCGGTGTGGATTTATTCCTCGCTCGCCAACCAGCCCACGAAGCTGCGGGCGCGCGGCACTTCGACCGGTATCGACTTGCTTGGCATCGCTGCGGACAAGAATTTTCAGCAGTTCGATCTTGAATGGGCGTCGCCCGAGCAGCCTGAGCAGTGGCATACGGTCGGACCGACAGTCGCCGAACCCGTTATGGATGGCAGTCTGATGTCATGGACGCCGCCCAATGCAGGACAGTACCTGCTACGTCTGCGGACTGAGGACAAGGCTGGTAATCGAAGCCAGGCAACCACTCGCGCAATGTCGCCAAGCGGTTCGGATATCGACAATGTCCGCCTGTCGTCCCGTTACGTATCGCCGAACAGCGACGGAATTCGTGACGCGCTCGATGTCTCTCTGCAGGCGCTGCGCCCAACCACGTTGCGGTTCCAAATTCGCAACGCACAGGGCGCAGCGTTGGTTACCGATGTTGTCCAGGTGACCGAGATCGGCGGTGCTCCATTCACTTGGAGTTGGGATGGGCGATTGCCATCGGGTCAGCTCGCACCAGACGGCGCCTATCGCATCGCGATCAGCTCCTGGTTCCAGTCGAGCTTCACTGTGGATTCGACTCCGCCCGTATTGCAGATCCAGCGGACGCCCGGCCGCGTCGACGGCAAGGTTGCCAGGATCACTGCCAGCACGGTGTCGATGGGACTGCAGTGGAACAGCACCGAACAAAATTCGCTGACAATGGAATTGCAGCGCAGCACGCGTGCCCAACCCAATGTCTGGGCGACACTCGACGATGCCGTGCCGGCACTGGGTCAGCGCACCCTGGTCAAGAGCGACGACGGTAATTATCGACTGGTCGCCGAGGACCGCGCAGGCAATCGATCGATCAGTCCGCTCGTGGGGTTTGTTCCGGCCGATCTCGCACTGGTCGGGCGCTGGGTATGGGAAGGCACCGAGCCGACCGCAGACTGGGGTTGCGATCCGTTGGCCAACCGCGGCGCCGGCTGCGTCTGGGGCAACTTTGGATACACCGGAGCGGCCGCGCATCCGATCGAGACCGGTGCATCGATCGCGCTGGACTACTACCTGGCGCCAGGCACCCCGGATAGCGAGTTGCTGCTGCGCTACCAGGTCACTCGTTTCGGAGCCGGCGCTCCGGTCACGGATGGTCCGTGGCAGAGCCTCACCATCGATGCGGTGGATCGCAATGGCAGCGAGCTGCGTCTGCGTGCGCTGGCGCCGGGTCTGCCGCTGGGATCACAGATTGCGATCCAGGCGGGGACGAGACTTGGCAACAGCTCGATCCTCTACTCGGAATCAGCTGTATTCGAGTACATCGGTATTTCCGCGCCGCGTGCCTACTTCATGGGGCTGACCTGCTCGCCGCCCGATGTGGAAACCGGCTTGCCAGCGCCCGCCCTTCCGGGAAGTTGGGTCTGCGTCGAGGAAGGTCTGCCCGGTCTGGTCAGCGCGCCGACGCTGACCGTGGTCGGGCTGGACGGCAATGTCCGCGCCGTGCAGGCCCCAGTTCGGATTACCGATGGCGTTGTGCTGTTCGACATACCGGACAGCAATTGCCTGGAGCTGATCGCCCGCGCCAGCAGCGCGTCGGGTCGACAGTATCAGTCGCGCTCCAGCTGTACCGCCAACCCGCCCACGGTGCTCGAAGTGCTTCGCGTCTTTCCCGAGATCGAAGAGACCTGTGATGTCACGCCGCGTCATCTGATGCGCTATCAGGCAGCATTCGTCCCGCTGGACGGTCGCAGCATCACCCATGTTCGCGGCGATATCCTGTTCGATGATGGATCGCGCCGGCAGGTGTTCAATCGCGTTGACCCGCCACCGATCACTGTGGAATGTGCCAACAATCCAGTGTGTGTTGCCGAACGTCTGATCACTGGCAGCTTTGATGCATCCGATCTGCCCGACCGTCGCTATGACTTCCAGTTTGAGCTGACCTACTCGGATGGAACTCTGGCTTCACGTCTGCGGCGGTTCCATGTGGATCGCACGCCGGCCTTGCTCGATATCCGCACGCCACGTGCGGGTCGACGCGAGTGTGTTGTTCATGACGTGCTGCTCGCCGTCAACAGAAACCGCATGCGCTTTCCGGTGGATGCGCGGATCACCGATGCATCAGGCGTCAGCGCACAGTTGCGCTTCGCGCCGATCCCTCCGCAACAGCTGCCTGCGCAATGGCCCACGATTGCGCGCGGAAGCTGGGACCTGTATCCGCGTCCGCCGCAGCACGAGGACGCGTTGATTTATACCGGCGCTCAGCTGCGCCCGACGTCCGAGGTCAGCTATCCGCTGCGACTGGACATTGCGCCCGGTCAGGTGTTGACCCTGGATCCCATGCAGGGTCTGGTGCAGGCGCAATTCCTGGCATTGAACTGGAGCGGCGCGCCGCAGTGCCGGGTGATCGAGTTCTACGCCGATCTGGAGGTGGAGCTGGAAACCCTGCTTGATCCGGCCACGGTGCGGACCAACGATGTCTCTCAGATACCGGTAATCAATCCGCAAGGGGCCGAGCCGCAACGCAGCCTGAGACTCAGCATGCGCGTCAATGAACCCGTGCAAGCGCGCCTGGAGCTCTGGCGCGAGGCTCCCGGCGGCGCTGCCAGCGAAGGCATCTTTGTTGCGCAGTTGATGCCGCCTGCTGACTACACACCGGGCCTGCATTCCTTCACATGGGACGGCACCGATGGACAGGGCGGCCTGGTATCCGATGGCACCTATAGCGTGCGCATCTATGCCACAGACGATTGCGGCTACGAGGCGATTGGCGGTTCGACTGTCCTTGTCGACACCGCGGCTCCAGAGATTGTATTCCTTGCGCCAGATGCGGGCGCGACCATCGATGAACTCCTGGTCGCAATCGAAGGCACGGCAATCGATGCCAGCGGCGGTGCATTCAACCTGACCGTCGAATCCGCCAGTTCGATCCCCTTGCTGAGCGGGCCGATCCGTCGCTACAGCCTGCCCACGGGTGACTTTGCGACCAGTTGGAATCGTGGCGCCATCAGCGGCCCGGTGATTCTGCGCGTGACCGCGACCGACCTGGTTGGCAACACCGGCGTCACCGAGCGTACGATCCATTTGCAGGCCCGCCCGGCGCAGTTTTTCGATGATGCTTCGGTCTTGCCCAGTCTGTTCTCGCCCAATGCCGATGGCACCCTGGATCGGGTCGACATCCGCTACGCCTTGGCCACGGGCGCCGAAGTCAGCATCCGCGTATTGCGCGGCGATGGCAGTCTGCTCACGGTATTGCAGAACGCCGAGCCCAAGCCCAGCGGAATTCACAGTCGACAATGGCTGGGTGAGGGGCTGCCGCCGACGGCTGCCGATGGCGCTTACCGGATCGAACTGCTGGCAATCGATGCCGCCGATCCCCAGCGTCAGGAACGCCTCGCGCTTGCAGTGACCGTGGACGTTTCTGCGCCGCAATTGGCGGTGATCAGCCCGACGACGACCCATGTGCGCGGCGACGGCGCTTTGCGTCTGCGTCTGGACGAAGTGCACCATCAGACCGCGACCTGGCAGCTTGGCGCGCATCAGGGCGCAGTCTCCGGCCCCGGCGAATGGAGCCTGATCGAGCTTTCGTCGGTGGAAGAGGGCAGCCACCTGCTGGTGGTCAACGCCACCGATCGCGTCGGCAATTCGGCGCGGCTTGAGCATCCGCTGACGCTGGATCGTACGCTGCCCGAATCGATCATCGCCAGTCCGGAAGAATCCGCGGTGCTCGGCGGCACTGCCAATCAAAGAGCTGTCATTGGCACGGCGACAGATCTCAATTTCGAACGATTCCGGCTCAGCATTTCCAGTGCGGGATCACCGGGAACGCAAACGCTGTTGACCGAATCGACGACCGCCGTCAGCGCGGGTCAGCTGCACAATCTGTCGCTGGCCCAACCGGATGGCGCCTATCTGCTCACCCTGCGCGTGGACGACAAGGCCGGCAATGAAGCCAGCGTTGCGCGTGCGATCCACATCGATCACACGGCACCGGTTGCTGCGCTTACCGAACCCGCGAACAACGCTTACGTCTCGGCCCGATTCCGCGTTGCCGGCACCGCGCAGGATGCTCACCTTGCTGAGTATCGGCTGCGTCTGGCCACGCCCGATCAGGCCAGCCTGGGACTGTGGTCTGATGTGCTGATCCAGCACGCCTCCGTGGTCGATGGCGAACTCGGCATCGTCGACCTGCAGGTCCCCGATGGCGACTATCTGCTTGAGCTCGTCGCGACCGACAAGGTGCAGCAGCGCAGCACGTCGCGCATTCGCATCCGTCTGGACTCGACGCCCCCGCCCACGCCGATATCCCTGGTCGGCCATCGTCAGGGTGATGCGGATGTCGCGCTCGCCTGGCAGCACAGCGTGCCGGCAGATCTCGCCGGCCATCGGGTCTACCGTGATGGTTCGGCCATCACACCGAGTCTGGTGCAGGGTCAGGCCTATACCGATGCCAACGTGCCCGGTGGATCGCTGCGCTATGAGGTCAGTGCGCTCGATCATGCCGGCAACGAGTCGTCGCGCAGCAATGCCGTGGTGATTGATGTCGATCGGACGCCGCCGGTCGTCGATCTGATCAGTCCGCTCGATCAGTCCCTGGTCTCAGGCGTGATCGACGTGCTTGGCACCGCGTTCAGTGAAAACGATTTCGATCGACTGCGTCTGACCCTGGTCGATCCTGGATCGGGCAATGTGATCGCGATCCTGGCGACCTCATCGCGGCCGCTACAGTCGGGCTCCCTGGTCAGCTGGGATACCCGCTCACTGGCCGAAGGCGCGACGGTCCAACTGCTGCTTGAGGCCTGGGATCGGAGCGGCAATCGCGCTTCGGATTCGGCCCTCATCACGATCGACAATCTGCCTCCGGCCGCGCCGACCGGTTTGATAGCCATTGATTCCAATGGTGATGGACAGATCACTTGGGATGCGAACATCGAGTCGGATTTGCTCGGCTACATCCTGCTGCGCAACGGCAGCCCGGTGAATGGCGGCGCAGTTTTCCCGAATGATCCGCGTGTGCTTGCTATTTCCAACAATAACTATCTCGATCCGGCCTTGGTTGACGGTCATCACACCTGGATCGTGTATGCCATCGACCAGGCCGGCAATCTCAGCCCGCCCTCGGCGCCCGTTGCGCTGGATATCGCGCGACGACCGCCAGATATCCGCATCGTTGAGCCTACAGCGACGTACCGATTCGGAGAATCGGTGGGCATCGTGGCGGCAAGTGACGATCTGGATCTTGCGCAGGTGTGGTTTGACTATCGCGCAGTTGGCGACTCGACTTGGACATCGATCGGCGCACCGCTTACCGAGCCACCTTACGCGACGACCTGGACGCCGGGCGCGCTTCCGCTCGGCGAGTACGACCTTCGCGCGCAGGCCCGGGATCAATCCGGATTGGAAGATCCCAGTCCAGACGTAGTCCGCGTTCGCTATGCCGATGTCGTAGCGCCCACGCAGGTAGAGGGTCTGAGTGCCTACGCCGATGGCGGCGATGTGCAGCTGTCCTGGGCGGCAAGTACGGCGGTCGACCTTGCCGGCTATCGCGTCGAACGCAGCGGATATCCCGACGGAAGTTTCGAGAATATTGCTGTCACCGCATCTGCCACGACGACGCACGTCGACACTGGACGCAGCGATGGTGTGTATTACTACCGGATCACTGCGCTCGATGATTCGGACAACGCGGCGCCGCCATCCGTCGTAGACAACGCCAAGGTATTCACGATTTCGGTCCGCGATCCGTATTCTCCAACCTCGGCGATGTCGGTTGCTCTGAATGGCACGACGCCGATAGCGGGAGCGCTGAATGTTGAACGCAGCGTTGGCGGCCCATGGACATCGGTAATCGACACCAATGTGGACGTCGGCGACTTCGAGCTTGCGTCGGTTCCGCTTGCAGCGGGAGAAAACCAACTGCGTCTGCGCGTCACCGATGCCGAAGCCAATATCAGTCGGGCTGCGGAAACCTGGATCACCAGCAGCGGCGCACCTTCAGTTCCGACGGGGCTGGTAGCGAACGTCATCGCACATGATGTGTCGCTGAGTTGGAATGCCAATCCCGAGAGCAATATTGCCGGCTACCGACTGTTCCGTCGCGACCATGCAGTGCTGCTCGACGCCGAGATTGCGGATCTGATCGCCAGTTCGAGCTACAACGACGCGCCCTCAGCCGCTGTCGACGGTGATCCAGAAACTGCGTGGCTCGCCAATACCGATTTCTACGACGATGAGCCGCCGGGCATCTGGCTCGAGCTCGATAGTGGCACGCCGCGCCAGATCTCCGCGGTTCGCTTGCAATGGTTACCCGGCAGGACACCGCTGGCCTTTGACATTCTGGCCTACTCGGGTCGGACGTGGGCGCGCATCGCATCGGTAGACGAGGTTGAAGTTGAGCAGACCGTTCGTCTGGCTCAGGCCTACCGCACCAGCCAGCTCCGAATCGTGCCGACGCGCGCACGCTACGGGTACAGCATCGCACTGGCCGAAGTCGAGTTGACCGAGCAGCCGCTGATCGTCGGTACAGACTTCACAGAGCAATTGATCGACGGCCGCTACGACTACACCATCAGTGCGGTAAATACGCTGGGCTTCGAGAGCGCGCGTTCGGCGGCGGTGATCGCTGATGTCGGTGATGCCGAGCCGCCCGAGCCTGTTGTGCTCAGTGGTCAGCTACTGGCTCAGGATGCCCAGCTCAGTTGGACGCCGAGCGCTTCGACGGATGTGGCGCGCTACCAGTTGCTGCGCAACGGTGTGCATCTGGCCTATGTGGCCGCGCCGACAACCAGCTATGCCGATATTGGTCTCAGCAATGGCGATTACACCTATACGGTGATCGCGCTCGACGCGTTTGATAACGCAAGCCCAGCATCGAATACCGTCATGTTGACCGTAAGCAGTGCAGGCCCCGGCCTTCCGCAGGATTTGCGTGTGCTTGCGCCGCCGTCGGGCTCTTTACTGGAGTTGAGTTGGGCGCCTGGCGGCGGGGCCACGGCGTTGGGCTTTGTGCTGCGCAGAGCTGATGCGCAGACCGGCCCGTTTGTCAGCATTGCACAAACCCCATTGCTGAACTGGACGGACCAAGCGCTGATCAATGGTCGGCGTTACTGGTACACCGTCGAGGCTCTGGATGCTGTTGGCAATGCGAGTGGCCAGACCGCGCCAGTTTCTGGCGTGCCGCAGGATCAGCAGGCTCCGCTGCCGCCGACGCTCGGTTTCCCTGTGCACTCGGGCGAGACCGTCGACTTTGTTGCGGGTAGCACTATGGTATCGGGCGTGTCAGAGCCCGGCTCGCGCGTTGATGTTCGCCGCTCCGGCGTCGCACTGGCGCAAGCCAGCGCCCTGCAACAGGACAGCGTGACCGAACTCGGCAACGTTTATCTCCTTGGCCGCATCATGGCAGCGCCCAGCGGGACGATGCTGTACGGCGATGGCAACCGACAGGTGTACGCCGCCGACGATTCCGGCTATATCGGCGAGTCGCCGTATGGAAACATCAGTGGATGGACCCGTGATGATCGTTATGTTCATCGCGACTACGACAACAACTGGCAGACGCGCTCGCCGTCCGGTGGCTCGGATCGTCCCCTCCCGCTGGCGCTGGTGAATATCGAGGACGCGCGCTTCTCCAGTGACCTTAGATATGCCCTTGTGCTCGGCGAAAATCCCTCGAACCCGACGCCAGGACGCGCGATCTGGCTGGTCGACCGTGCGCAGAACAATACCCGACAGATACTCGGTATTGATCCGAGTTCGGTGGATTTCGGCAGTGTGGACTTTGCCGAATTCGCCGGTTTCGCTGGCTGGCGCAGCCAGTCCGGCGAACTGATCCATTTGCGTCTCTCCACTGGCCGTGCGCGCGCCTGGGCGAGCGGACTCGCGAGCGCACGCATTTCGCTTTCGCTGGCGAATGGCGACGCGCTGTACGTGCTCGACGATGCCGGCGTTAGCGTCGTCCACCGTGTCGATCCTGATGGCGGCACACGCATTGTGGGCCCCGGTCGCGTTGCCGATTGGTCGGCCGACGGCGCTGAGTTCGTTATTGCCGAGGCCGATGGCCAGCTCGCGATACATCGTGCAGCTGACGATCTTCTGGTCCGCAGGATTGCACTCGGTGGCGGCGAGATATTCGACCTGGATTGGTCGATGTCGGGCCGCCTGTTTGTGTCGACCAACAGTGGTATGAGGGTGATCGATCCGGCCGGCAGCTTCCGTTCGACACCAATCGCACTGCTGACCGGCGACAATCGGCTTGAACTGTTTGCTGTCGATTCCGGTGGCCAGGGCCAGCCCGGAGGCGCAGCAGGCATCGTGCGGGTGGCCGTGGGTCAGGTGCCCCTGCCCGACCTCAGCATCCGCGCCGATGATGTCCTCTTCGTACCCTCGGGTGGCGCACCTGGACAGGTACACGCTGCACAACTGAGCATCCGCAATCTTGGCCAATCGACCAGCTCAGTGGCAGGGGTTCGTGCAACATTGATCAGTCCTGACGGCGCGCAGACGCTTCTGCCGCAGCCATCTCCGGTTCCCATGCTCGCAGCTGGAAGCAGCGCACAGGTCGGGCTTAGCCTCGGCCAACTCAATCTTGCCGGCACCTATTGGCTGAATGTCGAGTTGCTGGTGACGGGGCCGGATGCGAATCCCAACAATCACAGCACCAGCCAGAGGCTGGTTCTGCTCGTTGGCGCCCAACCGCAGTTGGAGTTGTCAGCGAATGCGTCGAACTTCGCGCCGGGCTCCGATGCCATAGGCCAGGTACGAGTACGCAATCCCGGCAGTCCGTGGAACGGCTCGGTACGTATGCGCATACTCACTGCATCCGGCGAATTGCTGGCCGAACTCCCCGGTCTGCCGGTCAACGGATTGGCGTTCGGCGCCGAGCTCGAACAGGTCTGGCGCTGGTCGACCAACAATGTACTGGCTGCCAGCTATCGTGTGCAGGCGGAGCTGCTCGACGAGCAACTACGCGTGCTCGATACCAGGACGGTCGCGTTCTCGATCGACGTCGTGCGCGATCTTCGCCTTGATGTGGTGACCGAGCGGCCCGATTACATCTCCGGCGATGCCGTGCGCATCAACAGCACGCTCGACTATCTGAGCGGCAATGCGGTGGTCGCCGGTGCGTCGCTGCGGACACGGGTCATCGATCCTGCCGGAATCGAGGTATTCGCTACAACTCGTGCGTTGGCGACTTTGTTGCCTGGCTACCGGATCCAGATCCCGGCGACCTGGACATCGCTCGGAAATGCAGGCGTCTACACCGTCCGTTCGGAATTGATCGAAGCCGGCAGCCTCACGCGATTGGCGCAGACCAGCTTCAATCTGAGCGTCCCCGGTGCGGCACTGGCCGCGACCGGCGCAATCCAGCCGACGCCCGCGCCGTTGATTGCGGGCCGTGAAGGGCGCATCGATTTCAGTCTTTTGAATCCCGCTGCGGCGACCGTAGTGGTTGATGCACTCAGACTGCGTCTGCTGCGTGCTGCCGATATGAGCGAGGCGGCGACGCAGTCGATCGCCGGTTCCGCCGCGGCGGGCGGTCGACTTGACGGTGCCTTGATACTCACCGAGTCGCAGCTGCAGCTCGGTACCTATTTGGCCGTGCTCGATTGGCGGCCCAGCGCTGGCGCGAGCTTCGTGCCGCTCATGTCGCGCAGCGTAGCGGTCGTCGATGGACTGGCGCCCACGATCTCGCTGCGCACACCGGAGGCCGATGCCTGGGTCCGCGCAAACGCGACGCTGGCGGCGGCAGTCACCGACAGCCACAGTGGCGTCGAACGCGTCGAACTCGCGCTGGATGGCGGCGCCTGGGTGCCGGCGCCCGTGCTTCCGCAGGGCTGGTACGGCACCGACGCTCGTGCGCTTGCCGATGGCAGCCATCAGTTCCAGATGCGCGCCCGCGATCGTGCCGGCAATGAGTCGATCAGTGCACTGCGCAACTTCCAGGTTGATGCGACCGCGCCGGTGATCGAGATCACCGGCGTCAATGATGGCGATCTGCTCACCCAGTCGGCGACACCGGTCATCACGATCATCGAAGCAAATCCCGTCTCCTCGACGATCAGTCTGAATGCTGCTGCGTATACCAGTGGCACAACCATCAGTGCCGATGGAAACTATCTGCTGTCCGTGGTGGCGCGCGATCTCGCCGGCAATGTCGCCGCTCGCAGCCTGCGCTTCGAGATCGATACCACGGTTCCGCTCGTGGTGTTTGTTGAACCGCTGGATGGTGCCGAGACGACGGCCGCGAGCATTCCAGTGCGTCTGCAGACCGAGCCGCAGGCGGTCGTCCAATTGACTGCCGGTGCCTATGGCGCCTCGACGCAATCAGATGCGTCGGGAATTGCCGAGTTCCTCGCGGTGCCTCTGCTGTTCGGTGCCAACACTCTGAGCGCCAGCGCGGTGGACCGCGCGGGCAACGCAGGGCCGTCCGCGACGATCCAGGTCACCCGCATCGACAATAGTGGCGCAGCCCTGGTCGGTAGTCTGATTCCCGCTGCGCCCAGCGTGCCGAGCGGTCAGCCCGCTGTCTTGAACTGGCAGGTACTCAATCCCGGCTCCAGCCCGGCGAACAATCAGACCTTGCGCATTCGCGCCGAGCATGTGGTCTCGGCTCAGGTGCTGGGCGATGTCCCGGTGCTTGTTGATGTGCCCGCGGGTGGGCAGGTCTCGGGCGCGACGCCATTCGTAACGGTGGGGGCTGAGCTCGGCCATTACATCGCGACGATGTCGGTAGTCGTTGGCAGTGAAACTGTGCAGCTGGCCTCGGCCGAGTTCGATATCGTCGACACCGAACCGCCGCAGCTTGCTGTGCTCGAACCCGCGGCCGGCGCATTGCTCAACCAGCCTGTACGTATCCGCGTTTCGGCGAGCGACAGCCTGGGGACGGTGAGTCTGGTGCGCTACCAACTCGATGGCGCGGCACCAGTCGTGATGACGGCGGTGCCCGGCATGCCAGGACTGTACGAGAGTGCCTCTCTGGATCTGGCCGACGCCAGTTATCAACTCGACGCGACCGCGACCGACAACGCCGGCAACAGCAGCGCCGCGCCGACGCAGACGTTTACCGTGGATCGAACCCCGCCGCAGATCACGATCAGCGGTGTTGCCGATGCTGCTGCCTACAACAACATCGTCAGCCCAGTAGTACAGGTTGTCGACCTGCATCCGGGAACGACAACGATCACATTGAACGGTGCGCCCTTTGCGTCGGGCAGCCCGATTGCCGATGACGGCAACTACGTCCTGCATGTGGAATCCACTGATGCTGCCGGCAACGTGTCCGAGCGTACGGTCAGCTTCCAGATTGACCGCACCGCGCCGGTGATCGCTTTCAGCTTCCCGTCCGAGGGTGCGATCATCGCTACACCGGTGATCGATGCGGGCGGTCTGACCGAACCCTTGCTGCGCGTCGAGTTCATGCTCGGGGCGAGCAGCTCGGTTGTGTTCGCCGATGCATCCGGCGCCTTCATCGTCTCCGGCATCAGCCTGCAAGTAGGCAGCAATCTGCTGCAGGCTCGCGCGATCGATGGCGTTGGCAATCCCAGCACATGGACGACGCGTACCGTCATCTATCAGCCCAATGCCGGCGCAAGTCTGACCGCCGAGTTGAGTCTGTCAAGCATCAATCTGCCACTGGGCGATCCGCTGACGGCGAACTACACGATCAACAACACCGGTAGCGTCGCCGCCCTCGATCTGCCGGCCCGATTGCGCTGGATTCGGGTCGCCGATCAGCAGCAGCTGTCCGAGCATCCGTTCGCGCTGAATCTGGCCCCTGGCGCTACGCTCGCTGATGCGATTGCGCTGGCCAGTGCCGGCAGTTTCCCCGGTGCGCATCTGGCCGTGCTCGAGGCTTTCCTGACTGCGTCCGGTGGCAGCCAGAGCTGGCAGACCCTGGCCACGGCGCAGGCGCTGGTGCGCGATGCCATTCCGCCCGAGGTCAGCCTGCTCGCGCCGATTGAGGGCAGCTACGTCGACGGTGTGTTCTCTGTACGTGCGCAGGCCAGCGATCTGCACAGCGCGATCAACTCGGTCGACGCCGTGGTCGGCGGTGTGACCCAGGCGATGCAGGCGAGTGCAGTGCCGGGTGAATATGTCGCGACCATCAAGCGTGCCGTGGAAGGGCCAGTTGTGCTGTCGGCACGCGCCGAGGATGCTGCCGGCAATCTGGGCACGTCCGCGCAGCGCAGCGTGGTGGTTGATCTGCTGCCGCCGCAGATCGTGATCAGTGGCGTCGATGAGGCCGCCTGGATCAATCAGCCGCCCATCATCACGGTTGTCATCAACGATGCATCGCCGGTGCAGTCCACCATCACGCTGGATGGACAGCCGTTTGTTTCCGGCAGCACGGTATCGGGCGAAGGTGGGCATCTGATTCGCGTGATCGCGACTGATGCGCTCGGCAGGACCAGCGAGGCGCTGCGCAGCTTCACCCTCGATACCACACCGCCCCTGGTGCAGTTCAGCGTGCCCAAGAATGGTGCGGTGATTTTCGCCGAGGCGACTCGTGTGGCCGGTAGCAGCGAACCGGTGTCCAGCATTGCCTTGCGGGTCGGCAGCTACAGTCAAACTCTGCCGAGCGACGGCGCCGGCGTCTTCGGTGTCGACGATGTTCCGCTCGTACCGGGGCTCAATCAGATCGCCGCGCGTGCCACCGATCGTGCTGGCAACGTCGGGCCGGAGGCCATCATCACGGTCGAGCGTCGCGGCAAGCCGGTCGTTGCCCTGCAAGGCACCCTTGAACTGAGCGCTACGGAGTGGACAAACGGAACGACACTGTCGACACAGTTCAGCCTGCACAATATTGGCACCGCCGATCTGCTCGCCTTGCCGGTTCTTGCGCAGGCGCGACGTAGGGATACCCAGCAGATTCTGCAGAGCTCGGCGTTCGTCTTCGACCTGGCCGCCAATGCCCAACTGCAGCAGGCGATCCAATGGCCAACGGCGGATTGGGGGCTTGGTCTGGTCGATATCGAATTGATCGCCGATCTGCCGGCACGCCGCGCACCGATTCTGCTCGATACGCATGCGCTGAACCTGGTCGATCGCGAATCGCCGCAACTGCAATTCGTTGTGCCGAGTTCGGGCGCTGCCTTGCATGTTGGCGATCCGGTACGGGTCAGCACCAGTGATCGGCTCAGCGCCATTGTCCAGGTGCAGCTGCGCATCGATGGCGGGGCCTGGTTCGACCTTGGGCTGATCGATTTGCCGACCGGCAGCTATGGCATCGGCCTTCCGTCGCTGGCATTCGGGCCACATCAACTTCAGGCGCGCAGCCAGGACAGCGCGGGCAATATCGCGACCACGGCCGCACTTCCAATCTCGGTGGTCGGTGTGCTGCCGCTCACACTGTCTGCGCCACTCGATGGCAGCAGCATCGAGGCGCCGAGTGTCGATTTTGTTGGCAGCAGCAGTGCCGGTGCACTGATCCGCGTGTCGCGCAGCGGACTGCAATGGACAGCTGTTGCCGACGGCACCGGCGCCTTTTCCGTGCCGGCAGTACCGATGGCCGTCGGTGACAACCGGTTCAGCGTTCGTGCTGAAGACGGATTTGGCAATGCCAGTGCGACGATCAACATCACCGTCATCGGAGTCGGTGCGGCCGAAGTCGTACCGATTCCCACCGCGGATCGAGCTGTCTGGTGGTTGTTGGCGTTGCTGATTGGTTTGATATCGAGTGCGCGGCTGCGTGGGTCGAGGAGAGCATCATGAGAAGGAACTTTGACGGGCGCGCGATGATGTCCGCTGTCGGCAAGCGCACCTGGTTCGCACTCGGCCTGGCGTTTCCGCTACTGCTCAGTGCCAGCGGCGCAGCGTTTGCGCAGGCCTCGGCGCGCGAAGCCGCGACAGCCGCCATGCTGCGCGGAGACGATCCCGCCGCGTATATCGCCGAGCTGAAATCTCGCGACCCGGAAGTACGCGATGGTGTCGCCATTTCCGCTAACCCGCGCCCGGGCGCCGCACTTCGTGCGCTGGCGGCTGTGCTGACCGATGCTCAGGCGAAGGACTCGAGTTCGAAGGATCTCAACCGCCTGCTGCGTCAGGCACTGGGTGAGGTCAGCCTCCTGCGTGCCGATCTCGCCGGGACCGGGGCGCGGTTGAGTGGATCGACGCAGTCTGTGCTGGCTCTGAATCGCTGGCGCGCTGTCGATGCCGATCAGGGCAAGCGCCTGCAACTGCTTGAGGCGGGCTTGCTGCGTGCGATCGCTGCGCCCGCCGATTCATCCATGAGCAAGGCAGCGCGTGATGAGCTGAGCGGCCTGCTCGCAGGTTCCGGCGAACCCAGCGTTCGTGTACTGGGAACACGCGGCCTTCCGGTTGCGCCACCCGAATTCGCGCCGCGTCCTTTGCCGCAAACCGTGTCGACCAAGCCGAGCTTTGCTGATCCCGCGGCAACACCGGGCGATGCCAGTGCCTTGCAGCCGACCATCGGCGCGGAGCTCTCCGCGTCCGTGCGCGCCAAGGCGCAGAGTCTCGACTATGAGCCGGTGCGGATCCACGATTTTGTCCGCAGTCAGATTCGCACCGAATGGTATGCCGGCGCGCAGAAAGGCGCCGCCGAGACCCTGCGCAGTGGCGCCGGCAACGATGCCGATCAGGCCAGCCTGTTGATTGCATTGCTACGCGCCAGCTCGATGCCGGCGCGTTATGTCAAAGGCGTGGTCGAGTTCAATCTTGCGCAACTCGGACCGATGCTGGGCGTTGAGTCCGCGGCGGACATCGGCCGCGCGCTCAGTGCGGCTGGCATTGCCCATGAGCCGGTGCTGAGTGGCGCAGCGGTCAGCGGATTCCGCATTGAGCATATTTTCGTGAGCGCGTACCTGCCCTATGGCAATTACCGCGGCAGCCATGTCGATGCTGGTGGTCGCGCCTGGATTCCGTTGGCGCCTGCGATCAAGGAGTACGAACATGTTGCTGCTGGCGATGTGCTGACCCGCGCCGGCATCCAGGCCAGCAGCTTTATCAGCGAGTGGCTGACCGCGCCCACAGCGAGTCTGCCGCTCGACATTCTGCGCGAGCGCGCGCAAGCCTGGTTGACCGGTCAGCCGGGTCAGCAGTTGCTGGATAGCCATTTGCAGCGCCGCGTGATTTCCGCGCGCGCACTCGGCATCCTGCCGGCCAGCCTGCCCGGTGCAATGCGCGGCATGCTCTACGAATCGACTGCGTTGCCCGATGCCGATCAGCAATGGCTGCGCATACGGCTGCGCGCCGACGGCAGCGGTGATAGCGCCATTGCCTTGGAGCAACGACTGCGCGTCAGCGATCTGCTGGGTCGCAGGGTCACGCTGTCCTACCAGCCAGCCACTGAAGATGATCAGGACATCGTTCACCAGTTCGGTTCGCTGTCCCTCACGCCGGCCTATCTCATTCGACTGCGCGCGCGCCTGATGCTGCGTGGTGAGCCCGAGCGGCACAGTGGTCTGGACTGGATTCCCGGCGCAGCGCATCGCCTGGAACTGATCAGCGAAACACCCGCCGGCGAAGTCACAACGAGTCAGGTTCTGATCGCCGGCAGCTACACCGCGATCACCGTCGGCGCCCAAGCCGGTGCGACGCCTGTTGCCGCGCTTGATGTGCCGCATCCGAATGACAGTGAATTCGTTGCCGCGCAGCGCCTGGCGAGTCTCGGGCTCCGCTATATGTCGACCTGGGATAGCGCCGAGAACCAATTGGCCGATCTGGTCGGTGTGCTGCCACTGCGGCCGACGCCGAGCATCGCGCTGACCCTGGTCGAGTATCAAGTCGAGACTCTGCTTGGTCTGCCCAGCCAGCTCACGCTCAAAGGCATCAGCCTCGACGCCGCGCAGCGCGCCACCCAGGCGATCGCGCCGACCGCGCAACGCGCACGCGAGGCCGAGTTTCTGCGCTACACCAGCCTGCATGGCAGCGCGCTCGAACATTGGATCTTCGAAAACGATTGGGGTGTCGCTTCGATATCGGCCGACAAGGGCTTGCAGCTTGCTGCACAGCGCGGAATCAATCGCATCGTGCAGACCGGTGGTGTGCTGCCCGCGTCAGTGAGTTTGCCGGCTGCCGTGCGCGCCGAGATCAATCAGCAACTCAGCCAAGGCTGGCGCATCGAACTCGCCGTCGATGAACTCGCGCTCAATCTCTGGACCGGTGCCGTCTGGCACGCTGAGGACACCCAAACCGGTGCCAGCGGCTGGTTTATCGCGGGTCGTTATGCGGGAGGTGCGACCACTGAGGACCCGGGCTTCCCCGATCCCAATTCGCCCACGCCCAATCAGGACCCCAACGCCGCACGCTATGTCGTGATGGTGCCAAGCAGCGATCAGCAGGATGGCACAGTCGATCAGGAGCTGGCCAAGCCGCTGTCGGTTCGTGTGCTGGATGCGGCCCTGCGTCCGGTGGTCGGCGCCAAGGTGCGGTTCAGCGCCTTGACTGGCGACCCGACACTTGCCGGTGCTGCCAATCAGTTTGCCGCTTCGGCCGAAGTGATTTCCGATGCCAGTGGTATCGCGCGCGCGAAGGCAAAGCCGGGTCAAGTCATTCGCAATGCACAGTTGCGTTACGTAGATGCCAGTGATCCCGATGAGGTGCCGACGGCAGTGGGCATCAATCAAGTGACCGTGCTGGCGGTCTCCACGGCTACTGGAAACACATTGGCAACGATGCCCGACATCTTTGTGCTGTACGGCTTGCCTGGTGCGGTTGCGGAGCTGAGTCCCAGCAACCCTGCTCCTGGACCAACGCTGACCGCTCAGGTAGACAAATTGGGATGGCGCGTAACGGCCAAGGATCAATTCGGAAACATCGTGTCCAATGCGTTGATTGAATTCTCAACTGCGGCGAGTGAGATCGGCCCCAACGGCGTCTGCCCGGGTCCGCAGACCGAAATCGTACCGAAGTGGGTGGAAGGCGGGCGTTGTCTGTTCTCGCCATATATTGAATGCACCGAAGCTCAGGAGACCCTCGTCCTGAGATCTCGTTTCCCCAATACGCGCGCGTCAGTGCTTGCGCCAATGCTGGGCGGATACAACTACCGATTGCGCGCCGCGTCGGGTGATGTGGAGGCGTTCAACCATTTCGCTAGCGACTGCCCATCCTACGTCAATGCACTGATGCGCTACTACGTGGATGAGCTGGGCCGATCTGTCGAGGCGGCGTTGCCTGGCGACGAGCTGTCTTATCGCCGTGATTTCCGATTGCTCCGATTCAACAGCGTCACCGGCTTGTTTGAAAACTTCAACCCGCCGACTGATATTGCTGCGCTTGGTACCCAAGGGCACCAAGGTACTGTGCTCCCACTGGCGGCCGAAGGCGAGGGCATGTTTTCGACTGGCTATATTGGCGCGCCTGAGCCTTCCTATACGCATCTTTCGGTTGTGTGGGATAGGTTGGGTCCGAACTCATCGCTGCACGGCTTCCGGGTGCACGGATTCCACACCATTGATTTTTCCATACGTGCGCCTGAGCTCTCGCGAATAGAGCTGGACGCGTCCGGATTGCCAAGCGAAGAGATCCGGATCCCCATTTCCTGGGATTCCACCGAGCATCCCGTCTACGGGCGATATCCGATTTCGCCCACCGCTGTGTTCCGCAAGGATGGCGAGATTTTTCATGTCTGGAAAATCGGCGATTTGTCCCCGTTCGAATCACTTACTGGTTCTGCAGACATACGCGTTCCCCCGATCTTTAGATTTGATCGCAGCAACTCCGAAAGCGTGTTCACTGTCGAAGTCGTGATGCACTATGGGAGCGTCGCCCAGCTCCGATCGGAGCGCGAGACTCTGGGTTTCGGTCAGCCAATGCTCAGGCGCTACGGCCTCAGTACCGGCCCCGATGGGGGAAGCAACTTCCCCTCACGCCTGCGCATGAAGCAAACCCTGGACCGTGTCGCCGATGTGGTGTGCGCCGAGTCCACCGAGTTTGTGTTCGATTTGTTCCGCGCCGCGACGGTCGAGGTGCTGGCCTATCCGATCTCGGAGTCGGGCAACGAGGGCAGTCCGATCACCTTGGTGGATCGCGCCGAGTATGAGGAAGGTGAGCATCGCAAGCCGATTCTGCCATCGGATCTGCCCTGGGGCGACTACCGTTTGGAAATTCGCGCGCTCGATTCCGACACCGACGAAGAAGAAGTGTATCGGGCCTCGTTGTCGAATGATTTGCGCACGCTTGACGCACTGCCGCTGGCGCATTCGATCGTCAAGAATGTCGATCTGCACGATGGCGCACTCGGTATCGCCCGCATGGATGCCGACTACAGTGGCCGTGGCCCTGGACTGAAGTTCAGCCGCTACTACAGCAGTCCGCGTCCGGCCCGCGGCGATTTCGGTGCCATGGGCTACGGCTGGCATACCAATCTGGAATCCTCGGTGCGTATCGCCGACGGCTGCGGCGGTTTTCTGGTGACTGGCGCCGATGGCGGCGCGCAAAGATTTCTCGAAACGATCAGCAGCACGACAAGCTCAACTACCTATCGCGCCCTGCATGGTTTCCATGGTCGATTGGTGCGGCACAGCAGTGGCGATTTCGACTACTACAGCGTCAATGGCACGCGTTACCACTACGAGCGCGCAACGGGCAATCGTCTTGCTCGTCTCGCCCTGATCGAAGATCCGGATGGCAATCGCATCGAGTACAGCTATGCCCTCAGCGACATCGATGGCGCAGAACGCGTCGTCGAGTTGCGTGACAGCGCCGGTCGTGTGCTGCGTCTGACTTATGGTGTGTTCGAGGAACGCATTCGGATGCCGGGCAGCAATGCGGAGCTTCCCTCACTGCGTCATTCGATCCTGGAGAGCATGTCCGGACCGGGCGGCCTCACTGTCAATTACCGCTACAACGAAGACGGCATGCTGATCGCTGCCGAACGCGCGGGTGTGGCCGACTGCGCACCTGGTCAGTGCGAGGAC
>JBBSLG010000025.1:0-71593 GCA_038255435.1 Lysobacterales bacterium
CGCAGGAGCGCGACCCTCCCGTGGCGCCTGGGCGGCTGTTGGAGGGCGCCGCTCCTGCGGCGCCTGGTTGGCCCGGAGGCCAAGCGGTGGGGCTGCAGATATCGTCAGCGAAAGCGAAAGCCAGAGCAGTCGCGCGGGAGCGCGACCCTCCTGCGGCGCCTGGTTGGCCCGGAGGCCAGGCGGTGGGGCTGCAGATATCGTCAGCGAAAGCGAAAGCCAGAGCAGTCGCGCAGGAGCGCGCGTCCACACGGGAGCCCGGCGAAGCTAAGGCAGAGCGCAGGTCACCAGCAAATCCCGCAACAGCGGCTGCAACTGCGCGGCCAACGCGGGTCGATACTGAAAACTGTCTTCGTCCATGTAGGCAGACTGCGCAATTTCCATCTGTACGGCGCTGATGGACTGCGCTGGCCGACCGTAGTGGCGGGTGATGTAGCCGCCCTTGAATCTGCCATTGACCACGTGGCTGTAACGATTCTGCTGCTGGAGCACGGCGGCCAGCTTCGCCTGCAGCGTTGCATCACAACTCTCGCCGCCTGCCGTGCCCATATTCATATCCGGTAGCCGGCCATCGAACAGCATCGGCACCTGGCTCCGAATCGAGTGACCCTCCCACAACACGACGCGACCATGCGTGGACTGAAGGTGCATGAGTTCGGCCGAGAGGGCGTCGTGGTAGGGCTGCCAGTAATGCTGCACACGTTCGGCGATCTCGGCCTGGTCTGGCTCCGCTCCGGCGAGATAGAGCGCCTCATTGGCAAAACTGATTGTCGGCACGAGACCCGTTTCGCGCTGGCCCGGATAGAGTGCGGCGCCATCGCGGGGTCGATTCAGGTCGACCACATAGCGCGAGAAATTCGGCGTCAGGATGGAGGCACCCAGTTCACGCGCGAAGGCGTAAAGCTGGTCCACATGCCAATCGGTATCGGCCACGCGCCGACCGGCTTCGCTCATCCGCGCGCGGATCGACTCGGGAATCTCGATCCCGTTGTGCGGAAGGCTGATCAGCAGCGCGGTGCTGCCTTGATGAAAACTATAGGTTTGCATCAGCAGATTGTATCGGCCGGGAGCACGGTACAGCAGTGGGTCCTTTAGAGGCCCAGTCGGCTCGGCGCAAACGGCGCGGTCGGAATTGGCGGCGTGCGGCCGAGCATCAATTCCGCCAGACAATGCCCGCTGGCAACCGACATGCTCATGCCGAGCATGCCGTGTCCGCTGGCGAACCAGGTATGCGGAAGGCGCGACGAGGCGCCGAGAATCGGCAGATCATCGGCCATCATCGGTCGCCAGCCATACCATTCCTCCTGCACCGCGCCACCCAGCGGCGGCAGCAGGTACTCGGACGCGCCGCGAACCAGCGCGTCCAGCCGCAGACGATTGAGCCGCGTGTCGTAACCGGAAAACTCCATCGTGCTGCCCAGGCGAAAACCGCTTTCCCAGGCCGTCACACAGACGCTGCGCTCGCGCAGCACCAGGGGCGTACGCGGCGGCGCATCCAGCGCGGCATAGGTGATCGAGTAACCCTTGCCGGGCTGGATCGGAACATGCAAGCCCAGCGCCTTTGAAATCTCCGGTGTCCACGCCCCGCCACAGAGCAGCAGTTCATCGGCCGCGATCGGATGACCGGCAACGACAGCGCGCGGCGCACCGCTTGAATGCGCAACAAAGCTTTCGACTCGGCTGCCCTCGCGAATTTCGCCGCCCAGTGCGCGCACCACGCGCGCCAATTCGGCAACGAATCGATCCGGACGCAGCACCGCATCGCTGGGATACCAGTGCCCGGCGGCAACGCCTGGCCGCAGTGCCGGTTCGCGCGCCTGCACCTCGGCGCCGTCCAGCGCGACAATCGGAACATCGACCTCCGCCAGCAGGGATTCGATGATCCGCGCCTCATCGAACGCGCGTGGATCACGGAACACGGTCAGCAGTCCGGATGCGCTGAATTCGCAGGCGATCGATTCCTCGTGAATCAGTTGTTCCATCAATTGCCGCGACAGATTGAGCAGGGCGGCACGATCACGGGTTGCGCTGCGCACCTGATCCCAATGGCAGTTGCGTCCAAATCTCAGCAGCCAGGCGAGCAAGGCCGGATCGAACCGCGGCGCCACATAGAATGGCGCGTCCTTGGACATCATCCAGCGCAGCGCCTTGACGAGCATGCCCGGTTGCGCCAGTGGCAACGCATGTGAAGGCGTAATGGTGCCGCAATTTCCGTGCGAGGCTCCGCTGCCGACGCGATCGCGTTCGAGCACGACCACACTGCGCCCTGCGCGCAACAAGTGCAGGGCGCAACTGAGCCCGATCACGCCAGCACCGATGATGGCGACGTCGAACCCGAGGGCGGCTGTACGCTCCTTGCTCAAAATGGCTCCGCAGTGTGCTGCTATCGGGACGGATCAGCGACCAGACCCCGGGGTCAGGCCGCTGTCACCCGGCCCGATCCACGATTCGCGCCTAGTGGTGATGCCCGCCCGGTCCATGCACATGACCGTGGGCGAGCTCTTCTTCGCTGGCATCGCGCACTTCGGTGATCTCGATATCAAAATGCAGGGTGACGCCGGCAAGCGGATGATTGCCATCGATATCGACCACGCTGCTGCCGACCTTCTGCACCATCACCTGCTGCTGCTGACCCTGACCGGTCTGGATCACCGCCAGCGTACCCGGACGCAGCCGCTCGGCATCACGGAAATATTTCTTCGGCACACGCTGGGTGAGCGACTCGTCGCGCAGGCCGTAGCCTTCTTCCGGCGTGACCACGACGGTGAAGCGGTCACCGACCACGCGGCCTTCGAGCGCCTTTTCCACACCCGGAATCAGACCGCCGTAGCCGTGCAAAATGCTGAGCGGCTCGCGATCATCGACCCGCGAAGTGTCGATGGTCTTGCCGCCGTCGTCGGTCAGCGTGTAGTGGAACGAAACCGCCTTGTTCTTCTCGATCATCACAAAAGTCTCGGTAAAGGGCCGACAAGGGTAAGACCAGAGCGAAGAGCGGGCAATCTGCGCGGATGCATATGCCGGTCAAATCAGAGCGGCATCTCGTCCGGATCCAGTCTTTGGGGCTCCGAACCGGCATGCGAGACGACCTTGGTGTGACGCTGGTACAGCCACCAGGCCAGGGCACCGATCAGGAACAGGATCATCGCGCCGATCGCCAGGCTGCGCGCCGATCCAAGCACGAAACCGGCGGCAACACCGCTGATCAGCGCCATGATCATGCCGCTGCCGAAGGCCTGGACGCTGGACGCCGAACCGCGATTGCGCGGATGGCGATCAAGCATGAGCAGATTCATCGGTGGGAAAGTCAGCGCCACTCCAAAGGCATAGACAAAATTCGGGATGATCGCCCAAGGCACTTCGGGAGCAGAAACGATCAGGTTGTAGGCCAGATTGCCCAGACTCGCAATCGTCATCACCACAAAGCCGCGCTGGGTGCAGGCCTCGGGGCTGATCCGTGCCGCCAGTCGCGAAGACGCCAGAGCGCCAAGCGTCATACCCGCAATCATCGGCACAAAAAACCAGGCGTAGCCGAAGCTGCCCAGCCCGAGAAAGCGTTCCACATAGCTCGGCGCCGAACTGATGTAGAGGAACTGCCCGCCGAAACCCGCGCTCGATGCGGTGACCAGCAACAGAAAACGCCAGTCACGCAGGATGCCGGCGTAGACCCGCAAAAGCGGCAAGGGCCGGAACAGCGTCCGCGCTGAAGGCGGGTGCGTCTCGGGCAGCAGGCGCAGGCAGAGCAGCCAGAGCACCAGGCCATAACCGACCAGAAACAGGAATACGGCGTGCCAGTTGGCGACCGAAAAAATCATCGCGCCGATAATCGGTGCGATCGCCGGCGCGATCCCGAAGAACATCGAGATCATCGCCATCACCCGCTGCGCCTCGGGACCCTGATAGAGGTCACGGACCAGGGCGCGTCCAACGATCATCCCGGCACCGGTTGCACAGCCCTGCAGAAAGCGGAACACCAGCAGGGTCTCGATACTGCCCGACAATGCGCAACCTACCGAACTCAGGGTATAGGCGACGACGCCGTAGAGAATGATCCGGCGCCGACCATAAGCATCCGACAAGGGCCCGTGCAGCAGGGCCATCAGCGAATAACCCAGCAGATACAGCGAGATGGTCTGCTGCATCAACCACGGTGAAGCATCCAGATCTTCGGCAATCGCGTGAAAGGCCGGGAAGAACGCATCAATGGTGAACGGCCCGAACATCGACAGCCCGGCCAGCAGCGCCGCCAGAGCCACCGGATGCGTAAGATGGGTGTTGGACGGTGTCGGGGACAGCTTGCTCACGGGCGGAACCTGAGGGGACAGTGCAGGATAGCGGCTCCGCACGCCCGCGATACGCGCCACAGGTCACGCCGGCTCCGGCGCCTGCAAAACTCCAGCGCAGTGGCGATAGCCGTAAAGACCGGACACTAGAACACCGCTGAATCGCGAATCTTCTGGCGAAGCGGAATATGGGCTGCAGAGCCCGCTGACAGGGCAGCACGGGTTCGCCCTCACTTGCGCCGGATTTTCCGGTCCTCGCTACGGGTACAATCGGCGGTCGCATGAACCCAACAGTTGACCGATGACCACGCCAAACAGCAATTTCGAGCAGCAAGAGCTCAAAGACTACGCCGAGCGCGCCTACCTCGATTATTCGATGTACGTCGTGCTCGACCGCGCCCTGCCCTTTGTCGGCGATGGCCTCAAGCCGGTCCAGCGACGCATCATCTATGCGATGAGCGAACTCGGTCTCGACGCCGGCGCCAAGCCGAAAAAATCTGCACGCACCATCGGTGATGTGATCGGCAAATTCCATCCGCACGGCGACTCGGCTGCCTATGAAGCCATGGTGCTGATGGCGCAGCCGTTCTCGTATCGCTATCCGCTGGTCGAGGGTCAGGGCAACTTCGGATCACCTGATGATCCCAAGAGCTTCGCTGCGATGCGCTATACCGAGTCCAAGCTGACCAAAGTCGCTGGGCTGCTGCTTGATGAGATCGATCAGGGCACGGTGGAATGGAGTGCCAATTTCGATGGCACACTGGAAGAGCCCAACTGGCTGCCGGCGCGTCTGCCGCAGATTCTGCTCAACGGCACCACCGGTATCGCGGTCGGCATGGCGACCGATATTCCGCCGCATAATCTGCGCGAAGTGGCCGCTGCCTGCATCCGCCTGATCGATGAGCCCGATTGTTCGGTGCGCGATCTCTGCGAGCATATCAAGGGCCCCGACTATCCGACCGAGGCCGAGATCATCACGCCGCGCGAGGATTTGCTCAAGATCTACGAGACCGGCAATGGCGGTGTCCGTGCCCGCGCGGTCTACACGCGTGAAGAAAGCAATATCGTCATCACCGCCCTGCCCCACCAGGTATCGCCAGCCAAGATCCAGGAGCAGATCGCGGCGCAGATGCGCGCGAAGAAACTGCCCCAGGTCGAAGACATCCGCGATGAGTCCGATCATCGCAATCCGATCCGGCTGGTGATCATTCCGCGCAGTAGCCGCGTCGATGCCGAAGAATTGATGGGGCATCTGTTTGCCACCACCGATCTGGAGCGCAGCTTCCGGGTCAACCTCAACGTGATCGGGCTTGATGGCCGACCACAGCTGAAGAATCTGAAAGCCATCCTCGTCGAGTGGCTGGCGTTTCGTATCAATACCGTCAAGCGCCGGTTGCAGCACCGACTCGACAAGGTCGAGAAGCGCCTGCACCTGCTCGAAGGCTTGCGCATCGCTTACCTAAATCTCGATGAAGTGATCCGCATCATCCGCACCGAGGAAGAGCCGCGTGATCGACTGATCGCACGCTTCAAGCTGAGCGAGACCCAGGCCGACTACATCCTCGACACTCGACTCAAGCAGCTTGCCCGCCTGGAAGAAATGAAGATCCGCGGCGAGATGGACGAGCTCGAGGAGGAACGTGCGCGCCTCGCCGGTACGCTCAAGTCGGAATCGCGCCTGCGCACCCTTATCAAGGACGAGATTCGCAAGGATGCCGATACCCATGGCGACAAGCGGCGCTCGCCGCTGATTGCCCGCGGCGTCGCCCAGGCGCTGTCCGAGTCCGAATTGATCGCGTCCGAACCGGTCACCATCGTGCTCAGCAACAAGGGCTGGGTACGTTCGGCCAAGGGTCACGAAATCGATGCCGCCAGCCTCAGCTACCGTGAAGGCGATGGCTTGCTGGCTTCGGCCCGCGGACGCAGCACGCAGCAAGTCGCCTTCCTTGATTCGGAAGGCCGTGCCTACACGACGGGCGCACACAGCCTGCCGTCGGCACGTGGCAATGGCGAACCACTTACCGGTCGGTTCTCACCCGCGGCAGGCGCCCGCTTCGATGCGCTGATCGCCGCCGACAACGACAGCAAGATCGTCATCGCCAGTCACCATGGCTATGGTTTCGTGATCCGCTTCGAATCCCTGGTCTCGCGCCAGAAATCCGGCAAGGCGATCGTCGCCCTGACCGAAGGCGCGCGTGTATTGCCGCCAGCCCTGGTCGGCGATTCTTCGCGTGATCGCGTGGTCGTGGTGACCACCGCCGGCCATATCCTGATGTTCTCGGTGGCCGAGTTGCCCGAACTCGACAAGGGTGGCAAGGGCAACAAGCTGATCGAGATTCCGAAGTCCAAACTCGGCACCGAACAGGTCGCCGGCATTGCCGTCGTACCCGAAGGCGGCGAAGTCGCGATCTGGAGCAATGGCCGCAAGCTCACGCGCAAGTGGGCCGACCTGGTCGAAGTCGGTGGCGCCCGTGCCAGCCGTGGTCAGTTGCTGCCACGCGGCTATACCAAGGTCGAGGGTATCGAGCGCGCCTGATCTCGATGGCAGCTGGTGCGCTGCTGCCTGGATCGCACAAAAGCTGAGCGCGAGCTGCCACTGACACGCCAGTGCAGCACAAGCGCAACAGGTCTGACGCGACCCGCCCCTACATTGTCGATCCCGAGACTACACTCGGGTGATCACCATGCTGAAGATCCAGGCTGGACTGGAACGCCGCTTTCCACAGTGGTTTGAAGGCCACAAGGCCGCGATCACGCGCCCGCTGCTGCGTTCACTGGCACGGTTCAATCGCTTCGCCGTGCTCGAACGCATAGCCAATCAACACGCCCACCTCGAAGGCCTGGCTTTCGTCGATGCCGTGCTGCGCGATCGCGATTGTCGCTATCTGGTCGATGATGTGGAACGCGAACACATCCCCGAGTCCGGTCCCTGTCTGATCGTTGCCAACCATCCGCTCGGCGGTCTGGATGCGCTCGCCCTGCTGAAGTGCGTCGGCGATGTCCGCCGCGATGTGCGCATCGTCGCCAACGAGATCCTGTCCGAGGTTGCCGGTCTCAGCAATCTGCTGCTGCCGGTGCGAATCCTCGGTGGCGCGCCCACAGTCTCCAGCCTGCAGCTGATCGCTGCGGCGCTACGTGCCGGTCAGGCCGTGATCGTGTTCCCTGCCGGTGAGGTATCGCGCCTGAGCCCACGCGGGATTCGCGATGGCCGCTGGCAACAGGGCTTCGTAAACCTTGCCGAGCGCAGTGCCGCCACCCTCGTTCTGGCCCATATCGAAGCACGCAATTCCGCGCTGTTCTATGGCCTGGCCGCATTTTATCGGCCGCTTGGAGCAGCCCTGCTTGCGCGCGAACTGAGCACACCACAAGCGCGCCGTATTGGCATACGACTGACTCAACTGCCTGCGATAGCCCGCCTGAAGGCCGAGCATCCGCGGCGTGCCGATCTTGTTTCGCACCTGCGCCGCACGCTCTACGCAACCGCCGCCGGACACCGGCCCTATGCCGACCGCGCCGCACCGATTGCGCATGCACCGCGCCTGCGTGCCGTGATGGCCGACATCGCGCAACTGCAGACACTGGGCGAGACCAGCGACGGCAAGACCATCCTCTGCGGTCGCCCGAGCAGCGACAGCGCCCTGATGCTGGAGATTGCCCGCCTGCGCGAGTTCACGTTCCGCAGCGTCGGTGAGGGAACTGGACTTCGGCTCGACCAGGACGCATTCGATGGCCACTATCAGCAACTGGTGGTCTGGGACAGCCAGCAGCTTGAAATCGCCGGCGCCTACCGAATCGCCGATTGCCGCGAGGTGCTCGGCAAGTTGGGGATAAAGGGTTTGTACTGCGCATCACTGTTCGAGTTCACGCCCGAACTGATCAGCCGATTGAACGTTTCGATGGAACTTGGTCGCAGCTTCGTGCAACCGAAGTACTGGGGCAGCCGCAGCCTCGACTATCTCTGGCTCGGTATCGGCGCCTGGCTGCGCGCGCATCCGCATGTACGGCATCTCTACGGGCCAGTCTCGATCAGCGCCGCCTTGCCAGCGCAGGCACGCGACCTGCTGGTCGCCTATTACAGTCGCTACTTCGGAGCGGCCTCGACACTGGCGAAGGCACACCACCCATTTCGCTACGCTGGCGAGGCGCCGGAATTCGGTACGCTCGATGCCCAAAGCAGCCTCGTCCTGCTGCGCGACAATCTCAGCGCGCTCGGCGCGCGCATCCCGACACTGTATCGCCAGTACACCGAGCTCTGTGAACCCGGCGGCGCGCGCTTCATGGCCTTCGGCGTCGATCCGGATTTCAGCGATTCGGTCGATGGCCTGGTCTGGATCGATCTCGATCGCGTCACCTTGAAAAAGCGCCGCCGATATCTCGACGCCGCAACAACCGCTGGGACCGCCGCTACGGCAGGCCCAGCATCCGAGCAGGAGGCAGCATGAACGGTCCCGTCGTGCTGCAACTCCCGCATCGCCACCGCACCGTTTTCATTTCGGATCTGCATCTGGGTTCCAGTCACTGCCATGCCGAGCCGCTGGCCGAATTTCTCGAAGCAGTCCACTGCGAGCAGCTCTACCTGGTCGGCGATGTCTTCGACCTGGAATGGCTGAGCCAGCGCCGTCTCGCCTGGACCGCTGCGCAGACCGCCGTGATCGAAGCGATCCGCATGCTGGCCCAGCATGGCACCCAGGTCATCTACATTCCGGGAAATCACGACTGGCAAATGCGTCGCTTCTGTGGCCTCGTTCTGCCGGGCGTCAATATTCGCCGCCGCGCCATCCATCGCACGGTCGACGGTCGGCGCCTGCTGGTTACCCATGGTGACGAGTTCGATGCCCAGGTACGACATGGCGGCGCCCGCGAGTGGCTGGGCGAATGGCTTTACTACCGGATACTCAGCAGCAACCGGCTGGCCAATCGCTGGCGGCGCCGACGCGGCCAATCGTATTGGTCACTGGCGAGTTTTCTGAAACGCCAGAGCGGCAGCGCTGAGCGCTATATCGAACGCTTCCGCAATGCACTGGTCTCGGAAGCACGGCGGCGAGGACTGGATGGTGTCGTCTGCGGTCACATCCATCGGCCCGAACTGCGCCTGATCGACGGCATCTGGTACATCAACGATGGCGACTGGGTCGAAAGCCTGTCAGCTGTCACAGAATCGTTCAACGGTGATCTCGAACTGCGCTATTTCCATCGCCAAAGCACGGTAACGGCCAAGGTGCCCCTTGAGGCCGAGCTGGCCTGAGCGTAATGATGGCGCTTGGCGATGCCAGCGGACGACATCGAAGCATTCATTTCGATCCGCAAAGTGAGACCCAGTGCACAATGTCAATGTGACGGGTGAGTAGTTTGTCATCATGGCCTGTTAGCCTGCCCGTTTAACTTCGCCAGGCACGATCAGCATGCACACATCCGGTTTTTTTCCCCTTTTGGGCGCCGACGCCAGCATCGGCAGAGCACAGATCCGGCGCAGCCTGCCTGTACTGCTGGCCTGGCTGATGACGCTGATCATCGCCGGATGTGGCGGTTCAGACGCGCCTAGCGGCGAATCTGCTGCCGCCGATGCCACGAGTCCCGCACCGCTCGCAGCCGCTCCGGCCGAGACGGCCCAATCTGCTCTAGCGCGCGCGAATGTTGCGTTTCGCGCCAACCGGATCGTCGAGCCCGCTGGTGATAACGCACTGGAACACGCCCTCAAGGCCATCCAGCTGGATCCGCGCAATGCCGGCGCCAACGAGATCATCGTCGACATCACGCCGATCGCGGCCTCGGCGATCGAGGCCTACATCAAGTCCGGAAATCTGGCCGAGGCCCAGCGGGTGATGGGCGTGCTGGCCTCGGCGAGCCCGGATTCACTGATCGTGCAAAATCTGCAGCGTCGACTCGAGGTAGCCAGTCGCGTAGCCGAGGCAGCAGCCGTAGCGAGTGCACGGGCAGCTGCTGTTCCCCCGCCTACAACGGCAGCCAATCCAAGTACAGACAGCGAACCTGTAGCGGCGCCGGCACGCCCGGAGCAAGCACCGGTCGCCAGCGCCGCCGCAACACCAGCGCCAGCAAGCACACGACCGGCTGCGGTCGACACCAATCCAACCAGCAGTCCGCCGACTGTTCCAAGCAGCAGCGCAGCGCCCCCGACGACCGCCCCAGCCACAGCCGCACCTGTGGTGCGTAACAGCGCGCGCCCTACCGGAACCAGCTCCGACCCGGTGCCCATCGTGAAAGTTGCGCCCGAGTATCCTGCTGCCGCCAAGAAGCGTCGCGCCGAAGGCTGGGTCGAACTGCAGTTCGTCGTCGGCATCAATGGTGTCGCCAGCCAGATCGAAGTGGTTCGTGCCCAGCCCGAAGGTATTTTTGACCGTGCTGCCATTCGTGCGCTTTCTCGCTGGAAATTCAAGCCCGGCGAACGCGACGGCGAGGTCATCGAAGCGCGCGCACGCACCACGATCAACTTCAAGCTTGGTTGAGCTTGGCTGCTGGACTGGACCGCTCGAAACCTGAGCGGCAACGCTAGTATCGGAGCAAACGTCGTGGACGATTTCTACGCGTATTTATGGGAATTCCAGGTCGATCCGGACTTCGAAACCGAGTTCGTCCGGCAATACGGCCCAGCAGGCACCTGGGCGCAGTTGTTCCGCCAATCCCCGGACTACATCGAGACGCTGCTGCTCAAGGACAATCAGGTTCCAGGACGCTATCTCACCCTGGATCGCTGGCGTAGCGAGACTGGATATCTGGCATTCAAATTTGCCTACGCCGCCGAGTACGCGCGGTTGGACTTGGCGTGCGCACGATTGACCAGGAGTGAGCGCGCAATGGGAGCCTACGGCGAGCTGCGGCCGACGGATTGAATCACACCGCGCCTCCCGCCAGGCCAGGCGGTCGGAATTTCAGTGGGAAATATCGGCAATACCTAACGGCGGCCAGCGCTTTGGGCAGCTTCGCATCCATCGAGCGCTACACCCGTATCGGCTCCGGTATCGCGCACCTCGGGTCTGCGGTGCCCACATGGGCGACAAATGCAGGCTGCACTACTCGTCGCGCCAACCCAACGGACTGACAGCCACACCATACTGTATCGTCCGAAGCGGCTGATTCGGCCTATTGTTCCACCGTAGCGATGGGTGGGGCGATTGCGGTCAGCATTCAACTCAAACTTTCCAGAGATGGTCCCGGCATGCTCCATAACGAAGCGATTGGAAGCCTGAAGAGCGAAAGCACCTGGCAACTGCTTGGGCTCGGGATTATTACGCTCGGCGTCTATTTCTATCACTACGTCGCAAGCCAGACCCATCAGTTGAACTACTACCTTTCTGATCGACAACAGGTTCCACAGGCGCTGCTGTGGTCGATCTTTGTGACCACGTATACCTCCTTGGCCCTTTTTCTCTGGTCCTTGTTCGTCGAGGACGATCATCCGGTTATGCATCTGGATCTGGGCATCAACCTGACCTCGTCACTGCTGCTGCTTGTCTGGGGCTTCTATGCCAGGAACAGGATGAACCTGCTTAACCAGGCAGACAAGCACGACCCCGCTTGGTTTCATGCCTTGTGGACCTTCTTGCTGACACCGCTGTACTTCAACTTCAAGATCAATGTACTCAACCTTCAGTTGGCGCAAAGTGAGTCGATCGGGAAGGGCTGACTCGCAACTGCTGTTCGCGGCGCGATTCGATACCCAGCAATGAGATGACTGGCATCTCGCCATGGCGTCAAACTGGGAGCACAAATGAAGATCAAACCCGGACAGATCTATGAGGACTGCGCCTACCATCCCTGCCTGTGCATCGAGGCAACGGAGCATGATGTCTGGGGCATCTCCCTGATTGATGGCTCGCAGCCGCGCTGATGCGATATTGAGCAGTGCGGTGTTCGCCGACTCACGGTGCAGCAGGCATGGCAAATAAAGAAGTCAGGCCCCGCTGATCCCGAAGCACGCGCCGCGATCCGCCAGGCCGACCGCTGGTGGTGATCTCCCGGAGCGCTACAATCGAATCCGATTACGATCTATCCAGCCCGCGGTCAGCGTGGACGTTCTGCGATGGCGATAGTGCCAGCGGCAACGTTCGCGATGCCCGTTCTCCGCAGTCATTCCGGTGAGGAGCCACGATGAAACTCGGTGCATTTTCGATCAGTCTGGCAGTCAAGGACATCACCTCGTCGCGCGCGTTCTACGAGACGCTGGGCTTCACGGTGTTTGGCGGAAATCAGGATCAGGGCTGGTTGATCATGAAGCACCAGACCACAATCATTGGCCTGTTCCAGGGCATGTTCGAGAAGAACATGCTGACCTTCAACCCGGGCTGGGACAGTGAGGCCAAGGAGCTTCCGGATTTCGATGACGTGCGCACAATCCAGCGCCGCCTGAAAGATCAGGGTATTTCGCTCGACACTGAAGCCGATGAATCCACCACCGGCCCGGCAAGTTTCGTGGTCCACGATCCAGACGGCAATCCGATCCTGTTCGATCAGCATCGCTGAATCGCGAATGCCGACCTCGCTCCGGAGCAGTCTGTCTTGTTCGCCCAGGTAATCGCCGACACCCTGCGCATGCTGAGCTTCCGGCGTCCGAGCGCGGCGATTTCCGAGCATTGGAAGTGGTATCTGGCATTCGGATTGCTGGTCACCTGGCTCGCCGGGATCGGTCGCTACTGGGACAATCCGAAGGCGCATCTGGCGCAGCACCTGGGCCTCGGTTCGCTGGTCTATGTGCTGGTTCTGGCCGGCCTGCTCTGGATCCTGATCTATCCGCTACGACCGCAGCGCTGGCAATTTCGCAGCGTGCTTGTTTTCGTCACGCTGTGCTCTCCTCCGGCCCTGCTTTATGCTGTTCCGGTCGAGCGATTCATGGCCTTGGAATCCGCGCAATCGGCCAACGCCTGGTTTCTTGCGGTCGTCGCCGGTTGGCGCGTGGCCTTGCTGGTCGTGTTCCTGAGCCGGGCGGCTCGGCTATCGGTTATCGAGGTGGCGGTTGGAACCCTGCTGCCGATCACCCTGATCATTGTTGCGCTGATGACACTGAATCTCGAGCATGCCGCCTTCGCCCTGATGTCCGGCATCGCACCGGAAGACCGATCAGTGGCCGACACTTCCTACGCGATCGTGGTGGGGCTGTCCGTGCTCTCGATGATGGCGGCACCGGTGCTCGCGATCATGTACGCCGCGCTTGTCTATCAGGCGCGCGGAAAACGGTTTCCTGAAACTTGAGCAATGTCGGTCGCGCCCCTTGGGCGCTCCTCCGTGGGAGGCCTCGGGCGGTACGTGGGAGGGCTGAGGCAGGCCGACCGTGCGTTTGCAGATTAGCCAGGCGTTCACGCCGATCGGCGCGCCTAGGCACGCTCCACCCGACACTGGAAACAGTTGAAGCGGGATCGGATATGCACATAGGCCGCACTCGCATCGGTCAGGATTTTTTGACTTGCGGTGGTCAGTTCGTCGCCAGCCAATACAGCCCCAGTCTCGTACTTGATCCAGCCGTTCGCGTCGTAGCCACGGATGATCGCTGGCGTCATCTGTGCAATCCACGCCGGCAAGCTTTCTTCCTCGTAGCGCGGGCAATTGTTCTTGTGCAGAAAAATCGGACCAGACTCCGCATACGGCTGTGCTTGGGAAAACGGCCGGTACGAAAGCACGAGCATTTCCTCACCCTCGGCAATCAGTTGCAGGCAATGCCGGCAGGGATTGCGCGGACCCTCGGCTATCGCCACCACAGCCGGCTGGCCATTGGCATCGGGTCCACCGGATCGCAATTGCTCGGCTTGTGCAGTGGGAATGCCTCGAATGGCAAGTTTCATGATCGTCTCCTCTCTGGCATTGGGCGGTTGATATGGGAAACATTGCAGCAGCACTGCCGCGCCATTGCTCGCCGTATTCGGACCTGGCATCCGCGCCCGGCGCATAGTGAATCGCCGCGCGCTGCCTGTTCGCGGCCCGCGCCCAACCATCAAATTTAGGTTGAACCCTCGCCTCCGACCCGCCGTTGATTCCGAGTGCCGTTCTGCGAGCAACTGCATCGCGCCAGCATGGACGCCTACTGGAGGGCGCGCGGTGTTGCCTGGGATCCGCAGCGCTTCGTACAGAGTTGGCGGCAGTTCGAAAGCCACGTCATCCTGCGCTCCAAAGAATTCGTCGGCGTGCTTCAGTTGCGCGAAGTCGAGGGCACGCTCGAGATCCGCGATCTGCAACTACTGGCTGCCGGTCAGGGCCAGGGCATTGGCACCTGGGCAATTGCGCAGACCAGGGCACTCGCACTCGATCGTCAGATTCCGGAACTCGGACTGCGCGTCCTTGTCGAAAATCGCGCACAACGCCATTCCATGCGACTCGGCTTTCAGCGAGTAGCCATCGACAATGGCATCATCCATCGGCCTGCGCCCTGAGTCCCCTGCCCTAGTAGGGTGTTGCACACTATGCGACACCACACTGGGTCGCCACCGGTGCAGCGCGTCGAGAGGATCGGAATGCAACGCGGGGTTGGGATGGCATCTCACAGAGATGCCCTACAAGACGACGAGCCCTACCGTAGGGCATCGCTGTGAGATGCCGTGTTGAGTCGGTCGCGGTGTTGGGATGGCATCTCACAGAGATGCCCTGCACAAGGGCGCCGCTAGGGCGTATCCGGGCTAGCGACGTTGAGTTGATCGAGCACTTTGCCGTAGGCATCGCAGAGCACATCAAGATCAGCGATGCGGACGTTTTCGTTGACCTTGTGGATACTGTCGTTGACCGGACCGAACTCGACGACTTCGGTACCCATCGGCGCGATGAACCGGCCGTCGGAGGTGCCACCGCCGGTATCGGCAATCGGCGTGATCTGGCATTGCGACTGGATGGCCGAGGTCACCGCATCCAGCAATCGGCCCTGGCTGGTTATGAACGGCGCACCGGAGTGCACCCAGCGAATCCGGTAATCGAGATTGTGATGGGCGAGAACGGTTTCAACGCGCCGGATCAGATCTTCGACTCTGGAGACGGCGCCATAGCGAAAGTTGAAATCGATCTGGAATTCAGCCGGAATCACATTGGTTGCGCCGGTGCCGGCGTGCGCGTTCGAGATCTGGAATGATGTCGCCGGAAAGTGTTGATCGCCCTCGTCCCAACGGATGCCGACCAGTTCATGCAGGGCCGGTAGCGCATGATGGATCGGATTGAGCGCCTTCTCCGGAAACGCGACATGGCCCTGCACACCGCGGACCTTGAGATGACCATGCAGGGAACCGCGGCGTCCGATGCGGATGCGATCACCCAACTGCTGCTCGGACGAGGGTTCACCGACCAGGCAATAATCGATGCGCTGACCGCGCTGCCCGAAGGTCTCGGCGACCCGCTTGATGCCATCGATGGCGATGCCTTCTTCATCACTGGTCAGCAGCAGACCGACGACGCCGACGTGCTGGGGCGCCCGGGCGACAAAACGTTCGAGCGCGAGCACCATGGCGGCAACGCCCGATTTCATGTCGGCGGCGCCACGTGCATAGAGCACATCATCACGCACCCTGGGTTCGAACGGCGGCGACGACCAGGCCGGCAGATCGCCGACCGGCACCACATCGGTATGACCGAGGAAGGTAAATACCTTGCCGGTCGTGCCATGCCAGGCCCAGAGATTGTCGACATCGCCGAAGCGCAGATGCTCGACGCTGAATCCGCAGGCGCGCAGACGCTCTGCAATCAGCGCCTGACATCCGGCATCGTTCGGCGTCAGTGATTTGCGCCGACAGAGTTCAATGGTCAGATCGAGAACTTCTCTATTCATCACGATGCGCCTGCAAAAATCTTTTCGTACATGCCATGGCTGAAGCCGAGGTGGACCTCGTCGCCGAGGACCATGACCGGCCTGCGCACGAGGCTGGGATTCTCGCGCACCAACAGAATATATTCGGGATCGCTCTGCGGATTCTTGCGATTGGGCAACAGATTGCGCCAGGTCGTGCCAGCACGATTGATCAGGCTCGGCCAGCCCAGCCGCGCGGCCCAATCGCGCAGCATCGGCGCAGCGATCGGCACCTTGCGATAGTCGACGAACTCGTGCGCGATACCGGCCTGCTGCAACCACTTGCGGGCCTTCTTGCAGGTATCGCAGTTGTCGAGTCCGTACAAGGTGGGCTGGCTGTTCATGATCGACGCAGTTTTTCCATCGTGGGGCTATGCGGGTGCGAAGCAGTTGCGACACTTACATGCGCAGCAGTTCATTGATACTGGTCTTGCCGCGGGTGCGCTCGTCGACCTGTTTGACGATTACTGCGCAGTAGAGACTGCAGCGGCCTTCGGCCGATGGCAGCGAACCGGCAACCACCACACTGCCAGCGGGAATGCGCCCGTAGCTGATCTCGTCACGCTCGCGGTGATAGATGCGGGTGGATTGACCGAGAAAAACACCCATCCCGATCACACTGCCGGTTTCGACGATGACGCCCTCGACCACTTCCGATCGCGCGCCGATGAAGCAATTGTCTTCGATAATGGTGGGTTTGGCCTGCAGCGGCTCAAGCACGCCGCCGATACCGACGCCACCGGAAAGATGCACGTTCGCTCCGATCTGTGCGCAGGATCCGACGGTGGCCCAGGTATCGACCATCGTACCGGTACCGACATAGGCGCCGATATTGACGAAGCTCGGCATCAGCACCACATCGCGGGCAACATGGGCACCACGGCGGACGATGGCACCAGGCACGATACGCGCGCCGGCTTCGCTGAATTCGGACTCGTCAAAGCCCTCGTAGCGCAGCCCGACTTTGTCGTAATAGGGTGCGGGCGCACCCGCCATCAGCCGGTTGCCCTCGATACGAAACGACAGCAACACCGCCTTCTTGATCCATTGATGCGTCTGCCACACGCCATCGATTTTCTCTGCCACGCGACGTTTGCCCGACTCCAGATCGGCGAGCACGGTATTGACCGATTCGCGCAATGAGGCCTCGATCGGCGCGCCCGACAATTCGGCGCGAAGCTCCCATGCGCGATCGATGATTCCCTGCAAATCACTCATAGTGCACTCCGACCAAAGTCCCGATTGTAGATGCGTCCGCCTGTTGGCGTCGCCTGTACATTCGCCGTGCGATATTCCAATGTGTGCTGACGCACAGGCGGCCTGGCTGCAATCCCTGACCATCACCCATCACGCCCGGAGAACCAGACATGACCAGCAAGTTGGAACAGTGGGCGGGACTGGCAGGATGGCTGCTGCTCTGTTTCGCGGCGGCCGCGCTCGGCGCCTGGGGCTCGGCGGATGCACCTACGCTGTACGCCGCACTCGATCAGCCGGACTGGGCACCGCCGGCCTGGTTGTTCGATCCGGTCTGGACCCTGCTCTACACGATGCAGGCGGTGGCAGCCTGGCTGATCTGGCGAGAGCGCGGCTACGCCGGCGGCGCATTACCCCTGGGGCTGTTCGTCGCGCAACTGGCATTCAATGCGCTCTGGAGCTGGCTGTTTTTCGCCTGGCAGCTCGGGGCTCTCGCCCTGGTGAACATCCTGGTGATGTGGGTGCTGATCGTCATCACGATGCGGCTGTTCTGGCGCATCCGGCCATTGGCCGCTGGGCTGATGCTGCCCTATCTGCTCTGGGTCAGCTTTGCGGCGGCGCTCAACGCCAGCGTCTGGTGGCGTAATCCGACACTGTGGATGTAGTTCACTGCTACGACCGTTTCAGCGCCGCGGAATTTCCAGTTCGTGCGTCAAGGTGGCACGCAGCGCACGCATCTGGACATCGTCGAGGCGCTGATCATTCTCGTCGGTGAGTTCGAAAAGATCCTCGACGCGCTCGCCAAAAGTCGCGATGCGGGCGTCATGGACGCGCACACCACAGGCGCGGAAGGCCTGGGTGACATGGGCCAGCAAGCCCGGCCGATCCGAGCAGACCAGGGCGAGGCCAGTGCGGCCGCGCTTCTCATCGGCCTGGAATTCCAGCCGTAGCGGCACATGGAAGTGCTTCTGCTGGCGCGTCCAGGCTCGCCGTGCCGGAGTCAGGTTGAGCTCGGGCTTGAGCAACTCGGCGCGCAAGCGCTCGACCAGTTCCTGCAATCGCTGCGGATCACTGACCTGTTTCTGATCCGCATCCAGTACCTGGAACGCATCCAGCACATGGCCCTGGCGCGAGGTCGCGATGCGCGCTTCCTGCACACTGAGCTGGAATCGATCGAGGACCGCGGTGATGGTGGCGAACAGCCCATCGCGGTCCACAGAATAGACGAAGATCTCGGTGCCGCCGCGTTCACCGGCTGCGCGCGCGGTGACCAGAGGTTCGCTGTTATCGCCATGATCGAGGATCGCTGCCGTCTGCCAGGCCAACTGGGCGGGCGTGAAGCGCAGAAAGTTCTCATCGGGATACTCGTCCCAGAGCGCGCGCACGGCGAGCGCGTCGTAGCCCGACTGCGCCAGGCTGGTCAGCGCACCGAACTGCGCCTCGAGGATGCGTTCACGCGCATGCACCGGATGCTCCAGGCCGCGCCGCAAGGCATAGCGGGTGGCCTGATGCAGGGTCGCCAGCAATTGGCCCTTCCAGGAATTCCACAGCTTCGGGCTGGTCGCGAAAATATCGGCGACGGTGAGCAGGTAGAGATAATCCAGTCGCTCCCAGTCCTCGACCAGGGCAGCGAATTGATGCACGATCTCCGGATCGCTGATGTCCTTTTTTTGTGCGGTGACCGACATCGTCAGATGCTGGCGAACCAGCCAGGCGACCAGATCGGTGTCCATCTCGGGCAGTCCGAGCCACTGACAGAATGCGCGCGCGTCGACTTCGCCGAGTTCGGAATGATCGCCACCACGCCCCTTCGCGATGTCATGAAAGAGGCCCGCGAGCAGGAGCAATTCCGGCTTGCGCAATCGTGCGTAGATCTCGTGGGCGAGTGGATGCGCGTGCGCACGCGCTGGATCGGCGAAGGTGCGCAGCTTCTGCATCACGAACAGGGTGTGCTGGTCGACCGTGTAGACATGGAACATGTCGTACTGCATGCGTCCGGTGACCTGCTCGAAGGCAGGGACAATGCGGCCGAGCACGCCGCAGTCGACCATGCGGCCAATCACCTTCATCACATCACCGGTATCGCGCACGATGCGCAGAAAACTTGAGGCAATCTGCGGATCGCGCCAGGCAGCTGCCTCGCTGTCCAGACTGAGCGCCGAGATGCGCGCTTCCAGCGCCGGCTCGATCGCGATCAGTTCCGGATGCCGGGACATCATCTCGAAAGCCAGCATCGCGCCGACTGGATCGATTTCGGCACGATCGAGGCCAAGCCGCTGCCCGCGTGCCACGAAGTCCTCTTCAAGCGCGCGCTCGGGGCTCGGCTGACGACCCTCGACGCGATCCAGCCAGGCCGCCCACAGCCGCTCACCAACCCGGCGTACATTGCCAGCGGCACGGAAGAACCCTTGCATGAAGCGCTCGACTACGATGTTCTCGCGCTCGCCCAGAGTCGGCTCGAACATCCGCGCCAGCGCGCGCTGCTGATCGAACAGCAGGCGTTCCTCGCGCCGCTGGGTACTGCGATGCAGGCCATAGCGCACTCGGCTGAGCAATTCCTGCGCGTCGAGCAGGCGCTGCGCATCGGCGGCCGAACAGAGCCCCGCTGCTGGCCATTGCGCAATCTGCGACAGCCCGAACGCACGACCGGCTACCCAAATCAGCGCATGCAGGTCGCGCAAACCGCCGGGGCCTTCCTTGACGTTGGGTTCGAGATTGAACGCGGTATCGTTGAAGCGCAGGTGGCGCGAGCGCAATTCGTCGCGCTTGGCATGCAGGTAGTGCTCGCCATCCCAGATCCGCTCGGGCTGGATCACATCCAGCATCTGCGCGTACAGCAATCCATCGCCGCCAAGAAGTCGTGCCTCAAAAAGAGCAGTGGCCGAGGCCAGATCGTTCTCCGACTCTTCGGCACACTGCGCCACCGTGCGAGTGACATGACTGGCCTGCAGACCGATGTTCCAGAGCAGGCCAAGCAGGCGCTCGACGCCGGATTTCAAACGGGCGTCATGCTGATCCTGGATCAGGAGCAGCAGATCGACATCGGACTGCGGGAACAGCTCGCCGCGGCCGAAGCCCCCAGTCGCGATCAGGGCAATGCCGCTCGAATCCTCGAACACATATTGGAATGCCGCGATGCAGGCATGCTCGACCCGCTCGCAACGGGTGCGCAGCAGGTCAAGAATCGGAATGCCCATGGCAAAACCGGTCTCGTCCTCGAACTGGGCCCGACGCAGCCGCTCGCGCCAGCCCGAAGTATCGAAGGCCTGTGGCGTGCTGGTTTCTGCTGGTGTCGTGCTCATCGGTACGCCCGGCCTGGTGTCGAACGATCGGACACGGCGCGACGCGCCGCGTTACTGCCCGAGACTACCGCAAGTTTTGTGGTGGGAAGTACCCAGGACCAGAGCCAGCCTGTGGCGATCCACTGGCTCCGCTTTGCCGCGGGCCAAACCGGGAGCACCTCGTGCATTTTGCCGGATGGCCTGGCTCCGAATCATGCCTTATGCAAGCCGTGCGCGGTTCGGCCGCCGCTGGCGATCAATACTTTTTCTTTTATATTCAATATGTTGAGCAGAATACCGCAGTTGGCATGAATCATGAGTCGTAAACCCTGCAGCCACCCGTTCCGATCCGGGACGTGGACAGGCAGCCGGAGCCCGGGCGTGAAATCCCGGCTCCAGAAACTTCAAGCCACCAACCCACCAAGCCAACGCGAGGAATACCCATGAAGAACACCATCAAAAGTACTGCACTCTCACTTGCGATCGCCCTGTCGTTTGCGGCGGTACTGCCGGCTACGGTTGTGGCGCACGAACCGGACCGCAGCGCCGGTGTCGTCATCGATGACGCGACCATCACCGCTTCGGTGAAGGCTGCTCTGCTTGCCGACAAGCGTACCGAAGGATTTGACATCAACGTCACCACCAAGTCGGGTCATGTGACCCTCGAGGGCGGCGCTGATTCGATCGCTGATCGTCTGGCCGCTACCGATCTCGCCCGCAACGTGAAGGGTGTGGTTTCGGTGAACAACAATCTGGTCGTCGCCGCTGCTGGCAGCGAGCGTCGCCAGGATGCCAACACCGCCACAGCCTCGGGCGAAGTGCGCGAAGCCGCGGATGAGGCAGGCGACAAGATCGACGACTCCTGGATCACCACCAAGGTGAAGAGCCAGTTGCTCGCCGACAATGACGTCAAGGGCCTGGATATCTCGGTTGAGACCAAGGAAAACGTGGTCATGCTGACCGGCGTGGTGCCGAGCACCAAGATGCGCGATGCCGCTATCGCCATCGCCCGCAATACCAAGGGCGTGCGTAACGTCAACGCGAGCAAGCTGGTCGTTCGCTAAGGACGTGAATGCTCAATTCGGATGAGCCAGAGCGGGATTCCACACGGGGTCCCGCTCTTCGTTTGTGTGACGCTTTCGTGGGAGCGCCAAATTGGCGCGACCGTTGCAGTGAGTCGGCAGGACCCGTTGCAGTTAATCTGCGAGACCGCGGTCGGCCCGCTTCGGGCCTCCCACGAGCGAGTCCTTTGTGGGAGCGCCAAATTGGCGCGACCGTTGCAGTGAGTCGGCAAGACCACGGTCGGCCCGCCTCGGGCCTCCCACAAGCGGGACCATCGTGGGAGCGCCAAATTGGCGCGACCGTTGTGGTGAGTCAGCGCGACCGTTGCAGGAAGTCTGCGCGAAAGTTGAGGAAACTCGCTGCGCGCTACTCGGACCTACGCCGCCGCGCGGTCAGCAGCGCCGAGAGTCATGACCTCGAATCCGTCGCTGGTGACGGCAATCGTGTGCTCCCACTGTGCGCTCAGCGAGTGATCCTTGGTCACCACGGTCCAGCCATCGGGCATCAGCCGGGTGTGGCGGGCACCGGCATTGATCATCGGCTCGATGGTGAAGGTCATGCCCTGTTCGATGCGCGGACCGGTGCCGGGCTGACCGTAGTGCAGGATCTGCGGATCCTCATGATAGATCTGGCCGATACCGTGTCCGCAGTATTCGCGGACGACCGAGAACCGATGCGACTCGGCGTGCTGCTGGATCGCATGGCCGATGTCGCCCAGGGTGATACCCGGCCGAACTATGCGGATCGCCTTCCACATCGATTCAAAGGTGATGTCGACCAGGCGCTTGGCCAATACCGAGGGCTGGCCGGCGACATACATGCGACTGGTATCGCCATGCCAGCCATCCTTGATGACGGTGACGTCGATATTGACGATATCGCCATCCTTGAGCACCTTGGCCGGGCTCGGGATGCCATGGCAAATGACATTGTTGACCGAGGTACAGATGGTTTTCGGAAAGCCCTTGTAGCCAACGTTGGCCGGAATCGCCTGCTGCACATCGACAATGTATTCGTAGCAGATCCGGTCCAGGGCCTCGGTACTGACGCCGGGCTTGACGTGCTGGCCGATCATGTCCAGCACGTCGGCGGCCAGACGACCGGCAACACGCATTTTTTCGATGTCCGCTGGGGACTTGAGCGAGATTTTCATCGCCCTAGTTTAACCGGCAACGCGCCAGGGATACGACCCTGGGCGTGCTTCAAATGGCAGATAACCAGGCTGGTCCGGCCCGATTGCACCAGGGGCGCACCATCCAGCAGGCACAGCGGACTTGCCCACGGCGCTCGCTACGGCTATGATTCCGCGGCTTTTTCGGACGAAAGTCTGGAAGGCAGGCGATGTCGCCAATCCACACACGATTCGCAACCCGTCCCTGGGGTGCTGCCGATCCGGATCAAGGTCCGGATCGATCAGTCAGGTGCGGGGAATCGTGGAGGCCCAACCCCGAAGCGTCTTTCGCAATACCAAGGGCCACCCACGCCCTGCGTCTGCGCTTCATCGTGAAGGAGTTTCTCATGTCCCAAGTCACCATGCGCCAAATGCTGGAAGCCGGCGTACATTTCGGCCACCAGACGCGCTACTGGAATCCCCGCATGGCACCGTACATCTTCGGTGCGCGCGGCAAGATCCACATCATCAATCTCGAAAAAACCATGCCGTTGTTCACCGACGCGATGAATTTCCTGTCGGGTATGGCGCAGCGTCGTGGCACCGTGCTGTTCGTCGGCACCAAGCGTTCGGCTCGTGATGCGATGAAAGAAGAGGCTACCCGCTGCGGCATGCCGTTCATTGCGCACCGCTGGCTCGGTGGCATGCTGACCAATTTCCGAACCGTCAAGCAGTCAGTTGCCCGCCTGAAGGAAATCGAGGCGATGTCGACCGATGGCCGCTTCGAGAAGCTGGTCAAGCACGAAGTGCTGCAACTCAAGCGCGAGCAGGAAAAGCTCGAGCGTTCGCTCGGCGGCATCAAGAACATGCCAGCGCTGCCGGATGTCCTGTTCATCATCGACATCGGCCACGAAGAAATCGCGATCAAGGAAGCTCGTACCCTGGGCATTCCGGTGGTTGCCGTGGTCGATACCAACTACGACCCGAAGCTGATCGATTATGTGATTCCGGGCAATGACGACGCCATCCGCGCCGTGCAGTTGTACGCCCGTGCCGCCGCCGATGCCGTGCTCGAAGGCAAGGCCGCTGCACCGATCACCGCCGCACAGGTCAAGGATGAGTTCGTTGAACTCGACGCCGAAGGCAATCCGATCTCGGCACCGAAGGCTGCGCGTCCGCGTGAAGACGACAAGCGCCGTCCGAACAACAAGCCGGGCGCGCCGCGTCGGGACAACAACAGCAACAACAACAGCCGCAAGCCTGCGCCGGCTGCCCAGCGCCGTGGACCGCCACCCGCTGCTGCACCGACTGCAGTTGCCGCCGCTCCGGCTGCAGCCGCGGATGAGGCAGCTCCGGCCGCTGACGCTGCCGAGTAAGAACGCTTCGAGGGTGCGCGGGATGCGCACCTGGTTCACTGCACATTACGGCGCTGGCTTGGCCTGCGCCGAATTCTGAAAGACAAACGAGGTCACTATGGAAATCACCGCTTCAATGGTGAAGGAACTGCGCGAGCGCTCTGGCGCCGGCATGATGGAATGCAAGAAGGCCCTGACCGAAACCCAGGGCAATATCGAAGTCGCCATGGAAAACCTGCGCAAGTCGGGTCTCGCCAAGGCTGACAAGAAGGCCGGGCGCGTTGCCGCCGAAGGTCGTGTCGTCCTCGCCCACGAAGGCGGCAAAGCGGTGATCGTCGAGATCAACTCCGAGACCGACTTCGTTGCCAAGGATGACAACTTCATCGCGTTCACCAAGGCGATCGCAGCCGCCGCGCTGAGCACGGGCGCAGCCGATGTCGAGGCACTCAAGGCCGCGAAGATCGATGGCGCCACGGTCGAAGAGACCCGCGCCGCCCTGATCGCAAAGGTCGGCGAAAACGTACAGCTGCGCCGTATGGCGCGCCTCGACAGCGCCCATAATGTCGCCGGCTACGTGCATGGCGGCCGCATCGGCGTCCTGGTCGAACTCAAGGGCGGCGACGCCGAACTGGCCAAGGGCATCGCCATGCATATCGCGGCACTCAATCCTCCGTACATCAAGGCATCGGATGTACCGGCGGAATTTGTCGCCAAGGAAAAGGAAATCGAGCTGGCCAAGATGAGCGAAAAGGACAAGGCCAAGCCGGCCGAAATCCTCGAGAAGATCATCAGTGGCAAGATCGCCAAGATCGTCAACGAAGTGACCCTGACCGGACAGCCGTACGCGCTCGACAGCGACAAGAGTGTCGACGCCGTGCTCAAGGCCGCCAATGCCGAGGTTCTGACATTCCACCGTCTCGCTGTTGGCGAGGGGATCGAAAAAGTAGTTGAAGACTACGCCGCGGAAGTCATGAAACAGGCCGGTCTGGCCTGAATAAAAGGGAGCCTTGGTGCTCCCTTTTTTTTGAGCTGAATTTGCCAGAACAGGCGATATCGCAATCCTTTGCACGCGCAGCACCGCTTCAGGAGAACACCATGACCAAGCCGATCTACCGACGCATCCTGCTCAAGCTCAGTGGTGAAGCCCTGATGGGCAGGGAAAGCTACGGCATCGATCCGGCCGTGCTGGGTGGTCTCGCCGACGAGATCATCGAAGTATCCCGCGCTGGCGTCCAGGTCGGCGTGGTGATCGGTGGCGGCAACATTTTTCGTGGTGCTGGCCTGGCCGCCAGCGGCATGGACCGGGTAACCGGCGACCACATGGGCATGCTCGCCACTGTGATGAACTGTCTGGCCATGCAGGACGCGCTCGAGAAGCGCGGCACCGTTGCACGCACGATGAGCGCCATCAAGATCAATGAGGTCTGCGAGGACTACATCCGTCGGCGCGCGATCCGCCATCTGGAGAAAGGCCGCGTTGTACTTTTCGGTGCTGGCACCGGAAACCCCTTCTTCACCACCGATTCCGCGGCTGCGCTGCGCGCAGTCGAGGTCGGCGCCGATCTGCTGCTCAAGGCGACCAAGGTCGACGGCGTCTACAGCGCGGACCCGAAGAAGGACGTCAGTGCCACCCGCTACGAGCGGCTGAGCTATGAGGACGTGATCCAGCGCAATCTGGGCGTGATGGACACCGCGGCAATCGCGCTCTGTCGTGATCACAGCATGCCGCTGCGGATCTACAACATGACTTCCCGTGGTGACCTGATGCGGCTGATGTGCGGCGATCAGATCGGTACCCTGGTCGGCGGTTGATCCGGCCGACGCAAACTCCCAATGTCAAGGTTGCGGCGCTTCCTGCGCCGTCCGATGCCGCCGAACTTTCCCGGTCACTCGCCGGAACCGGCGGAAGCCGTTCCCGCAGACGCTATACTCTGCGTCCCCTCAACACATTCGAGCCCCGGCCATGATCAACCCCATCAAGACCGACGCTGACCAGCGCATGGACAAGAGCCTGGACGCGCTACGCCATGACCTGTCCAAATTGCGTACCGGTCGTGCCTCAACCAGCCTGGTCGAGCACTTGAAAGTCAGCTATTACGGCTCCGACGTGCCGCTTTCCCAGGTCGCCGGTGTCGCCGTGGTCGATGCCCGTTCACTGACCATCACGCCATGGGAAAAAAACATGGTGCAGCCGATCGAGAAGGCCATCATTTCTTCCGATCTCGGCCTCAATCCGACCACAGCGGGTCTGGTGATCCGCATCAACCTGCCGCCGCTCACCGAGCAGCGCCGCAAGGAACTCGCCAAGCTCGTGCACTCTGAGGGCGAGAACGCCAAGGTCTCGATCCGCAATGTCCGCCGCGATGCCATGCAACAAGTCAAGGAACTGCTCAAGGAAAAGCAGATCTCCGAAGATGAAGAGCGCAAGGCAGAGATCGACATCCAGAAACTCACCGACAAGCACATTGCCGATGTCGATGTCGTTGTCCGTGAAAAAGAGAAGGAAGTGATGTCGATGTGATCTGCCGACGCAGCGCATCGCCCATCATGACTACGATCGATCCCGCCATTGCGGTTCAGCGCCTGCCCCGCCACATTGCCATCGTGATGGATGGTAACGGTCGCTGGGCCGAAGCCCGTCATCGCCCACGCACCTTCGGCCACCACGCCGGCGTGCAGGCGGTGCGTCAAGTAGTGGAAGCCTGTATTCGCCGCAGCGTGTCGACCCTGACCCTGTTCGCCTTCTCCAGCGAGAACTGGAAGCGACCGGTGTCCGAGGTCAGTGCGCTGATGGACCTGTTCATGCGCGCGATGGATCGCGAGGTCGACGGCCTGCACAACAATGGCGTGCGCCTGCGCTTCATCGGTGACCGCAGCGCCTTCCAATCCGAATTGGTCGAGCGGATGAGCCGGGTTGAAATGAAAACCGCGGCCAACGACCGGCTGATGCTCAATGTCGCCGCCAATTACGGCGGCCGCTGGGACATCGTGCGCGCCGCGCGGGCACTGGCCGAACGCGCGCGCGCCGGCGAAATCGATCCGCAATCCATCGACGAAGCCACCCTGCAGGCCGAGATCGCCCTCAGCGATCTGCCCGAGCCGGACCTGTTCATCCGTACCGGCGGTGAGCAGAGGATCAGCAACTTCCTGCTCTGGCAGATTGCCTACGCCGAGCTCTGGTTCACCGAAGTCCTGTGGCCGGATTTCGACGCCGACTGTCTGGATCAGGCCCTGCATGCCTATGCCCAGCGCGAGCGGCGCTTCGGTCGCACCGGGGCTCAATTGCGGAGCGCATCATGAGCACCGCAGCCGCGCCCAGCGGGCTGCGCCAGCGCGCGGTCACCGCGCTGATTCTCGCGCCGCTCGGCATCGCAGCGGTGATTTACCTGCCGAGCGCAGGCTTCGCCCTGCTGCTGGGGTTGGTATGCGCGCTCGGTCTACGCGAGTGGTCGCGCCTGTCGGGATTGGCATCACCCCTGATCGGCGTGATCTATCTGGCGCTCAACGCCCTGTTGATGCTCTGGCTCTGGCGACAGGGCTTTGCCCTGCTGCGTGACGTCAGTACCGTCGGCGCGGTGTTCTGGTGCCTCGCACCGCTCTGGCTGATGTATTACGGTTTCGCCGCGCGGCCGGCACTGGCCACTTCGATCTTCAAGCATCTGATCGGTGTGCTGGTGATCGTGCCGGCCTGGTGCGCCGGCGCGCTGCTGCATGCCGATCCCGATCGTGGCGCGCTCTGGGTGCTCTTTGTGGTCGTGCTGATCTGGTGCGCCGATGTCTTTGCCTACTTCAGCGGGCGCCGCTTCGGCGGCCGCAAACTCGCGCCCAGGATCAGTCCCGGCAAGACCTGGGCCGGCGTCTATGGCGGATTGCTCGGAGCCGCCTTGTACGCTTCGATTTGCGGCTGGCTGTTCGGCATCCGAGGTCAACTGCTGCTGGCCTTTGTCGCGCTGAGCATGGTCACGGTGGCGATCTCGATTGCCGGCGACCTGTTCGAGAGTCTGATGAAGCGGCACTCGGGCATGAAGGATTCCGGTCAGTTGTTCCCCGGTCACGGCGGCGCACTCGATCGCTTCGACAGTCTGTTTGCCGCGCTACCGGTGTTTGTATTCGGCAAGCTGGTGCTCGGCGTATGAATCGGGTTGCGGTGTTGGGCGCCACGGGCTCGATTGGCACCAGCACACTCGACGTGATTGCGCGTCATCCGGATCGCTACCAGGTGCAGGCACTTGCCGCCCATCGCGATGTCGATGGTCTGGCGCGGCTGTGCGCTCGCTTTCGACCGCGCATCGCCGCGATTGCGGATAGCTCGTGCGCCGCAGCGCTGAGCACCGCCTTGCGCAGTCAGGGCCAGCAGGACATCGAGGTGCTCGCCGGTGCCGATGCCCTCGAACAGAGTGCGACTGCAAACGACGTCGATACCGTGGTTGCCGCCATCGTGGGCGCTGCAGGACTATCGAGCACGCTCGCCGCTGCGCGCGCGGGCAAGCGCATCCTGCTCGCCAACAAGGAATCGGTTGTGATGGCCGGCGCCCTGCTGCTCGAAGCTGCCGAGCAAGGCAACGCCACGATCATTCCGCTCGACAGCGAACACAACGCGATTTTCCAATGCCTGCCGAGCGGCTACCGGCGCACACCGGACGCCAGCGGGGTACGCCGCATCGTGCTGACCGCCTCAGGCGGACCCTTTCGCGGATTCACTCGCGCGCAACTGGCTGCAGTCACTGCCGAGCAAGCGGTCAAGCATCCGCGCTGGCAGATGGGTCGCAAGATTTCGGTTGATTCGGCCAGTCTGATGAACAAGGGCCTGGAAGTGATCGAGGCACATTGGCTGTTCGGGCTGCCAGCGGATCGCATCGATGTGGTCGTGCACCCGGAAAGTCTGGTCCATTCCCTGGTCGAATATGCTGATGGTTCCCTGCTGGCGCAGCTTGGGCCAGCGGATATGCGTACGCCGATCGCCCAGGCTTTGGCCTGGCCTGATCGGATCGATAGCGGCGTGCAACGCCTCGACCTGCTCAGTGTCGGTGCCCTGCATTTCGAGGCACCCGATCGCGGCAATTTCCGCTGCCTGGATCTGGCCTATGCCGCGCTGCGCTCGGGCAACGCGGCCGCCACCGTTTTGAATGCCGCCAACGAAGTCGCGGTAGACGCATTTTTAACGGGTGGTCTGTCATTTCTGGGCATACCCGGCGTCATTGAAAGCACCATGGCTGCCGTGGTTCAGTCAGACATCTCTACACTGTCCGCCGTGCTCGCGCTGGACGGCGAGGCGAGACGGGTAGCAAGCTTGGAAATCACGCGTTGGCAGTTACGTACATCTGGATCGGGCGATGAGTGAAGTACTAGGTTCCTTCTGGTGGTATCTGGTCACCATCGGTGTCCTGGTCACCTTTCATGAGTTTGGCCACTTCTGGGTCGCGCGCCGCTGCGGTGTCAAGGTGCTGAAGTTTTCGATCGGCTTCGGCAAGGCGCTGTGGTCGCGCACCGGTCGCGATGGAACGGTCTACTGCATCGGTGCCATTCCCCTCGGCGGCTATGTCTCGATGCTCGACGAGCGCGTTGAGGATGTGCCCGCTGATCAGCGCCATATGGCGCACAACAACAAGAACAATTTCCAGAAGATCCTGATTGCCGCGGCCGGCCCGGGCTTCAATTTCCTGCTCGCGGTGCTCGCCTTCTGGCTGATGTTCTCGATCGGCAAACCGGACTACGAGCCGGTGCTGGGTCATTCCGAGGGACTCGCCGCCGAAGCGGGCGTGATCTCCGGCAGCCGGGTGGTCGCCGTCGACGGGCAAGCCTACGCGACCTGGTCTGAAGTTTATGGTGCGCTCGGCGAAAGCAGCGTGTACCGCCGCGATGCCCTGCTCCGCGTGCAACAACCGGACGGCACCGAGCAGAACATCACCCTGCCGCTGTCGCGGCTTCCGGCTGACCTGCCCGATCGTGAGGTATTCGATAAAATCGGGCTATACCTGCAGTTGCCTGCCGTCGTCGGTTCGCTGGCCGCGGGCGAGCCGGCAGCGCTGGCCGGCATCCAGCCCGGTGACAAGGTGCTGGCGGTCAACGGTCAGGCGGTCAGTGGCTTTACCGAGTTCTCCCAGGTACTGCGCAAACACGCGGACATCGACCCGGCCCTCAACCTGCGCCTGCAACGGGGTGAGCGGACCTTCGACCTCGCGCTGACCGCGCGCGAAGTCAAGGATGAATCCGGCGCAATGGTCTATCGCATCGGTGTTGGCCCGCAACCGATGAAATTCAACGCCATGTTGCAGTTCGACCCGATTTCGGCCCTGCCTGCGGCGGTACGAGAAACCTGGATCGGCACCAAAAAGACGGTCGCGTTCATCGGCGACATGCTGATCGGTGCGATCTCACCGAGACATGTGGCCGGACCCTTTACAATCGGCCAGGTTGCCAATGCGGTAGCGAAGCAGGGCCTGGCCTGGTTCCTCGGATTCCTGGCTGCGGTGTCGATCGGAATCGCTATTCTTAACCTGCTGCCGATCCCGATCTTGGACGGGGGACACATCCTGAGCTACCTTATCGAGTCGCTCAAGGGCAGCCCGCTCAGTGAACGCACGGTTATCGTAGGTCAGTACCTCGGACTCGGGATGCTGGCCTGCCTGATCGGACTGGCGGTTTTCAATGACGTCGTGCGCTGAGCCGGTGTCGGAGCCGCGCGGAAAACTCGTTGCATATCAATAGATTGCCGCGATGCAAGACAAAAAAGAAAGTACCGCAGGCGCCCTCTGCAATCCGAGGACGCCCGCAACAGCGGGGAAAAATCCGCGAACATTGAAGAAACTCGGAGTGATTGAATGCGCCGTATTGCTGCCCTGATCCTGCTCGCTGCCCTCTATGTCCCCAAGGCAGCTGCGTTCGATCCCTTTGTGGTTTCCGATATCCGGCTCGAGGGTCTGACCCGCGTACCAGCCGGTACCGTCTTTGCCAGTTTCCCGATCGAGAAAGGCGATCGCATTGACCGTCTGCGCGCAGCAGACGCCGTGCGCTCGCTGTTCAAGACGGGCTTCTTCAACGATATCCAGCTTTCCAAGCAGGGCAATATCCTCGTCGTCACCGTGGTCGAGCGCCCAGCGATCGCCAAGCTTGATCTGGTCGGCAACAAGGACATCAAGACCGAAGACCTGACCAAGGGTCTGCGTGAGATCGGCCTGGCCGAGGGCGAGACCTTCGACCGACTGCAACTCGATCGCATCGTCCAGGAGCTGACCCGGCAGTACAACAACCGCGGCAAGTACAGCGTCTCGATCAAACCCGATGTGAAGGAACTCGACCGCAATCGCGTTGCCATCACCATCGCGATCAAGGAAGGCAAGCCGGCCAAGATCCGCCACGTCAATATCGTCGGCAATAGCCAGTTCCCCGATGAGGACATTCTCGAAGATTTCGAATCGAGCGAAACCGGTTGGCTGAGTTGGTACAGCAAGGATGACCAGTACTCGCGCGAAAAGCTCTCCGGCGACATGGAGAAGCTGGCTTCCTATTATCAGGACCGCGGCTATGTTGATTTCGCGGTCGAATCGACCCAGGTCTCGATCAGTCCGGACCGGCGCAATCTGTTTCTGACTGCCAACGTGCGCGAAGGCGAGGTCTACACGCTCTCCGACATCAAGCTGACCGGCGAGCTGATCCTCTCCGAAGACGTCATGCGCCGACTGATCTACGCCAAGCCCGGCGAGATCTATTCGCGTCGCAAATTCGAGAACAGCGCCGATGCGATGACCCGCGTCCTCGCCAATGTTGGCTATGCATTTGCCGAAGTCACGCCGATTCCGCAGATCGACAAGGATAAGCGCACGATCGGCATCACCCTGCTGGTCAATCCAGGCAAGCGCGTCTACGTGCGCCGCGTCACCTTCGTCGGCAATCAGCGCACTCAGGACGAAGTGCTGCGTCGCGAGATGCGTCAGCTTGAAGGCTCATGGTTCTCGCAGGCAGCGGTGGATCGCTCGAAGATCCGTCTGCAGCGACTCGGCTACTTCAAGGACGTCACCATCGAAACGCCGCGCGTTTCGGGCTCTGAAGACCAGGTCGATGTCATCGTCAAGCTCACCGAGCAGAGCGCCGGCAGCTTCCAGTTCGGTCTCGGCTATTCGGAGTTCCAGGGCCTGATCACCACGGTCTCGCTGACCCAGCGCAACTTCCTCGGCAGTGGCAACAGCGTTGGCGTCACCGTCCAGAACAACCGCTACACCAAGCGCTTCGACTTCAGCTTCTTCGATCCCTATTTCACCGACGACGGCATCAGCCTGGGTTACCAGCTGAGCTATCGCAAGCAGGATTACAGCAGCAACCGCAACCTCGCCCAGTACACATCCGACACGGTCTCGGCCGAGGTATTGGCCGGCATTCCGTTGACCGAAACCGATACGCTCTCGCTGTCCCTCGGCGTTGATCGCAACCAACTGACCACCGTCGACGGTGTGACACCGCAATCACTGATCCTGCAGCTGGTCGACGAACTCGGTCCGCGCGCACTGTTCCCGGTGTTCCATTCCGATGACGACGGCGACAACGATCCCAATGATCTCGACGACGATGACGGCATCCCCGGTATCGATGCGCTGACCTACGGGGCAAACAGGCGTTGGATCGTCAACACCTGGAGCGCATCGGCGGGCTGGTCGCGCGACTCGCGCAACAAGTTCTTCGCTCCGACCCGCGGCTCGTTCCAGCGCATCGGCGCCGAAGTGGCACTCCCCGGTTCCGACTTCGAGTACTGGAAGCTCAACTACGAGTACGGCCGCTACTTCCCGATCAGCACTTCGTGGTCAATCCTGACCCGCGCCGAACTCGGCTATGGCGATGGCTATGGCAACAACCAGACGCTGCCGTTCTATCAGAACTTCTACGCTGGCGGCACCCGTTCGGTGCGCGGCTTCGAGGACAATACCCTCGGTCCATTCGAGGCATTTGGTACCGGTGACAACGCGTTCCGGCAGCCGCTCGGCGGATCGTTCAAGGCGGTCGGCTCGGTCGAGCTCATCTTCCCGACGCCATTTGCCAAGGCTGACAGCGACACCGCACAGTTCTCGGCCTTCTTCGATGTCGGCAACGTATTTGCCGATTACGATGCATTTGCAGCCGACGAATTGCGTGCGTCCGCCGGCCTGTCGTTCAAGTGGCAGGCCCCGGTCGGCCCGATCATCATCAACCTGGCGACACCGGTGAGAAAGAAGGATGGCGACCGTACGGAGTCCATCCAGTTCTCGTTTGGAAACCAGTTCTGACCGGTATCATCAGGGCAACTGGGTAGGCAAGATGCGGGAAATCGGCGGAAAAAAGCGCGGGCCAGGCGGCATCGTTTGGATGCTGTTGGCCCTGCTTTTTCCGCTGATTGCCATTGCGCAATCCGCCGGTGCGCAAAAGATCGGCTATGTCGACATGAAGCGCCTGCTCGACAACGCACCGCAGGTGACCGCAGCACGGGCAAAGATCGCTGCCGAATTCCGCGAACGCGACGGGCTGCTGAAGGCCGAACAGGCCCGTCTGGATGCTCTGATAATGCGCGAGCGCCGCGATGCGGAGACCATGCCAAAGGCCGCCGCAGAGGCGCTGCAACGCGAGATCCTCACCCTGGAGCGCAGCCTCGAGCGAACCCGCAAGCAACTCAATGACGACCTGAAGGCACGCGGCGAAGCCGAGATCGGTCGACGTTGGCCGGAGATTACCGATGCGGTGATCGAGTATGCCCGCGCCAACGGTTACGACCTGGTTGTGCCGGCGCCGATGCTCTACGCCAGTGCCCGAATCGATATCACTGACGAAGTCCTGGCCCGGTTACGGGCCCAGGCCGCAGCCAGCGATCTGCCCTGATGTCTGCGCCCAAGGGCTACACCCTGGGTGAGCTTGCCGACCGCTTTGCGTTGGAACTGATCGGCGCGCGCGATCAGATCGCGCGCGGCGTCGCTACCCTCGCCCACGCCGGTCCTGATCAAATCAGCTTTCTGTCCAATCCGCGCTACCGCAGCGCGCTTGCGCCATCGCGCGCGGTCGCCGTGGTGCTCGCCAGGGCGGACGCTGCTCATGCCAGCGGCGCCTGCCTGATCAGCGCCAACCCCTATGCAGACTTCGCCCGGATCAGCGCCTGCTTCGAGGTGCGTGCCAGCCAGCCCGCTGGCATCCACCCGAGCGCTGTGGTCGCCCCAGGCGCTGAGATCGCCGACAGCGCCAGCATCGGTCCACTTTGCGTGATCGACGCCAGCGCGCGCATCGAGGCCGGCGCCGTGATCGGCCCGGGCTGCATCATCGGCCCCGACTGCGTGGTCGGCGCGGCTTCGCGGTTGGTCGCCCGAGTCTGCCTGGTCGAGCGCGTGCTGCTGGGCGCGCGAGTCTTGATCCATCCCGGCGCCGTTATCGGCGCCGACGGCTTCGGCCTCGCCATGGATGCCGGGCGCTGGCTCAAGGTGCCTCAGCAGGGTGGCGTGCGCATCGGTGACGACTGCGAAATCGGCGCCAACACCACGATCGATCGTGGCGCGCTCGACGACACCGAACTGGAAGAAGACGTGCGCCTGGACAACCAGATCCAGATCGGCCACAACGTTTTCATTGGCGCGCATACGGCGATCGCCGGCTGTGCCGCCATCGCCGGCAGCACCCGGATCGGCCGACGCTGCCTGATTGGCGGCGGTGCCGGTATCATCGGTCACATCGAAATCGCCGATCGCGTGGTGATCGGTGCCATGAGTCTGGTCACGCACAATCTGCGCGAGCCCGGCGAATACTGTTCCGGGACGCCCATCCAGGAGAAGAGCGCGTGGCGCAAGAATGCCGCGCGGTTCCGTCACCTCGATGAGCTGGCCCGCAAAATCAAACCCCCAGGAAGCCAAGGCAATGAACACTGATACCGCCATCAAGCTGCCCATCGATGTGCGGCAGATCGCCGCCATTCTGCCGCACCGTTATCCCTTCCTGCTGGTCGACCGCGTCATCGAGTTCGAAGCCGGCAAGCGCGTACGGGCGATCAAGAATGTCACCTGCAACGAGCCATTTTTCATGGGCCATTTCCCCGGCCATCCCGTCATGCCGGGCGTGCTGGTGATCGAGGCCATGGCGCAAGCTTCGGGCATCCTGACCCAGCTCTCCAACGGATTCAACGCCAAGGCCAACCAGCTCTACTATCTGGTGCGGGTCGATAATGCGCGCTTTTCGCGCACCGTCGTGCCCGGCGATCAGCTGGTCCTGGACGTGGTGCAGAAGCGCATGATCCGTCGCATGGGGCAGTATCAGTGCAGCGCCTCGGTCGACGGCGTGGAAGTCGCCCGTGCCGACCTCCTGTGCGCAGCGCCGGAGCAGAATGTATGACCGATGCGGGCCAGGTGCATCCGACGGCGATCATCGATCCGTCCGCGAAGATCGGCAGCAAGGTCGCAATCGGTGCCTATTCGATCATCGGCCCCGGCGTCGAGATCGGCGAAGAATGCACGATCGGTCCGCATGTGGTCATTCAGGGGCCGACGCGGATCGGCAAGCGCAACCAGTTCTATCAGTTCGGCTCGATTGGCGCCGATCCGCAGGACAAGAAATTTCATGGCGAGCAGAACGCCATACTCGAGATCGGCGACGACAACATGTTCCGCGAGTTTGTCACGCTCAATCGCGGCACCGATGACGGTGGTGGCATCACCCGGATCGGCAATGGCAACTGGCTGATGGCCTATGTCCATGTTGCCCATGACTGCATCATCGGCAACAACACGATCTTCGCCAATGCCGCTTCGCTTGCCGGCCATGTCCGCGTCGATGATTACGCCATCCTCGGCGGCTTTACCCTGATCCATCAGTTCTGCCAGGTCGGCGCGCATGCGTTCACCTCGATGGGTTCGGTGATCAATCGTGATGTGCCGCCCTATGTCACGGTCGCCGGAAATTTTGCCGAGCCCAAGGGCATCAATACCGAAGGCTTGAAGCGCCGCGGCTTCGCGCCGGACACGATCATGTCGATCCGTCGCGCCTACAAGACGCTTTATCTCGCCGGCCTTCCGCTCGCCGAGGCACGCAACCAGATCGATGCGGCCGCAGGCAGCGAGCAGGAGCTGCGCATGCTGGTCGAGTTCATCGATCGCAGCGAGCGCAGCCTGATCCGTTGATGCGCGTCCAGACATCCACCGGATGAGCACGACAGCCATGGGCGACCTCAGCGCTGCCGCAGCGTACGCGCCATGAGTGGGGGCCAGCCTTTGCGGATCGCCTTGATTGCCGGTGAAACTTCGGGAGACCAGCTCGGCGCGCCGCTGATTGCGGCCCTACGCGCGCACTATCCCGATGCAGAGTTCGCCGGCATCGGCGGACCCGAAATGATCGCGGCCGGTCTCGATGCCTGGCACCGCGCCGACGAACTCGCGGTGATGGGCCTGGTCGAGGTCCTGCGGCATCTGCCACGGCTGTTGCGATTGCGCAGCAAGGTGCATCAGCGCCTGCTGCAGTGGCGACCCGATGTCTTTATCGGCATCGACGCGCCCGATTTCAATCTGGGTCTCGAACGAAAACTGCGCGGTGCAGGCATTGCCACCGTGCACTATGTCAGCCCCTCGGTCTGGGCCTGGCGCGAACAGCGGGCAGCGAAGATCGGAGCCAGCGCCGATCGCGTGCTCTGCCTGTTTCCGATGGAGCCGGCGATCTATGCGCGGCATCAAGTTGACGCACGCTTTGTCGGCCATCCGCTGGCCGATCGCTTCGAACTGCAGCCCGATCGAGCAGCCGCCCGCGTCGAGTTGGGCCTGCCAGCCGATGCCAGCGTACTGGCCGTGCTACCAGGCAGCCGACTCGGCGAGATCCGCCGGCTGGCGCGCGACTTCGTCAGCGCGGCGCTGATCTGCCAGCACAGCCAGCCTGGTCTGCAACTGATCGCACCGATGGCGACACCGGCCTGCCGAGAGGCCTTCGAACAGGTGCTGACCGATCATCATGCGCAGTCCAGGATCCGCGTGCTCGATGGCCAGGCACAGCCTGCGATGCGTGCCGCCGATGTCGTGCTGGTCGCATCAGGCACGGCGGCACTCGAGGTCATGCTGAGCAAGCGGCCGATGGTGGTCGCCTACCGGATCGCCGCACTAAGTTACTGGATCGTGAAAACCTTCGGTCTGCTCAAATCGGAGTCAGTTTCTCTGCCCAATATCCTGGCCGGGCGTGCGGTGGTGCCCGAACTGCTGCAGCACGATTGCCAGCCCGAGCGGCTAGCCGAGGCCCTGCTGCGGCTGATGCCGGGATCGAGCGAAGCGGCGCGCCAGATCGAGGGTTTCGTCGCCCAGCATCGCGCGCTGCAAGGCGGCGGCGCGGTCGCCGCGGCGGCGGCCGTCGCCGACCTGATCGCAGCGCGAACCGATCCGGGCGCGCATCGTCCCTGACGCCTGCGCCAACGATTGTGCGTGACTCAGCCCATCCAGACGCGCATCCCGATCGACGTCACGGCGATGCAGGCAATCAGGAACAGCAGCATCAACGAGCCGGCCAGTGCCAGGGCGCAGAGCGCGCGCGCGAGTCGTGCACCGAGTGACCCGGGAAAATAGCCAGCGGCGGTGAAAACAAACCAGACTGGTGGGATCAGCGCCAGCAAGGGCAATAGTAGCGGGGGCGGATTGTCTCCGAGCATCATCGGCAGGGCCCAGAGCAGCAGGCAGTGACCGGTGACGTACATCGACAGTACCCACATCTCGGCAAAATTGGGATCATGTAGCCGATGCAGACGCTGCAATGCGTAGGCCATCGCCGGCAAACATATCCCGAGCAGCAGCCATTGCACCTGGGTCATCACCGCCAGGATGGCACCGCCTTCAGGGCCCGGACCAGATTGACCGGTAAAGCCCCGCTCGAATTCATCCAGCGCAGCCGATGCCGCGCCGGTGATCTGCGCCATCAGAGCCAGCAGGGCGAAGCCGATCAGGAAATAACGGAGCGGGCGGACCACCCGGGCGTCGCGCCGCTGCACATAGCGGCGCACCGTGGCACCAGGACGCACCAGCATCTGCCAGAACGTCCACGGCAGTCCGCGATCCAGACTCAGCACCTCATCGCCAAAGTCACGCCAGAACGCGGCCATGGTCAGCCGCGCTGGCGCGACATCATTCGAGCGGGGATCCAATTCGCTGGCCATAGGCCACCCTGACGTAGAATGCTGAACGATGACTTCGACTTCTCCGCGATGCAAGATGCAGAACCCAAATCGATGGCCGGTGCTGCGCCCAATCGTGTCCGCCCTGCCAGCACTGATCGACCGGCGATCGCCATGATCGAGCGTATCGCCGGTGTCGACGAAGCCGGACGCGGCCCGCTGGCGGGTCCGGTCGTGGTCGCCGCCGTGATTTTGGATCCGGCGCATCCGATTGCTGGCCTTGATGACTCGAAACGACTGAGCGAAGCCGAACGCGAACGGCTGGCACGGCTGATCCGCGAGCACGCACTGGCCTACCACATTGAAGTCGTCGAGCGCGCCGAAATTGATCAGCACAACATTCTGCAAGCCACGTTGCGCGGCATGGCGCGCGCTCTGCTGGCGCTGCGACCCGGTCCGAGTCTGGCCCTGATCGACGGCAATCGGCTACCTCGGGATCTGCCCTGCCCGGCGCGCGCCCTGATTGGCGGTGATGCGCTGGAACCGGCGATCAGCGCCGCCAGTATCCTCGCCAAGGTCGAGCGCGACCGTCTGCTGGTCGCTATGGAATCGCTGCATCCGGGCTACGGATTCGCCCGCCACAAGGGCTATCCAACGCCCGATCATCTGGACGCGCTGCGGCGCCTCGGTCCCTGCCCGGAGCACCGGCGCAGTTTTGCGCCGGTGCGCGCGGTGATCGAGCCCGGGCTGTTTTGAGCAGGACTGTTGAAGACCGGAATTTGCCAACGGGTCATTGCAGCCGCACACACGGGATTCCAGCTAGAGCAGCCGCGCAGGAGCGCGGCCCTCCATCGAGGCCAGCCAGCTAGAACAGCCGCGCGGGAGCGCGGCCCTCCATCAAGCAAGAGCAGCCGCGCGGGAGCGCGGCCCTCCATCGAGGCAAGCCTGAGGAGCGCGGTTGTCCGTCGAGACCGGCCAGAGCAGCCGCGCGGGAGCGCGGCCCTCCATCAAGCCAGAGCAGCCGCGCGGGAGCGCGGCCCTCCAATCAGACCAGTTTGATCTCGCGCAGCCGCTCCATCAGATACTCGTGCGAGGTGATCGGTGTCGGGTAGCGATTGGGCCGATCCGCACTGATGCAGTTGGGCAGAGTCTCGATCAGGAAATCAGGGTTCGGGTGCAGGAAAAATGGCACCGAGTAACGCGGCTGGCGGGCCAGTTCGCCGGGCGGGTTGACCACACGATGGGTGGTCGACGGGTAGACATGATTGCTCAGGCGCTGCAGCATGTCACCGATATTCACCACGATGGTATCGCCTTCGGTGGTGATCGGCAGCCAGGTACCTTCGCGGGTCAGCAATTCCAGACCGGCCGCGCTCGCACCGACCAGCAAGGTGATGAAGTTGATGTCTTCGTGCGCACCGGCACGGACGTTGGGTACTTCGGGCGCGGTGATCGGTGGGTAGTGGATCGGGCGCAGGATGCTGTTGCCGAAATCGATCTTGTCGTCGAAGTAGTGCTCGGCAAGATCGATGTGCAAGGCGAGCGCGCGCAGCACACGGGCGCCCAACTGATCCAGCGCCTCGTACAGACCATAACCGTACTCGCGAAAGCCGGCCACTTCTTCCGGCCACAGATTGGCTGGCATCACATCGGCGTACTTGGAGTCGCGCGGGATCTCGCGGCCAAAATGCCAGAATTCTTTCAGGTCCGGATACTTCGAATCCTTGGCGGTTTCCACCATGAACCCGGTATAGCCGCGGGCGCCGCCGCTACCGGGAAGGTGATACTTGCGCTTGACCGCCTCGGGCAGGGCAAAGAATTCCTTGAAGACCTGATACGAGCGATCGATCAGCTCCTTGGAGATGCCATGGCCGCTGATCCCGCAGAAACCGTATTCGCGATAGGCGCTGCCGATTTCGGCAACGAAGGCGCTGCGATCAGTGTCGAAGCGGCGGATATCCAGCGTGGGTACATGCTTGCTCATCGGACGGCCTGTGCTGTGGAAGGGAACTCGATCCTTTTCAATCGCGCTACTGCCGCAGAGCGATCCCGCTCAGACCGCGGAAGGCGCCTGGGCCGCAGATGATACGGCTTCAGCCAGCGCGCCCGCCAGTTCGGCCACTTCGTCGGCCGATTCGGCCTCAACGGTGACCCGGATCAGCGGCTCGGTGCCCGAGGCGCGCAATACCAGACGACCACGCCCGGCCAGCAGATGCTCGATTCTCGCCTGTTCGGCAAGCACGCTTTCACTCTGCAGCGGCCGCGCGCCCCTCGCCACGCGCACATTGACGGTCAGCTGCGGATAGCGCGGCAGGTCTTCGCGCCATTCGGCAGCGGAGCGTCCGCTCAGTTGCAGTACTTCAAGCACCTGCAGGGCATTGACCAGAGCGTCACCCGTACCGGAGCGATCCAGACAGAGGATATGCCCCGAGGCTTCGCCGCCGAGCATGCCGCCGAGCGCTATCAGCCGCTCGTGCACGAAGCGATCACCAACATTGGCGCGTGCAAAGGCGATGCCCAGATCATTGCAGCGCTTCTCCAGCGCGAAATTGCTCATCAAAGTGCCGACTACCGGACCACGCAGGCGGCCCTCGCGATGCCAGACCGCGGCCAGAATATGCAGCAGATCGTCTCCGTCGAGGATTCCGCCGGCGCGGTCGACCAGCATCAACCGGTCGCCATCGCCATCGAAGCCGATACCGAGGTCGGCATTCTGCTCCAGCACCGCCGCCTGCAGCGCACGCGGATGGGTCGAGCCGCAGTCGCTGTTGATGTTCAAACCATCGGGAGCGACGCCGGTGCTGTAAACCTCGGCGCCGAGTCCGGCAAACAGCTGCGGCGCCAGCTTGTAGGTGGCGCCGTGCGCGCAATCGAGCACGAGACGCAGACCGCGCAGATGAAAGCCTTCCGGCACGCTGGCCTGGCAGAAATCCAGATAGCGCGCGCCGGCATCGACCATGCGCGAGGCCTTGCCGAGCAATTCCGGCGGACAATTGAAAAACTCCTCGGCGAGCGCGTCCTCGATTGACTGCTCGACGGCGTCACTGAGTTTTTCGCCGGCAGCAGAAAAGAACTTGAAGCCATTGTCGTGATGCGGGTTATGCGAGGCACTGATCACGATGCCGGCGCAGGCGCCGGTCTGCTTGACCAGCTGCGCCACACCTGGCGTCGGTATCGGGCCGAGCAATTGCGCATTGGCGCCGGCGGCGATCAAGCCCGCCTGCAGGGCCGCCTCCAGCATGTAGCCGGACAGCCGGGTGTCTTTGCCAATCAACACCGTGCGCTGATTCTGCTGTGCCAGCACGCGACCCGCCGCATTGCCCAGGCGCAGAGCGAATTCGGCGGTGATCGGTGCCTCACCAACGCGACCGCGTATGCCGTCGGTGCCAAAATACTGTCGTTGCCCCATGCCTGGATCCTGATAGCCAAGTGCAGAGTATCGCCCAGCCAGCGCGCTCGCGATATGGCCCCGGCCGCAGCGGCCGCCAACGCGGCTGCTCAGGCGCGAGCGAAATCGAAGGCGAGCAGCTGACGGATATCGGCGACACCGGTCAGACACATCAGCAGACGATCGACGCCGAGCGCTACACCGGCGCAATCGGGCAGCATCGGCAACGCGTGGAGAAGGCGCTGATCGATATCGGGCAGCAGCTGACCGCGTTGCTGGCGGAGTCGATGATCGGCCTGGAATCGCCGCGCCTGCTCGTCGGCATCCTTGAGCTCGTGGTAACCGTTGGCCAGCTCATGCGCTCCGACGTAAATTTCAAACCGCTGGGCGACCGACACCTCGCCGGGGCGCAAGCGCGCAAGCGCGCACTGGCTGGCCGGATAGTCGTGGATGATCAGCAGTTGATCGCCGGGATTGAGCGACTGCAGTCGGTGCGTCACGATCAGATCAAGCCAATCGTCGTGGCTCAGGTCGGCCGGATCGATGCGCACATCAGCGAGCACAGCCTGCAGTTCGGCGAGCGGCGCGGTATGTGGATCGACCGCCAGTGATTCGAAGAACCAGTCGCGGTAGCTGAGCGTCCTGCGCTGCGGCCGATGACCGCCCAGTGCCAGACCGGCCTCGATCAGTTCGGCTGCCTCGACCATCAGGCGATGGTGATCCCAACCGACCCGATACCACTCAAGCAGGCTGAACTCGGGATTGTGTCGCGCGCCGGCCTCGCCATTGCGAAACACGCGCCCCAGTTCATAGCAGTCGCCGACTCCCGCCGCGAGCAGACGCTTCAGCGGATACTCCGGCGAGGTACGCAGCCAGCGACGACTGGCGCCTGCGCTCTCGTGCCCGGTGAATACGGTCTGGAAACTCTCGATATTGGGATCGGTATTGCCAGCGGCCGAGAGCATCGGCGTCTCCACTTCCAGCACCTGGCGATCGGAAAAAAATCGGCGGATCTCCGCGTTGAGGCGGGCCCGCATCTGCAACGCCTGCATGGGCGACAGACCCTGCTCGTTATCGGCAACGTTCATCGCTCATGAGCGCCGAGCAGTTCAATCAGGGCGGCTTCGTCCAACACCGGCACACCGAGCTCTCTGGCCTTGTCGAGCTTCGAGCCCGCTTCGGCGCCAGCAATCAGGTAACTGGTTTTCTTTGAAACACTGCCCGAGAGCTTGGCACCCAGCGCCTCGAGCCGCGCGCCGGCCTGGTCCCGCGTCATCCCGGACAGCGTCCCGGTCAGTACCACGGTCTGACCGGAAAGCGGTCCACGCTCGGCAGCCGCAGGTGCAAATTCGCGCAGCCGCGCGACCTGATCGTCAACCCTGGCCAGGCGAATACTCCCCTGCGAATCGGCGAACAGCGCCTGAAGCTGTGCAATGGCCACCTCATTCCAACCGAGGCCACGCAGATCGATCGCGTCCAGCGTGGCGAGTTCGGAAAAATTCCTGGCGCGGTCGCCGGTGCTGCGGAACACCGTACCCGCGATACTCGGGAAAAAAGCGTTCCCTTCAACCTTCATGCAGGTCTTCAGGGCCTCGAGCAGAAAGGCCAGGTCAAGTCGGGCGACAAATTCCGTTGACGGCGTGCCGCGGCCGGCCGCCACGACCCCCGCAGACAGCAGTTGATCGATCACGTCCTGATTGTGCGGCTCCTGAAAAAACGCAGCGACCGACTCGGCCACGGTGCGACCAATATTGGTCACTGCGATCAACACCAGAGCATCGGCTCGGCGCACCTCGTCAAGGCTGCCGAACGCCTCCGACAAATCCTTGGCGGTACCCTCGCCGGCCTGGGGTATGCCGAGCGCGAACAACAGCCGTTGCAGAGTGGTCTTGCGACTCGCCGCAACCGAATCGAGCAAATTCTCCGCCCATTTTGTCGGCGTCTTCTTTTTTGGATCGGGCACGATGCCTTCGCGTTCGTCCTGCAGTCGCTTGAGTTCGAGCAGATCCTCCAGACCGAGCGTGTAGAGCTCTGCCACGGTCGCCAATGGCCGCGCTACCGCGTCGCGTCGCAAGAATGGCAGGGAGACCATGTCGTCAATCGTCTCGCTGCCAAGGCCTTCGATATCCATGGCGCGGCGCGAGCAGAAATGGCGGATCGCCTCCTTGCGCTGGGCAGGACAGATCAGTCCACCGCTGCAGCGCGCGACCGCCTGATCCTCCTCGCGCACCACATGCGAGCCACACTCGGGACATAGCGCGGGAAGTAGCCACTCGCTGCTGACCGCGGGACGGGCGTCGAGTACCACCGAAACCACTTCCGGAATCACATCGCCAGCGCGGCGCACGATCACGGTATCGCCGACCCGCACATCCTTGCGGCGCACTTCATTCTCGTTGTGCAGGGTGGCATTGGTCACCACCACACCAGCAACATGCACGGGCCGCAGACGTGCCACCGGCGTCAGCGCGCCAGTGCGACCGACCTGTACATCGATCGCCTCGACCACGGTTTGTTCTTCCAGCGCAGGAAACTTGTGCGCAATCGCCCAGCGCGGTGCGCGCGATACGAAACCGAGTTCGGCCTGCTGATCGAGACGATCGACCTTGTAGACCACACCATCGATATCGACATCGAGCGCGCTGCGCCTGGCGCCGATCGCGGCGTAGTAGTCGAGCAGACCCTGCAGGCCACGTGCGCTGCGCGCTTCGGGGTGTACCGCCAAGCCGAGTGCGCGCAGATTCTGCAGCAATTCCGAATGCCGCGCCGGCAGGGCCCAGCCTTCGACCACACCGAGCGCATAGGCGTAGAACATCAACGGGCGCGCCGCAGTAATCGTCGAATCCAGCTGGCGCAGCGAACCGGCGGCACCGTTACGCGGATTGGCCAAGGTGCGCTCGCCGCGTTCACGCGCAGCGGCATTGAATGCCTCGAACGCCTTGCGCGGCATCACCACTTCACCACGCACTTCCAGCACGGCTGGCGGGCTTTCGCTGTTCAAGCGCAGCGGAATCGAACGCACGGTACGCAGATTGGCGGTTACGTCCTCGCCGGTTGCGCCATCTCCTCGGGTGGCGCCACGGACAAACACTCCGGCCTCGTAGCGCAGGCTGATCGCCAGCCCATCGAGCTTGGGCTCCACCGAGAACTGCGGCTCGACCTCGCCAGTGGCGTCAACCACCTTGCGCACAAAATCTGCGGCGTCCTGCTCGCTGAAGGCATTTCCAAGCGAGAGCATCGGCACCTGATGCACGACCTCGGAAAAAGTCCGCGCGGCCAAGCCACCCACGCGCTGGGTAGGTGAATCGGCCGTTGCCAGTTCCGGGTGCACGCTTTCGAGTTCGCGCAACTCGCGCATCAGCCGGTCGTACTCGCTGTCGCTGATGCCGGGCTCATCGAGCACATAGTAGCGATGGTCGTTGAGCGCGATCTGCTGCTTGATCCCGGCAATCCGCGCGGCGGTTGGTGCTGTTGGTTCGGTGGTCATCGTGGGCTTCGAATCAGGACTGGGTGGACGCGGCCAGCTTGCCACGACCAAAGCGCCGGGTGAAGGTTTCCATCGCCGCAAACGCCGCCGGAATCACCACCAGGCTGAGCAAGGTCGAGGTGATCGGACCGCCGATCACCGCTACCGCCATCGGCTGCCTGAATGCCGCGTCAGCACCCAACCCGAGGGCAATCGGCAGCATGCCGGCGGTCATCGCAATCGATGTCATCAACACTGGCCGGGCACGTTTTCGGCAGGCATCGATCACCGCATCGTGCATGCTCATACCCTGATCATGCTCGGCGATCACCGCGTAGTCGACCAGGAGGATCGAGTTTTTGGTGGCAATGCCGATCAGCATCAGCAGCCCGATCAGGGCCGGCAGCGACAGCAGAGTGCCGGTGATCAGCATCAAACCGAACGCACCGCCGGCGGACAACGGCACCGCAGCAAGAATGATCAGCGGATGACTGGCGCTGTTGAACAACAGCAGGAGCACTGCGTAGACACAGAAGATTCCGGCGGCCATCGCCAGCGCAAAGCCGACAAACAGTTCGACAAAAATTTCCGAGTCACCGGTATTGAGCACCTGCACCCCGGGTGGCAACCGCTGCAGCGAGGGCAACTGTTCCACCTTGTTCATTACATCGCCGAGCGGCTGACCATTCAGTTCGGCAGAGAAGGTGATATTGCGCTGGCGACCGAAGCGCGCCACCTGCGACGGCCCGCTGGCACGGTGAATACTCGCCACCGCCGACAGTGGCACGGTGCCACCGCGCGCGCTCGGCACGCGCAGCAACTGCAACAGACTTTGCTCACTCAATGCCGCATCGGTCAGACGCACGCGGATGGGCACCTGACGATCGGCCAGGTTCAGTTTGGCCAGACGCTGGCGGTAGTCGCCACTGGTGGCGATGCGTGCAGCCTCGGCAATCGCAATCGTGGAAACGCCAAGATCGGCAGCGCGCCGCGCATCGGGCACGATCACCCACTCCGGCCTGAGCAGTGAAGCGGTCGAGCTGATCGTGCCCAGTCCGTCAATGCTGCGCAGATCGCGCTCAAACATTTGCGCGGCTTCGTACAGGCGACGCGGATCGTCTCCGGTGAGCACCAATTGCATCTGCTCACCAGGTTCGCTACTGAGATAGCGCTGGCGAATCCCCGGAATGCCCGTCAGCAGGCTGCGCACCTCGCGTTCGAGTTCCTTCTGCGAGCGATCGCGCTCCCCTTTCAAACCCCAGTCAATTACCAGGACTGCGCGGCGCACATCATCGACGCCGCTGACCGCCGGATCGCCTACATCAATGGTCCCGCCCACCGTCGTGTAGATCTGACGTGCCTCCGGCAATTGCTCGATCAGCGCACGTGCCTGTTCGGAGACGCGGGTGGTCTCGTCCAGACGCGTCCCCGGCGGCAGCTCAATGCTCAGATTGCTGCGGCCGAGATCGGCACCGGGAATGAAGGTGGCCGGAATCAGCGGCACCAGCATCAGCGATCCGACAAACATGCCGAGCGCAAGCCAGAGGGTCAGGCCACGCCGCCGCAAGGCCCGCTCGACCCAGCCGAGATACCAGCGCATCATCGGGCCTTCGCTCTCATTGTGCGGTTTGGCCTTCATTTGATACGCCGCCATCATCGGCGTCAGCAGGCGCGCCACCAACAGCGAGAACAGCACCGCGGTCGCCGCGGTCCAGCCGAACTCGAGAAAGAATTTTCCGGCGATGCCCGGCATGAACGCGACTGGCACAAACACCGCGGCCAGGGTCGCGGATGTGGCAATCACCGCGAGCCCGATTTCGTCGGCCGCGTCGAGCGCGGCCTGCTTCGGTGTCTTGCCCATCGCCAGATGGCGGTCGATGTTTTCGACCTCGACGATGGCATCATCGACCAGGATGCCGACCACCACGGCAAGCGCCAACAGGGTGATCAGATTCAGGCTGAAGCCGAACAACCACATCACCGCGAAGGTGGGAATGATCGACAACGGCAAGGCCACCGCCGAAATCCAGGTACTGCGCCAGTCGCGAAGAAACCACCAGACCACAAGCACGGCCAGCAGCGATCCCTCGACCAGCATCATCATCGAGGATTTGAAGCTTTCGCGTACTTCCTCCACGGTCGAACTGATCAGGCTGAAACGCACCTGCGGATGGCTGAGTGCGAGTTCGGCGATGCGCGCCTCGATACGTTCACCGACATCGATTTCGCTGGACCCAACGGTCCGGGTGATATCGAAACTGACCACCGGTCTGCCATTGAGCAAGGCCAACTGCTTGCGCTCGGCATGCGCATCGCGAATTTCGGCCAGCGCCTGCAGCGGCACCTGCTCACCGCTCGGCAATACGATCGGGAACAGATTCAGATCCTGGGCTATGGCAACCGTGCCGACGGCACGAATGGCCTGCTCGCCCGTTCCGATTGTCGCGCGGCCGCCGGAGCGCTCAAGCTGAGAACGCGCCAGCTGATCCGATACCTGGGCGGCGGTGAGGCCATAGGCATTGAGCACACCCGGGCGCAGATCGACGCGGACTTCGCGATCGACACCACCGCTGCGGCGCACCTGGCCGACGCCATTGACGGCGTACAGGGACTTGCTGACCTCATTGTCGACAAACCAGCTGAGCTCGTCCTCGCCCATGCTGTCCGAGGCCACCGCATAGGTCAGCAACGAGCCCCCGGTAATGGTGATTTTCTGCACAATCGGTTCTTCGACCTCCTGCGGCAGATCGCTGCGCACCCGGGTCACCGCATCGCGCACTTCGTCGAGCGCCTCATTGACGTCACGACCGATGCGAAACTCGATGTATGTGGTCGAGACACCCTCGATGACCGTGGAGATCAGCTTGTTGATCTGCGGCAGGCTGGCCACCGAATCCTCGATCTTGCGGGTGACCTCGGTCTCCAACTGATTGGGTGTTGCCCCGGGCAGGATCACCCGCACGGTCACGCCGGGGAAGGCGATGTCCGGGAAGCGCGAGACCGCCAGCTTGTGAAAACCGATCAGACCAGCCGCTGCAAGCAGGATGAAGATCAGGATCGCCGGCAGCGGGCGATTGATCGACCAGGCGGAAACATTGATCGCCATGGCTCAGGATTCCGTCTTGCCTGATGCTTCCACGACCACGCGAACACGATCACCGTCGCTGAGGACTGCGGCGCCGCGCACCACCACGCGATCGTCCACGCTGACGCCGTCGCGCACTTCGATGCGCTCCCCGGAGACCTGACCGACCTCCACCCGACGTTGGCGGGCAATGTCATTCCCGTCCAGCACAAAGGCATAGCGATAGCCATCGCGCTCGACGATTGCTGCCGAGGGCAGCATCGTTGCCGGCGTGGCATCCAGGTGGATACGACCCTGCGCAAACATGCCGGCGATCAGCGCACCCGGCGCGGGCAGATCGACGTAGGCGACACCGGTCCTGCTGATTGCGTCGAGTCCGGGCGATAGCGCGCGGATTCGGCCTTCGACCTTGCCATTCGGAGCTACCACATCGACCCGCGCACCCAGCTCGAGTTGCAGGAAGTCGGCTTCCGGAAGTTCCGCGCGCCATTCCAGGCGAGCTTGACGGATCAGCCGCAGCAACTCGGCACCGGCAGCCACGACTTGTCCGGGCTGCACACTGCGTGCCGAAATCAGACCATCGTCTGGCGCACGCAGGCTGGCAAATTCCAGACGCAATTTTGCCGACGACATTGCCGCCCGCGCGTTCAGCACGGCGGCTTCGGCGACGCGCTCGCTGGCGATCATCTGCTCGATGTCCCCGGCGGCCATCAGCTTGCGTTCGCGCATCGCGCGGGCACGCTCGCCATTGGCGCGGGCCAGTACCTCGTTGGCCAGAGCCTGGGCGACCATCGCTTCGTGCTGGCGCAACTCGGCCTGAAGTGTGCGACGGTCGAGCTGCACCAGCACATCACCCTTGCCGACGGCGTCACCGACCTCGACCAGCACATCGGCAACCCGTATGCCGGAGAGCTCAACGCCGAGACTCATTTCTTCCCAGGCACGCACCGAGCCGGAAGCATCGATGTCGCGCACCAGATCGACCTGCTCAAGTGTGCCGACCGTTACCGTCAAACTGGGTGCTGACGGTGCAGGCTCAGGTGCCTGTGAACAGCCAACCAGCGCGATCGACAGCAGTAAACCGGCGACTAGATTTTGTCGATTGCTGGGCCTGCCAGCGAACCCGGCAAAACACTGCTCCACGGGCGCTGGCACAGCCTGAACACTGCACCTGCCGCTCGGCGGGCGCACTCCGCTTGCTCGGTCAATCATGGGCGTACTCGATGTCGATAAGGGGATACCCCAAGATATCTCGAATACCTCTGTAGCGCGGGTCGAATATGCCAAGCTATTCAGCGAATACAAAGGGACCGTCAGGGCACGAGCACGGCCAGGCGGTGCCGACGGGATGGGGCCGCAGCGGGCCGTGTGGAGGCCAGTGGAGTGGTCCGGCACTCACCTCGCGGGCGCGTCCACCACGACACGCTGGAACAACTGCGCTATGCCGGCTTCGGCCGCGGCGATTTCCTCTGCCGAAGCCCGATTGCCGACATAGGTTTCGCTGCGCAGGAATTTTTCCGGCGTCTCCATATCCAGCCACATCGCGTGCTGGTGCGCCGCATCTGCGGCGCCGAGATTGCTGCCGTCGCGGAACGCAAATACCATCCGGCCGGCATCGTCGGTGCTGCGCAGACGCAGGCGAGGCTGATTACCCTGCGGGCAATAGTGGGTCGCGATCAGGGCGTCGTCGTCGAGATGATAGAGCGTCATCGATTCGCGCCCTGAGGGCATCGCCCAGGTCTCGACCAGCACCGAGCCTGCTGCACTGAGACGATAGTTGACAGAGATCGTACTTCCCTCTGGGGTAATCGCACGCCAGTCTCCGACCAGGCCTGCGAGCCGCTCAAATGCGCGCGTTGCTGCCGCCCGGTCAGGCGCCGGCGCATCGACCGCGGCGGGCGCGCACAGCACAAGACCGGGGAGCAGCAGAGCACAGTACGCGGCACAAATCGCGAAGCGGCGGAGCCGCCCGTGATCAATTCCCATCCTCATTGTCGAGCTCCATTCGTGGCGAAACCACACCCTAGCCAATCCGCTCCCGCCGTCCAAGGGATCAGGCTTCGACCTGGCGCAAATCAGCAACCGCGCAGCGCAAATCAGATCCGGGTTGGTCGACATGCGCGGCGACGAGATGCACATTCATCATTTCTCCATCCTGTTTGCACATTGCTGGGAGAAAGTGACCATCAAGCACCAACCAGCCCGGATCCCCGGTCTTGAGTCCCGCATCAGGAGCACGCACGATCATGTCTCTGTCCCGCTATGCACTGCAGGTCAGCCTCGGCCTTGGCCTTTCGATCAGCGCCATGGTGGCCGCGCAAGCGCCGCCGCAACCGCTCGGACCGCCGCCGGTACCGCCGCAGAACCCGCAGTCCGAGGCCAAGATCAATCTCGGCAAGGCGCTTTTCTGGGATGAGCAGCTATCGGTCACCGGCACCGTCGCCTGTGGCACCTGTCATCGCCCCGACAGCGCGGGCAGTGATCCGCGCAGCGCGTTTGCCAATGCCGGCAGCACGCACTCCGGTCCTGACAGTGTGTTCGGCAATGCCGACGATATCCAGGGCTCGGCGGGCGTGCCGGCGCATGGCAGCGATGGCTACTACCAGTCGAGCGCGCGGTTTGGCATGGCGGCGCAGGTTGGCGCGCGCAAGTCACCGTCAGCGATCAATGCCGGCTACTCGCCACTGCTGTTCTGGGATGGTCGCGCCGGCACCAGCTTCGTCGATCCGATCACCGGACAGGTGCTGATTCCGCAGGGTGCGGCCCTCGAAAACCAGGCACTGGCGCCCCTGCTCGACACCAGCGAGATGGCCGCGATGGGCACCCAGGCGGCGACGATTGGACAACGGCTCGCTGCATTGCAGCCGCTCGCGCTGGCCAGCGAGGTACCCGCTGCGCTATCGCTCTGGATCAACGGGCGAAGCTATCCAGCGCTGTTCAATGAAGTATTCGGCACCTCGGAGGTGACACCCGCGCGGATCGCGATGGCTATGGCGAGTTACGAGCGCAGCCTAAATTCCACCCAGGCACCGATTGATCAGCAGTTCGCCGGACAGCAGGTATTGAGCCAACAGGAACTGGCTGGCCAACAGGTCTTCATCAACAACGACTGCGCTGCTTGCCATGCCGGCAATCGCTTCACCGATGAGAATTTCCGCTATATCGGCGTGCGCCCAGTGACCGAAGATCTCGGCCGATTCGGACAAACCGGCAACAACGCCGATCGCGGCGCGTTTCGAGTGCCGAGCCTGCGCAATGTCGAACTGCGCGCGCCGTACATGCACAATGGGCGATTGGCGACACTCGAGGATGTGGTCGAGTTCTACAACCGCGGCGGTGACTTCACCGCGCCAAACAAGGACCCACGGGTACGCCCGCGCAATCTGACCCAGGGGCAGAAAAGCGCCCTGCTCGCCTTTCTGCGTCGACCGCTGACCGATCCCCGCGTCGCCGCCGAAGCCGCGCCGTTCGATCGCCCTGGCCTCTATACCGAATCCGCTCGCGTTCCGCAGATCATCGGCATTGCCACAGCTGGCAGTGGCGGCTTTGCGCCAACGATTACCGCGCTGGAACCACCGCTGCTGGGCAATGACAACTTCACGGTCGCGGTCAGCAATGCCCTCGGCGGAGCACTCGCCACCTTGGTCGTCCACAGCAGCGATCCTGGCGTGCAGTCGAGCATTCCAACTGGATCCTTTGCCAACCTGAGCACCAGCCTCTCGGGCAGTGGCGCGGGCGCGGGCAGCGGCTCCCTGCAGGTTGATCTTGGCAACGATCCTGCACTGCTTGGCGGCACCCTGTTTGGACGCTTCTACGTCGCTGATCCCTCCGCGGCCAATGGCCTGGCGATCACCCCGGCATTTCGCATCGTGGTGTTCGGCGAGGTGCCGGATCTGCTGATGGCCAACGGCTTCGAGTAGCCGCTCAGTTCCAGTCGAGCTTGTAGCCCAGACCATAGATCGACGACACCGGATCGTGTCCGGGCGCTGCTTCCGACAGCTTGCGACGCAAGTTCTTGACGTGGCTGTCGACGGTACGATCACTGACGATGCGGTGGTCGAGATACAGGGAATTCATCAACTGGTTGCGCGACAACACGTGACCGGGATGCTCCGCCAGTGCATGCAGCAGCCGATACTCGACACGGGTAAGCGCCAGCAGTCTGCCGTGAAAGCGCGCCTCGAAGCGCTGCTCATCGAACAGCAGAGGCGCATTCGTCAGCGGCGCCGCTCCAGCACGCGCGCGACGCAACAGGGCACGCACACGCGCGACCACTTCACGTGGACTGAACGGCTTGCAGACATAGTCGTCGGCACCGAGCTCGAGGCCGAGCAGGCGATCGATCTCTTCCACACGCGCAGTGACCATGATGATCGGCACCTGACTGAAGGCGCGCAGCTCGCGGCAGACACTGAGCCCGTCCTTGCCGGGCAACAGCAGATCGAGCAGCACCAGATCAGGTGCGTGTTCGCGCACCCACTCGACCACCGAGCCGCCCTCATGCAGCATGGTGGCGCGGTGTCCGTCGTTGACCAGATAGTCACGCAGCAGGCTGGCGAGCTTGGGCTCGTCTTCGACGATCAGGATGTGCGCGACGCCGCTCATCGGCTTGCTTCGACCAGGATCGGCAGGCGGATCTCGATGCGCAGTCCCTCAAGACGCGAGGCCGTGGCGATAATCGTTCCGCGATGCGCCTCGACGATATTGCGCGCAATCGCGAGGCCGAGACCGGCGCCGCCGCTGGCGCGATTGCGCGATCCATCGGCGCGGTAGAGTCGTTCGAACAGCAGGGGCAAGGCGTCATCCGCCACACCTGGCGCCGAATCGTCAAAGCAGAGGCACCACTGGGCGCCGTCACGCGAGAGCTCGATTCTGAGTTTCCCTGGCGCATCGGTATAGCGACTGGTATTGGACAGCAGGTTGGCAAACAACTGGGCCAGCCTGCGCGGATCGCCTGTGATCATCGCGGGCGTCGTCGGTAGCCGAGTCAAATCGAGCTCGATACCGGCGTCCTGCAACATGGTCTGCTGACTGCGCACCGCTTCGCGCAGCAGATCGCCGAGGTCCAATTCGATGAATCGGTACTCGAGGCCTCCGATATCGGAAAGCGCCAGCTGGTACAGATCCTCGATAAGGCTGGTCAGCCGAGTGGTCTCCGCCTGCAATGAGGCAAGGGTTTCAGGACCGAAGGATCGGACCCCGTCCTGTAGCGCCTGGATTTCTCCATGCAGGATCGCCACCGGTGTGCGCAGCTCATGCGCGATATCAGCACTCCACTGCCGGCGCGCACTCTGATTGCGCTCGAGCGCCTGTGCCAGTCGATTGAAATCCGCGACCAGCTCACCAAGTTCGTCTTCGCTGCGGCTGCGCACGCGGGTGCTGTAGTCCCCGGCAGCAAGCGCCTGAGCACCCAGTGCGAGCGCCCGAATCGGGCCTTGCAGCCAGCGCGCCAACAACCAGGCGAGGACCAGGGCGCAAACCAGGATCGCCGCTGCACCGAGCAGGCCACGACGCCACTGCGAGCGCGCGAAGGCCTCATCGAGTCGGCCTCGCCATTGCGGCAGAGGGGCCAGATGCAGACGCCCAATCAGCTCGCCCTCGAGTACGACATCGAAGGAACGGCCGTTGCGGGCTATCTCCGGGTTGCCGACCACGGTCAGACCGTGCTGATCGACGAGGGTCAATCGTCCGCCGATATCCAGCGGGTCGTCGGCCAGCGATCGCCCCTGCTGCGGCGGTGGGCCCGGCGGCGAACCTTGCATCGGACCCGGCGGCGGTCGCGGTCGACCTGCAGCGCGCGGTGGTGGTGGGCGCGGCGGAGGACCGGAACCGGGAAAGCGACCGGCCGCGGGTTGACGCGATGGCGGCGCGCGGGGATCGACACCGGCCTGGGCGCGCGCGTCGCCCACGATGCCGAGGGCATCCATCATCAGGCGTGGGCGATCACGTAGAAAATCCCAGTTCCCGTACAGGGCATAGCGTTCGGCGAGGCGAATGCTGCCCGCTTCCAGTTGCTCACCGCTGAGGCCATCAAGATAGTCGAGGAAGCCACGGCGGAAGCCATCCTGCTGCAGCACCACGAAGGCCGCCAGCGCCGCCATGCTGAGCGCGGCGAAGGCCAGAAAAAGTCGGTGCAGCAGCCGCAGGCGCATCGGGTCCGGATCGTTGGGACAGGTGTGCGCACTATACGCGGCGCGCGCGTGCATGCCCGAGCCAGCGCACGACTGCGCAATTTCTCCACGATTGCTGCGCGCTCGATGCGCATTCCAGGCGCAGCATCTGTTCACGGGATCGCCGATCCCTCCTGGAGTCCACGATGACCCGCTTCCTGTCTGTCCTGTTGCTCTTTCTCGGCACGAACGCCGCGCGCGCTGATCGCCCCGAGCATCCCCATCATCCGCCGCCGCCACCGTCGTTCGCCGGTTTTGCCCAGGCGCTAGAGTTGACCGAGGCGCAACGCGAACCGGTCCGCAGGCTGCTCGCCGAGCAACGCGAGAAGCTGCACAGCTTCGATTTCAACACGCAGAAACAGCGCGAGGACCTGCACGAGTCAAACCGGAATGAGCTGGCGAAGCTGCTGAGCGAGACGCAACTGCAACACTTCGACGGGATCACGAGCAGGCGTCGCGACGAGGCGGGTCCCGCACGCGGACCCAGACCACGATCCGAGCACGGCGGCCGTGGCGAGCCGCGTGCGGGTGGCCGGGCCCGTGCTGACTAGGGGATGCGCCGCCGCTCGATCAGGACCGGTTTGCCCAGAGCATCCACAGCGAATATCTGCAGATAGCGCCCGCCCTGCACTCGGGCAGCGTCGATACTGCCGCTGAAGCCACCCAGCGCGGCCTCATCGAGATAGGGGAATACCCGCTCGAGACCGGGATGCCGGCTGCGTGACAGCGGCCACTCGACGCCGTCGTCGACCTGCGCATACAGGCGCTGGATCGGGAAGCGATCCAGTGCCCAGCCACGCAGCTCGATCATTCCCTGCACCGGCAATGCCTGTGCCGGCGTTCCGAGCACTCCGAAAGCCAGCGGCAGGCGCAGACTCGTGATGATCGCAAGCGTGAGTGAGGATACGAGCACCACGCCAGCGGCGATCGCAGCGGTGGGCCACGGCATGCGCCATCGCGTACGCCGCCGCCATATCCACACCGGCAGCAAGGCGGTCAGCACCAGCAGGGCATTGAGACCCAGATGCATATGCCGGCCAACCTCGCTGTAACCGTCGCCGAACACGCTACTCAGCAGCGTCAATGCAAACAGATGCGCGCAGAGCGCGATGGCAACTGTATCGACACCGATCAGTTCGCTGCTGGCTCGGCGCGGCCACAGGACGACCAACCAGAATGCCGGAATCAGGCCGAGCGCGAATCCGCAGGCGATCAGAAACCCATGTGCTGGCAGCGCGTTGAGCGCGGCCGCAACGCTGAACCAAAGCGGCTGATCGGCACTACCCACTTCAATGAAATCGCCACCGGCACGCTCACCGATGTATCCCAGGCGAAGATGCTGTGACATCAGCAGGCCGCGCCCGAGCATGCGTGCAAGGATCGCCGGCTCACGCAACGAGTAGAGCAGCAGACGCAACCGGGATACGTCACTCAATGCTGGACAGGCAACGAATACATCCACACCATGCTGGCGATACCACGTCGAGTAGGCATGTTCGGCACACTCGACTGGCAGGCCAAGCGCGAGCGCCAGCCGCTCCGGGTTGGCTGCGGGCATCGCAGCACCGAGCACGGTATCGGCCAGATTCGCGCGGGCGATACCGGTAAAACGTGACTGCTGACTGGCCTGTGCGCCGATGATCAGCGCACAGCCAACCGCCAACCCGATCAAGGCGCGCGACCGCCATTGCACGCTGCGCCACAGCGCCAGCATCGCAAACACCGACAGCAAAATCGGCAGCGCCAGATGCTGGACGCGCGATGCGCCAAGCAGCAGCAGGCATAGCACCAGGGCGAGCAACCGCCGCGCCGGCGCCTCGGCCTGCACAAACAACGAAAGTATGATGGCGCTGGCGAAATAGGCGCCGAGCAGCGCGGGAAACTCGGTGTACAGCGTATTGAGGTACAACGTATTGAAGGGGTCGGCAATCAGCAGGGCCGACAGCAAGGCATGGGCAATCTGCACGCCCGGCCGCGGCCAGAACATGCGGGCAACAAGCAGGCTCCCGATCAACCAGATCAGTAGCCCGGTGCCACCGATCCAGCGCAGGGAAACGCGCCGACCCTCGCTGCGACTCGAAGCTTCGAAAACGCTGCTGACTTGCAGCGCCAGCCAGGCGACCGCGACTTGGCTGCTTGGATAGCACTCGTCAGGTCGCGTCGTACCGACCACATACCAGGGCTGAGGCGCGGCAGGCGTGGCCGCGCCGATGGGAACCGCCTCAGGCCACAGCCCCAGACAGGCCGAACTGCGCTGCATATCGTACTGGTTGGCAAAGCCGACGACGGGCTCGGCCAGTACCAGAGTCGCGACTCTGAGCAGACCGAAAACCAGCAAGCCCAGTGCGAGCAGGCGCAACCAGACGGCGCGCTCGGGTTTCAGATTGCCCATAGCACCACGAGCAACATCAGGCTCACGCACAGCCAACTGATCGGATCGCGGATCGCGAACAACACCGGATCGCCGGGCAGCAGGCCGCGTCGGGCCAGCAACCAGGTCCGCAGCAACCAGAACAACATCACCGGGCAGAGCAGGAAGACCAGATCGGGATTCGCGTAGAGCCGGCGGACATCCTCGCTCTGGGTGTACAGCGCAAGCACCAGAACCGAGCCCATGGCCGCTGAAATCCCGGCGTTCTCAAGCAACGCCAGATCATCCAGTTCATAGGGGCGATCCGAACTGGTATGCGCACCGCGCTGGCGGAATTCGATCGCACGCTTGAGTACCGCCAGACTCAGGAACACGAAACCGGCAAACGCGAGCAACCAGGGACTGAGCGGCACCCCGATCGCCGCTGCGCCAACGACGATCCGCACCACGTAAAGCAGGGACAGCAGGCAGACATCGGCGATCGCGTATCGCTTCAGCCAGAGGCTGTAGGACAAGGTGCCGACCAGATAGGCCAGCAGTGCAGGCAGGATGGAATTGGAGATTGGCAGATCCGGACAGCGAATCTGCAACGCAGCCATCCCGGCCAGCGCCAGGCCAGCCAGCAACAGGGCGACGATCAATCCGGTTCCGCGGGTCAATAATCCTGCGGCGATCGGTCGGCGCGACTTTTCGGGATGGGCGCGGTCACGCTCGGCATCGAGCGCATCATTGAGGGCATAGCCGGCCGAGGCGAGCAGACACATCGCAACAAAGCCAGCCAGAGCGCCCAGCCAGGCCTCACTGCGCGCCCAGCTATGTGAGGTAATCAGGGGCACGAAGACGAGCAGGTTCTTGGCCCACTGGTGCGGTCGCAGCAGTTGCAGTAACGCGGTCAGACGCATGAAAGGTTCCGGTGGACCGGGCGATTCTAACTTTCACACTGCAGGCCTGCACGGGTTAATCCGGCAAACAGCGCCCCTTCAGGCAGGATGCGGGCCAGGAGCGCGTCGTTCCCCTATAATCGCGCCCCGACTCGCGCCCTGACGCGCACCACTATTCGACCCGACATGACCGACCACATCAGAGAAACGATGCGGCGTCGCACCTTTGCGATCATTTCGCATCCCGACGCCGGCAAAACCACCCTGACCGAAAAGCTGTTGCTGTTCGGCGGTGCCATCCAGATGGCCGGCAGCGTGAAATCGCGCAAGGCGGCGCGTCATGCGACTTCGGACTGGATGGCGCTGGAGAAGGAACGCGGCATCTCGGTCACCTCGTCGGTGATGCAGTTCCCCTACGAGGGTCGCATCATCAATCTGCTCGACACGCCGGGGCATGCCGATTTCTCTGAAGACACTTATCGGGTGCTCACGGCCGTGGACTCCGCGCTGATGGTGATCGACGTCGCCAAGGGCGTCGAGGAACGCACCATCAAGCTGATGGACGTCTGCCGCATGCGCGCGACTCCAGTGATGACTTTCATCAACAAGCTCGACCGGGAGGGCCGTCCGCCGATCGAACTGCTCGACGAAATCGAGTCGGTACTGCGCATCCAGTGCGCGCCGATCACCTGGCCGGTGGGCATGGGTTCGCGTCTCAAGGGTGTCTACCATCTGCTCGATGGCGAGGTGCATCTGTTTGAGCCGGGCAAGAACTTCAGCCGTCAGGACTCGACCATACTCAAACTCGACGACCCCGAGCTCGAGCGCCGCATCGGCAGCGAAATGCTGCGCGAACTGCGCGAGGAGCTCGAACTGGTCGAGGGCGCCTCGGCGACTTTCGATCATGAAGCCTACCTCGCCGGCAAGCAGGCGCCGGTGTTCTTCGGATCTGGTGTGAACAATTTCGGCGTGCAGATGCTGCTCGATTTTTTCGTCGAACACGCGCCGCCGCCGAAAGCCCACGAGACGACCAGCCGTACGGTGGTCGCCACCGAGGAACCGATGACCGGTTTTGTGTTCAAGATCCAGGCCAATATGGATCCGAACCATCGCGACCGCGTCGCCTTCATGCGGATCTGCTCCGGGCAATACGAGCACGGGATGAAGGCCCTGCAAGTGCGCACCGGCAAGGAAATGAAATTCGCCAATGCGCTGACCTTCATGGCATCGGACCGCGAGATCGTCGAACGCGCCTACCCTGGCGATGTGATCGGACTGCACAACCACGGCACCATCTCGATCGGCGACACTTTCACCGAAGGAGAGGCGATTGCATTCACCGGAATTCCCAATTTCGCGCCCGAGTTATTCCGTCGCGCGCGCTTGAAGGACCCGCTGAAAATGAAGCAGCTGAGCAAGGGCCTGGCCCAGCTCTCGGAAGAAGGTGCGACACAATTCTTCCGTCCGCTGATGTCCAATGACCTGATTCTCGGTGCAGTCGGCACACTGCAGTTCGAAGTGGTCGCCTATCGACTCAAGGACGAGTACAGCGTGGAGTGCGCCTTCGAGAACGTACAGGTCGCGACGGCGCGCTGGGTGCACTGCAGCGACGCCAGGAAAATGGCCGAGTTCCGCGAGAAGGCGGCGATGAATCTTGCCGTCGATGCAGCCGGTGAGCTGGTTTACATCGCGCCGACGCGGGTCAATCTGCAACTGATCCAGGAACGCTGGCCCGAAGTGCGCTTCGCCACGACGCGCGAACATGCCACCGCAGTGGCAGTCGACTAGAAACAGGCGGGGTACGCAGGGCGCGCGGTGCCGGCGCCCGAGCTTCAGCTATCGAAATCGCCGTTGAACATCCGGTCGGCGGCTTCAGAGTGCTCCAGCGACGCGGCGAACAGCTGGTCATCGGCTTCGAAGGCGCCGTCAAACATCGGCTGCTCGACGGTCATCTGCTGTGCCAGCGGCGGCAACGACGAGGGTGCCGATCCGAGAAACTGGAATCCCATCACCGCCATCAAGGCAACGGCCGCCGAAGCAAAAATCGGTGGCATTGCAGCCGAGCGCCACCACTGCGACAGCACCACCAAGGGGCCAGGACGACGCGCTGCAGCGAGCTGCTGGGCAAGCTCTCGTGCCGGCTCGGCATTTTCGGCCAGCAGGCGGAGGGTCAGCGCCTGGTCGGACGAAGCGGCAAGACCAGCCAGCGCGTCCTGATGGCGGGCGCCCAGATGTTCGCCATTTGCCAGACGGAGCAGCTCATCAACGCCAACGCGCTGATCCGCATTGCCAGGCAATCCTCTGCTCAGGCTCTGGTAGAGCGCCTTCAAGGCCTCATCATGGATCAATTTCATCAGCGCCCAACTCCTTCAGTCGAATTTTCAGATCCTCTATTCCGCGGTAGCTCAGTTGCTGCGCGGCAGCCACCGAACATCCGGTCAGGGCCGCGATCTCCTCGGCCTTGAAACCCTGCAGCGCCAGTTGCACCGGCATCCGGCGCCGCTCTGGCAGTTCAGCAATGCAACGGAGCAGCAGAGCGCCCCAGTTGCCATGGTCAGCGTGCCGATCTGGCTGCATGGGGCCGACATAACTCGGATCCACCGCCGGCTCGACATCAGTTTGCAGCGATTCGGCATGCCTGACTTCGGCCCGCCGCAAAGCGTCAATCACCGTGGTTGCTACCACCTTCTGTATATAAGACGCAGGGAAGTCGAGATTCTTGTCACTCTCGAGCAATTTCCACAGCTTGATGTGCACTTCCTGCTCGATATCGTCGGGATCGAGGCCACGATCACGCCCGCAATGGCCGTCTACCAGCAGGCGCAGGCGCTTGCCATAGCGCGCCAGGAGCTCCTGCAGCTGGGATTCGTGTCGGTTGCGCAAGCGCTGCTCGGTGGTGGGAAAGACCGGCATGGTCTTGCATGCGCCCGCGACTGGCAAGCGTCGAGGGGATTGCGGGCCATGCCGGCGCGCTGTCCACCGCTTGCGGGGCCCCGGATCAGCACTTACCCTCGGAACCCCAACAATCAGGAGCCGCGCGCATGGGCCAGATGAAGAAGAAGGAATACAGCAAGCATCTGGAGCCGCTCCAGATCGAGCTTTCCGAAATGCAGCGCTGGGTTCAGCACAGTGGTCAGCGGATCGTGGTGGTCTTCGAGGGCCGCGATACCGCCGGCAAGGGCGGCGCGATCAATTGCATCGCCGAAGTACTCAACCCGCGCTACTGCCATGTGGTTGCGCTGCCCAAACCCACCGAACGCGAGCGCAGCCAGTGGTATTTCCAGCGCTACGTGTCGCATCTGCCCGCAGCCGGCGAAATCGCCCTGTTCGATCGCAGTTGGTACAATCGTGCCGGTGTCGAAAAGGTGATGGGCTTCTGCACCGATGCCGAGTACACGCGTTTTCTGGCCCAGGTGCCTGTGTTCGAAAAGATGCTGGTCGATGACGGCATCACCCTGCTCAAGTACTGGTTTTCGGTGGACCAGGAGGAACAGGAAAAGCGCTTCGCCGAACGCGTTGAAGACCCGATGAAGCGCTGGAAAATTTCGCCGATCGATATCGCGGCACGCTCGAAATACGATGATTACAGCGCCGCCCGCGATGCGTTTTTCAAGGTCACCCATACCCGTCACGCGCCCTGGTACGTCGTCGACGCCAACGATCAGAAGCGCGCCCGGCTCAATATGGTCGCGCATCTCTTGCACACCCTGCCCGACTTCAAGGTGCCCGATGAGAAGCTCGAACTTCCCCCGCTCAAGCGCAAGCGGCTCGGCAAGGATGTCATCGGCGCCAAGGCGATCATGGTCCCGGACAAGTACTGACCGATTCCGGACCCGCCAAGATTTCTGGGCGCCAAGCACTCAGTGCGCCGCGCGGCCAAGCTTCGTCACTGCCTTGCTCAGTAGCAGGCCGCCGTACTGACCCGGTTCATCGGGAAGCGGCTGCGCACAAAGCGGGCTTCGGGATCAGCAGCCGACTGCAGATCGAGGCTGCCGAAGCCGCTCAACGCTCCGCAGTATCCGGAAAGTCGTTGGACAAATTCGCCGGTTGGCTGGCTGCTTACCTTCCCGATCGCACAGCCCGGACAGTAACCGCGGAACGCGCGCAACGGATAGCGCGCATTGCCCTCGACCACGGGCGCCGTGCCGAGTGCCCAACGCGGCTGCCCCTCGTCATCGTAGTAGTACACGTGAGCAACGCCGAGGCTGCGACCATCGACGCCACGTTCGGTGATCGAAATGGCCCAACCGGGGTCCGCCGGACCGGCATACCAGAGACCGTTCGCATCGGCCGTGGGCAGGCCCGCTTCAGCGAAACGCATGGGTTCGATGCACCAGTTCGAGCGGCGGCCATCGATCGTCAATTGCAGCTCGGCAAGCGCCAGCGCATCGGGTCGATCGCGCGCTGAATCGGCGCAAGCCGCCTCACCATGAGCCAGACCGAAGCGCAGTTCGATCTTGCCCGAGCGCTCTGCATTGCGTCGCTGCGGAGGATTGCGATCGAGGCGGTAGTCGTATCGAGTGAGCCCGCCATCAGCGACAAAACGCCGATTGACCAGATCTCCCAGCGCCGCATACCAGACCGGCTTTCCGGAAGCTTCGTAGGTCGACAAGGTGAGCATCCAGCGCCCGGAGACCGGCTGCAGATCAAGCCCGTGGCCAGTGTGCGTACGATCCCACCAGAGCCCGCGGCGCGGTGCCGAGGTATCGAGCGCACCGCGATAGATCCAGGCGCTTTCACCGGCTCCGGGTGAGTCCGGTGCGCCAGCAACATAGACCGCGGCCTGATCATTGACGAACGGCGACGACGCGATGGCACGCAATGCACCGAGCCGCGTGCCCGGCGCCGGCGGGTGCTGATAATCGTAGGCGGTGCCATAACTGTAACTGCCATCGGCCTGGCGCAGCAGGAACCAGGAACCGTTGTGCGGAATTTCCGTCGCCAGCGGATGGCTGAGGTTGAGTCCGATCGCCAGGACCTGATCGGCGGTTTCCGGATGCGGAAGGGCCACAAACCGATTGGATCCGAACTCGACGCGGCGCTGATCACCTTGCCAGACCTCGGCGAACGCCCGACCCAGATCCACTTCCAGCTGACGGGAAAAACCTGCCTGTGGATCGATACGGACGATATGACCGCTTCCGGCATGGGCGACCAGCAGGACCGCGCGTCCCGTGCCTGCCGGATCTGGCGTTGCGACCAGGGCGGCAATCTGAGCCGGCGCGGCGCCTTCAACTTCGGTATCGGATACCCGCAACCAGCGTGGCGCCTGGCCATCGACACGCTGGTACAAGCCTGGGCTGCGGCCGTTGATCGCCGCATAGGCGGTTCCGTCGGCGACCACGATCGCCACGACGTCAGCGCCCTCGATCTCGCTGATCGGATTCAGCACCAGCGAGCGCGAAGCCGAATGCCAACTTGCACTGCGAATACCTGCGCCGCCGCTGCCGAGCAGCAGCAGTTCACCGCCGCTGACCTGATCCCGATGGCGCTGGACCGAGCGCAATGCGCTTTCCGGGGCCGCGGTCAATTCGGTAAAGCCCGCATCGCCGAGCGCCCATTGCCAACTGATCGTGCCATTTGAATGCACCAGCCCGGTCACCCCGAGCTGCACCGCAGTCGCAAGCGCCGCACCCAGACCATCGCGCTCAAGTCGCCAGGCCGACAACTCGGTAAAGCGTGCGCCCTCGGCAAAACTGGCCTGTGGCTGCCAGTCAGCATCCGCCGATGGCTTCCGCAGAATTTCGCTGCGGCCGGCGTCTCCGCTCTGAGCTGCCCAGAGTGCGCCGTCGAATGGCGTCAGGAATTGCAGATCACGGCGGGCACCACCGAGCGAAGCTGCTGCCGGAGCCGATAGCCACTCGGTGCTGAAGCCAAGATTCTCGAAACGCGCAACACGCGGCAGCTCCAGGGCATCGAGCCAGGCCAGCAGGGCGTCGCGACCCAGTCCGTCCAGCGCCGGACCCACGGCAAGTTCGGCGTCATCGGCGACCGGCAGCAAAAAGCTCTGCGTCGCCACGCCGGCACTGCGCAGACGATCGGAAAAACGTTCGCGTTGACGCGCACGCTGGGTTGAGCCACCCCGACGATCGAGCAGCAGGACTGGCGGAATGCTGGCATCGGGTCGCAACTGCGCCAGCGGCGAGGCATCAAGCCACTGTTCGGGCTCAGTGCTCCAGACCGCATCGAGACGGCGGGCGAGGTCGGCGCGGCCCTCCTGCATGAGCGAGACCAGATCCAGACTATCGGCCGAAACCAGGACGAGCCCTCGAATCGACGCCGGACTCAGTCCGTGCACAGCCAGCCAACGCGGATCGACGCTGAGCAGTGCCGCCAGATGTGCTCCGGCATCGGCGCCCATCAGATGAATGCGCCCCGGATCTCCCCCATAGCGCGCAACATTGCGCACCACGTAAGCGACGGCGGCGGCAGCCTGGCTGACCCCGGCCGGATGACGCTGGGGCAGCAGCGGATAGTCGACGCTGACCAGGACATAGCCGCGAGCATTGAACAGCGCCGCTTGTTGATCACGCAGAGTCTTGTCGCCCTGGGTCCATTGTCCGCCATGAAACCACACCATCACCCGGTGCGGACCCGCCGCAGCTGGCGCGTGGATATCCAGGCGCGCATCCGTGGTCGCGTCATAGCGCACGTCGATCCACGCCGCCGCCTGCACGCAGGCAGCAGAGGACAGCAGCAGAATCAGCAGGGCGAGTCGGAGCAGCATGAACGGATGCTATCGGCCGCGCTTGCTGTCGGGCAAGCCGAGCGCAGCTCTGTTGGGTTGCCGTTCACAAGCGCGCGCGGCGATTTGATGGCGCGTCCGCTGGAGTCCTGTTGTGCGCGCCGCTCACTCGATTTCGAAATCCGGGTAGGCAGGCGCGTCGCCGAGCTCGCTGCGCTGGACGCGATCAACCCTTGCATGCGCAGGTCCGCGCTCCAACCACAGCGCCAGCGATTCAATGGCCGCGGTCGGGCCCTGGGCGATCACCTCAACCCGACCATCGGCGAGATTGCGCGCGCAGCCGACGATTCCGTGCAGTTCGGCCTGGCGCCGGGTCCCGGCCCGGAACCCGACACCCTGTACACGGCCGGCGATCAGGAATCGCGTGGTTGCCATATCACTTGCGCTTGGCGTCGATCATTTTCTCCAGCTCCGCGCGCGTCACCGGCCCCATGATCTTGTCGGCAATGCTGCCATCGGGCGCGATCAGGTAGGTCAGTGGTAGTCCACGCGGGGTGCTGAAATCCGCCGGCGGATTGTAGACATCAACCAGGGAGATCGGATACGACACCGGGTGTTCCTTCAAAAAAGCCTTGAGTTCGGCCGGATCGATCTCTTCGAAGGCCAGCCCGACCACCGACACATCATCGCGCTCGACATCCAGAGCAGAGAGCTCGGGCATCTCCTTGATGCACGGCGGGCACCAGGTCGCCCAGAAATTGACGACCACCCAATGACCGCGATGGCTGGCAAGATCGTAAGCGCTGCCATCGATCGTCTGCACCAACAAGGCGGGCTTGCTGACGGCATCCTCAGCCAGCGTCGGTCCTGCACTACTGGCGCAGAGCAGCATGGCAAGCGCCAGATTCAGTCCCGGATTCTTCACGTTCAACACTCCTGAGCTCGTTCGATTCATTGAAAACGCGACGGTGGCCGAATCTGTCTCGGCGCCACCAGTCGCTCCCGCCGGAACCTGATGCGGCCTTTGACCCCGACGCGCAGTTTCGGTTCCCACGGTTGATGACCGGGTGAACGGGCATAATCACACATCGAGCCTGAGCCCAGCCTATGTCCCCTGCCCTGATCCTGATTCTGTACTACAGCCGACACGGCGCGACCGCCGAGTTGGCGCGCTTGATTGCCCGTGGTGTCGCCGAAGAACCTGGCGCCGAGGCCCGACTGCGTACCGTGCCCGCGCTGCGCAGCCTGGCAGAGACGGCCGCGGAGGAATCCGTGCCGGACTCCGGCGCCCCGTTCGCAACAACCGAAGACCTGCACCAGTGCGACGGCCTGATCCTCGGCAGCCCCACGCGCTTCGGCAATATGGCCGCGCCGCTGAAGCACTTTATCGATGGGACCTCGGCAGAATGGTTGTCGGGCACCCTGGCCGGCAAGCCGGCGGCCTGTTTTACCTCGACGGCCAGCATGCACGGAGGTCAGGAGAGCACCCTGCTCAGCATGATGTTGCCCCTGCTCCACCACGGCATGCTGGTGATGGGACTGCCGTATACCGAATCGGCCCTTTCGTCGACGCGCAGCGGTGGCACGCCCTATGGTGCCAGTCACCTTGCCGGCAGCCGCGGCGGTGAGCCGATCACAGCGGATGAAAAGCAGCTTGCGCGAGCCCTCGGGCGCCGCCTTGCCACGGTCGCCCTGCGTCTGAAGCAACCCTCATGAGCACCGAACCGCTGGATATCCAGCACCGTCGCGCGTTCTGGCTGTTGTGCGCGCTCGCCGCCCTGCAAGTCGTCTGGTACGGCTGGTGGCTGCCGCCTGCGCAGATCAGTCGAGCCGCCGGCGTCTCCCTGGCCCTGGTCTGGTTCGCCCTGCCCCTGCTTGCCGCGCGTGTTGATGCCGAGCGCGGACTGTTGATCGGCGCCCTGATTGCCCTCGGCTATTTTTCTCACGGCGTGATGGAAGTCTTCGCGAATCCGCCAGCACGCCTGCCCGCCTCGATCGAAATCGCACTCTCGGTGGCCATCGTAGGGTTCGCCGGACTGCCTTCGTGGCAACGGGCGCGAAAACGCCGACGCGAACGTGAAGCAGATGTCAAGTTGCACGCTGGGCAGGACTAAGATCACCGGGTGCGTTGAAGCCGCCGTCGACGCTTGCTAAGACGCCGGGCTTATCCGTTAAAGTCGGGGTTGCACTAGTTCGTGTGCGTGCCCGAGATGCGCCGCGATCAGGACCCGCCCCAATGACGAACTGGACTTCGGAAAACCCAATGGCGTTCACGCAATCTCCGCCGGCCCTGGCCAACCAGTATCTCGACGATCGCCTGCTGCGCTCGCTGCTGCGGCGCGTTCTGCCGGCCGGCATGTTGCAGGAAATCGAATCAGACCTTACCGAGTTTGGCGAGCGCGTCGCCAGCGAATTCCACCCCGGTCAGCTCGCCGATTACGCGTTTCAGCCTGGGCTTATCCACTTCGACGCCTTCGGCAATCGTATCGATCGGATCACCCTGTCCGCGTTCTGGCAGAGTGCTGGCGCCATTGCCGCAAAAAGCGGGCTGATCGCTGCCGGCTACGACAAGAAGTACCAGCAGCATGCGCGCCTGCATCAGTTTGCCCTGGCCTATCTGTTTCATCCCTCCAGTGAGCTTTTTTCCTGCCCCCTGGCAATGACCGACGGCGCAGCGCGCTGTCTGCTGTCGTCAGGCAACCAGACCCTGATCGATCGGGCGATTCCGCGTCTGACCAGCCGCGATCCCGCGGAATTCTGGTTGAGTGGACAGTGGATGACCGAGACCAGTGGCGGCTCCGACGTCAGTGGCAGCGAAACCATCGCCAAGCAGGATGAGCGCGGACGCTGGCGCCTGTACGGTCGCAAGTGGTTTGCCTCAGCGATCACCGCTGACATAGCGCTGACCCTGGCCCGACCGGAAGGCAACCCAGCCGGTGCGGATGGGCTGGCGCTTTTCTATGTGGAGCCACGCAAGGCCGATGGTCGCTTCCGCAATATCGAGATCGATCGACTGAAAGACAAACTCGGTACGCGCAAGCTGCCGACCGCCGAGATCCGTTTGCTGGGCACGCCCGCTGAGCTGGTCGGCGAAAGTCAGCACGGCGTGCGCGCGATCGCCCCGATGCTCAATGTCACCCGACTTTGGAATGCGGTTTGCGCAACCGGCTTTCTGCGTCGAGCATTGGCACTGGCGCGCGACTACGCGACCCGACGGGTCGTCTTTGGCGTTCCGCTGATCGATCAACCGCTGCATCAACACACGCTTGCCGATCTGCAGGCAGAGCTCGAAGCCTGCTTTCATCTGACCTTCTATGTTGCCGAACTGCTTGGCAAGTCCGAGCAATCTGACGCCGACGAAAACTCAGGCCAACTGCTGCGTCTGCTCACACCGATCGCCAAACTCACCACGGCCAAAGTCGCCGTTGCCGGCGTCAGCGAGGCCATCGAATGCTTTGGCGGCGCAGGCTATGTCGAGGACAGTGGCTTGCCGACTCTGTTGCGCGACGCCCAGGTCCTCCCGATATGGGAAGGTACGACCAATGTCCTTGCGCTCGATGTACTCAAGGTGCTGCGGCAGAATGGTGGCCTGCAGCCCTACCTGACGGCGATCCGTGGTCTTACCGCCCAAGTCAGTCTTGCCGAATTGGAGCCGGCCGTGAAGCTGATCCGCGAGTCCACGACCGCTGCCGCAGAATGGATACAGAAGCGGTCCAGTACCAAGCAGGAGCTGCAGGCGGGTGCGCGCGGGCTCGCGTTGACGCTTGGCCGCACCCTGGCATTGGCACTGCTGGCGCGGCACGCCGACTGGAGCTTCCGCGCCGAGCACGACCCAAGGCCGATGAATGCGGCACGCCGATACGCCCGGATCGGCATCAACCGACTGGCCGATGGCGGGCTGAGTGAAGCCCGCATGTTGTCGAGCGACATCTACGCCTGAACCCGTACACCGGGGCCGGCTTTCAGCTGAGCGTAGGCGCTGGGCACCGGGCCGATGATCCGCTCGGCAAAATTCACTGGCTTGGCGGACCAGACCGGCGCCCGGTTGCTATCCTTCGTGCCGCCCCATTCGCCAGAGATTCCATGGACCAGCTCTGTATCGTCACAACCGGCGGCACCATCGACAAGGTCTATTTCGACGACAAGTCGGACTACCAGATCGGCGCGCCGCAGATCGGTGAAATTCTGCAGGCACTCGGCGTCGGATTCCGCTTCGATGTCATCCCGGTGATCCGCAAGGACAGCCTGCATATCACGGCTGAGGACCGCGATCTCATCCGGCGCACCATCGAAGCCCAACCGGCGCGTCATATCCTGGTGACCCATGGCACCGACAGCATGGTCGAGACCGCCGCCGTATTGCGCGCGATCAGCGGCAAGGTCATCGTGCTCACCGGCGCACTCAATCCGGCGCGATTTGTCGGCTCCGACGCGGTGTTCAATATCGGATGTGCGGTGGCCGCCGTGCAGACTCTGGCAGACGGCGTCTACATCGCGATGAACGGGCGGATCTGGGATCCGGCCAAGGTGCGCAAGAACGTCGCCGCCAACCGGTTCGAACCAATCGACTGATCGCGCCAGCGCGCAGCACCCCTCTGCCCGCCAACACCCGCATCCCGCTGAAAGCAGAACCCCGGCATTGCGCCGGGGTTCCGATCTTGCAACCTGCGCGGCGCTCGGCCGCGAAGCTCCGGTTAGAACTGCATCGACCAGCTGTTGATGTAACCGACATCGGCGTTCGCGTTGTCGTTCACCCGAAGGTTCCAGGTGCCGTTGGCGACTTCGCTGCTGGCATTGATGGTCACCGTCTTGATGATGTTGTCGGTGCCGCCGCCGCTGCGGTTGTGAATGTTGTACAGCGTGCCGTCCGGTGCCACCAGATCGACCTTCAGGTCACCCTGATAGGTATGCACGATGTTCACCGCTACGCTCAGGTTCGACGGCGCATTGCCGGTACGGCCACTGACCACGATCGGGCTGTTGACCGTGCTGTTGTCGCTGATCGTGTAGTCGTTGGTGTTCTGGAAGAAGCTGGTACCGCCACCACCCGCCGTGTAGCTGCCGGTCAGCGAGACACCCGAGAACGCCGAGTAGGCCTTCACACGCACGTAGTAGGTACCGGCCTGCGCGGTCGCGATGTTGCAGGTCTCGGCATTGCCACCAAGATACGGACGGCAGTCATACACGGTGTCGGTCGGCGCCGAGCCGAACCGCACGTACATGTCGGCATCACCGGTTCCACCCGCGATCACGAACTTCAGTCCGGTTGCGCCGGCAGGCACCACCATTGTGTAGTTCAGCGACGTGCCGACAGCAGCCGAGAGACCGGTCACGGCCACGCCATTGGTCAGCACCGTGCCGCCACCGCCGCCGCTGCTCACCGTCACCGAGCTCGACTTGGCATGGGTCAGACCACCGTTGTCGGTGACCGTCAGTGTCACCGTGTAGGTGCCGGATGCGCTGTAAGTCTTGCTCGGATTGGTTGCGGTCGAGGTCGTGCCATCGCCGAAGTTCCAGCTGCGCGAAGCGATCGAACCATCGCTATCGCTCGAGCTGTCGCTGAAGTTCGCCGTCAGCGCGCTCGTGGTGAAGCTGAAGTTCGCCGTCGGCGCCACATTGCCTGGCGTACCGCCAGCGCGATAACCGGCCATCGAGGTAACGCCACCGCTGGGATTCAGCCAGTTGCTCAGGCGGGTGGCGTTGCTGCCACCGCCAGCCCAGGAAACCGAAAGCCGGCCGTAGTAGTCGGAGAGGTTGTTGCCACAGGCCGCCGAACCACCATGCAGCTGTCCAACCAATCGCTTGTTCTGATTCCACAGGCCCGAGCCCGACGAACCACCCTCGGTCGTGCCCTGATCCCAGTCGTTGACACGCCAGTGCGTGGTTCCCGTACCACCGCCATAGGCGCTGACGCTGAGTGCCTGGTCCTCGATGGCGATGCGCTTTTCATGCCCGGCAGGATGATGAATGCCGGCTGCGGAACTTGGCGTGGTGCCTGTTGCATCCCAACCCGACCAGTAGGTATTGGCGCCCGAGGGCACGCTCGAGTTGAGCCGCAGCAGGGCGAAATCGCTGGCGGCATTGGTGGCCACCAGGCTGGTACCAGACTGCGAGTGGGTGGCGATGCTGCGCGAAAGTGGCGTACCGCTCGAGCTGGATCCCGGTGTGCGGCAAGTCGAGCTCTGGTAATTCCAGTACACGACAATGGTGCCCGCCACGGTCGAGGTGCTGACGCAATGATTCGCCGTCAGAAAATACGGCGTGGTGTCCTGGCTGGTGTTGCCGATCAGGGTACCGGTGCAGACATACGAACTGCTGCCCTGGCTGAAGGTGTAGTGGCCGACCGAATCGATCTGGTCGCGCCAGGCGTCGCCGGCGGGGCAAATCGTGTCGACATTGCACGAACCGGATTTTTCCAGACTGTTCTCGCGCTCGAACAGGCCGCGGTAACCGTGGGTGACGCTGGCAACTTCGACGGCCACGGCGGGCATCAGCTTGGCGTCGACTTCGATCTGCAATCGGGCACGCTCACCTGCGACATAAGGTGACCAGAATTCTCCTCCCTGTACCTCGCTGGATTGGATCTTGCGCTCGTTGCCCTCGCCCTCACCGACGATGCGCAGGATGGCACCCTTGGGCAGGGCCAACTTGCCGAAGTGGAAGTCCAGCGAAGTGGCGCCTGGTGACACCATATCGAGGGTCCAGCGCATCCTGCCGTCATCAAGGTGCGACCATTTGCCGCCGGTCGACTTCGCAAGCAGGGGTATCTGCACACCATAGCGGTAGGGCCCGCCGATGTACTTGCTGTCCTCAATCTGAATCTTTGCCATATCCGGCGCCGGCAACATCAAGGTCTCGCCCAGGGAAACGGTCTCGGTCTCGCCGAGGTCGGCTACTGGAGCGGCGATAGCGGCGCCACTGAAAGCAAACGTCAACGCAATCAGGCTGGCGAGCAGCCGTGGGGATGTGTTCATTGGGGTTTCTCCGAATGGGGCCGCCGTGACTGACAGGCCCGTTTGCACATGCAAAAAGAAAACGGCGCCCGGGACTCCGGCGCCGTTTTCGTTCCACTCATTTAGAACTGCATCGACCAGCTGTTGATGTAACCGACATCGGCGTTCGCGTTGTCGTTCACCCGAAGGTTCCAGGTGCCGTTGGCGACTTCGCTGCTGGCATTGATGGTCACCGTCTTGATGATGTTGTCGGTGCCACCGCCGGTGCGGTTGTGAATGTTGTACAGCGTGCCGTCCGGTGCCACCAGATCGACCTTCAGGTCACCCTGATAGGTGTGCACGATGTTCACCGACACACTCAGGTTCGACGGTGCATTGCCGGTACGGCCACTGACCACGATCGGGCTGTTGACCGTGCTGTTGTCGGCAATCGGGTAGTCGGTCAGGTTCTGGAAGAAACTGGTACC
>JBBSLG010000026.1:0-70834 GCA_038255435.1 Lysobacterales bacterium
CTGATGATCGCCACCGTGGCTGCGTTCCTGCTCTGGCATCTAGGCCAACTGGCGGAAACCGAAGGACTGTATCGACGGTTCAAGGTAACAACCCGATCTTCTCGCGAGCTGTCGATCATCTCGCTCGCCAGACTGCTGTGTCTGGAACGAATCACCGACTTCACGCCAGCGGCGTTGCATACATTACGAAAACGGCTGGGAATATGCGAGTGAAAACAGGGGAAACGTCAGCCCTTGGGGACAACGGCGGGAGCGAGGGCGGCGGGGTGAGCGCCGCGCTATGCAATCCCCTCGGGGACAAAAGCGTTACTCGAGGTCGAGGAAGGAGCGCAGCTGTTCCGAGCGGCTCGGGTGACGCAGTTTGCGCAGGGCCTTGGCTTCGATCTGGCGGATGCGTTCGCGGGTGACGTCGAACTGTTTGCCGACTTCCTCAAGGGTGTGGTCGGTGTTCATGTCGATGCCGAAGCGCATGCGCAGGACCTTGGCTTCACGCGGGGTGAGGCCGGAGAGCACGTCCTTGACGGTTTCCTGCAGACCGGTGGTGGTGGCCGATTCAACTGGCGACTCGACACTGGTGTCTTCGATGAAATCGCCGAGGTGGCTGTCTTCATCGTCACCGATCGGGGTTTCCATCGAGATCGGTTCTTTGGCGATCTTCAAGACCTTGCGGATCTTGTCCTCGGGCATTTCCATCTTGGTGGCGAGCTCGTCGGGCGTGGGCTCGCGACCCATTTCCTGCAGCATCTGACGGCTGATGCGGTTGAGCTTGTTGATCGTTTCGATCATGTGCACCGGGATGCGGATGGTGCGCGCCTGATCGGCGATCGAACGGGTGATCGCCTGACGGATCCACCAGGTGGCGTAGGTACTGAACTTGTAGCCGCGGCGGTATTCGAACTTGTCGACGGCTTTCATCAGGCCGATATTGCCTTCCTGGATCAGATCGAGGAATTGCAGGCCGCGGTTGGTGTACTTCTTGGCGATCGAGATCACCAGACGCAGGTTGGCCTCGACCATTTCCTTCTTGGCGCGACGGGCCTTGGCCTCGCCGATCGACATGTGACGATTGATATCCTTGATCTCGGGCAGGCTGAGATACAGCGTTGCCTCATGGGCGATCAGGCGCTCCTGCTGCTCCTGGATGTCGGCCTTGCAGTTCTTCAGCGTGTTGGCCCACTTGCTGGCCTTGCGCACTTCATTCTCGACGAAGCGCAGATTGGTCTCTTTGCCCGGGAATGCCTTGATGAATTCCTTGCGCGGCATCTTGCCGACGCGCACGGCGATATCGAGGATCGCGCGCTCGTGGCTGCGGATCGTGTTGACCACTTCGCGCAGCTTCTTGACCATGCCATCGATCATGATCGAGGGCAGCTTGAGCTTGAGAAACTCTTCGGTGATCAGGGCGCGCAGTTTCTGGGTCTTCTTGTCGTCGGCGCCGGCCTTGGCGAAGCTGGCCTTGAATTTCTCGTAGCTGTCGCCGAACAATTCCATGCGGCGCTTGACCTCGAGCGGATCGGGACCTGATTCGCCGGGGCCGGCTTCTTCGGCATCACCCGCTTCTTCGTCGTCCTTGCCATTGCCGCCGCTGCCTTCGTCCTCGTCCTCTTCCATTTCCTCGGCGAGCAGGGCAGCAGCAGCCGCGGCAGCCGCGGCTTCAGCGGCGGCGGCTTCGGCCAGGGCTTCGAGGTCGTAGAAGCCGGTGAGGAACTCACTCATGCGCTTCTTGCCGTCGAGATGCGAGGCATACTCTTCGAGCAGCAGGGAGATCGACCAGGGGAACTGCGCGAGCGCGTTCTGCACCTGGGCCAGACCTTCCTCGATGCGCTTGGCGATGGCGATCTCGCCCTCGCGGGTGAGCAGCTCGACGGTGCCCATCTCGCGCATGTACATGCGGACCGGGTCGGTGGTGCGGCCGGTCTCTTCGACCGCCGACAGCACCTGGATGGCTTCTTCGGTGACTGCTTCGTCGTCCTGGACCGATGAGGATTCCTGCAGCAGCAGGGTTTCCGCGTCGGGGGCGGACTCATGGACCTGGATGCCCATGTCATTGATCATGCCGATAATGTCTTCGATCTGCTCGGGATCGACGATGTCGTCGGGCAGGTGATCGTTGACCTCGGCATACGTCAGATAGCCTTGCTCCTTGCCCCGGGTGATGAGCTTTTTGATCTCGGATTGTTGATCGCGGGGTTCGAACTCAATGGCTGCCATTACGTATCCTTGGAACTGTGATCAGATTAACGATCGTTTCTATTTAACGAAGTTCGGGGCCGGAAACGGACAGACAAGGCTCCCGCGCAAGGTGCATTAGCGCGTGATTCAGTCTGCAGTGGTGTCTTCCGCGAGGCATGGAAGACAGATCCGGACACCGTTCTTGCAACGGGAGTGCCAGTATAGACAAGGTGTCAAGGGTGGTTCCGAGTCCCCGGATTGTGCCGGATTGTGACCGCAGCCGCCCTTTGTCGACCATAATAAATGGGGTCTTGATCGCCTGATTCAAGTGGGTGCGGGTTTGGCGCCCCAGCGGCTTGCCTTTTGTAGGGCAGGCCTGTGACTTGCCGTGTCTGATTCCCCGCCGGGTTGAGACGGCATCTCGCAGAGATGCCCTACAAAAGAGCGCGGCATCTCGGTGAGACGCCCTACAGATGAGCGGCTCTTTGTAGGGCAAGTCTGTGACTTGCCGGCTTGGATTTCCCGCCGAGTTGAGATGGCATCTCGCAGAGATGCCCTACACGGGAGCGCGGCATCTCGCGGAGATGCCCTGCAGGCGACGCTGGCTACAGGATCATGTCAGGGGTGTCGTTGCGGCCGCGGTGTTCGGCGGCGTCGCTGCGTTCGCGGGCTTCTTCGCGGAATTCGCTGAGTTCGCGGAGCAGGGTTTCGATGTTGACTTCGTTTTTGAGGTTGACCTTGAAATCGGTATCGGCGCGGGCGCGATCTTTCAGCGACTGGCGATTCTGGCTCATCACGATCAAGGGGCCTTGCAGGCCGACCAGGATGGCCAGGGCAAGGTTGAACAGTTGGAACGGATAGGGATCGAGCGGGTCGCGCGGCACGATCCATGGGGTGTTGATCACACACCAGATGGCGGTGAGCATGATCAGGAACAGGATGAATTTCCAGCTGCCATTGAGTTCGGCGACGCTGTCGGCCAGGCGATCACTCCAGGACAGGTTCTTGTCAAACTCTTCGTCGACATTCTTGGCGGCGCGTGCCGACAGCATGGTGTTGGTTTCGCGCAGGCGCTCGCTCATCGTGCGCAGGATCGCCATGGCGGCGGCCGGACGCTTCTCGAGGTAGTGCGCAAGGGTGTCGCGCTGCAGTTCGAACAGCACCGCGTCGGTGGTCGCCAGCGCGCTGGCACTGCGCGGCTTGTCGTCAAACAGGGCGAGTTCGCCGAAATATTCGCCGCGGGCGATGTCTTTGAGCGAAATGCGCCGCGAGGCCTCACCGGGTAGATGGATGTTCACGTCACCGCTGTCGACGATATACATCGCGCTGCCGCGGTCGCCCTGGGCGAAGATCATCGTGCCGGCCTTGAACGTGCGTCGCTCCAGGGTGAGCGAGAGAGCGCGCAGATCCTCTTCGGACAGCGCCTCGAACAACGGGATCGAGTGCAGCAGCTTCATCACATCCAAGACAGTCCCTCCGCAACTTGAGCGCGCATCCTAGCTTTCATCCGGCGAGGCTGCACCCCTAAGGAACCCTGAATAAGTCCGGAGCCGCGATAGCCCCCTGAGTCAGGGGGCGGCTTTCAACAGCGGAGCTGGTCAAAACCGCAGGTTTGACCAGCTAACGCTGTTGAAAACGACCAGCTCCGCTGTTGAAAACGGGGGTTTGGCAAACACTAAGCTGGGTAGCGAAGACGTTGTGATGACTTATTCAGAGGTTCCCGAAGTTGAGGCAGCCGATCTGCTCCGGGGTGGATCAGGGCGCCGCCAGGCAGGTGTGCAGGCTGCTCAGAAAGCCCGGAATGGTGCTGACGATTTCCATCCGTCGCTCCAGGGTGATCGGCGGCGAGTTTTCCTCGGTGTCGCCGATCATCATTAGCTCGGCGATCTGGTCGAGGTCGTCTTCGAGGCCATCGAGCTCTTCGCTGAGGCGGTCCCAGACGTCGGGGCGCAGATCAAGCGCGCGATAAAAACCGATCGACCAGGCCAGACCGAGTAGTTCCTCGGTGCTCTGCGGATCGATGTCATCGAGATTGGGCGGCAGGGCGAGCAGCGGATAATCCTCATCGCCGGGGTTGTCGGCATCGACACGGACGCGGCGTTCGGCATCGCTGCGAAACTCGGCGAGCATCTCGCGGATCTGGTCGGCCTCTTCGCGCGACTTGAATTTGAAGCCGGCCCCGGTGACCTCGGCCAGCCATTCCTCGTCGGGGATGCCGCCGGGCGTGACTGCGAGGGCGCACATGAAGCCATCGATCATCTCGACATTGACCAGACCATCGGTATCGGCGCAGCGATCATGCAGAAAGTCGTCGAGGGCATTGATCGTCGGTTCGGTGAGTGCGGGCATGCGGTTACTCCCAGGCAATGCCGCATTGTGCGGGAATGCGGCGAGCGGGGCCAGTCTGCGCTTGCGCGCAATCGGCCCGGACCGCGGGCTAAACGCAGGCGCTGTTGGCGCCCGGTCAAAGCAAGCGGAGCGTAATCGCCTTCAGCACGGCGCGGGTGCGGTCGCGGGTGTGCAATTTTTCCAGGATCTCGCTGACGTAGTTCTTCACCGTGCCTTCGGCCAGGAATACGCTGCGAGCGATCTCCTTGTTGGAATATCCGCCAGCCATCAGCCGCAGAATCGCGAGTTCACGCTCGCTGAGCTCGACCTTGATGTGCTGCTCATGACCGGTGCTGCCCGGATCGACGTAGCGCAGTCGCTTGCGCACCGGATCGATCGACACCGGCTGAAGCAGGGTATCGCCGGCGGCAACACGCAGGATGGCGTCGCGCAGGTCTTCCGGCGAGGCGTCCTTGAGCAGAAATCCCTGGGCGCCGGCGTCGACCGCGGCCAGCAGCAGTTCGCTGTCGTCAAAGGTGGTGAGCAGGATCATCGGCGTGGTATCGCCGCGTTCGCGCAAGGCGATCAGGGCATCAATGCCGCTCAGATCGGGCATCCGGATATCCGAGACCACGACATCGACCGGCTGGCTGGCCAGTGCATCGATCAGGCTCTGGCCGCTGTCGGCCTCGACCACGATCTCGATACCGCCGATGCTGTGCAACAGGGCTTGCAGCCCTTTACGGACCAGGGCCTGATCGTCGGCGAGTGCGATGCGTATGCTCATGTGCTCGGGATCCATGCATGCACGGCAAAACCGCGGCCGCCCAGGCTGGCCGGTTCGACAGCGCCGCCGAGTGCTTCGATGCGCTCGCGCATGCCGGAAAGCCCGCTGCCATAGTGGATCTCACGGCTGCCACGACCATCGTCGCGGACGTCGAGCTCGATACGCTCACCGGCTCGGCGCAGCACGATCCAGATATTTTCAGCATGGCCATGGCGCGCTGAATTGGTGATCGCCTCCTGCACCGCACGCAGCAGGGCTTCGGCCTGCATGGCATTGCCGACCGAGGCTTCGGCGCCGACTTCGATATGCGCGCGTGGTTTGGGCATGGCCTGGGCGATCTGTTCGATCGCATTGCGCAGGTTCATGCCGTCGTGGACGCGCATCTGGCGCACGACTTCACGGATGTCGCCGAGCAATTCGTCGGCAAGCTGGGCGCAGGTATCGACTTCGGGGACATCGGAGAGTGCCGGATTGCGCGCGAGGGCGCGCAGATGCAGTTTCATCGCGGTCAGCTTGTGGCCGGCGACATCGTGCAGCTCGCGCGAGATGCGCAGGCGTTCCTGATCGCGCGCACTTTCCGCGAGCAGGGTTCGGGTCGCCAGCAGATGGCCATTAACCTGCTGCAATTCGGCGCTGACCAGCTCGGCACGGCGGGCGTACTTGGTGGTCATGATCGCGAACAGCTGGAAGCCGCAAAAACTCAGCGTGGCGATGCTGGCATCGGCCCAGCCCCAACGCTGGGCGAGGATCGACGCGACAATGAGGTTGACGGGCACGAACACCAGCAGCAGTCGACGCCAGTCGAGCACGGCGGCCAGTTCGGCCATCACGATGATCAACAGAATGGGACCGACGGTGTTCTTCGGGATCAGACAGATCACCAGAGCACAGAGAATCTGCACGGCCGACGACAGTGGCCGCAGCGGTGCATCGCGTTGGCGATCGCTGAGCGCGCAGCGGACCATCAGGACGCCGAAAACCGCCAGACTGACCAGCGCTATGGCGCGCTGAGTCGTCTCGCTATAGGGCAGGAGGTCGGTCACACCTGAGCGCCAGACGGTCAGCAGCACCGCGAGCCAGGTGACCTGGGCGGCGATCATCATCGGCTCGGTCAGTATCTGCCAGCGCGAGGGTTCAGAGGATTTCATGCGTTGATGCTGACGGCGGCCGGAGGAGCGATCAAGGGCGCGGGGGCAAGTGGTGACTTCCGGCAGGCTGAATCGATGACCTCAGGCACCTGAGCCAACGGCGCGCGCGGCGCAATCTGTCTGCGCCTCTTCACCGGAGCCCCGCGATGGAAGTCTATTCGATCACCAAGTCCCTGCATTATCTGGTTGGCGTAGCTGCGCTCGCCAGCTTCTGGATTGCTGCGTTTACGCGCAAGGGCAGCCCGGTTCACAAGACCGTGGGCAAGATTTTTCTGCTTTCGATGTGCGCGATCATTGCCACCGCACTCGTGTTCACCGTGCTCGGCACGCTCAATGGCCCTGGCCCGAGGGATGCCTTTCTGGCGTATCTGGTGGTGATCACGGCGACCACTTGCTGGCTGTCATGGCGCGCGATCCGCGACAAACGTGATTTCGCCCGTTACACCGGGCCGGTCTATCGGGTGCTTGCGGTGCTGAATGTGCTGGCGGGTGCCGGCATCTTCACGATCGGAATCTCGATCGGGTCGGTGCTGCTCAGTGGCTTCAGTATGGTTGGCTTGCTGCTCGGCTTTGGCATGCTGCGCTTGCGCCGACGTGGCCCTACGCATCCGCAATGGTGGCGGCAGGAACACATGAACGCGATGCTCGGCAATGGTGTCGCGACCCATATCGCGTTTCTGTCGATCGGTCTGCCGCGCATCCTGCCGTCGCTGGCTGGGCCAACCCTGCAGATGCTGGCCTGGTTTGGACCGCTGCTGGTCGCGTTCGCGTTGCAGATCTGGCTGGGGCGGAAATATGCGGTGCAGAAATCGGTGCCGGTGCGGTCGGCGGATGCGATGGCGAATGTGTGAGGTCGGGGGCGTGGGTTTGTCCGGCTATGGGCAAGGGCAAGAGCAGGGCAAGGGCAGCGCGGCAAGCCACGCTCTATGCAATCCCCTTGGGGACAACGGCAACGGCAACGGCAGAGCGGGCTAGCGGGTCAGCCAGGCGACGAGGCGGTCGGCGAGTTTGCCGTAGGGTGGCCGGAACAGGCTGAGCGCGCTGAAGCGCGACTGGTAGAACACCGGTTTCTGCTTGCTGAAGGTCAGGAATCCGGCGTGGCCGTGATAGTGGCCCATGCCGCTGGCGCCGATCCCGCCGAAGGGCAGTTCGTCCTGGGCAAAATGAAACAGCGTGTCGTTGATCGAGACGCCGCCGGCGACGGTGCGATCAAGCACGCGTTCGGTGCGGGCTCGGTCGTGATCGAAGTGATAGAGCGCAAGCGGGCGCGGGCGCGCATTGATGTAGTCGATGGCGGCGTCGACACTGGCGCAGTCGACCAGGGGCAGGATCGGACCGAAGATCTCGTCCTGCATCAGCTTCATGCTGTCGTTGACGCCGGTGACTACGGTCGGTGGAAAGATTCTTCGCTCCGGCGCCGTGGACTCGGCCAGGCTGATCACCTTGGCGCCCTTGCTGCGCGCGTCGTCGAGATAGCTATTGAGGCGATCGAACTGGCGTTGATTGACGATGCTGGTGTAGTCCTTCGACGTGTCCAGATCCGGATAGGCCTTGCCGACTGCGGCGCGCAGGGCGGCGACGAAGTTTTCCTGGTCGGACTGCGGCAGCAACACATAGTCGGGTGCGATGCAGGTCTGGCCGCCATTGAAAAACTTGCCCGCCGCGATTTTCTGGGCGGCGCCGTCAATGGAATAATCCGGCGCCAGGATCGCGGGTGATTTTCCGCCGAGTTCAAGCGTGACCGGAGTCAGATTGGGCGCCGCGGCGGCCATCACCATGCGCCCGACCTGGGTCGACCCGGTGAAGAACAGGTGGTCAAACGGCAACGCAGCGAAGGCCGCGGCAACACCGGCATCACCGGTAACGCAGGCGACCTGGTCGCGCGGAAACAGTGTCGACAGAAATTGCTGCAGCAGTTCCGAGGTACGTGGTGTGTGTTCGGAAGGCTTGAGCATCACCCGATTGCCGGCGGCGAGCGCGCTGACCAGCGGAGCCAGTGCGAGATTCACTGGATAATTCCACGGTGCGATGATGCCGACCACACCGACCGGCTGATAGCGCACTTCGGCGCGCGCCGGCAGGAAGTTGATGTCCACCTTGCGTGGGCTGGCGCGCATCCAGCGGCGCAGGTGCTTGCAGATATGGTCGATTTCGCGCAGCACCGGCATGCCGTCGCTGGCGACCGACTCATGCCAGGAACGTTGACCAAAGTCCTCGGCGATGGCAGCGACGAATTCCGGAAGCCGCGCCTTGAATGCCGAGCGCAGTCGGTGCAGATCGGCGATGCGCGCTGCATAGTCCGAAACCTGTATGCGCTGGGCGTCCTGCTGGCTGCGAAGCAGGCTGGGCAGGTCTTCGCGCTCTGCGGTCGGCGTTGACTTGAGTTGGGCATTCATCGGGCGACTCCCGCAGGCTGGGTCGCATAGTGTAAACGCTGCGCACCGGGCAGGTGACTCTAGTGACCGGCGTCGAGGTGATCTGCGCTGCGGTGGAATATCCAGTTGCAGAAACGACAAGGCCCGCACTCGGCGGGCCTTGCGCAGTTGCAACGAGAGTAATTAGACCGCGCGGCCGTTTACCCGAGTACCAAGGCGGACGGCGGCGAGACCACCGACTGCCAGGCTGAGGATCAGGCCCAGACGTCCCCAGGCAGAAACTGTCGGCACCGGCGTGGCCGGTCCACCAACGACCGCCGCCGACCAGTTGGCGAGTTCACTCTGCTGCTGGGCACTCAGTCCGGCCAGCAGACCCGCCGACTGCAGCTCGGGCAGGCTGTCGAGGGCCGGACCGGCGCTGACTGAATCCGGCACATTGTTACTGAGCTTCACGATGACCATCAGGCGCTGGGTCGCGCCAGCTGGCACGTTCAGCGTATAGGACTCGCGGAACGCGCCAGGGCTAGCCAGTGGCTGAGCATTGGTGGAAACGCCAGCGCCCTGGCCAAAGCGCACCCAGGTGATCGCGGGGTCGGCGATGGGGACGCCATCGGGACCAACAGACTGGTCGGAGCCACTGTCGTTGCTGGCGAACCAGTTGTCGGTGGGCTCGACCGTGGTGTCGCCATCAGACGTCGCGGCGATTACCGTGCCACTATCCGATCCCAGATTATTGTCGAGCAGGACGTTGGCAGGCAGGCTGCCGCCGGTCGTGTTGGTAAACGAATACAGCGCGCGAACCGCATTCTGGGTCGGTTCGAAGAAGAACTGCACCTGGGTATTGAGTCCGCCAATATTGACCAGGTCTGAGGTAATCGTGGTGCCGTTGAGGTCGATCGAGCCATCGGGGTTCTTGAATACCGTGCCATTGACGGCCATGACCAGGACACCATCGAAGGCATCGGTCAAGTCGCCCGAATCCAGACTGGCTTCGGTAATGCCAAATCCGCAGCCGCTTGAAGTAGAGCCCTGGGGAAGCAGTGCGCCGACCAGCTTTTCGGGCTTGAGCGGACGACCACGGCGGTCTACCGTGCGCGTCGGAGTGCCACAGTCACCGAAGGGCGCGGCCGACTGACCGTAGGTGGAATTGCTGTAGATCCAGCTTGCATCGCCCGCAACGACAGTTCCGCTCGCGCCCGTGGTTCCGGCGCGCGCCGAACGCGTCGCAGCCAGCACGGCCGTGCTGAGCAATCCCATTCCCAGCGCGATGCGCAGGCGATCCAGACCCTTCTTCATTGTGTTCCCCATTGAGAATTGAGCAATCACGCACAGTTTGCCGGCCAAGTTATTGATATGCAATAGCTAAGCGTATCCAGCCCGGACTTTCTGGTTGGTTGAGTGGCCAAGTGGCCAGTCTTGGTCCTGTCAGCGTGGCTGGCGGGCTCGACCGATCCGGCAGGTGCCCAATCACCTCACGGCCCTTCGATCGGCAGCACGCCAGCTTCGCGCAGGCGCGCGACCAACGGCGCCAACACATCCGCATACGGACGCCAGCGCTCTACCGAGCGGGTGTATACGGGCTCGCGGACCTGGGTGACGCTGGCTGTGCGGACCAGACTGCGCTGCTGGTGAAACTGCAGGCAGGCCGGGTGCCAGTCGAGGCCAAGTCCATCGATCAGACGACGCGCCTCCTGCTCGGGCTGGGCTGCCAATTTCTCGTAGTCGATTTCAATCAGTACGCCAACGGGCAGGCTGCGCCGCCAATGCTGCATCAGTCGATGATGGGCGATCAGGCGGTGCGCAATGTGGTCGAGTTCATTTGCCCAGCGAATCTGCGCGAACAGGTTCATCCAGTTCGACAATGCCACATCGCGCGGATCGCGGCGCAGATGGATCAGGCGGGCATTGGGAAACATGGTGTGCAGCAGGCCCGCCCATTGGTAGTTGTCCGGCATCTTGTCGACGATGCGGCGAGGGGCGATTGCGCCGGCCGATTTTTTCGCCAGCTCAAGGAGCCGCGTCAGCTGCCATTCGGCTGCCTCGGTGGGGGCTGCGAGTTGCTGCTGTTCGATCACTTCAAGCGCGGCCGCAGGATCCTTGCTGTGTGTCCAGCGCAGCAAACTGCGTAGCGCGTAGGGCCGCTCGCCGACGCCGAGTATTTCGGGATGCGCATTGAGGATCTGTTCGGTCAGCGTGGTACCTGATCGCGGCATGCCAATGATAAAGGTTGGCCGCTCGTCTGGATTGCCGGAGGCGGCCAGTTGCTGCATGCGTTCACGACTGAAACAGCGCTGGATCGCGGCGACCTGAAGATCGAAATCCTCGGGCTGATAGGCGCGGTGGCGACGTGCACTGTGCAGCGCCTGCAGGCGGTTGGCTTCCAGCGCCGCTGGCGCAGCCTGAGCATGCAGCGCCCTGCCGTCGAGCACCATGGCCAGGCCCATCTGCAACTGCGCGCGCAGATTGTCCGGCAACTCGGGTCGCCCAAGACTGGCCACCAGCATCCTGTACTCAGGCTCGGGCAGCTTGGCGCGCAGGGTAGTGGCGAGGCCAGCCACAGCGCCGAGTGCGCGTGCGTTTTTGGCGATGGCGCGACGGAATCGGTCGGTCGCCGCATCGAGGTCGCCGAGCGCAACCTGGACGTGGGCGAGCGCGATGTCGTGGGCGGCATTGTCGGGCTGCGCTTGGATCAGGGCGCGGTAGGTCAGCAGGGCGGCCTCGGCATCGCCCGATTCGAATTCCGCGCGCGCCTGCTGCGCCCGGATCTCCAGGTGATCGGGATGCTCGACGCGCAATTGGGCGAGCAGGACCAGCGCATCGTCGGCCTGCTCGGCAACGCGCAACAGGCTGGCTTGGCGCAGGCGCACATCGACACTGCCGGCGTCCATCTCGCGCGCGCGCGCCAGCCAGAGATCGGCCTGGATCAGCTCGCCGAGCTGTTCCCAGACCTCGGCGATCTGGCAGCACAGGCTGAGCGAGTCGGGCGCAAGTTCCCAGGCATCGGCGAATTCATCCATGGCGGCTTCGTAGCGCTCGAGCGACTGCAGACAGCGGCCCCGGCTGATCAGCATCTCGGCGTCGTTCGGCCAGTGCTGACAGGCCTGCTCGGCGATCGTCAGTGCCTCTTCCTCCGCTCCGGTCAGCAGCAATACGTGGGGCAGATTGAGCAGGCCATGGCGATGCCGCGGGTCGATCGCAAGCGCCAGACGATAACGCTCGATGGCGAGTCCGGCTTGACCGCGGACGCGCGCGCAGTCGGCCAGGAATGCGTGCGCGGTGGCGGCATCGTCGGCCAGCGCAAGCCAGCGCTGGAAGGCCAGCTCGGCCATGTCGTATCGGCCCAATGCAAAGCGCACTGCACCGAGTCCGCGCCAGCCCTTGGCGTAGTCCGGATCGATTTCGACGCTGCGCTCGCAGCAGCGCAGTGCTTCTTCGAACTCGCCTTGGCGGCGCAGGGCCTCGCCCAGGTTGGACCAGTAGCGCGCCATCCCCGGCGCCAGTTCGGTGCCTATGCGCAGTTGCGCGATCGCGATCGCTGTACCACCGGCATTCAGTGCTGCGATGCCTGCGCTGTGGCAACGTTCTGCTGGCGTAGTCAGGGCCATGAGTTGTCCATTCCACTCAATCGGCCATGATGACGCCGTGCGAGGGTGTGCTCAAGCACACCGCGACATCGATGGCTGCATGCTGACAAGCTGGCGTTCTACAATCCCGCCACCCGGTTACGGACCCAACATGAGCATACGCGCGTTCAGATCACAATTACCGCGGCTCGCCGCTGGTGTCTACGTGGACCCGGCTGCGGTGGTGATCGGTGATGTGGAGCTTGGCGAGGACGCCTCGATCTGGCCGTTTGCGGTGGCGCGCGGCGATGTCCATCGGATCCGCATCGGAGCGCGGACCAATGTCCAGGATGGTGCGGTGCTTCATGTCACCCATGATGGCCCCTACACCGCAGGGGGATTCCCACTGCTGATCGGTGACGATGTCACCATCGGCCATGGCGCGATCCTGCACGCCTGCAGCGTCGCTGATGCCTGTCTGATCGGTATGCATGCCACCGTGCTCGATGGTGCCCAGGTGATGAAGCACGGCTTTGTCGGCGCCGGCTGTCTGGTGCCGCCGGGGAAAATCGTCGGTGAGCGTGAGATGTGGCTCGGCAATCCGGGCAAGCGCGTGCGTCTGATCAGTGATCAGGAAGTCGAGATGCTGTTCTATTCTGCGCGCAACTACGTGAAGTTGAAGAACCAGTACCTCAATGACTCGGCGCCATTCTCGTCGATGATCACCTGAGCTGGTTTGAGCCGGCGCTCCCAAGTTTGCCCTGCTCCTGTAGAGCGGGGCTTGCCCCGCTGCTCTGGATTCTTCCGGCGGATATGCCAAATCAAATGCAGCGGGTCAAGGCCCACGTTGGCTTTGTTGTAGGGCATCTCTGCGGGATGCCGTCATGAATGCGCGGCGGTGTGGGGAGGCATCTCTCAGAGATGCCCTACAGGAGCAGAGACGAGCCGCGGGCAAAGCAAAACGGCCCGCAGTTCGGGCCGTTTGCTTGAAGCGCGCTACAACTGCAATCAGATCGAGTAATACATCTGATATTCGAGCGGATGTGTGGCCGCGCGGAAGCGGGTCACTTCCTGCATCTTCAGGTCGATGTAGCCACTGATCATGTCGTCGGTGAAGACGCCGCCGGCCTTGAGGAAGTCGCGGTCCTGGTCCAGAGCGTCCAGCGCCTGGTCAAGCGAATGGCAGACTTGCGGGATGTTGCGGGCTTCTTCGGGCGGAAGGTCATACAGATCCTTGTCCATCGCCTCGCCTGGATCGATCTTGTTGCGAATACCATCGAGTCCGGCCATCAGCAGGGCGGTGAAGGCGAGATAGCCGGAGTTGACCGGATCCGGAAAACGGATCTCGATGCGGCGAGCCTTCGGGCTGGACACCCAGGGAATGCGGCAGGACGCCGAACGATTGCGCGCCGAGTAGGCCAGCATGACCGGTGCCTCGAATCCGGGAACCAGACGCTTGTAGCTGTTGGTCGTCGAGTTGGTGAAAGCATTGATCGCGCGGGCGTGCTTGAAGATGCCGCCGATGTACCACAGCGCCATCTGCGACAGACCACCGTATCCATCACCGGAAAACAGGTTCTGGCCGCCCTTGGCCAGTGACTGATGCACATGCATGCCCGAACCATTGTCACCGACGATCGGCTTGGGCATGAAGGTGGCGGTCTTGCCATTGCGGTGCGCCACGTTCTTGACCACGTACTTCATCGTGATCAGTTCGTCGGCCTTCTGCACCAGGGTGTTGAACTTGATGCCGATCTCGCACTGGCCGGCGGTGGCGACTTCGTGGTGATGCACTTCGATGATCTGGCCGATGGATTCCAGCACCTTGCACATTTCGCCGCGGATGTCGCCCAGTGAATCGACCGGAGCAACCGGGAAGTATCCGCCCTTGACGCCGGGTCGGTGGCCGCTGTTGCCGGTCTCGAATTTCTTGTTGGAACTCCAGGCAGCTTCTTCGGATTCGATCTCGAAGCTGACCGCGTTCATGTTGTTCTGCCAGCGCACATTGTCGAAGATGAAGAACTCGGGCTCGGGCCCAAAAAACGCGGTATCGGCAATTCCGCTGGATTTGACGAAGGCCTCGGCGCGCTTGGCGGTCGAACGTGGGCAGCGGCTATAGGCCTGCATCGTGCTCGGCTCGAGCACGTCGCAGATCAGCACCAGGGTCGGGTGTTCGGTGAATGGATCGACGAAGGCAGTGCCCGGATCCGGCATCAGCACCATGTCCGATTCGTTGATGCCCTTCCAGCCGCTGATCGAGGAGCCATCAAACATCTTGCCGTCCTCGAACAGACTGGCGTCAATGGCCTTGGCGGGGAAGGTCACATGGTGCTGCAGGCCGCGCATGTCGGCGAAACGCAGATCGACGAATTCGATTTCGTGATCCTTGATCATTTTGAGGACGTTTTCGACAGCCATGGTGCACTCCAATGGTGAAAGAAGGTCGGGGGTTGGCAAGTGTTTGGCAATCTTCGTGCCATCGCAGCATTTTCAGCCGGCGCCCCGTTCGGTAAGGCACAGGGCGCGAGATCGGGGATGACAGGTAGGGGAACAGGCGCCAATCAACGCACCAGTATGACGAAACAGTGCATCAATATGGTGCACCGCCTGCCGATTGCCCGCTGACAACCAGATCAGGCCCGGACGCCCGCTCGTCGAATGCGACTTTGGCAGATTTTATCTGTGGCGCAGACCCTGGCTTGGCCAAGGTGCACAAAGCCGGCCGGACGGCGGGTGCGAATCCCGAGGTCGCAAGGTCCCTGGATTCCGGGCCAGCCTGATGCGGTGGCCCGGGTCCGTCAGCGCACTGCGCCAGCGGATTCTTCCCGCTGGCCAGCGTATGGCCAGCGGTTTTGCCAGGAGCGGGCTCAGCTCCGCCGGGTCGCGTACGCGCCTACGCTCAGCACAGCCATCAACAGCGCCAGCAAGGCCAGGACCGAGTTCACCGGCACTGCAACCTGGACAGCACCGGTGATCACCGCGGTCCCACTGTTGTTGGCGCTGTTCGGATCGGTGTTGGTCGCGCTGACATTGGCAGTATTGCTGATCTGCCCGGAGTTGCCGACCGTTGCGACCAGGGTGCATGTTGCGGATGCACCATTGGCAAGCGCACCTATGGTCCAGGTCAGGGTCGGTGCGACGTAGCTTGCGCCGCAGCTATTGGACACATAGGTCAGCGTGGCCGGCAGGCTGTCGGTGACCACCACGCCTGTGGCGTCGGCCGGGCCGGCATTGCTGACGCTCAGCAGGTAGCTCACATTGGCGCCCACGTCGACATTGTTGGCACCTGAAACTGTCTTGCTGATTGAAAGATCGGCGTCCGCCGGGGCGCCGCCGACTACGGCGGTTGCGCTGTCATTGGCCGGCGTTGGATCGGTGCTGGTGCTGGTGGCGCTGGCGGTATTGCTGATCGAGCCGCCGCTGACCACGGTGACGTTTACCGTGCACATCTGGTTGGCTCCGTTGGCGAGCGCACCCACGGTCCAGGTGAGTGTGGGCGCAGCAAAGCTGGCGCCGCAGGTATTGGAGACGTAGCTGACCTGTGCTGGCAAAGTATCGGTCACGACCACACCGGTGGCGCCGGCTGGGCCCGCATTGCTGACCGTGATGTCGTAGCTGAAGTTGCTGCCGATAATCAGCGCGCCGGCGCCATTGGCGATCTTGGTCAGCCCAACGTCGGCTTCGTTCACGACACCGTTGATCGTCATCGGGAAGCCCTGTGCCGGCGTGCCGGTGCCGCCATCCAGGGCAGCGCCCCACACCCCAGCGATCGACTGCAGACCGTTGCCGGTGATCGGCTGTCCGAGGATGGTCAGCGGGGGCGCCCAGGGACCGGAGGCCAGCGAGCCGTTCAACTGCCAATCCAGCCAGTAGGTACCGGCGGGAAGGCTGATCGACAGCCCGGACGCGGTCGCCGACATGATCGGGCGGGTGGTGCCGCCAATCGTGGTTTCGGTGACCCGGAAGATATTGGTGAACGCGGTGGTGCTCATCCGATTGGTTGCGGTATCGCCAAAGACCACGGTCGATCCGACTACGCTCGGATCACCGTCCCAGATCTGGAAATTCAGCCCGGTGATCGTCGAGGTGGTGGTCGATCCGGTTTGATAGGTATAGACCGAGATATCGGAGATCTGCCAGCCCGCTGCCGGGACCACAAATTCGTCGGCGATCCGGTTGTTGGCCCCCTGCTGAACGCCAAATCCGATGGTGCCCATGCCCTGACTGGTGGTCTGCAGCCGACTCTCGTCAAGGCCGCCGCTGCCGCCGCCCGGGTGGGTAATGAGGCTCGGACGGGTATCCAGCAAGATGGGCGCACCCAGTACCTGCAGCGGGGCATCCGGCAAGAAGGTGGTGATGTGCGCCTCGGTGGGATCGACAGCTTCGCGGCTCTGCGCATGCGCAGTTGCGCTGACGCTGGCCGCAATCAACAGGCTCAAACAGGCAATCATTTTCATCGTGTAGGTCTCGGCCAGTAAGCGGGGACGCCATCGGCTGCGAGCGGACACGTTCGCAAAGAGGGCGGGGAGCGAATTTAACACAAGGATCGCCGCCTACAAGGGTCGGTGAGAATCAGCCCTTGCAGCGCAAGGCCAGCTTTCGTGATCCGGACCAGGGCGAACGCCAATCCGCCCCGGTCGCAGCGATCAGCGGCCGCCCGCCGGCCGCCGCCGGGTGGATTCGAGATAGCGGAAGAACTCGGCGTCAGCGCCCAACATCAAGGTGGTGTTGGCACCCATCGTCGAGTAGCTCTCCAGCGTTCGGAAAAAGGCATAGAACTCGGCGTCGGCGCCGAAGGCTTCGCCATAGATGCGGGTGGCTTCGGCGTCGGCCTTGCCGCGGATCTCGGCAGCCTGACGTTCGGCTTCCGAGCTGATCGTGCGCAACTCGCGTGACATTTCACCGAGGATCTCGGAGCTGCGCCCCTGGCCTTCGGCGCGGAAACGTTCGGCGATGCTCTGGCGTTCGGAGATCATCCGGGTCTCGACCTGACGGCGCACCGAGTCGATGTAGTTGATGCGCCGAATACGCACGTCAACCAGCTCGATGCCGAGCTCGGGCATCAACCTGGATGCCGCGGACAGCATTTCCTGCTCCAGGAATTCGCGACCCTTCTTGGGCTTGGTCAGCTGGACGTCCTGCCGGGTAACGACCTCCTCTTCCAGCTCCTCGAGTTTCTTGGCATCGACGGTCCAGTCCTTGGAGCGCACAATCTCTTCGAGCGACGTGCCCGAAATAATGTCGCGGACTACCGAATCGATAATGTCATCCAGGCGCGTACGCGCACCCTGTTCGTCACGCACGGAACGCAGGAAACGCAGCGGATCGGATATCCGCCAGCGCGCGGTGGTATCGACCAGGACAAATTCGCGGCCGAGGGTTGGCACCTGACTGACATCGCCATCCCAGGGCAGCACGCGCTTGTCGAAGCGGCGCACTTCCTGGATGAAGGGCTTTTTCCAGTGCAGGCCCGGCGTGCTGACGAGGTCGCCCACAGGCTCGCCGAACTGAACCAGGATGGCCTGTTCGGACTGGTCAACCACATAGACCGAGCGACTGACCAGCAGCAGCAGGAAGGCAGCAATGATGAGGATCATGGAACTGCGCATATCAGCGGACCTCCTCGGCAACTACAGTTTTGGCATCGCGCAGGTTGAGCAGCGGAATCGGGCCGGTGCTGCCGTTCTGTACGACGTAGACGGCGCCGACCTTGGGCAGAACCTCGTTCAGCGTTTCGAGGTACATGCGGGTCCGGGTCACCTCGGGCGCGGCACGGTATTCGGCAAGGATGGAACTGAACCGCACGGTCTCGCCGTGGGCTTGGTTGACGCGCTCGGTGGCATAGCCCTCGGCCTCGGTGATCAGTCGGTTGGCCTCGCCCTTGGCGCGCGGAATCTGCTGATTGGCCTGCTTGGTCGCCTCATTGATCATCCGCTCGCGCTCCTGGCGCGACTCGTTGACCTCGTTGAATGCCGGCTGCACGGCGGCAGGCGGTACGACGTCCTGCAATTCGACAGTGACGACGTGGATGCCATTGTCGTATTTCTCCATCGCCTGCTGGATTTCGTCGCGGACAATGTTGGAGATCTCGACGCGGGCCGTGGTCAGTACATCGCTGCCCAGCCGATTGCCGACGGCGCGACGCATCACCGACTCTGAAATATCACGCAGCGTCCCTTCGGGGTCGCGCTGGTGATAGAGGAACTTCATCGGCTCGGCGATGCGGTACTGGACCACCCACTCGACATCGATGATGTTCAGATCGCCGGAAAGCATCAACGACTCGTCGGGATGATCCTCGGAGGCATACTGGGTGCGATCACGTTCGGTATTGAGCGTGCGAAAACCGAATTCCTGCTTGAGCACGCGCTCGGTCTTGACCAGCTGCACGCTGTCAACTCCGAACGGAATCTTGAAATGCAGGCCAGGATCGGAGGTCTTGATCACCGCGCCGAAACGCTTGACCACCGCACGCTCCTCGGGCTGCACCGTGTAGAAACTGCTGAAGCTCGCCCACAGCAGGATCAATCCGGCTATGCCGATGCCAATCCAGCCGACCGGAAGATCGGGCGCCGGTGCGTTCGGTCCACCATTGCGCTGCTTGCCACCGCCACCGGACTCACGGACGATCTTGAACAGGTTTTTTAGCTGGTCATTCGGTGTACTCATCGCACGGACTCCACTGACGAAGGGGCACCGCGGTGCCAGATTGCACGCCAAGCCGGTCCGGGATTGAACACCGGTGCCCGGACAAGGCGCGCCACTTCGTCAGCATACCCCTTGCGCCACCCAAACGTTCATGACGGCTGTCAGGCCGCGAGCCATGCGCTTGTTATTTCAGGCTTTTTCCAAACTCGCGGTGTGCCAGCGACTCGACCGCGGCGCGCAGCAATCGCTCGGGAACGCGCGTTGTGTAGTTTGGATTGGCGTAGACAAACTGCAATGTTCCCGCGGCATCGATCAGGAACACGCTGGGCACCGGCAGCGCATGGTGCTTGGCACCGCTGGCCTGCTCGAGATCGATGCCATAGCCCTTGTACTTCTCGATGGTGGCGTCATCGACACGAAATCCGATGCCATAGGCCTGCATCAGGTCGGCGCTGGCATCCGAGGCCAGGATGTAATCGAGCTCGTGCTTGTCGAGCGACTTGCGCAGCTCTTCCGGCCGATCCGGACTGACCGCGATCAGCTGGACGTCGTGCTCGGCCAGCAGCGGCTTGAGATTGCGCAGCTCGCTCAATTGCAGATTGCAGTACGGGCACCAGCCGCCGCGATAGAACACCAGCAGGGCGGGCTTGCCGGCGCGCAGCATGGCGATCCGCGTCGGTTTGCCGTCCAGGGTCTGCAGGTCGGCATCGGGGGCCTCGATGCCGGCCGGGGGCAGACGTACATCCTTGGGATCGGTCAGCAGGCCAGCATGCGCGGTCGGCAGCACCAACAGGAATACCATCAGGGCGAAAGAGCGAAGGACAGTGACCATGATCGGTTCCTCTGGGTTGAATTCAATGGGACCGGTGCTGCGCGAACAAGCTTTCAGCGGCAATGGATCCGTGCGGCCTTGCAACCGAGCCGGGGCGGCCGCCGCGATCTGATCGGCGCGATCAGCAGGCGGTGATGCCGAGCCGACCTACAATGGTCGAATGACTGCACGACCCGAGTTTCCCATCCAGGCCATCCTGCCCGAACTGATTGAGAGTCTGCGCGTGCATCCGCGGCTGGTGCTGGAAGCGCCACCGGGCGCCGGCAAGACCACCCAGGTTCCGCTTGCCCTGCTCGACCAGAACTGGCTGGACGGCAAAATCCTGATGCTGGAACCGCGGCGCATTGCGGCGCGCTCGGCGGCGATGTTCATGGCGGCGCAACTGGGCGAGGCGGTCGGCGAACGGGTCGGCTATCGCATCCGGTTCGAGTCCAGGGTCTCGGCGCGAACGCGCATCGAAGTCGTCACCGAGGGCATCCTGACGCGGATGCTGCAGGATGATCCGGGCCTCGATGGCGTTGCCGCCGTGCTGTTTGACGAGTTTCATGAGCGCCATCTGCACAGCGACCTCGGCCTCGCCATGTGTCTGGACATCCAGTCGAGTCTGCGTCCGGAGTTGCGCCTTCTGGTGATGTCGGCAACCCTCGATGGCGAACGCCTGGCACGCTATCTGGATGCGCCGCGGATCAGTTCGGAGGGCCGCAGTTTTCCGGTGCTGATCAGTCATCTGCCGGCGCGCGCGCAGGAGACGCTGGAGTTCCAGATGCGCCGTTGTATCGAGCAAGCGCTCGCTGAAACCGATGGCGACGTGCTGTGTTTTCTGCCCGGCAAACTGGAGATCGAGCGAACCCGGCGTCTGCTGACCGAAGTCGATGCCGAGGTCGATGCCCTGCACGGTGAACTCGGTATCGAGGAACAGGCGCGCCTGCTGCGCCCCGGCATGCGCCGCCGGGTGGTGCTGGCGACCAATGTGGCGGAGTCCAGCGTGACCCTGCCCGGCGTGCGCGCCGTGGTCGATTCCGGCCTGGCACGGGAGCCGCGATTCGATCCTGGCAGCGGCATGAGTCGGCTGCAGACGGTCAGCATCGCGCAGTCGTCCGCCACGCAACGTGCCGGTCGTGCCGGCCGCGTGGCAGCGGGACGTTGCTATCGACTGTGGCCGGAGAGCCAGCGACTCGATCCGGCACTGCGTCCCGAGCTGCATCGCATCGAACTGTCGGCCTTCGCGCTCGAGCTCAAAACCTGGGGCAATGCCGGCCTGCGCCTGCCCGATCCGGCGCCGGCCGGCACGCTGGCGCAGGGCATCGAGTTGCTGCAAGCGCTGGATGCACTCGACGAGACCGAACGACTGACCGCGCATGGGCGCTCCCTGCTCGCGCTGGGCGCGCATCCGCGACTGGCTAATGCGATGCGGCGCGCGCCGGCGGCGCTACAGGGACTCGCCTGCGACGTCGCCGCTTTGATCGAGGCCCGCGATCCTTTTCGTGGCGAGGCCAGGCGCAGTGATGATCTGCGACCACGGCTGGCCAGCTTGCAGGCGCTGCGCAGTGGCCGCAACGATGCGCGCGCCGATCGCAATCTGTTGGCCAGCATCGATCAGGCAGCGAAGCAGTGGCGACGAAGGCTCGGCGTGGCCAGCGGTCGCGAAGCTGAGTGGGGGCCCTACGATGTTGGCCACGTGCTGGCCTATGCCTATCCCGACCGCATCGCGCGTCAGGATCCGGGCAACCCGCGCCGCTACCAGCTCGCCAATGGACGCGGCGCCCAGCTGCTGCATGAGTCCGCACTGTTCGGCGAGCCCTGGCTGGTGATCGCCGAGATTCGCTACGACGAACGCGACAGCCTGATCCAGCGTGCCGCGCCGGTTGATCCCGAACTGATCGAGCGCGCCTTTGCGTCGCATTTCAGCCGCGGCCGCCAACTCGCGTTCAACCGCGACAGCGGAGTGGTCGAGGCGCACGAGGAGCGCCGGTTCTCGCAGCTGGTGCTCGAACGTCGGCACGTACCGACTCCGCGTGATGAGGCGACCGCGCGCATCCTGTTGGCCGGAATCGCCCAGCTCGGACTCGACTGCCTGCCCTGGAACGAAGGCCTGCGCGAATGGCAGGCGCGTGTGCTCGGTCTGCGCACCTGGTGCAGTGATCTGGATTTTCCCGATGTCAGCGATGAATGGCTGGCCGCAAATATGGACGAATGGCTGCTGCCATCCCTGCACGGCAAGAGCAAGCTCGGCGATATCAGCAGCGGAGAACTCGCCGAGGCGATGATGGAGCGCCTGGATTACGCCGCCAGACGCGCGCTCGATCTGCATGCGCCGCGCGAGATCAATGTGCCGAGCGGAATGAGCCGCAAGCTCAGTTACACACGGGGCGAGGCGCCTGTGCTCGCGGTCAAGCTGCAGGAATTGTTCGGCCTGGCCGACACGCCGCGGATCGCGCAGGGACGCGTACCGGTCGTGCTGCATCTGCTGTCACCGGGTCAGAAACCGGTGCAAGTCACTCAGGATCTTCGCGGATTTTGGGAGCGCACCTATCCGGAGGTGCGCAAGGAATTGAAGGGTCGCTATCCACGGCATCCCTGGCCCGACGACCCCTGGACCGCGACGGCGACCCATCGCGCCAAACCGCGACCGCGCTGAAACGCGCTTCGCTTCAGCGGCTTGACGGGATCAGTTCGGACAGTGCACGGCGCGTCGCGACGTCGGGGCGTGTTCTGCGCTGAACGATTTGCCGGGACCGGGCAGACGCTCCGACAGTGGCCGCATCGTGCCATGCAAGCGCCAGTCGTAGATCTGGGTAAAGGCGAGCACGCGCGCTACGTATTCGCGGGTTTCCCGAAAGGGAATCGTCTCGATGAACACATCGACCGGCAGATGCCCGCGCTTGCCCAGCCAGGATTCGACCCGGCCCGGGCCTGCGTTGTAAGAGGCCGCGACCAGCCAGGGCGAGCCCTGATAGCGCTTGCCTACTTCGGTGAGATAGCGCGTGCCGAGGCGCACATTCAGCGGCGGATCGAGCAAGGGGCCGGTGCCAGCAAACTTGACGCCTTCCAATCGCGCCATCCGTTGCGCCGTCGAGGGCAGCAGCTGCATCAGACCGTAGGCATCTGCGTGTGAGCGCGCATCGCTGACCCAGGCGCTCTCGGAGCGGATCAGGCCGTAGACAAAGGCCGGTTCCAGACTCTGGGCTTTCGCCGCGGCTTCGATCAACTCGCGGTGGGCGAGCGCAAAGCGCAGGCTGTAGAGACGCTGATCGGCTGGGGCATTCAGGGCGAACGGCGCGCGGTCGAACCAGGACTGCTGATCGGCCACTGTCACCACCTCGCGCCTCGCCTCGCTGTCGAGGCGGGCAAGCAGGTGAGTCCATTCGCGATTGGCCTGCGGCTTCCAGCCGATCGCGCGAAACTCGAGCGCGCGCTCAAGCGCGGGGTGGCGCGCCAGCACGGCGCTGAGCTCGAGCTTGGGGCTGGCAATGGGGCACAGTGTGTACGGCTGGCCGAGTCGATCGGCAGCGAGGAAGCCATGAAAATTGGGTGCGCTGGCCAGGGCCCGCCAGGCCAGGGTGGCGAGTGCGCCCTGCCCGGTTTCATCGAGCGCACGGGCGTGCCAGTAACGCCAGCGCGAATCGGCTTGCTGCTCAGCGTCCATCCGCGCCAGGCCGGCAAGCACTGCTGGAAAATCCTGCCGCGACAGCGCTTCACGCACCCGCCACTCGCGGGTCATGGCACTGTCCTTGCCGACCGCGATCAGCCCCATCCAGTCGGCGGCATCGCTGCTGTAGGAATTGGCACGATAAAGCGCGATGACATCCAGCATGCGCGCCTTGGCGTCTTCATCAAAGCCAAAGCGCGCGCTGAATTCGCGCCATAGCGCCGCCGCGAGATCATCGTCGCGGCGCGCGATGCGGGCTACCGCGTAGGACAGGGCGCGGCGGTGGGCGCTGTCGTCAGGCCAGTTGCGGGCATTGACGCGCTGCTTTTGCGGATCGAGCAGTAGATCGGCCAGATGCTGGACCGCGGTGCGATCGCCGGCATCCAGACCGGCTGCCAGGTGACGCAGGAACTGCGCCTGCCCGTGCAGGGCGACCAATTCAATTCTCCGCCACAGCAGCACGGCGTCGACACCACCCTTGGCGCGCATCCAGTCGAACACCGGATCGCAGCTCAGCGGCAATGAACCGGCGCTCAGCCAGAGCGCCTGCGCCTTGGGCAGCAATTCGTCGACGGCGCCGCCGGTCTCGATATGTGCCAGCAACTGTCGGCAACTGGTCTCCTGATCGGGCGTGCCGAGTTCGAGTGCCAGCAGGTCGTCCCAGCGCTTGGCCTCGGCATAGCGCTTGGCCAGCAGGCGGCGCAGCTCGGCGGCGAGATAGGTATCGCCATGGCGCGCCACAAAGGCCTCGATGCGTGCGGTCTCGGGATGCTGGGGTCGCATCAGTTCGGCATGCTCGATCCAGGCGAGCAAGGGGTAGTGCTTCAGTGCGCGCGCCTGATCTTTCCAGTCGTGGCCCTTGCCGGCGAGCCGATAGCCGAGTTCAAATTGCTGGCGTTGCGTGGCCGGGTCGGCGTGGCTGGCCGTCGCAATCAGCAGGGCGGCGCTGACCAGGAGCAAAAATTTTGCGGGATGGCGACAAAAGAATTTCGATATGTGCATCACTGCAGTGTAACGATGCACAGCCAACAGACCGTGACCGGATGTGGACGCGGACGAGGCAATTCGCGGCCGGCAGAGCGTGCGATTGTTCGGTCGCCGGATTCAGTCCGGCTTATGCTCGGCAATGGCATTGACCGGCAGCTCGATTTCGGCGGCCACCGGCAAGTGATCGGAGACATGCAGCGGCAGGACTTCGTAGCGACGCACCCGCAGAGCCGGAGTGAGCAGGATCTGATCGATCGATCGGCGCGGATCCCAGGCCGGGAAACTCGGGACGTGTGGTGCCGCGCGCAGCCGGGTGCCCTCCAGCAAGGGGCGCAGAGCGGCAGCATCGGGCTCGCAGTTGAGATCTCCCATCAGCACCGCATGGCGGGCATCGCCGATGATCTCGGCGAGATATTCGGCCTGGCGACGCCGGCCATTGGGCGTCAACGACAGATGCGCCACGATGATGCGCAGGGCATCGGGGTGACTGCCGAAGCGCAGCTCGAGCACGCCGCGCCCAGGAATTCGCCCAGGCAGTTTATGCGCCAGCACATCGCTCGGTTCGATTCGCGACAGCACGCCGTTGCCGGGAGAAGCCAGGGTCAAGGCGCGATTGCGCTGATGGCTCCAGAACGGAAAGCCCGAGCTCTCGGCCAGCCATTCGACCTGATGGCGAAACCCTGAACGCACGCTATGCGCATCGGCTTCCTGCAGGGCCACAACGTCATAGTCGACGGCGAGCTTGGCCACCTCACCGAGATTGGATTGCTTGTCGCGATGTGGCCATACGCTCTGCCAGCCGCGGGTCACGTACTCACTCAACTCATTGGTCTTGGATCCGGCCTGGATGTTGAAGGTCAACAGGCGCAGCGTGCGCGTCGGCGTCGGTGCAGGCACGGGCGCGGTCATGGCAGGGTCAGGAACGGGGGCATGCTTTGATTGTGGCTGGCCCAGCGTGCGATGTCGAAGGCGCTGACGATCTGTAACAGATAGAGCGCAAGCGCGATCGTCAAGGGACGGGCGCGCTGAGCGCCGCTTCGCCGCGACACCTGCAGCCGCAGCTACCGGCCGGGCGAGCTGCTCGTCATTCATTTGTTGCAGGTCACCAGGTGCGCGTGGTTCAGGCGGTGCACTACAGTCGCGGACCCTGATTCCGGCATCGACTTGATGAAACTCTGCTGCGCTGACCCCATCCTGCTTGCAGGCCGGCATGACTGACCAGCACACGGCTATTGAGCTGCTCATGGAGGCCCGTGAACTGCACACGGCCGGCCTGCTGGCGCGCGCCGAGACCGACTATCGACGGGTACTGGCACTGGATCCGCGCCAGGCCGATGCCTGGCTGGGCTTGGGTATGCTGGCGCGCACAGGTGGCGCGCCGGCGGCGGCGATTGAACTGCTGGGGCGGGCGGTCGGCCTGGCGCCTCGGCAAGGTGAATTTCGCATGCAGCTGGCCTGGGCCTGCCAGGAGCACGGCAGGATGGCCGATGCCGCGGCGCACTGGCAACTCGCCTGCAGCCTGCGCCCGGACGATCCGATCTGCTTCGAGAGCCTGGGCATTGCGCTGCAGGCGCTCGGCCGCAGCGAGGAAGCGCTGGCCGCCTACCAGAATGCCGAAGCACTGCAGCCGAGTCTGGGCCTGCGCGCCAAACAGGCGACCCTGATTTCGCCGATTGCCTCCTCCAGCGCGGACATTCTCAGTGAACGCGCGCGCATGGCTTCGGCACTCGAGTCGGTCGATCAGACCCGGCTCAAGCGCATCGCTGATCCGATCGCAGCTGGCCTGTGGACCAATTTCTACCTTGCCTATCACGGCATCGACAATCGCGGCCTGCAGTCGGCTACTGCCTCGCTGTATCGACGACTATGCCCCTCACTGGACTATGTCGCGACGCATTGCAGCCGGCCGCGACGTACTGGTCGCCTGCGTGTCGGCTTGATCTCGCAGTTTTTCCACAATCACAGCATCGGTCGTACCAGCCGCGGACTGTTTGCCCGGATCAATCGCGAAGAATTCGAACTCACCGCGGTGTTCATCCCGCCCCTGATCGACGACAGCTACAGCCGTTTCATCGGCGCACACGCCGAGCATCATCTGGTGGTATCGGCCGATCTGGCCAAGGCACGCGCCGAAATCGCCGCACTTGACTTGGATATCCTGTTCTACCAGGACATCGGCATGGAGCCTTTCAGCTATTTCCTCGCCTACGCGCGGCTGGCGCCGGTGCAATGCGTGTCCTTCGGCCACCCCGATACCACCGGCATCGACACCATCGATACCTGGATCAGCAATGATCTGTACGAGCCCGCGGGCGCCGAGGCGCACTACAGCGAGCGCCTGTTCCGACTGCACGGACTGGCCAGTCTGGCCTACTACTATCGGCCCGAAGCTGCGCCAGTCGCGAGAACACGTGCGGACTTCGGTCTCGACGCCGATGCGCATCTGTACATCTGCCCGCAGAATCTGTTCAAGCTGCATCCGGACATGGACGCCCTGTTTGCCGCCATCCTGCGCGCCGATCCGCGCGCCCGGCTGCTGCTGGTGCAGGCCCGATTCGCGCACTGGAACAGCCTGCTGCTGCGCCGGCTGCGCAGCACGATGCCGGATGTGGTCGACCGGATCAGCTTCATGCCGCGGATGGCGACCGCCGACTATGTAGCCCTGATCGGTCTGAGCGCGGTGATGCTCGATACCCTGCACTTCAACGGCATGAATACCTCGCTGGAGGCGTTCTCGGTAGGCACGCCGGTGGTCACCCTGGCTGGTCAATTCCAGCGTGGCCGCCATACCCAGGCCATGTACCGTCGGATGGGCATCAGCGAAGGCATCGCCGACAGCCACGAGGACTATGTGGAAAAGGCGCTCGCACTGGGCACCGATCCCGAATGGCGTGCCGCCGTCAGTGGGCGAATCCTGGCCCACAATGATGTGCTCTACGAAGACGCCACCGTGATTGCGGAGTTCGAACGCTGCTTTCGCAGCCTGGCCGCCGACCGGGCCGCCGCTCAGGCCATGGACGACATCGACTGAACCGGGCGCCTCCGCTTCCACCGGCTGCCGATGTGGCATGGCCAGCGCCAGAAACCCGCTCCGGCACCGTCGTTTTCTTGCCCCGCAAGGGCTTAGCACGCTAGCCTGACCGACTTTCCGGTTTTTCGCAGGGGCTACCATGCACTACAAGCACGTCGCGATCGTCAGCGTCACCCATATCGACGCGCCCCGGCGACTGTCTTCGGCCGACATCATGGAGCGGCTGCAACCGACGCTCGACCGCCTCGGAATCCGTGAAAATCTCCTTGAGGACGTCGCCGGCATCAATGCCCGCCGACTCTGGGACGGCCCGATGCAACCTTCGGACGCAGCCACGATGGCGGCGCAGAAGGCGATGGCCGATTGCGGTGTTCCGCACGAGAAGATCGGCATCCTGGTCAACACCTCGGTCTGCCGTGATTTTCTCGAGCCGAGTACGGCCAGCATCATCCACGGCAATCTCGGCCTCGCCGATACCTGCCAGAACTTCGATGTCGGCAATGCCTGCCTGGCCTTCCTCAACGGCATGGACATCGCCGCCCGGATGATCGAGCGCGGCGATATCGAGTACGCCCTGATCGTCGACGGTGAAACCGCCGATGGCATCAACGAGAGCACGATCCTGCGTCTGCTGCAGCCGACCGTCACCGCCGACCAGTTCCGCAACGAGTTCGCCTCGCTGACCCTGGGCTCCGGCGCTGCTGCGATGGTGATGGCGCGCGCCGAGCTGGCGCCCGAGGGTCATCGTTACCTGGGCTGTGTCACCCGTGCAGCGACCAATTTCTCGCATCTCTGCCGCGGCAATATCGATCAAATGGTCACCGACACCCGGATGCTGCTGGTCGAGGGACTCAAGCTCGCCGCCAAGACCTTCCAGGCGGCGCGTGCGGCGCTCGGCTGGGCGACCGACGAGCTCGATGAATTCGTCATCCACCAGATCAGCAAGGTGCACACCAGCGCGATCTGCGAGCTGCTCGGCATCGATCCACGCCGCGTGCTGACGATCTTTCCGGAGTTCGGCAATATCGGGCCGGCCTCGGTACCGTTCGCCCTGTCCAAGCTCAAGGAAACCGGCCGCCTGACCAAGGGCAAGCGCATCGCCTTGCTCGGCATCGGATCGGGCCTGAATTGCTCGATGGCCGAGGTAGTCTGGTAGCGAACCACTGGAAGCCCCCAGAGGCTCCTGATAGTTCGGCGACGCCTGTCTGATGGCTGGTCAATGCGGGTCGGCGCAGGTGCCGACCCGTCAGAAGTGAGACTCAATTGCCGTTGGCGACACAGTCGATGCTGATGTCATCGACCAGGAAATTGGAGACCCCGCCGCCCGCTGGCGTGCTGTATTCGAAGCGCAGCTGATGCGCGGCGCCGTTGGCAAAAGCCGATAGATCAACCGTGCGCGCCACGTAGCTGGGCTCGGTCGCAGGGGGCTCGGCAAACGTACGCACCGGATTGCCATCGACCAGCACGCGCAGTTCCGCATCGAGGGGCGCCGTCGAGCGCGCGCGTCGTAGAAAGAAATTGAGATGACGCGGATTGCCGGCCGGAATACTGACGGTCTGGCTCAGGCTGGAGTTTTCTGCACCATTGAAACCACCGAACCAGGCGTAGAACGTGCCGGTGCGCGGCGCTGGTGTGCTGCCGTCGTCGGGACAGATGCCCGTGCTGCAGAACACGGTGCCGAAATTGCTCGATGTCGATGCCCAGACCGGATTGGATTGTCCGTCCGGCGCGGTCTGCTCCAGTCCGCTGTCGCTGAGCAATTGCGCGGGTGTGCAGGCGGGGATCGCCGCACCTTCGAAGCCATCACTGAACAGCGGGTCAGGCGCACTGCCGCCGCTCTGCGTGCAACCCGGCCACCAGCACGGGTTGGCCGCGCTGAAGGCCTGCATCGCACTGAATTTTGGCGAGGCGCTTGGACTCTGATCCTGGAATTCCAACGCGCCCCAACGGCCGAACGGTCCCCAGCGTCCAACGCTGACGAAGTGGGTGAACTCATCGCCATTGAGCTTCCAGTCGCCCAGATAGGTCTGGTAGATCGTGCCCATGCGGGGATCGTTGTTGGCCTCATCAAAACGCGCATTGCAGGTGGAGTTGAAGGTGAAGCCGCCGACGCCGACCAGATGTTGGCCGCCTTCATAGGAAATATGGCGGATGCCGGATCCGCCGAAATTATTGTCGAGCATGGCGCGACTACCCTGCATGAATCCACGTGCACGGTTCAGGCCCTGGCTCTGCAGATGATCGAGAAAGGCGCTGGTGCTGGCATAGATCGCCGGGTCGGTGTCGGGATTGAAGCCGTTGTCGGGCGTGCAGTATTCGGTGCCGAAATACGGCGCGCTGGCATAGGCATCGGTGCGACTGGCGACCGTGAACGCCTGCCCGGTGACATTGCGCGCCATGATCTGGCGACCGAGATCCGGATTGGCCGCTTGCGCCGCAATCACCCGCACCAGGCGATCACCAGCGCTGGCGCCGAACACGCTGTCGAAGCGATCGAAGATCTGCACCGAGCGATCACCCCAGGCGCGGACCAGGGCCTGAAAACATGCGCTACGACCGGGCTCGGGGATGTTGAAGGTGTTCGGGTCGAGCTCACAGGCGATGCCATTGCCGGGCACCCCATCCTGCTGGCAATTGGCCGCGAGGTCGGCAAAGCCCGGGCAGAACTGGCCGCCGATTTCGCGGCCCTGGGAGAAGATGCCGTTCCAGTTTTCGTTGCTGTACTCGATGTAAACACGGCGGTCGCTGCGGAAATCATCGCGCAGCACGGTGGCGAAGGCATCGATGAATCCATTGTCGGCGCGGTGCGGAATATTGATCCAGAGATCGGCCGCGATGCGGTTGCCGAGCTCGGCGAGAATCTGCGGTGGCACCCGATGCCAGAACGCGCTGGTCGGCGTCGGATAGTCGGCAAAGCTGACCACCGGTGAACTGTTGGTTTCCATCCAGTCCATGAAGCGCAGCATCCGGTAGCCGGACACATTGGCGAGAAAGCGCGGCTGGAATATCTGCTGCTCGGCGACACCGGGCGTCGTGAACAGATTGCAGACGGCTGCGCTGGCGCAGGGATTGCCGGCGTCGCAGAAGCGCCGCTCGTCATTGGCGCAGACGCCACCGGGCGGCAGGATGCGCAGATTGCGCAGCGGGTCGCCCGCATTGACCGCGGTGAGATTGAAGCCGATGTTGTTGCCGCTGCTGCTGGAGATATTGAATACCAGCTGCCCCGCGGTCTGATTGACCACGCTGGCACCGAACATCTGGATGGTGCCCTGGCCATCGAAGCGCATCGTGTAATTGCCGGCGGCGAGTCGCCCCGGCGTGGTGCCGGCGTGGATCACGGTGCGCACGACCTGGTTGGCCTGCAGGCTGCTGACAAAGCCATTGCTGTCGCGGTTGATGCTGACCGGGCAGGCGTTCGGCGCCAGGCAGTTGGGATTGCTGCCGGATTCGCGGCAATCGAAACAGCCGCTGGCATTGCCCGGAATCCAGTCGCGTGACGACTTCATCAGATCGACGAAGGGAAACTCGTCGCTGAAATCAGTGATGCTATTGAGGTTGCTCGACAGCGGAGCATTCGGATCGTCCGCGGCAGTGACTGGCCCGGCCAGGATCAGAGCGGCGCCGAGCACAGCGTACAGGCCTTGGCGGCTGAGCCAGGTCAGCGCGGTGCGTGTTGCGCCAGCAGATGTCAGTTGGATGGTCGTGAGGGACATGATCGGCTCCGGAAAGTTCTGGTCTCACTGCCTAGTACACGCATTGCGCAATATCCCCGCCAATGGCGGCGCAGCCGCCGCGCCGTCCGTAGGATGGGCGACGCTTGCCATCGGGCTGCTAAAATTCCCGTTCAGGCCCGGCGCGGGCTGCACAACAGGCAGGACCATGAGCGCGACCACGCCCTACCCTATCGGCACGCCCGGAGTACCTTGGGGCGCGCAGGAACGATCCGAATGGCGCTCACAGCAGGCACGCCAACGCAGCTATGCCGCTGACGTGCTGAGCGTCATCGATCGCCTGCGCACGCGCTTCGATGTCGAACAGTACGGTCAGCTCGACTACGCGCCGGATCAGTACGCGCTGATGGCGATACGCAGCCGCAATTGGGACGACCAGCTACCCATCGTGCTGGTCACCGGCGGCGTGCATGGCTACGAGACCAGTGGCGTGCATGGCGCCCTTCAGTTTGTCGAGCGCGCGGCCGAGCATTATGCCGGTCGTGTCAATCTCGTGGTGGCGCCCTGTATCAGCCCCTGGGCCTACGAGCGAATCCATCGTTGGAACGCCGACGCCGTGGACCCCAACCGTTCGTTTCGCGAGGACAGCACGGCGGAGGAATCAGCCGCGCTGATGCGCTGGCTTGCGCCATTGCGCGAACGCATCGCGGCGCATGTCGATCTGCATGAAACCACCGACACGGATGAAACGGAATTTCGCCCGGCACTGGCCGCGCGTGATGGCAAGGATCACGCTGCGGAAGAAATTCCCGATGGTTTCTATCTGGTCGATGACAGCGAGCATCCACAGCCGGATTTCCAGCAGGCGATCATCACGGCAGTCTCGAAGATCACCCACATTGCGCCCGCTGATGGCAACGGCGAGATCATCGGTTCAACGGTGGTTGCGCCCGGCGTCATCCGCTACCCATTGCGCCAACTCGGCCTCTGTGCGGGCATGACCGATGCTCCTTACAGGACCACCACCGAGGTCTATCCCGACAGCCCGCGGGCGACGCCGGAACAATGCAATGCGGCGCAAGTGGCGGCGGTGCGTGCGGCGATCGAGTTTGTGGTCGGCGCCCGATGAGGCAACGCATCGTCTTTGTGGATGTCGACGACACCCTGGTCAGGTCGGTGGGGACCAAGCGCATCCCGATGCCGTCGGTGGTCGCGGCAATTCGCCGGCTGCATAGCGAGGGCGCGCAACTCTTTCTCTGGAGCTCGGGCGGCGCGGAGTATTGTCGCGTCGCCGCTGATGAACTGGCCATCTCCGAGTGTTTCTCTGGTTTCCTTCCGAAGCCAACCAGCTATGTCGACGATCAGCCGATTCACGAGTGGCGTGACTGCAGACATTTCTATCCGCTGCAGGCCGCCCAAGCCTGAGTGCGTTCAAGTCGCTGCCGCGGCGATATACAGCGAAATATGCCGGGGATCACCGTTGCGCCAGGATGTTCGCTGCCAGTCAGACCAGCGCCCCCGCAGCGACAGGCCTGCGCCGGCGGCCATCGCGTCGAGTTCGTCGGTCGAACTGGCGTAGCCAGTGACCCGGTAATCGCGCGGACCCGAACGGGTCTCGAGTCGATGGCAGGCATCGAAAGCGCCTTGGCCGGTCGATGCGGCCGGGTCGTCATAGCACTCCAGCAATAGACATCCCTGTGTTTGCAGATGCTGGGCCAGATGCTGGAAGGCGTCGGCTTGGCGCTGCGCGCTCGGCAACAGCTGGAAGGTATTGACGAGTGCGAAAATCAGATCGAATCGGCCCGGCAAATGGCACTGGGCGAAATCGCCGTGGACGACGTAAATGTCGTGACATTCGGGCTTGGCGCGCATCGCTCGGATCATCTGCGGTGAACTCTCAACGCCAACATATTGCGTGATCCCCAGCGCAGCCAGGGCGAGGGCGGCGCGACCGGTGGCGCTGCCGAGTTCCAGAATGCGCGATGCCTCGTTGTGCTCGACTGACATCTGCGGAGCGGGAGATACCTTTGCCGCCGAGATCGCGCCACTGGCGATCTCGGCCAGCCGCCTGGCGACTTGACGCGGCAGCGGACCATAGAGCTCGTCGTAGAACTCCGCGCAGCCATCACCATAGGCGGAGGCCAGCGATGACCCGGATTCCAGGTCACTGTCCGTCGCGATCTGTATTGCCGGCTGCGCGCTCAGAGCGGGCCTGCTCAGTAGGCGCCCATGTAGTCACGCTTGCCGACCGCGACGCCGTTGTGGCGCAGCAGGGCATAGCTGGTCGTGACATGGAAGAAGAACTGCGGCAGACCATAGCTGAGCAGATAGGCCTGGCCGGCCATCCGGCGCTCCTTGGGTGTGCCCGGTCGCAGCACGATCTCACGCGTGGCACTGCCCTCGAAGGCGGCGGCTGGCAGGCCGGATACGAAGGAGAGCGTCTTGTCGAGCAGAGCCTGCAGATCGGCGAAGCTCTGATCCGCATCGTCATGCGTCGGCAATTCAGCGCCGGCGAGTCGGCCGGATACCCCCTTGGCGAAATCGCAGGCGATCTGCACCTGGCGGATCAGTGGAAACATGTCCGGAAACAGCCGCGCGCGCAGCAGGGCATCGGCGTCGATGCCCCGCTCACTGGCATGCGCTTCGGCCTTGGCCAGCAAGTCCTTGAGGCTGCCGAGCATTTGCACGAAGACGGGAACGGAAGCAGCGTGAAGACTGAGACTCATCGGTGGACTCCAGAAGTTCGATCCGGTTGATCGGAAGCGCCCATGGTAGGGGACTGGGGCCGGTCACGGCGGGCGGAATCCTGTCGGGCGCCATCGCGTGCATGATCGCGCGCCGGCTGAGGCTGAATCGCAAACCAATACGGTCTTCGTGCAAGAAGCGCGAATGCCCGCGTCGTTCGGGCAAGCTGCACGTTGCACCAATCTGCAATCTGTTGATCGTAAAGAACAATTTACGCCCCCAAGGCTTGGCACACGGCTTGCGCTTCCCCAGGACCCCGCACTCTCTGCGGGGTGGCTGTCTGCCAACCAGGGAGGCTCCAATGAACTCGATGAGGTTCCGCATGAACAGTTCCGATAGCTTGAAGCTGAGCGATGACCTCTCGTCCCGGCAGGGACGGGCAAAGAAGGATGCGATCACGGTCCAGCTACCGATCACGCCAGACTACTCTGCTTCGGCCGACGAACTCGCCGTCGAGCTGGCGCCCACCGATGTGGACCCGACTGCCGAGGACGCCTACTGGTCCGCGCACTTCCGCTCCTGTCCTTACGTCAGCCCGGATGCGGAATACCCCGAGTATCGCGGCGCCTACCGCTTCGGTTGGGAATCACGAAGTCGCCTTCCGGAGACCAGCTGGGATATCGCCAAGCCCAAGCTGCGCGCCGAATGGACGGCCGACCCGGCCAATTTCCTGATGGCTTGGGGTGAGGCCGAGGCCGCTGTGCTCGACGCCTGGAACCATGCCGGCGCCGAACGTTCAAGCTGAGTGCTGGCTCACCTGACTGCCGCGACCGCGCACGCTGTCGCGGCAGTCTGCTGTGCGCGTCGCAACTTTTCGGGGCAAGCCGCTCGGGCTATGCTGGCTCATGAGTACACCGAATGCACAAGGTCTGCTGCTCGGCACTGACCAGGCGCTGCGCTGCAGCTGGCAGGGTGGTCTGCCGGATTATCAGGACTACCATGATCGCGAATGGGGACGGCCGGTAGTGGATGACCGCCGGCTGTTCGAAAAAATATGCCTCGAAGGTTTCCAGGCCGGGTTGTCCTGGCTGACCATCCTGCGCAAGCGCGAGAATTTCCGTGCTGGCTTTGCCCACTTCGAGCTGGAACGACTGGCCGGGTTCGGACCCGCCGAGGTCGATCGGCTATTGCAGGACACCGGCATCGTGCGCCATCGCGGCAAGATCGAATCGACCATCAACAATGCGCGCCAGGCGCTGTTGCTGCGAGAGGAATTCGGCTCGCTGGCGAGCTACTTCTGGCGTCATGAGCCGGGGCCAGCCGAACGACCCAGGCACTGTGATATCAGCAGTCTGCGCGCGATCACCAGATCACCCACCTCGATCGCGCTGTCAAAGGATCTGAAGCGACGCGGCTGGAGCTTTGTTGGGCCGACCACGATCTATGCGTTCATGCAGGCGATGGGACTGGTCAATGACCACGTCGAGGGATGCTGCATCCGGCAGGCGGCGTTGGACGAGCGCGCGGCGCTGACCCTGCCCTGATCGGGGCTCTAGCGAGGCGCTTCCGGCATGTTCTCATTGCGTCTCAGCGCAGCGCCATGCAGATGGCGCTGCGTTCAAGCAGAACCGCCTCCTGAGTGAATCGTTTTTTGTAGGCGACGGCGATCGCGTCGACGCGCTGCCGCGTGAGGAAATCGGGGGTATGCAAAAGCACCAGGACACGTGAGGACTCCTGCACCAGGCCCTCGCGGTCCGACCGCCACTGACCGTGGCCGTCGAACCAGGTCAGCCCGTCCGGAAAACGGGTACTCGCCTCGCTGGCAAGAAAATCCTGCCATGCCGCCGCGTCGACCCGGCCCCCGCTAGGAATCCCGGCACCGAGATAGAGCGCGGAACGCATTGCCGGCGTTTCATCCGCAGCGCAGTCCAACGCAGCCGCAGCGCTGTTGACGGCCTGTGGGCGCGCGGCCAGGCATCCGGCCAATAGCGGAGCGGTCATCAGTACAGCCAGTGCAAGCATGCGGTTCATGTATTGGCGCCCGGCTCAATGACATCGCCAGGCTTGAGGCAGCGATGGATATGAGTACGCCGTCCATTCGACAGATCGATGATCTCGGCCATCAGGATGCAGCCGATGCTGCCTGCCGGCAGGATGAAGGCATGCGCTCCGCCCGCAGCCAGCACCTGTTCACCATTCGCCACCACGGTGATCCGGGCGCCGTGCTGGGCGAGCACGTGAATATCCTTGAGCAACAGGTCACGGCGACCGGCGCGCAGCGTGAGTTGCCCTTCCTGCATCTCGGATTCGAGATGACCACTGAGCAACAGACGGCGCAGAAACGGCACCGCCGAAATCGCGCCACGAATGGTTCCGAACAGGAACATCCAGAATTTCAGGAACAGGGCGACGATGATCTCGATCATGGCGCAGATTTACCACGTTGCCGCCAGGCTCGAAACCATGCCGGGGTGGCTGTTGCGGTTTCGCCCGCTCAGCCGCTGTGACGTTTGCTCAGGCGATCGAGCACGAAGGCTTCGGCAAAACTCTCCAGCGAAACGTCGGTGACAAAGCCGCAGTGGCCACCATGGCGGGTGATCTGCAATTCCAGCTGGGGCGGCAGCTGCAGGCCGGTGAAGTCACCGACCGGGCAGACCGGATCATCGGCGGCGCTCAGGATCAGACCGGGCACCGGCATCAAAGCCAGCTTGTCGCCAGCGATCGAGTAGCCATTGAGATAATTGTCGACGGTGCCGAAATCGGTATGGCGTTCGACCAGGCCCTGGGTGACCGCACGCATGTCGCCACGCCGCGCCCAATCGAAGTTGTAGCGTTCAGGAAACGCGCGCTGCTTGCGCTGCAGCGAGTCCCGCCACTTGCGCATGAAGTAGGCGTGATAGAACGGCGGTGCGGTCTCCAGCGCATGCAGCACATGCGGCGGATGGATCGCCGGACAGACGGCAAACACGTACTCGAGCGGGATGCCGTACTCGGCACTGCGCAGGGCGACGCGCAGGGCGAAGTTTCCGCCCAGCGAATAGCCGCCGAGATAAAGCGGGCGATGGGCGAAGCGCTCGGCGGCCATCGCCACGGCGGTTGCCACTTCCTCGATCCGGCAGGAATGAAAAATGCCCTCGTTGAGATGATGGGTATCGCCGTGGTCGCGGAAATTCAAGCGGAACACCGCATAGCCGGCCTGCAGCAGACGCGCGCCGAGGCTGAGCAGGTAGCTGCTGCTGACACTGCCCTCCCAGCCGTGCAGCAAAACCACGAGGCCGCGCGGCTCGCCGTCGGGCAGGGCGTAAAAGCCTTGCAGACGCGCATCCGGCGCGACGTCGAATACCGATTCGCGCGAGCGTTCGGCGAGCAGGCGTGCACGCTCCTTGAAAGCAATCCGGCGTAAACCGCTGGAGGCCAGCAGCGATTGCACATGCGGGTTGCGCAGCAGACCGCGTGGCTGGAAGTCAGCGGCCTGCATCGTCTTGCGCAATGGGATCGAGTTCATCACTGGCCGGCTCGCTGGCCGTCCCCGCCGCCGGCGCAGCATTCTGACCGAAGTTCAAAGCCGCAATGATGCGCTGGCGAGCAGCATCCGCCATCCGTCGACGGCCATCGCGCTGCACCGTCACCGGCTCCAGAAAATGGACTTCGGCGGTGCAGCCCTCGTCACCAAGCAGGCGCAGAAAATTCTGGAAGAAATTTTCCTTGTCGCGGAACGCCACAGATCGCGCCGGCTCGCTGCCTCGAACGTAGCGCAGCGCAACCGGCTGAGCCTCGACTTCGGCGTCGTAACAGGTCTGAAAGATGCGCGCATGGAAGGTGCGGACGTGCTCCACGCTGCCGGCCGCGCCACCCTCCGGAAAAACGCCGACGGCATCGCCCCGGCGCAGATGCGACACCATCATCTGGGCCACCACATTGAGCGACTCGTTGTTGCCGCGGCGGTGGTAGATGGTGCCGGCGCGACTGGCCAGCCAGCCAATCAACGGCCAGCGCGCGATCTCGGACTTGGCGACAAAGCACAGCATGCGCTGACTATGCAGCAAGGTGATGTCGAGCCAGGAGCAATGGTTGGCCACCATCAAGGCCGCCGTTGGCACCGGGTTGCCAACGCGGACCAGACGAAAGCCGAAGACGCGCATCAGGCCACCCTGCCACCAGCGCACCGCGCGATGATCGAGGCGTTCGCCCGAGCGCAGACGAATAGCGGCGCCGAGCGGCGTGATCAGCAATAGGGCAAGCGGCAAATGAATCCCGATATGCCAGGCGAGCGCAGGCACCCGCACTGCATAGCGCAGGGGTCGACGCAAATCGCGGGCGGGCGGCGCCTTGGCATTCATGGCAGTGGCATCGACATTCATCGCGGAAGCTATTGTGCAGGCTGGGCTCGTGGAGCGCGAGCGTGGCGCATCATGGTAGGGTTTTTGCACCATGGCAGGTCCGTGCGGCTCGCGCAGCGATTGCCAGTGGGCGATACTGGCGCAATGCGCACCCCGTTGCTGGTTTCTCTGTCCCTGCTCGCGGCCCTCTCCGCTCGGCCGGCTGGCGCCGTCGGGGCGCCAATGGGTTTGACGACTTCCGCACAGGCCGAGATCCAGGCCCTGCTGTCCGACAAGCGCAGCGATCCGCTCAGCGGCAAGCTCGACTCCGGTCTCAGATTGGCCCTGCAGCGGCTGCGCGGCCGCGGTCCCGCTGTTGCAATGGATCGGCTGCGGACGGTGCAACCCGACGCGGAGGGCCGATTTCACGTTGATGTCCTGCTCACCGACCCAGCGCGACAGGATTCGGTGCACGCCGATATTTCGGCGATGCCTGGTGCGCTGCTGCAATCGGCGGTGAATGGAGAACTGCGCGCCTGGCTGCCCTGGCGGGAAATCGAGGCGTTGGCAGCGCGCGCCGAGGTGCGCTGGCTGCGCCGGGCCATGCCGGCCAGCCGGTCCCGCTCAGCCGCAGCCAGGCCGGATGCCATCAATGTCAGCCAGGGCCTACGCGCCCACGCCGTCGACACGGCGCGCAGCCAGTACGGGCTGACCGGTCTGGGCCAGAAGATCTGTGTGCTCTCCGACAGTGTCGATCACCTTGGCACGGTCCAGTCGACCGGCGATCTGCCCGCTGCGATCGACATCCTGCCCGGTCAGTCGGGCCTGGGCCTGGGCTTTCTGGGCGAGGGCTCGGCCATGCTCGAGATCGTCCACGACCTCGCGCCCGACGCCAGACTCGGCTTTGCAGCCGCGCTGACCGGCGTTGCAGCGTTCGCCCAGAACATCCGCGATCTGCGCAACATCGCCGCCTGCGATGTGCTGGTCGATGATCTGATTTATTTCAATGAATCGCCGTTTCAGGACGGACCGATCGCCCAGGCAGTGGCCGAAGTCACCGCCACTGGCGCGCTCTACTTTGCGGCGGCAACCAATTGGGGCAATACCCTCAATGGCACCGCCAGTGTCTACGAAGGCGACTTCGTCGATGCCGGCGCCCTGCCGGCCTTGCCGGGCGGTACCGTCAACCAGTTCAGCACGGGCCTCGGCAGCAGCAACCAGATTCGGGTGCTCAACGCTGGCGGCGCGGCCAGTCTGTTCTGGACCGATCCTCTGGGCGGCTCGGGCAATGACTACGATGTGTTTGTGATGAGCCCGGATCTGCAGCACGTGGTCGATGCCGGCATCGACCTTCAGGATGGCGACGACGATCCCTACGAGATGACCGGTGGTCTGCAGCCCGACGACCGGATCGTGATCTGGAAAGCCAATGCTGCGGCGCACCGATTCCTGCACCTGAGCGGTCTGGGTAGTCGATTCAATCTCAGCACCCAGGGCCAGACTCGCGGTCATTCGGCCGTTGTAGCTGCCTACAGCAGCGCTGCCGTGGATGTAAACGTCGCCAATGGCGGCCGTTTCATGGCGGGACCGGGCACCCCGGTCGAACCGTTCAGTGCCGAGGGCCCGCGCCGGATGTATTTCGATGCTGGCGGCGGCCTGCTCAATCCTGGACTGCCCAGCCTGCTCTCCGACGGCGGCGTGGTGCGCGCCAAGCCGGATCTCGCCGCCGCCGATGGCGTGGCCACGGCAACGCCAGGCTTTTCGCAGTTCTATGGCACCTCGGCCGCCGCGCCTCATCTTGCCGCGATTGCCACGCTGTTGCGCCAGTCCGCGCCCGCGGCCGGCAGCGCGACGATTCGCGCCGCGCTGACCAGTTCGGCACTGGACATCGAAGCCCCAGGCCCCGACAGCCTGAGCGGCGCCGGCATCGCGATGGCCGATGCCGCGCTGGCGGCGCTCGGTGCCAGCCCGGTGGCCAGACTGCGCCGTGGCGAGATCGGCCTGATTGAAGTCGACGGCGATTTCGATGGCATCGCCGAACCCGGTGAGACGCTCGATCTGGCCGTGCTCCTGCACAACGACGGGCCCGCGACCGCGGGCGCCGTCGCTGCGACCTTGTCGAGTACGACAGCGGGCGTCACCGTGATCAGGACCGTGGCGGCCTATCCCGATCTGGCCAGTGCGAGCGCGGGCCAGCCGGCACTGCCCTTCCGTATCGCCATCGCGCCGGATTTTCCCTGCGGTGGCGTGATCGCACTGGCGCTTAACGTGCAGTATTCGGGCGGATCACCGAACACCAGTCCGCTGCAACTCGTGCCCATCACGCTTGCCGTCGGTAGCGCGGGTCCGCTCAGCGAGTGCCCTTACACGGGTCCCGCGGTGGCGATCCCGGATGCCGATCCGATAGGTGTCCAGATTCCGCTCGCGATCAATCTGGCCGGCGTGCGCGCGGCCGAGATCGGCCTGCGTTTTGATGGCGCAAGTTGCAGCGCTGATCTGCTGGCGACCAGTGTCGGACTGCAGCACAGTTATCTCGGCGATCTGGAGATCCGTCTGCGCTCGCCCGACGGTACTTCGGTTCGGCTGCTGCAGCGCCCGCGCGTGGGCACCGGCGACAACTCGGGCAATCATCTATGCCAGACCCGACTGGGCGATGACGCCGTGTTCGGATTTGCCGATGCCCTGGCCTCGGCGGAACCGTTCACTGGCGCCTTCCGCGCCAGCGAGCCGATGGCGGGCTTCGCCGGTACCGCGGTCGACGGCCTGTGGACCCTTGAGATCAGCGACCACGCCATCCCGGACGCCGGCTGGCTGCGCGGTTTCAGTCTGCTGGTACGGCCGGCGCAGTGCGACCTGCATCAGCCCCTGTTGCTGCATGCCGACGGCTTCGAGTAGTCAGCCCGGATACTTCATACCCCTACCTACCGCGACCGCCGATGCACTCGCTGCCAAGCAGCCTCTGAACAAGTTCAGAGCCGCGATAGCCCCCTGAGTCAGGGGGCGGCTTTCAACAGCGGAGCTGGTCAAAACCGCAGGTTCGTTGGGGGTATGGCAAGCACTACGCAGTGGAGCGAAGTCGAAGTGGTGACTTATTCAGAGCTTCCCCAAGTCGTACGAAGTATCCGAGCTAGCTGACAAGCGGGCAGTCGTTCGCGTTCCCAGCTACGCGAATCCGGGTAAGCTCCGCGCCATCAAAAACTCATTGCACCGGCGATGGCCGTCACCTCCAACTCGATCGAATCAGCAATCGATACGCTCGACCTGCGACTGCAGAAGTGCATGTCGGCGCGCGAATGCGCCTGGGCACTGACGGATGCGGCGATCCAGGCCTATCAGTTGCCCGACTGCGTGACCTACCTGGTCAATGCCGATGGCCAAAGTCTGACCCAGGTCGCCGCCTATGGCGCCAAGATCAAGCTCGGCCAGGCGCTGGAATACGCGATCACCTTGCGCGTCGATCAGGGCATCGTCGGCTCGGTGGCAATGAGCCGGCGCGCGGTCCGGGTGGACGATAGCCGGCTCGATCCGCGCTATGTGTGCGATGACGCTCATCGGCTTTCCGAACTCGCCGTCCCCATCGTCCACCAGGATTCGCTGTATGGCGTGCTCGATATGGAACACGAGGAGCGCGCGTATTTCGATCTGCAGCATGAGCTTGGCCTGTCACGAATGGCAATGATTGCCGGTCGGCGGCTCGCCGCGCTCAGTGAGCTGCCGGCCACCCTCAACAACGTCCTTCCCTCCACTGACTGACGGAGAAACCCCCATGCGCTGGTTGTTCCTGCTGCTCACCCTGCTCTGCGCTGGCACCGCCTTCAGTACCGACAACCCGGCACTGATGGGTATCTGCCTGCTGCTGATGATGCTGTTCGCCTTCATCGCGGTGCTCGCCTTCGCCCAGGCGCGAATCGAAGCCGGCTCGCAGTCCCAGGTCAGCGTGCTCGGTGGGCGCGAAGTGCAGGAATTGCGCCGTCAGGCGGTGCAGAAACGCGTCAGCGCCCAGTCGGCAAATCGCACGCCGGTAGACCGCGTGGCCGGAACTGGCGACAGCGGTCAGTGATCGACCGGGCCCGGCCCTGATTCAAGCCCGGGCACGCAGCTTGTCGCGCACCAGCTCGAGATTGGCGCGGAGGCTTGGCTGATCCGGTGCAAGCACCAGCGCGGCCTGCAGCAAGGCCTCGGCGCGCATGAGGTCGCCGGCGCGCAGTTCGGCGACCGCTGCGATGTTCAAGACATTCACATCCTGCGGCAACTCATCGAGCAGTTCACGCATCAGCCGCAGGGCCTCGCCGTTCGCGCCCGAACGCAGCGCCTGCTGGGCCTGCAGCAGGCGCTGCGCCGGACTGGCGTCGATCTCGGCGGCCAGGCTGGCCCACTTGATCCGCAGACGGCGCAGCGCATCGGCGATGCCCGCTGCATCACGGGTATTGCCCAGACCGATTCCGGATTCACCATCGGCGGCGTGGTAGCGATAGGTCACCGAGTCGACAAAATGCATGCGGCCAAGCGCGGCGCACTGGATCCAGAAATCCATGTCCTCGAGGATTGGAAAATTCTCATCGAGCGCTACCCCCTGGTCGAGCAAACGACGCGCGAACAAGGCCGTGCCGAACGAAGCGATGAAACCGCAATCGAGTTGGCGCAGACGCTGGAACGGTGCGCCCAGATGCTGACGCACGCGGCCGGTCCTATCGATCACCTCGGCGACGCTATGGACCACCGCAAGTCCTGGCGGCGCCTGTTCGACCACCGAAATCAGGGTTTCCAGATGGTTCGGCAGGAAGGCATCGTCGTCGTCGAGAAAATTCAGCCAGTCACCGCGCGCGGCGCGGAGCAGGGCGTTGCCGGCATCGGCGCGCTGAAGCGCCTGCTCCGGTTCGATCAGGCGCAGCGGAATCGAATTGATTTCGCTCGGCAGCGGTCGATGGCCCGGGCCCTTGGCTGAAACCACGAGAATTTCATCGGGCTGGCGGCGCTGCGCAGCGACCGATTGCAATGCACGATCGAGCGTCGGCCGATCCATGCTGCGAATCAAGATGGAAATACGGGTCGGCATGGAAGATTGCATTGATCGGGGAAGCCCCTATTGTGTAACAAAGCCGAGTCGACGGCGTTGTCCTGTCGCCGCGGCACCGACCCATTCTTCGGCCGAGTCCATGCACGCGCTTGAATCCCTGCAGTTCGACAATCGCTTTGTGCGCAGCATGCCGGGCGATCCCATTGAAGACCGGCAATCCCGCGAGGTGCGCAATGCGCTCTACAGTCGCGTGCAGCCAACCCCGGTAACGGCACCACGGCTGCTCGCCTGGTCCGATCCGCTGGCCGCCGAGCTGGGGATTCGCCGGCCGCAAAGTGCTGACGATGCGGCAGTGCAGATACTCGCTGGCAATGCGCTCGCTGCCGGCATGCAGCCCTATGCGGCACGCTACGGTGGACACCAGTTTGGCAACTGGGCGGGACAATTGGGTGATGGGCGCGCGATCACCCTGGGCGAACTCGAGGGCGCCGATGGACGGCGCGTCGAGCTCCAACTCAAAGGCGCCGGCCCCACCGCGTATTCGCGGCGATCCGATGGCCGGGCGGTGCTGCGGTCCTCGCTGCGCGAGTTCATGTGCAGCGAGGCGATGCATCATCTGGGGGTGCAGAGCACGCGCGCGCTCAGCCTGGTCGGCACCGGCGATCCGGTCGTGCGCGACATGCTGTACGACGGCAATGCCCGCGCCGAACCCGGTGCGATCGTCACCCGGGTGGCACCGAGCTTTTTGCGTTTTGGCAATTTCGAAATTCTTGCCGCGCATGGCGAGATCGAACTGATGCGTCAGCTGCTCGATGACCTGATCAATGCGCATCATCCCGAGTTGGCGCCTGCGCGCAGCGAGGTCTATGGCGCCTGGTTCGAAACCCTGTGCCGGCGCACCGCCGTGATGATCGCGCACTGGATGCGGGTCGGTTTCGTTCACGGCGTGATGAACACCGACAATATGTCGGTGCTCGGCCTGACCATCGACTATGGCCCGTACGGCTGGCTGGAGGGATTCGATCCTGACTGGACCCCGAATACCACCGATGCCGGCCAGCATCGCTACGCCTTCGGTCGGCAGCCGCAAGTCGCGCTATGGAATCTCTCGCGCCTGGCCGGTTCCCTCATGCCCCTGATTGATCGCGAAACACTCGAGGCCGGGCTCGATGCCTATCGAGACGAATACGATCGGCGCCATCGTGATTTCTACGCCGGCAAGCTGGGGATTGCGGCGATTGCCGATGAGGACGATGGACGCCTGCTTGGTGATCTGCTCGAGTTGCTGGGCGCCGCCGAAACCGACTACACGATTTTCTTCCGGCGTCTGGCCAGGGTTCCACTGCATGCCGGCAGCAACGATGAAGCCGTTCTTCTCGAACCACTGGACGCGGCCTTCTACAGCGCCGAAGGTCGCCAGCCGGCACACCGGGCGCGGCTGCTCGACTGGTTGTTGCGCTATCAACGGCGCGTGCTGGCCGAGGGCATCGATACGCAGACGCGGCGCGCGCGGATGGACGCGCACAATCCCAAGTATGTGCCACGCAATTATCTGGCCCAGCTCGCCATCGATGCCGCCGAGCAAGGCGATACCTCGGTCCTGGATCGACTGATGCAGGTGTTGCAACAGCCCTACGACGAACAGCCCGAGCACGAGGATCTGGCAGCGCGACGACCCGAGTGGGCGCGCCATCGGGTCGGCTGTTCGGCGCTGTCCTGCAGTTCCTGATTCAACCGGGCGCTCAGCGCGGACCTGCGCGCAGGTCGATCAGATCTCGGCGAGGACCGCGTCCAGCGCGCGGTAGGCATGGGGCAGCAGAGGCTGAAACCGCGCCATCGGTGGCAGCGCCAGAAAGGCGTCGAAATGCTGCGCGTCCGGCACTTCGGTCAGACCAATCTCGATGCCCTGAGCACGCACGGCGGCAGTATACGGCCGGCTGCTGAAGTCGATCGGCAGCAGCGCATCATCCAATCCATGGATCAGCTGAACCCGCGGACTGAGCGGTCGCGCATTGCCACGGGTGGCGGCGACGCCAGCGCGCAGCCGGAGCGCGAGTGCGTCCGTTCCGCTCCACAACGAACGCGCGCACTGCAAACCATTGAAGCCCGGATCGACCGCATCGGCCAGGGCATCGACGATGCCGACGCCGACACCGGGCGCGATGCCACTGGCATCCGACCACCACAGACTGCGCTCGCCAGGCGTACTGGCGCGCGGCCGGCCATCGGGCCCGAGCATTGCGAACGAATAGCCACAGACCGGATCGTCGATGCCGGCCCCGGCATAGGATTGCGCATAGGTCGCCAGCACCGCGCGCCAGAGATCGAAGGCCAGATTCTGCTCAAACAGTGCAAGTGCGCGATCGCTCCAGCCCTGTCCGCGCAGATGCGCCAGTGCGGCCCGCGACTGTGCGGAGACATCGCCGGCTTCGAGCAATCCAGCGCGCTGCAAACTGGCACAGCGCTGGGCCGCGACCGCGGCACGCGCCGCTGCCGGCAGCAGTTGCACCGGCGATTCCACGGCGGCGATGGCGCAGGGACCGTAGAGGCCGGCCTCGCTGCTGTAGTCGTACAGCGTGCGGCCCTGATCGGGCGCGCTGATATTCGGTGCGATGGCGATGACCGCATCGAACAGACCATCAATATCCTGTTCGGCAGCGCGCAGCACGGCGCCGCCGGCATTGGATAATCCGACCGCGATGATGCGGGTGTTGCTGGCAGTGAACGGCGCCTGTTCGGGATGGGCTTCGGCCAGGGCACGCAGGCCCGCGCGCGCCGCCGACAGCACATGCTGACCCCAATCGGCTTCGGGATTCTCGGTGGAGTGCGCATGCTTGATCGCAACTGCGTGCGCAGGAATCCTGGCCGGATCAGCAACGCTCGGCGCAAACTCGAGGACTGCGTCGGCACTGCGGCTGCCGTCGAGCATAACCCCGCTGGCACTATCGACATCGTAGTAGCCGGTGCCAGCGCCCTTGTCGGTGTAGGCCACCGCGCAACCGCGCGCCAGTCCCCAGGCACCGGCCAGCGCGATCGCACCATAGATGCCGCGCGAACCAGAGGACGCAGTGACGACCAGGCAACGCTGGCTCGTGTTGAATTGGTCCGGGATCTGCACCAGCACCCGATGCGGATGCGTTCGCCCCGGCAAGGTTTCGAGACTCGACCATTCGCGTCCTGGCACCGTCGGTAATTTCTCCGACCATGGCCCCAGCCCCTTGCCACTGGCGAGATCGGCAATACCGCGCCAATTGCTGTAGATGGCGCGGCGACGCAATTCTGCCGGCGTCGGCGCAGCCGGATCGGCGACGACCGGTGGAGTTGGCGCACGCAATCCGTCGAGACCGAGACCCGCGCTCAGCAGATCATCGCCGTCGCGATGGATGGAAGTCGACGAGGCAAGCAGGCGCGCTGCCTCGGCTTGTGGTTGATTGGGTGATTTCATCGTTGCCGGTCCCGGCGTGCAGGCCGCCAGTGCCAGCGCCAGAAGCGGAATCCAGGAGTGTAGCTGCCGCATTTCATCGTCCCGACCATCGAATGCTCCAAACTAGCATGCAGGCGCCGCCCGCTCATTGGACCTAAGTACCAGACTGCTGCCCAGCCTGCCCTTGCTAAACTTGACGATCAGTATCCGGAGTCCGTAGCAATGTCGAGTGCACACAGCGTCCTGATCACCGGAGCCGGCAGCGGCATTGGCCGCGGCATCGCCGAATCACTCGCTGGCCAGGGCCACCACATTATCTGCACCGATCTGGATGCGGCGGCGGCAGCGCAGACCGCGGCTCTGATCGCATCGACGGGCGGCTCCAGCGAGGCCCATGCGCTCGATGTCACCTCGGATGATTCGGTCGCGGCCGTGCTGTCCGGATGCAGCCGGCCGATCGACGTGCTGGTCAACAATGCCGGTCTGCAGCATGTTGCGCGGCTTGAGGATTTTCCAATTGACAAGTGGGACCTGCTGATCCAGGTGATGCTGGTCGGAACGGCACGGCTCAGCCGCGCGGTATTGCCAGGCATGCGCGCGCGCAGTTTCGGTCGCATCATCAATATCGGCTCGATCCATTCCCTGGTCGGCAGCCGCTACAAGAGCGCCTACGTCGCCGCCAAACATGGACTGATCGGTTTCGGCAAGGTGATAGCACTGGAAACCGCCGATACTGATATCACGATCAATACGATCTGCCCGACCTATGTGCTGACGCCTTTGGTCGAAAAGCAGATTGCCGATCAGGCACGCAGCAATGGTATTCCCGAGGCCCAGGTGATCAGCGAGATCATGCTCAAGCCGATGCCCAAGGGTGTCTTCATCAGCTTCGAGGAACTGGCCGGCATCACCGCTTTCCTGATTTCGGCGGTGGCGCGCAATATCACCGGCCAGTGCATCGTGGTCGACGGTGGCTGGACCGTGCAGTAGTGTCGGCGGTATCGCTCCTGCGTGTAGCGGCAGCTCGCCGTGCGCGGACTCCATGGGTCGCCCGGACATGACGCGCCTGCTGATCGCCGATGACCATCCGCTGTTCCGGCTCGCCCTGGTCCAGGCAGTGCGCGAAATCATGCCCGATGTGATCCTGTTCGAGGCCGATACCCTGATGGCGGCGCGTGCCCAACTGGCGGCGCAACCCGATATCGACCTGGTCCTGCTCGATTTGCATATGCCGGGCAATCGCGGCCTGATGGGACTGGTTGAATTGCGTGCCGAATATCCCGGTGTCGCGGTCGCACTGATCTCGGCCAATGATGATCCGGCGGTGATCCGGCGCGCGCTGAACTACGGTGCCGCCGGCTACATTCCCAAGCGCGCCGATCTCAATGCCATCAAGGTCGGTCTGCGTGCCGTATTGAACTGCGAGGAATACGTTCCCGAAGATCTGCGCGCCGCGGTCGCAGCAGGCCAGAGTTCAAACGCCGATCGCGAGTTGGCGCTGCGACTGGCCACGCTGACACCGCAGCAATTGCGGGTGCTCGTGCTGGTCGCCGAAGGCCAGCTCAACAAGCAGATCGCCGATGCGCTATCGATCCAGGAGCGCACGGTCAAGGCACACCTGACCTCGATCTTCGAGAAGCTCGGCGTGCGCAATCGCACCCAGGCCAGCGCGATCCTGCACCAGCTGGAAACCGGCGATCCGGCCCGGCTGGTCTGAGTTGGCTCGCTCAGTTTTTTCGCGCCCGCGAGAAGGCATCGGCGAGCGCATTGCCGATCGGTGCAGCCGGCTTGCCCGGCGCCGGCTTGGCAGGAAATTCGCGACGCTGACTGGCGCCGCGCTCATCGCGCCGTCCCGGTGCCGTCTCGCGCTCGGCGCGCGCCTCACCGATCGGATCATCCAGACGCATGGTCAGTGCCGCGCGCTTGCGAACCAGGTCGACATCGATCACCTTGACCTTGACGATATCGCCCGCCTTGACGACTTCACGCGGGTCCTTGACGAAGCGGTTCGATAGCGCCGAGACATGGACCAGACCATCCTGGTGCACACCGATATCGACGAAGGCACCGAAGGCAGCGACATTGGTCACCCGGCCTTCGAGCACCATGCCGGGGCGCAGGTCCTTCAGCTCGTCAATGCCCTCGGCAAAACTCGGCGTGACGAACTCGGGACGCGGATCGTGGCCCGGCTTCTCCAGCTCGCGCAGGATGTCCTGCACGGTCGGCAGGCCGAATTTCTCGTCGATGTAGTGCTTTGGATCGAGCTTGCGAATGAACGCGCTGTCGCCGATCAGGCCATGAATGTCGCGACCGCTGCGGGCGACGATGCGCTCGACCACCGGATAGGCCTCGGGGTGCACCGAGGAGGCATCGAGCGGGTGCTCACCACCGCGGATGCGCATGAAGCCCGCGGCCTGCTCGAATGCCTTGTCGCCCAGGCGCGGCACCTTCAGCAATTGTCTGCGCGAGGTAAAGGCACCATGGCTGTCGCGGAACTTCACTACATTTTCGGCAACACTCGCTGACAATCCGGCGACGCGGGCGAGCAAGGCGCTCGATGCGGTGTTGAGATCAACGCCGACGCCATTGACGCAATCCTCGACGCGCGCGTCGAGCGCACGCGCCAGCTTTACCTGATTGACGTCGTGCTGATACTGGCCGACACCGATGGCCTTGGGATCGATCTTGACCAGTTCGGCCAGCGGATCCTGCAGGCGCCGGGCGATTGACACCGCACCGCGCAGGCTGACATCCATATCCGGAAATTCCTTCGATGCCAGCTCCGAAGCCGAATACACCGAGGCGCCGGCTTCGCTGACCACGACCTTGGCGAGCTTCAGTTCGGGATGCTTGCGCATCAGCTCGGCGACCAGCTTCTCGGTCTCGCGGCCGCCGGTGCCGTTGCCGATCGCGATCAGCTGTACACCGAGTTGTTTGCAGCCGACGGCCAGTTGCGCGAGCGCCTCGTCCCAGCGATTCATCGGCGCATGCGGAAAAATCGTGCCGGTGGTCAGTACCTTGCCGGTGGCATCGACGACGGCAATCTTTACGCCGGTGCGCAGGCCGGGATCGAGCCCGAGCACGACCTTGGGTCCGGCCGGCGCCGCCAGCATCAGATCCTTCAGATTGTCACCGAAGACGCGGATGGCGTCGTCCTCGGAACGCTCGCGGGCGCGACCGAACAGATCCAGGGTCAGATGCAGATGAAGCTTTACCCGCCAGGTGAGTCGACAGGTTTCGAGCAGCCAGGCATCGGCCGCGCGACCGCGGTCTTTGACACTGGCGGCCGCCGCGACCATGCCTTCGGCGAGGGCATGACCGGCGGCAGCGATCTCGTCCATCGGCACTTCGCTCGCGGCGGCGCGGGTATTGACGCTGCCGGTACGCGGCACCAGTTCGAGATCGAGCACCCCCTCGTTGCGCGCGCGCATCAGGGCCAGCATGCGATGCGAGGGAATCGCGCAGATGGTTTCGAAGTGATCAAAATAGTCGCGGTACTTGGCGCCTTCGTTTTCCTTGCCGGCGACCAGGCGGGTGCGGATCAGGCCGCTGTCCCAAAGCCATTCGCGCAGGTTGCCGACCAGGGCGGGATTCTCCGAATGACGCTCCATCAGGATCTGGCGCGCGCCATCAAGGGCGCTCTTGCCATCGGCAATGCCCTTGTCGGCATCGACGTAGTTCAGCGCGACAACGGCAGGATCCAGACTCGGATCAGCAGCGAGGGCGTCGGCCAGCGGCTCGAGTCCGGCCTCACGCGCAATCTGCGCCTTGGTGCGGCGCTTGGGCTTGTAGGGCAGATACAGATCCTCAAGCCGCGACTTGGTATCGGCCGCGAGGATGTCGCCGCGCAGCGCATCACTGAGCTTGCCCTGCTCTTCGATGCTGCTGAGGATCGCCGAGCGGCGGTCTTCAAGTTCACGTAGATAGCTCAGGCGCTCTTCCAGAGTGCGCAGCTGGATATCGTCGAGCCCGCCAGTGACTTCCTTACGATAGCGTGCAATGAACGGCACGGTGGCGCCCTCATCGAGCAGGCCGATGGCGGCGGTTACCTGGGAATGCTGGGCGGAGATTTCTTCGGCGATACGTTGCGCAATGGACGGCATGAAGCGGGGCGCTCCTGAGGAGATCAGCACGGAAGGTAGGGTGGCGCCGACGGCGCCGCTGCGCGTAGCGCGACGGATCACATTCTCGGCCAGCCGGGCATGTCGATCAATCTTGTATCGGCGGTCCGATTGTGTTGGCGGTTCACCCCTGGGGATCGATCCAGCCGGCTGTGATGGCCGTGGCCAGATCGTCCGTGTCATCGATATCGAACTGCAGGCCGGAAAATTCCAGGCAGCCAAGACGTTCGAGCGGCAGCGCGCGCAAGGCGTCACGCAGGCCGCGATCTCCACACACGCGGGCCGACTGCGCGAGCAGCTCGGGCGATACCACAACCGGTATTCCGGGCATGCCCTGATGCAGCACGGCGGCGCAGCCCGAGCTGGCCGCCACCGCCGCCCGCAGCAGGGCCTGCAGATGTTGCAGCTCCAGTGCCGGCTGATCGCAGCCAAGCAGCAGGCAGGGACGTGGATCGCCCGCCAGGGCCGCCGCCGCGCAACCAAGACTGGTCGACAGACCAGCGCGCCAATCAGCATTCTCGATCAGCTCGGCCTCAATACCGGCAAGCACGGCGCGTATCTGCTGTGCGGCTGCGCCCAGGACAATCAGCATTCGATGAGGCTGGGTCGCGCTGGCGAGGCGGGCACAGCGATGAATGAGACTTTCGCCGGCGCGTTGCAGCAATTGCTTGGGCTGGCCGAGGCGCAGACTGCCACCCGCGGCCAGCACCACACAGTTGTGTCCCGGGTCAATGGGCATGCAGGCGCGCGTGCAGCTGGGCGGCGATCGAAAGCGCGATCGCTTCGGCACCCGAGCCACCGAGATCGAGGCCCACCGGCGCCTGCAGTCTCGGCGCGAGCGCCGCGCGCTGCTCGGCGGTCAGTAGCTTGAACAGATCGTCGCGGCGACGCGGTGGACCGAGCAGACCGATGAAGCGAATGGCGCCGGCCGCGAGGGCAACCAGAGCCTGCCGATCGAGATCGAAATGATGGTGCATCACCAGGGCAGCATCAAAGGCCTGGCCTTGAACCGTCGATAGGCCCTGTTCGATCGAGGCGAGCAGGGCACGATCGGCCAGTTCGAGTTGGCGGTGCCAGCGTTCGCGTCGCTCGATCACCGTGCTGTACCAGCCGAGCGCATGCAGCGTTGGCAGCAGCAGAGTGGTCTCCGGCCCGCAGCCCAGAATCAGGACCGAGGGCGGTGGCGCCAGCCTGATCCGTCCGGCAACTGCGATCCCATCCTGCAACAGGTCGAGGCGCGGCAGTCGCCACTCGCGCGCCTGGCTACCGACCTGCCAATAGAGCAATCCGGCATCGTCCAGTTCGATGACGAGATTGCCGTCGCCAGCACTCCAGGATTCGATCAGTTGATCAGCGCCGGCCAGCGCTGCCAGCGGCAGCAGCAATAGCCGCAGTCTTCCGCGACAGCCGATGGCCGATCCGGCGAACAGATCCTCGTCATCACGGGTATCGATGCTCATCACAGCAAAGCCCAGGCCGGCGCTGACCTGATCGGCGCGGCGCTGGATCTCCGGTTCGAGACAGCCACCGCTGAGCCAGCCCAGGGCATGACCCTCGGCACCGAACCAGGCCATCGCGCCGGCTTTCGCATAGGTCGAGCCTTCGGTCTCCAGCACAATCACCAGGCAGGCTGCGTCGCGATCCCGAATACTGCACTGGGCGGCCTCGAGTACGCCGCGCAGAGCGCCTGGTCGGGCAGCGGGCGGCGCAGTCGCCGAGCTTTCATTCTGGTTCATGCGTTGGTTCGGCTATGACGCGTGTTGTGCGACGGCGGCTCGATTGTTGGACGATGACGGCGGCAAAGCAACGTCGCGCGTGCTTGTGCGTCCGACGTTGACCCGGTGCGCGTTGCACCGGAGTAAGATTCCGGCATCCCGCCCGCCCGAGGAACCGCCATGAAACTGAGCGTGAATGGATCCGTGCATGAGGTATCTGCACCAGCGGATATGCCGCTGCTGTGGGTACTGCGCGATCTGATCGGATTGACCGGCACCAAGTTTGGCTGTGGCGTCGCCCAGTGCGGCGCCTGCACGGTACATCTGGATGGCGCGCCCGTGCGCTCCTGCGTCACCCCGGCCAGCGCTGCCGAAGGCAAGACCATCACCACGATCGAGGGACTCTCGGTCGATGGCAGTCATCCGGTACAGCGCGCCTGGACCGAGATCGATGTGGTGCAATGTGGTTACTGCCAGTCCGGACAGATCATGTCGGCGGTCGCCCTGCTGGCCGCCAAGCCCAATCCCAGCGACGCCGATATCGATGCGGCGATGAGCGGCAATATCTGTCGTTGCGGAACCTATCAGCGCGTGCGCGCCGCGGTCCACAAGGCCGCCGAACTGACCAAGTCCTGATCGAACTGGGCGCTGATGCGCGCCGAATTCTTTGGAGGTGCCCGATGAAAGCTGTCGTTCCGACGTCGCGACGTGATTTCCTGAAACAGTCGGCATTGGCCGGTGGCGCTCTGGTCATTGCTTTTGTGGTGCCCTCGGCCAATCGCTTCGCGCAGGCGCAGGAGGCTGGGACTGCGGCGGCCATGCCGTTCGCCCCGAACGCCTTTCTGCGCATCGCGGCCGACGACAGCGTCACCGTCCTGCTCGCGCATTCCGAGATGGGGCAGGGCATCTGGACCAGTCTGCCGATGCTGATCGCCGAGGAACTGGATGCCGACTGGAGCAAGCTGCGCGTCGAGCACGCGATCGCGGCGCCGGCCTATGCGCACGCCATGTTCGGCATGCAGATGACCGGCGGCTCGTCGACGATTTCATCCGAGTTTGATCGTTATCGCCAGGCCGGCGCGATGGCGCGCGCGCTGCTGGTCCAGGCTGCGGCGGCGCGCATGGGTGTCGCGGTTGCCGACTGCCGCAGCGAGAACGGCAAGATCATCGCTGGCGAGCAGAGCCTGCGCTACGGTGAGCTGGTCGACGACGCCAGCAAGCTCAAGGCGCCCGCCAGTGTGGCGCTCAAGGAGCCGAAAGACTGGAAACTGATCGGCAAGGGCAGCCGTCGCCTCGATTCACCGGAGAAAATCACCGGCCGTGCCGGGTTCGGTATCGATGTCCGCTTTGAAGGCCTGCTCACCGCGGTGGTGCTGCGCGCACCGATCTTTGGCGGCAGCGTCAAGTCGGTCGACAGCTCGGCCGCGAAGCAAGTACCCGGGGTGCAGAAAATAGTCCAGGTTCCGAGCGGCGTCGCCGTGGTCGCCGATCATTACTGGGCGGCAAAGCTTGGCCGCGACGCCCTGGTGGTGGAGTGGGAACCTGGTCCGAACGCTGCGCTCGACAGTGACGCGCTACGTCTGCAGTTTCGCGCAATGGCTGCCAGCGATGGCCTCATGGTCGCAAACGTCGGTGATGCCGCCTCCGCCCTCACGGCATCCGAGGCCGTGCTCGAGGCGGAATATTTTGTGCCCTATCTGGCCCATGCGCCGATGGAACCACTCAACTGTACGGTCAAGATCGAACCTGAGTCCTGCGAGATCTGGACCGGCACCCAGTTCCAGACGATGGACCAGATGGTGGCGGCCCAGATCACCGGTTTGAGGCCCGAGCAGGTCCGCGTCAACACGACGTTTCTCGGCGGTGGCTTCGGCCGTCGGGCGACCCCGGTTTCGGATTTTTTGACCGAGGCGGTGCATGTCGCGAAAGCAGCTGGTGCGCCGGTCAAGACCGTCTGGAGCCGTGAAGACGACATCCGTGGCGGCTACTACCGGCCGATGTATCTGCATCGCGCGCGCATCGCGCTCGATGGCGAAGGAATTCCCGCGTCCTGGGACCACACCATCGTTGGTCAATCGATCCTCGCCGGCACGCCGTTCGAGTCAATGATGGTGAAGGACGGCATCGATTCTACCTCGACCGAAGGTATCGCCGACTCGGCGTATCTCAAGGCAGTCGCCAATCATCGGGTGCAATTGCACTCGCCAAACACCGGCATTCCTGTGCTCTGGTGGCGCTCGGTCGGCCACACCCATACCGCCTTCGTGATGGAGACGCTGGTCGATGAACTGGCAGCGCGGGCGGGCCAGGATCCGCTCGCCTACCGAAGGCTGTTGCTGAAGGATCATCCGCGTCATCTGGGTGTGCTCAATCTGGCCGCCGAGAAAATTGGCTGGGACACCAGCAAACCTCTGGTTGGTCGTGCCCGCGGCATTGCCGTTCACGAATCCTTCGGCAGCTTTGTCGCCGAGATCGCCGAGGTTTCGATCGAACAGGGAAAGATCCGCGTGCATCGCGTGGTCGCTGCGATCGACTGCGGGATAGCCGTCAATCCCGATGGCGTGGTCGCCCAGCTCGAATCGGCGATTGCCTTCGGGCTCGGCGCTGCGCTGTACAGCAGCCTGAGCTTCAAGGACGGCCGCGTGCAGGAGTCGAACTTCCATGACTACCGGGTACTGCGGCTGAGCGAGATGCCGCTGATCGAAGCGCACATCGTGCCGAGCACCCTGCCACCCAGTGGCGTTGGCGAGCCGGGTACACCGCCGATTGCGCCTGCGGTTGCCAATGCGATTGCCGCCCTGACCGGGCAGCGGCTGCGCGAGCTTCCGCTGCGTCCCACTGCCTGAGGAGACCGTCATGCCGATTCGCATACTGATCTGTGTCGCTCTCGCCCTCCTGATCAGCGGCTGCGGTCCCTCCGCCGAGCAGAAGGCTGCGGGCATCAAGGCCTTCGCCAGTGTTCAGCAGGTGCTGCAGCATCCGCGCTGCCAGAACTGCCACATCGAAGGCGACGCGCCGCTGCAATTCGATGACGGACTGGTGCATGCGCAGAACGTGGTGCGCGGGGATGCCGGCATGGGCGCGCCCGGCCTGCCCTGCAGCAGTTGTCATGGCGAGCGCAATTCGCCTGCGAGCTACGGTCCACTGGCCCCGCCTGGCGCTCCGCACTGGAAGCTGCCGCCGCCCAATCAGAAAATGGCCTGGCTGGGATTGTCCAGCGCTGCACTGTGCGGTCGACTCAAGGACCCGGCACAGAACGGCGGCCGCGATCTGGCCGCCCTGTTGCACCATGTCAGCGAAGATGGCCTCGTGCTCTGGGGCTGGAATCCGGGCGGCACGCGTGCCCCGGTTGCGATGCCACACGCCGAGTTTGTGGCCGCCTTCAAGACCTGGGTTGATGCCGAGGCTCCCTGTCCGGCCAGCTGAACAAGCTTTGCTACAACCGCGGATCAGTTGCCCGCAGCATTGAGCCGGGCGCGCACGCGTTGCACGGTCTCGCCGGCGGGAAAGCCGGCATCGGCATCGACCAGCAGAGCTTCGGCCCGCTCGAGCAGATCGCCGGCGAGCGCCGTCTCACCGTGCAGAGCAGCCGCTTCGGCGCGCGCGGCCAACAAAGACGTGTTGCCAGGGAAGCCGCGTACTGCAAGTTCAGTAGCGGCGCTGAGCGCTTCGGCGCTTGCGCCATGCAGCGCGGTCTCCAACCAAAAGCGCAACAGCAGACTCTCACCGATACCGAGCCGCGTTGGCGAGCTGAACATCTGCTCATGGGCCAATGCGAACAATTTGGCGGCCTCACTGCCCTTGCCATCGGCGTCGCGTTGACGGGCGCGGATCAGGCTCAGCAGAAAGCGCAGGTCCTCGCGCTTGCTGTCTTCGATGAAATCCACCAACACGCGCTCGCCGGCGGCAAGCGCCTGCTGATCATCGCCGTGGATCACCACCAGGGCGCGGTAGATCTCCCGGTTGATGCGTGACAATTCATCGGTGGCAGGGATCAGGCGGGCCAACTCGCTGTCGATGGCAGCGAGTCCATCGCGCCGGAGCAGAGTCCCGGAGAATTGCGAGAGCCGGCGTAGCTCGAACTGTGACATCAGCCCGGCCGGGGCAAGTTTCAATGCCTGTTCGAATACGGTCAGCGCCTCGTCCTCGCGCCCACGCGCAGTCAGAATCTGTGCCTGGCTCACAGCCACCGCGATCGCATCGGTAGGACTGGTCGGCGTGTACTGCGCCAATGCCCGATCGGCGTCGCTGAAGCGGCCCTGGCGCAGATAGAGATTGCTCAGGGCACCGGTCAACGCGGCCGAGTCCTGGCGGCCCTGGGCGTCCTTGAGAACTTCCTCCGCCTCGATGAATTCACCGCGGCGGCTGAGCAGGTCGGACAACTGCGTGGCGGTGGCCGTCTCCTCGGGATGGTCCTGGCGATACTTCGCCAGGGCTGCGATGGCGCCAGCCTCATCCCCGGTCAGGCTCTTCAGCTTGGCCAGCTGCAGCAAGGCAGAATCATTGGCTGGGCCGAGCGCGTACATCGCCTCGTACTGCGCGATCGCCTCGTCCAGGCTGGCCGGATTCAGCGCGAGCACGCTGGCATACATGGAACGCGCGCTGGCGTCGTTGGGAAACATGTCGACGCAGCCCTTGGCGATGCGCTGTGAGCGCTCCGACTCCTTGGCGTAGGCAGCATGGTTGGCACGAACCACGCATTGCAGCAACGGTGTCAACTGATGCAGATTGCGCATCGCGGCGGCGAAGCCTTCCTTCGCGATTTCGAAACTGCCGGTGCTCTGGCCCAACAGCGACAGCCGGATCGCCGCCATCGCGAAATCGGGATCCAGTTCAAGCGCTCTCCGGATTCCCTTCATCGCAAGCGGGTAGTCATCTTTGAGCAAGAGCGCCAACTCCGCCTCGAACAGCGCGGCCATGGCCTCGGGATTCTGGCTGAGCATCTCGGCAATCGGCATGTCATCGTCGCCCTCGGCACTGAGGTCCAGATAGGGCTTGATTGCGATGCTGGCGGCATCGACCGCCTGAAAGAACGACTGGTTGCTGGCCTCATGCGTGTGCAGGAGTTTGAGCGGATCAATCTGATGCACTTCGATACGGACGCTGAGCGACTCGGGGGTTCCAGATACTTTGCCGGCAATGAAGTAGGCACTGCCGGCACGGCGCGCCTGCTGGGCCAGCAGACCCAGCGGTATGGCCGCATCGCTCTTGAGGTAGGCGTTGCGCACCTCGGCATTCCACGGAAACGACACCGTCAGGAATCGGTGTTGCGAGAGGTCCATCAACAGCGCCTCGGACACCCCGAGGCCGAGCCATTCTGGCGACTCGGGGTCGTCCTGGCCGAACGGGACCAGGGTGACGGCACGCGTCAGGTCCAGCCGTAGCGGCACTCTGGCGACCTCGTCATCGGTCTTCGCAACCTGCTCGATGCCGCGGCCGGGATCGCGTCCAGAAAAGCTCGCGTACAGGCCGCCAGCCAGGACGACTGCATAGACAAGACCGACCAGTCCATCGCGCCAACGCAAGCCGGGCGCGCCGTCCGGGGCGCCGAGCTTCCAGCCAAGCCACATTGCCAGCGGCAGCAGACCGAGCAGACCGAGCAGCAGCATGTCGACCAGGGCGTTGCCAAGCTGATAGCGGGTGGCGAAAAAATCCAGGCTCTCGATCAGGCCCCAGCTGATGCCGATGTAGAGCACCAGATTGCGCCAGACGCCGCGCTCACGCAGTTGGTTCCAGAAACTCATGCTTACTCCCGATCGATGGGCCCGGCACTCAGGCCGAGCGTCGATGCGAATGGATGGACATCAGCAGGCCGAATCCGGCAAGCAGACTGACCGCACTGGTCCCGCCATAACTTACCAGTGGCATCGGCACGCCGACCACGGGCAGCAGACCGGCAATCATGCCGCCGTTGACCATCACATAGACGAAGAACGTCATGCTGATCGAGCCGGCAATCAGTCGCGACCAGGTGTCGCGTGCATTTGCGGCGATCCAGAGTCCGCGGCCAATGATGAAAACATAGACCAGCATCAGCAGGATCACACCGATCAAGCCGAACTCTTCGGAGAACACCGCGAAGATGAAGTCCGTGGTGTGCTCGGGGAGAAAATCCAGTCGGGCCTGGGTCGAGCCCATCCAGCCCTTGCCGAACAATCCGCCCGAACCGACTGCGATCTTCGACTGGATGATGTTCCAGCCAAGGCCCAGCGGATCGGACTCGGGATCGATCAGCATGCGCACACGGTTGCGCTGGTACTCGTGCATGAAATGCCAGAGCACCGGCACGGCCGCCGCCGCGCCTGCGAAGATCAGCAGAATCCGTCGCCAGCCGAGGCCGGCCAGGAAGACGACAAAGGCTCCGCTGGCCGCGACCAGCACCGCGGTGCCGAGATCGGGTTGCTTGGCGATCAGCGCAGCCGGTACACCGATCAACAGGGCGCAGGCGAACAGGTCTCGCCAGCGCGGTGGCAGCGCGCGCGTGTGCAGATACCAGGCAACCATCATCGGCAACGCCAGTTTCGCCAGCTCGGAAGGCTGGAAGCGGAGCACGCGCAGATCGAGCCAGCGATTGGCGCCGCGGCCTTCGCCGAGCACCAGGACCAACACCAGCAACAACAGGGTTCCAAAAAAGAACCACGGCGTCAGGGTGCGGAACCACATCGGCGGTATCCGCGAGAACACCAGCAGGACGGCAAAGCCCAGCCCCATCCGGATTGCCTGGTTGACGACCTGGCGCGGGTTTTCCGCGCTGGCGCTGTACAAGGTCATCAGCCCGACCGCGCAGACCAGGAGCAGGGCAAACAGCAGCGGCAGGTCGAGCCGCGCGCGTCGCCAGAGCTGGCCGAGTCTGGCCTCGATCGGATCAATGAGGTCGCGATCGATCATCGCTGCGGCTCCGTCGGCGCAGCATCCAGGGGCTCGGCCAGGTCGAGTTGCTCGGCCGCTTCGATATCGGGGAACTGCCCAACCGGAGTAGCACCAACCAGGTATTGATCGAGGATCCGGCGGGCCACCGGTGCCGCGGCAAGCGAACCACTGTCGCCGTGCTCGACCACAACCATCAGCGCGATGCGCGGTGCATCAGCGGGCGCGAAGGCGACGAACAGGGCGCGATTGCGGTACTCCTCGGGCGCGTCTGCAGAACCGGCCGCTGTGCGGCGGGCCCGGCTGACACGTTGCGCGGTGCCGGATTTTCCGGCGATTTTATAGGGCGCATCGCGACCAAACGCGCGGCCGGTACCGGTCGGACTGTGCATCACCGCAATCATGCCCTCACGCACGGCGTTCAGATGTTCCGGGTCGCGAATCACTGAGGCGATCGGCAGGGACAACTCGGTGGGGACGATCGGCGCGTCGAAACCCTCCTGGGTCGCCCGCAGCAGATGCGGTCGATGGCGCACGCCATCGCCGGCCAGAGTCGCCAGCGCACTGGCCAATTGCATCGGGGTGACCACCCAGTAGCCCTGGCCGATGCCGGCGATCACGGTTTCACCGGGATACCAGGATTTGCCATGGCGCTGCTGCTTCCATTCGCGCGAGGGCAACACGCCGGTCGACTCGCCGTCGAGATCGATGCCACTCAACTGACCGAATCCGAATTGCGCGAGGTAGGTGCTCATGCGATCGATGCCGGCGTCGCTGGCCAGTTGGTAGTAATAGGTATTCACCGATTGCGCCAATGACTCGCGCAGATTGATCCGGCCGTGGCCGCCCTTGCGCCAATCACCATAGCTCTGGCTCTGACCGGGCAGATTAAAGCTGCCGGTCGAGAACACCGTGTCCTCGGGTCGACGCAGGCCCAGCTCCAGCCCGGCCAGTGCATAGAACGGCTTGATCGTCGAGCCCGGCTCGTAGCCGCCGCGCAGCGCGCGATCGAACTGCGGCTGATGCGGTGCCGCCACAAGCGCCGCGTAAGCCGGACGCGAAATGCCATTGACGAACGGATTGGGATCGAAGCTCGGCTGGCTGACCATGCACAGCACCTCGCCATTGCGTGGATCGATCGCCACCGCCACGCCGGCGCGCCCCTCCAGGGCTTCGATCGCGGCACGCTGCAGGCGCGCATCCAGACTCAGGTGCAGGATCTGTCCGGGCTTGGGCGGCACTCGTTCCAGCACACGCAGAGCGCGGCCCTCGGCATTGGTTTCGATGCGCTCATAGCCCACTTCGCCGAGCAGAATGTCTTCGTACCTGCGTTCGATCCCGGTCTTGCCGATATGGGTGGTTGCGCTATAGCGCGGATCCTCAAGACGATCGCTGTCCTCGGCACCAATGCGACTCACGTAACCAACGACGTGGGCTAGATCGGCACCCATCGGGTAATAGCGCTTCAGGTAGGGCACGACCTCGACACCGGGAAAGCGATGGCGATTGACGGCAAAGGTGGCGACTTCGTCCTCGCTGAGATGAAAGCGCAGCGGCAGGCTATGGAAGCGTCGACGCGTTTTGCGCAGTGCATCGAAACGCTCTCGATCGTCGGCATCGATCGGTATCACGGCGCCCAGTCGGCCGACTACGCCGGCGACATCGCCGGCCTGTTCGGGAATCAGTTCCAGCCGATACTCGAGCACGTTTTCGGCGAGCAGCACACCGTTGCGATCGTAGATCAGCCCGCGACTGGGCGGCAGCGGCCGCGACTTGACGCGATTGGCCTCGGAACGGGTGTTGAGTTCATCGTGACGGAGGATCTGCAACCAGACATATCGACCGATCAGCAGCATGATGAAGCCGATGATGATCAGGAACCCCTGAGTCGCGCGCGCGCTGAAAATCTGCGCCTCGACCACCACGTCCTTGAGCAGACGCTGTTCGGGACGGAAGACGCGGCGGATCGGTCGGAAGGCCACTCAGACTTCTCGCGGACGGTTGCGCCGACGCAGATCATCGAGCATCAGGAACATCCATGGCCAGAGCAGGGCGCCAATGATCGGCGCCATCCAGAACTGCCAGTCGATGGCGATATCACCGGCAATGCTCCGGATTGCCAGGGTGAGTACCCGATCATTGAGCAGGATGGCCAACACCGCCAGGGCCTGCTGCCACATCGGAAAAAAACGCAGGCGCGCACGGAAGCGCAGCAGGATGAATGCGATGGCGACCAGGCGGAACGCGTGCTCGCCGAGCAGGGTGCCAATCAGCACATCCTGGCTGAGTCCGAGCGCGAAAGCCGTGCCGAGACCGATACGTTCGGGCGCTTCCAGCGTCCACCAGATCACCAGCAAACCCAGCCAGAACGGGCGATACGGTCGCCAGGCCTCGGGAATCGCAACCACGGTGAGGACCAGACCGAGCAGCAGGCTGATCCAGAACAACCAGCCGCCCTCGCGCAGGCGGCTCACTGCCCTGCCTCGCTACTGACCGGCGCGGTGGGGTCCTTGCTGGCTGGCGCGGCATCGATGATCGTCGCCGATTCCGGCTCGGCTGGGGCTTCGGGTACTTGCAGAAAACTCAGCAGCAGCACCTGGTTGCCACGCGTGAGTCCGGCCAGCGGGGTGGCTTCGGCGATCGCGAAGGTGGCCGAGTCGTCCCCGCGCACATCGCGGATTTCGGCGACCGGAATGCCACCTGGGAAGTGCCCGCCGAGGCCTGAGGTCAGCAATTGATCACCGACCACGATATCGGCGCTGAAGGGGATGTGCGGCAGTTCCAGGCGATCGACCTCGCCCGTGCCATAGGCGATGGCGCGCAGGCCATTGCGGGCAACGCGCACCGGGATGGCATGGCCGGGATCGGTGATCATGATCACTTCGGCACGGTTGGCCAGCGGTTCGAGCACCTGACCGATCAGGCCGTGCGCGTCCATGACGGCCTGGCCGCCGCGCACGCCCTGATCACTGCCCTGATCGATCAGCAGGCGATGCCGATAGGGATCCAGATCGACTTCGAGCAGTCCGGCCAACTGGGCATGCAGGCTGAGCCGGTTGCGCGCCTCAAGCAGGGCACGCAGGCGATTGTTCTCTTCGCCCATGCTGTCAATCTGACTCAAACCGGCCTGAGCGAGCAGCAATTGCTGGCGCAGTTCGGCGTTCTCGCGAACCAGGCCGGCGCGCTCGGCGACTGCATCACGGGCACCGCGGCCCATCCGCACCGGCGCCATGGCCAGCCAGTACGCAGGTGCGGCAAGCCCGGCAATCCGTCGCTGGATCCCGGCCAGTGCATCGCTGCGATGATCGACCGCCATCAGCGCCGCGGCGATGGCCAGGTAGCCGATCAGCCGCAGGGTGCCCGAACTTTGTTCGCTGAACAGGGAGGGGTTTTCGCTATTGCGCAAGGCCTGATCTCTGCGGTGCGAGCGTGCCGCTCGCGATCGTAAAGTTCACCGGTTCCGGCTCGACAAGCGGCACGCTTGCCACGCACTCCCTGTGCCCGGCTCGGCGGCTGCCGCCGCCGCAGTCACACCATCATTCGGGTGAGAAGAACTCGTTGCCGTGCATATCGATCAATTCGAGTGCGCGACCACCGCCGCGCGCCACGCAGGTCAGCGGGTCGTCGGCAACATGGACGGCGAGCCCGGTCTCTTCCGAGATCAGGCGATCGAGATCGCGCAGCAGGGCTCCGCCACCGGTGAGCACGATACCGCGCTCGGCGACATCCGAGCAAAGCTCCGGCGGGGTTTGTTCAAGCGCAGAACGCACCGCGCCGACGATGCCGGCCAGCGGCTCGTGCAAGGCTTCGAGGATCTCATTCGAGTTGATGGTGAACTGGCGCGGTACGCCCTCGGCAAGATTGCGCCCGGACACTTCAATCTCGCGGACGTCGGCCTGCGGAAACGCGCAGCCGATCTCGATCTTGATGCGCTCTGCGGTCGATTCGCCGATCAGGGTGCCGTGGTTGCGCCGCACGTAGTTGATGATCGCCTCGTCGAAACGGTCGCCGCCGATGCGCACGCTCTGTGCGTAGACGATGCCGTTCAGTGAGATCACTGCGACCTCGGAGGTACCACCGCCGATATCCAGCACCATCGAGCCCTTGGCCTCGTGCACCGGAATGCCGGCGCCAATCGCAGCCGCCATCGGCTCGACGATCAGGAATACGTCACGGGCACCAGCGGATTCTGCGGATTCCTTGATGGCGCGTTTCTCGACCTGGGTCGAGCCATACGGCACGCAGATCAGCACGCGCGGACTGGGCCGGAGAAAGCGTGACTGATGCACTTTCTTGATGAATTGCTGCAGCATCTCCTCGGCCATGGTGAAGTCGGCGATCACGCCATCCTTCATCGGCCGGGTGGTGACAATACTGCCGGGGGTGCGGCCGAGCATGCGCTTGGCCTCGGTACCCACCGCCGCGACACGGCGCCGGCCGCCGCCGAAATCCTGTCGGATCGCGACCACCGAGGGTTCATTGAGCACGATACCCTGCCCGCGCGCGTAGATCAGGGTATTGGCAGTGCCCAGATCGATGGATAGATCATTGGAGAAGATGCCGCGCAGGCTCTTGAACATGGCGCAGACCTTGAATTGGGAAGGAAGTTTGCAACTGGTAATTCAATGCTTTTGCAGCACTTGCTGCGAAAGGGCGGGAACTGTAACTGGCGGGGCATTGCCCCACAAGGCGATTCGTGCTCAAAATTGCGGTCTTCTTTGAGGCAGACACATGCATATCGACAATGCCGGTCTGGATCGCCTGGCGCGCCTGGCGCGCCTGGGTCTGGACGACGGGGAACGTGAGCGCCTGATGGCCGGCATCGAGAGTGTGCTGGACATGGTATCTGCCCTGCGTAATGTAGACGTTAACGCGGTGTTGCCGATGGCCCATCCGCACGACGCCCAACTGCGCCTGCGCGCCGATGCCGTGGACGATTGCGACCGTCAGGCCGCGCTCGAGCAGATTGCCCCGCAGATGCAGTCGGGTCTGTACCTGGTGCCCAAGGTGATCGAATGAGCGGGCTTCGTTTTGCCGACATCGCCGCCTGGCGCGCAGCGGCTGCCGATCAGGACGTGGTCGCCGTTGCGCGCACCATGGCCGAGGCCGCGCAGCCTGATCTGAATGCGTTGATCAGCCTGGCGCCGGCAGCGGACGCGGCAGCGGCAACGCGAACCGGTGCGCTGGCCGGTATTCCGTTTGCGCACAAGGATCTGTTCTGCACCGGGGGACTGCGCACGACCGCCGGTTCGAGGATGCTGGCCGATTTTGTACCGCCTTACGACGCCACCGTCGCAGTACGACTCGATCAGGCCGGTGCCATCTGCATCGGCAAGGCCAATATGGACGAGTTCGCGATGGGCTCGTCGAACGAGAACAGCGCCTTCGGCGCGGTGCGCAATCCCTGGGATCTGACCCGCGTGCCGGGTGGTTCATCAGGCGGGTCGGCAGCCCTGGTTGCGGCCGGCATCGTGCCGTTCGCCACCGGCTCGGACACCGGCGGCTCGGTACGCCAACCGGCGGCATTCTGCGGCGTCACCGGCTTCAAGCCGAGCTACGGACGGGTTTCGCGCTATGGCATGATCGCCTTTGCCTCCAGCCTGGATCAGGCCGGCGTGATCGCCCGCCATGCCCGCGATTGTGCCGAGGTGCTCGACTGTCTGGCCGGTTTCGACCCGCGCGATGCCACCAGTGTGGAGCGGCCGGCCGAGCATTTTGTCGGCGCCTGCGATCGCGGGGTGCAGGGCCTGCGCATCGGTGTTGCGCGCCAGTTGTACAGCGCCGGTGTGCGCTCCGAGATCGCCGATTGCACCCGCGCCGCGCTGTCCGAGCTCGAACGCGCCGGTGCGGTCCTGGTCGATATCGAATTGCCGCGCCTGGAGCTCTCGGTTTCGGCCTATTACGTCATCGCGCCGGCCGAGGCGTCGAGCAATCTGGCGCGCTACGACGGCGTCCGCTATGGCCACCGCGCCGAGTCCGCGCGGGATCTGAATGAGCTCTATTCGCGCAGCCGTTCCGAGGGTTTTGGCAACGAGGTCAAGCGGCGCATCCTGGTCGGCACCTTTGTGTTGTCGGCCGGCTATTACGATGCCTACTACCTGCGTGCCCAGCAGGTGCGCCGGCTGATTGCGGAGGATTTTGCCCGCGCATTTTCCGGCGTCGATGTGATCGCCGGGCCAACCACGCCCGATGTGGCGTTCGGCATCGGCGAGAAGGCCGATGATCCGCTGGCAATGTACGCCGCCGACATCAATACCGTGGCAGTGAATCTGGCCGGTCTGCCGGCGATCAGCCTGCCCTGCGGTTTTGTCGATGCCATGCCGGTCGGTTTGCAGCTGATCGGGCCGGCCTGGGGCGAGTCCCAACTGTTCGCCGCCGCCCATGCCTATCAGCAGCTCAGCGACTGGCACCAACGTACACCGAGCCTGACAGCGGGAGCCCAGTCATGAGCAGCGAATGGGAAGCTGTGATCGGTCTGGAAGTGCATGTCCAGCTGTCGACGCGATCGAAAATATTTTCTGGCGCAGCGACCGCTTATGGCGCCGAGCCCAACACCCAGGTCAGTTTTGTCGATGCGGCCCTGCCCGGCACCTTGCCGGTGCCCAACCGCGGTGCAATCGAGCGCGCGATCGAGTTTGGCCTTGCGGTTGGCGCCGAAGTCGCCCGGCGCAGCGTGTTTGCGCGCAAGAACTATTTCTACCCGGACCTGCCCAAGGGCTATCAGATCAGCCAGTACGAGTTGCCGATCGTCAGTGGCGGCACGATCCGGGCGCGCCTCGACGACGGCCGCGAGATCGAAGTGGCGCTTACCCGCGCACATCTTGAGGAAGACGCTGGCAAGTCGGTGCACGATGCCTTTCATTCCTCGACCGGGGTCGATCTCAATCGTGCTGGCACGCCCCTGCTCGAAGTGGTCAGCGAACCGGTGATGCATTCCGCCGCCGAGGCCGTGGCCTATATGAAGGCCCTGCATCGCCTGGTGCGCTGGCTGGGTATCTGCGATGGCAATATGCAGGAAGGCAGTTTCCGCTGCGATGCCAATGTTTCGGTGCGCCACCCCGGCGCGCCACTCGGCACCCGCAACGAGATCAAGAACGTCAACTCGTTCCGATTCGTCGAGAAAGCGATCGACTATGAAATCGAGCGCCAGATCCGCGCACTTGAGAACGGCGAGACCATCGTCCAGGCCACTCGTTTGTACGACGCGGCGAGCAATCGCACAAGGACAATGCGCAGCAAGGAAGATGCGCTCGACTACCGTTATTTCCCCGATCCGGACTTGCCACCTTTGTTCCTTGATGACGAGGATCTGGCCAGTGCACGTGCGCGCCTGCCCGAGCTGCCGGATGCACGGCGCGCGCGCTTCATCGAGCAACTCGGCCTGCCCGAGTACGACGCCGACAAACTGACCGAGGAACGCGCCTGGTCCGACTACTTCGAAATCCTGCTGCAGGCCCTGCCCGGTCAGGCCAAGCTGTGCGCCAACTGGGTGCTGGGCGAGCTGGCCTCGTCGCTGAACAGCGAGCAGATCGCGATCGAGGCCAGTCGCGTCGATGCGGTCGCCCTGGCCGGCTTGTTGGCGCGCATCGCCGATCAGACCATCTCCGGCAAGATCGCCAAGGATGTGTTCGCCGCGATGTGGGCCGGCGAGGGTAGCGCCGATGCGATCATCGATGCCCGCGGCCTGCGTCAGATCACCGATGACGGTGCGCTGTCGACTGCGATCGATGCGCTGATCGCACAGTTTCCGGAGCAGATCGCCAAGTTCCGCGCCGGCGATGAAAAGATCTTCCAGTTCCTGATCGGCCAGCTGATGAAGGCCACCAAGGGCAAGGCCAATCCGGCACAGTTGAACCAGATGCTGAAGTCGCGGCTCTGATCTCCGCCGGTGCGCCTGAGGCGCGTCGCCCTCAGCCTGGCCCGCTCCCGCAAGCGGGAGCGGGGACCAAACTGGCGCGCAGGTGAGCTGCCCTGATTTCCCACTTTCGCGCAGGGCAGAGTGCGTCCATAGCGCACTGGGGCTTGCCATGCCCGGCTCGGCTCGCCACCATGCCGGTCCTGTTTGCCGTTCCTGGATAGACCATGTCAGCACTGATCTGCGGTTCGCTCGCTTTCGACACCATCATGGTGTTCCAGGACCAGTTCAAGAACCACATCCTGCCGGACAAGGTGCATATCCTGAATGTGGCCTTCCTGGTGCCACGGATGCGCCGCGAGTTTGGCGGCTGCGCTGGCAATATCGCCTACAACCTCAAGTTGCTCGGCGGCGATCCGATTCCGATGGTGGCCGTCGGTCAGGACTTTGGCGCCTACCGCGAACACTTCGAGGCCTGCGGCATCAGTCTCGAACATGTGCGCCAGATCAATGATCTGTACACCGCGCAGGCGTTCATCACCACCGACCTCGACGACAATCAGATCACCGCCTTCCATCCCGGCGCGATGATGCGCTCGCATGAGTCGCGCGTTGGCGACGTTGAAGGCGTCAAGTTCGGCATCGTCGCGCCGGATTCGCGCGACGCGATGCTGCAGCACGCGACCGATTTTGCCGCTGCCGGCATTCCTTTCATCTTCGATCCCGGTCAGGCGATGCCGCTGTTCAAGGGCGAGGAATTCCGCGCTTTTATCGAGCAGGCCGATTACGTCACCGTCAATGACTACGAGTCCGAGGTTCTGCAGGAACGCACCGGCTGGAGCGCCGCGACGATTGCGTCCAAGGTGCGTGCCTATGTGGTCACCCGAGGGCCCAAGGGCGCAATCATCAATACCCCGAAAGAGGCGATCGAGATTCCACCGGCGAGTGCGCTGCGTGTGGTCGATCCCACCGGCTGCGGCGATGCCTTTCGCGCCGGCCTGATTTACGGGCTGATGCGCGATATGGATTTCGCCACCGCCGGACGCATCGCCAGCCTGATGGGTGCCTTGAAGATCGAACACCACGGCACCCAGAACCAGCGCTTCGACTTCGCCAGTTTCAGCGATCAGTTCCGCCAGCAGTTCGGTTACGCGCTCTAGGCACGGATCGCCGATGCGCGCGTTCGCCAAGGTCTTGCTGATCCTGGTCGGTCTGCTCGCATTTGCCTATGCGATGTACTGCGCCCAGGTCTGGTCGGCGCAGCGCAAGATGATGTTTCCCGGGGCCAGCATGGCGGTGAGCCCACAGCGTGGCGATTGGCCGGAATCGGCGCAACCGCTGAACCTGCCGGGTGCCGACGGGATCAGTGCCCAGGTGATCTGGCTGCCGGCGGAGTCGGCGGGCCCCACCAGTACCCTGGTGTTCTTCCATGGCAATGCCGAGTTTGCCTTCCAGTCGGTGGCTGCGCTGGCCAGGCTCGCCGGTCCCGAACGCAATCTGCTGCTGATCGAGTACCCCGGCTATGCGGGCGCGGCCGGCAAACCTGGCTTGGACTCGATCCGTGCCGTCAGCCTGGTTGCCTACGACTGGCTGCTCGATCAGCCCGGAGTCGACCCGCAGCGGATCATTGCGATCGGCCGTTCGATCGGTGGCGGTCCGGCCGCCGAACTGAGCCTGCAGCGCCCGCTCGCCGGCCTGGTGCTGATTTCGACATTTGCGTCGATCGCCGATTTCGCCAGCGCCCTGCATGTGCCGCGCCTGCTGATCCGCGACCCGTTCGACAACCGCGGTGCCCTGAAAAAATATCCGGGCCCGGTGCTGATCCTGCATGGCCGCCGGGATGATGTGATTCCCTACGCGCACGGGGTCGAGCTCAGCCAGTCTTCGCCTGCGGCAAGCCTGGTCACGCTGTCCTGCGCGCACAACGACTGTGCGCTCGACGGCAGCGAGATCCACGCCGCGATCGGGGCTTTTCTGGTCGAGCGCGGCTACTGAAGCGCCCCGCATCGACTCCTATCCCTGGGGTTTTTCGCTGCGCCGCCGTGAGCTGCCGAGCTTGCGGGTGATCGTATTGCGACCGATGCCAAGCAGGCGCGCCGCTTCGATGCGATTGCCCTGGGTGATCTCGAGTGCCGCATCGAGCAACAGGCGATCGAACACCGCGCGCGCGGCATCGAACACTTCGCTCTCGCCGCTTTTCAAGGCACGCTGGATCTCATGACGCAGAGCCTGCCGCCAGTCGACGATCACGCGCGGCAGCGCCGCCGCGGCGCCGATCGCCGCCGCGCCCGCGCCGAAGTTCTGATACAGCAGGCCTTGCTGAGGCGCCGGACCGGCATCCTCGCCCTCTTCGGTCATCGGCGGCGGACTGAGCTGGAAGCTCATCACCCCGGTGCGCGGCAGATCGCCAATCGCGATCTCTCGGCCGGGTGCCATCACCGCCAATCGTCGGCACAGATTTTCCAGTTGCCGCACATTGCCGGGCCAGACCTGGGCGCTGAGCAACTGGATCGCCGCCCGCGAGAAACGCTTGGGCTCGGTGCCGGTTTCCTGACAGGCGCGTTCCAGAAAGCGCTCGGCCAGCAAGGGGATATCTTCGCGGCGCTCGCGCAGCGAGGGCAGATGCAGACGCATCACATCGAGCCGATGCAAGAGATCGGGACGGAACTCATTGCGCGCGGCCTTACCTTCGAGATCCTGATGGGTGGCCGCGATTACCCGGACATCGACGCGAATCAGCTCACGTCCGCCGACACGATAGAACTCACCCTCGGCCAGCACACGCAGCAGTCGCGTCTGCAGGGTCAGCGGCATGTCGCCGATCTCATCGAGAAACAGGGTGCCGCCCTCGGCCTGCTCGAAGCGACCGATATGACGGCGCTGCGCACCGGTGAAGGCTCCGGCCTCGTGTCCGAACAACTCGGATTCGAGCAGATCGGCCGGAATGGCCGCGGTATTGAGCGCGACAAAGGGTTGCTGCGCGCGCGGCGAGTGTCGATGCAGGGCGCGCGCGACCAGCTCCTTGCCAGTGCCGGTCTCGCCAGTGATCAGTACATTGAGCTGGGTCGGCGCGACCCGGCCGATCGCGCGGAACAGTTCCCGCATCGGCGGCGACTCGCCGCTGAGCTCGGCGGTTTCGCGCTCTGGCCGCGGATTGCGCTGGGCAGCCGGGCTGGTCGCGCTGCTGGTCGCGCGCACTGCCAGCGCAACCGCGTGCTCCAGATCGAAGGGCTTTGGCAGAAAATCGAAGGCGCCGCCCTTGAACGCCGCGCTGGTGCTGGCGACATCGGTATAGGCACTCATCACGATGACCGGCACATCGGCGTGTTCGCGCTTGAGCGCTTCGAGGAAGGCAAATCCGTCGGTGCCGGGCATGCGTACATCGGTGAACACCGCTGCCGGCCTGGCATGCGGCAGCACCGACAGGGCCGCCCGCGCATTGTCGAAATCGCGCACCATGAAGCCGCCATCACGCAGCGCCTCGGCAAGCACGAAGCGGACGGAGCGGTCGTCGTCAATGATCCATATCTCGTTCATCGGGGTCGACTCGGTGGTGGCGATTGAGACGGCTGGCTTCGGTGACCGACGAAGCGATGGATTATGCGGGCCTGCCAGATCCCCCATCCATCGCCGATGAAGC
>JBBSLG010000027.1:0-70285 GCA_038255435.1 Lysobacterales bacterium
TGCCCGAGGTACGAGCCCAAGGATGGGCGAGGTAGAGCAACGCAGGAGCAGTTGCCGAGAGCAATGCAGGAGCAATTGCCGGATGCCCGAGGTACGAGCCCAAGGCGAGGGCATGGATGCCCGAGGTAGGGCAATGCAGGAGCAATTGCCGGATGGGCGAGCTACGAGCCCAAGGCGAGGGCATGGATGCCCGAGGTAGGGCAATGCAGGAGCAATTGCCGGATGGGCGAGGTAGGGCAACGCAGGCGCAGTTGCCGGATCTCCGATACCAAGCAACGCAGAAACAATCCTCCATCCCGATGATCTCCAACCCCCACCGCCTCCGTATGTGTTGGTGAGGAAACAATTCCTCCCCCAACCCACTATGGAGAATCACGATGAAACTGATGACTGGTCTGGCCCTGGGCCTGCTCTCGATAGCCCTTGGCACTCCGATCGCCCAAGCCGACGAGCCTGCCAATGCAGCCGCAAAGGCTCCGCAGCTGAATGGCTGGAGCTTGAACGGTGTGAAGCTGAATGGCTGGAGCTTGAACGGTATGAGACTCAATGGCTTCACCCTCAACGGCAGGTTTCTCAACGGTCCCGGGATCATTCTCCAGGGCGCCAAGTTGAACGGGGCGAGTTTCTCGCCGGCCCAGCAGAGCCCGTTGAGCGCCATCGCCTTGGACAAAGTTCGCGTTACCTTGCCAAAACGCTGAGCGCGGCTGCACCCGCCCCGCGACTTGTTGATGCTGTCCGCCGCCTCGTTCGTACTCGCAGGTCCGCTTGGCGCCGACGCCGGCGGGCTGGGTGTCGAAGGCAGGCGATGGTCGATCAGCGATGACTGGGGCGGGCGAATCGTGGGCAGCAACCCGATTGCGGCTGAGTTTGATCGCGGCGAAGCCGACCTGGTTGGCATCGGCAACGTCGAGACCGATTCCACATCGCGTTTCGATGAAGTCTTGAAACATGTCCTGGCGTCGCACTTGTGCTTCAAGGCAGGACGGGGCCGCACCGGCGCGGTCCTTGCGCGCCACGGTCAGATGCGGATCAGCTCGATGTCAGCGCAGCAGCCGGCAACTACCCACGAATCGACGCGCGTTGATCTGGCACTTGCTGCACCGGAGTCAATGCGGCCATGGCCGGCGCTTCGTCCGTCAATCGCTCACACCGGGACCTGTCGCACTGAGCCGTCACCGGCTATCGTCTGCACGCACCTGCCGATGGTGGGCATCCCGCAGTTTTTCGCCTGACCCGCAGGAATATTCCGATGGCAGCATCTGACTGGGGCCACATCCGCGAGATTTTCGAACAGGCACTGCGTCTGCCTGTCGGGGAGCGCGCGCGCTTTCTCGACGCGGCTTGCGCCGACCAGCCCGAATTACGCGCGGAAGTGGATGCCATGCTGAGCGCGGACGAGCGCGCCCAACAGGATCAGACCAGTGTCGGCGCCGCGGCGCCGGAATTATTGCAACTCATCGGTCAACAGGCCGAACAGCAGGAACATGATGCGCTGATTGGGCTACGCCTCGGCGCCTGGCGCCTGCTGCGCGAGATTGGCCGCGGCGGCATGGGCGCGGTCTATCTGGCCGAACGCGATGATGGCGCCTACCAGCAAAAAGCCGCGATCAAATTGATCCGGCCTGGCTGGGATGTCGGCGAACTGCTGCAGCGCTTCCGCGCTGAGCGGCAGATCCTCGCCACGCTCAGTCATCCGCATATTGCGCGCCTGCTCGATGGCGGCATCAGCGCCGAGGGCAAGCCGTATCTGGTACTGGAGTACATCGAAGGCACGGAAATCAGTCAGTACTGTGACGCCCACCAGCTCGGTGTTGACGATCGCCTGCGTCTGTTCCTGCTTGTCTGCGCGGCAGTCAGTCACGCCCATCAACGGCTGATCGTGCATCGCGACCTCAAGCCCTCCAACATCATGGTCGACGATAGTGGCCAGGTGAAGTTGCTCGACTTCGGCATCGCCAAACTGCTGACGCCCGACGCCAATATCGCGGTTTCGGCATCGCGTGTGTTCACCCCGGAATATGCCGCGCCCGAACAGGTCCGCGGCGAAGCAGTAACCACGGGCGTCGATGTCTACGCGCTCGGACTGCTGCTCTATCAGTTGCTGACCGGACAACGGCCCTATGGCAGCGCGGATTCGACACCCGCAGCCTACGAACAGGCTATCCTCACTCAGGAACCGCTACGACCCTCGCGCGCGACGACTGGCGCGCTCAACGAGACGATCGAAAGGGCAGCGGCGCGCGCACTGCAACCATTGCAGCTGAGCGCGCGGCTACGCGGCGATCTCGATGCCATCGTGCTGAAGGCGCTGCGCAAGGAACCCGAACAGCGCTACGCCTCGGTCGCGGACTTCGCCGCTGATGTGCAAAGGCATCTGCAATTCCATCCGGTTGCGGCGCGGCGCGGCGATCTGCGCTACCGCGCAACACGATTTTTGCAGCGCCACGCCCTCGCTGCCGGGCTCGGGCTGGTCGCCGTGCTGTCCCTGCTGGCCGGCACGGCCATAGCGCTCCAGCAGGCCGGGCAGGCGCGCGCGGAAGCGGCGAAGGCGCGCGCCGCGTTGGATTTCATGGTCGGGCTGTTCAAGCTTGCCGATCCGGTGGAATCGCAGGGAGAGCGCATCAGCGCGCGCAGCTTGCTCAACACCGGCAGCCAACGCATTCGCGCCGAGTTGCGCGATCAGCCCGAGGCGCGGGCTGAATTGCTGCTGGCGATGGGCGAGGCCTATCGTGGACTGGGTCTGTACAAGGATGCGCTGCCCCTGCTCGCCGAAGCCGGCGCGGAGGCGACCGAGCCGCGCCGTGCCCGGCTGTCGCACGCCGGCGTGCAGCATGAACTTGGACACGATACCGAAGCGCTCAGCGAGTTGCAGGTGCTGCGCGGTGAGCAAAGCTCGGTTGGTCAGCGCGATGGCGACTTCATCGCGCAGATTGATCTGCAGCTGGCGATCTCGCATCAGTCACTCAATCAACTCGACCAGGCCGAGGCGGCGTATCAGGCCGCACTGGATGCGCAGCGCGGACGCTACGGCGTCGGCCATCGCCAGACGCAGGAAATCATGCTGCGTTATGCCTCCTGGCTGGTGCTGACTGATCGCGAAGAAGACGCCCATCCGTTGACAGCGGCGGTAGTCGAGTCGTTGCGCGTGCAGCTGCCGCGTGACGACGAATTTTTCGCGCGTGCACTGAGCGCGCATGCCATGGTAGTTGCCAACACCGGACCCTACAGCGCGTCGGAAACCTTGCGTCGCGAGGAACTTGATCTCAACACGCGCATCTATGGCTCGGAGCATCCGCACACTCTATCCACGCGCAGCAACCTGGCCACGATCCTCGTCGCCCAGCAACGCTATGCCGAGGCGATGCCACTGTTCGAGGAAGTACTCACTGCGCGGCGGCGGCTGCTCGATCCCGAGCATCCGCAGATTGCGCTCGGCGCCAATCATCTGGCCAGCACCCTGGTTCACCTGGACCGAGCTGCCGAGGCGCGTCCGTACGCCGAAGAAGCTCTGCGTCTGCGACTGAAGGCACTTGGCGAGAATCATCGCAGCACCGCTGCCGCAATCCGCACACTGGCGAGCATCGAGTTTGCCGGGCAAAATCTTGCCGAAGCCGAGGCCTTGTTCGAGCGCGCGATCCGTTCCTACGAGGCTGCGCTCGGTCCGAACAGCTTCACCCTGGTTGCTTCGTTGAACGATCTTGCCAGAGTGCGGCTGGCACTTGGCAACGCCCAGACCGCATGCGCTGCAGCCGAACGCGCCTTCGAGGTCTCCGGCGCGGCCGAGGCCGCCCAGGTCACCGAAGCGCAGTATCAATTCGCCCTGGTCGGCGCCTGCAATGCCGCGCGCGGTAGTACCGAAGGAATCGGGCAGATGCGCGACGCGCTGGCGAGGCTCCGTAGCGGACTCGGCGAAGCCGATCGACGGTCTCGGATCATCAGCGAACTGCTGCAGCAGGCGGAGCTCCGCACACCTTGATCTGCAGCAGACCAAGCATCGATCAGGGCCCGGAACTGGCCTGATCGAGTTCTTTCTGCAAAAAGGCCTTTGCCGTGCGGGTGTCACGCACAATGGTCGGTACCGAAACATTGAGAATGCGCGCCACCTCTTCGACTTCCATTCCGGCAAAGAAACGCAGTTCCATCACCTGGGCCAGACGCTCATCGAGTTGCTCCAGCTTGCCGAGCGCCGCGTCGATGGCGACCAGGCGCTCGGCCTGGGAGTCGACTGGAATCGATTCTGCTTCGAGATCGTCGAGCGCGATGTGCACCGCGCCAGCGCCGCGGCGTTCGGCAACACGCATGCGCGCGTAGTCGATCACAACCTGGCGCATCGCCTTGGCGGCGGTCGCGAAGAAATGATGAGCGCTCTGGTACTCGCCGCCTTCCCCGGCAAACAACTTCAGGTAGGCCTCGTTGACCAGGGCGCGCGTGTTCAGCGTTTCGCCGCGCTGGTGCCGGGCCAGCTCGGCGTGTGCTATCCGCATCAGATCCTGATGCACGCGTTGCATCAGTTGCGAGCGTGCCTGTGGATCGTCGGCCGCACGTGCGACCTGCTGGGTGATGCCGGTCTGGTCAGGTTCGCTCATTCGCCGTCTCCGCTGGATGGTTCCCGTAGGGCGCACCGGGTCGGGTCATCTGGCCTGCCGCAGTTGCCCGACTGGGCCGAGTGTAACCCTTGTTTGGCGCGTGTAGTGGTGGTCAGCATCCCAGTCGCTCATTCGGACTGGCGACAGCAAAACGCCGCTGCAAAAAAATTTGCCGTGATGATCTCCGGTCGGTAGCGCCTGCGTATGTGTAGACAAGGCCGGCAATCGCCACGCCTTCCCACTTATCCAGGAGAACTGCAATGAAACCTACAATCGCCCTTATTGCCGCCGCACTGAGCATGGCCCTGTGCGTCCCCGTCTGCCATGCGAGCCCCGCGGTGACGCCTGGACCGGTAGCGAATGGCATCAGTCTGAATGGACTGACGTTCAACGGAAACCGCTTCAACGGAATCAAGCTGCAAGGACTCGTCTTCCAAGGCCTCATCCTGAATGGTCTCCAGTTCAATGGCCCCGGCCTGGTCCTGCAGGGCAGCCGCGCGCAGGGCGGTGTATTTGCCGACGCGGCGCGCAGTCCGCTGAGCGGTATCGCGCTCTCCAACGTTCACGTCACCCTGCCCCAGCGCTGAGCATCCGACATGCGCGCCAACCAGTGGGTCTCGATGTTGTTGTGTTTCGCCCTGGCGACACCCGCCGGCGCTGCGATCGATGGCCTGCGCGTGGAGGGCACGCGCTTCGTGCTCAATGACGGCAGTGGCAAAGTGCTCAAAGGCGCCGATCTGGTCGGCGCCGAACTGGACATGGGCGAACTCGGCGTGGTCCGCGTTGGCGCAGTAGAACAAGACACCGGCGCACGCTTCAAGGAGGTCTGGCTGCATACGCTGGAGCTGCGTCAGCCAGGCAAAATGCTGTTCACCGGTTTCTGCACGCCCGATCCCGCCGGTGACACCCGCGTCGTCGTCTACCCTGGCTACTTTGATGCCGAGCATCACTACATCGGTGACAACGCGCGTTTCAGCATGAGCTGCGTCAGCGGAGTCGAAGCCAAGTGTCTGCGTTGGGGCTACCTGCCCTGGCGCACCGCGCCCAACACCGGCGAGTCGTTGGCGCCTTACTACGAAGCCTGCATCCACATGGCCCGCGCGGACTATTGTGGCGACAATCGCCCGAGCACGCGGGATGGCACCTCGATCGATATCTACGACCGTGTCGGCGTGCAGCAGCAGACACCGGGCAAGGACGGAATGCAATTCGAGGCCGGCTGGAACAGCCGCGGCGCCGTCTGCGTGCACCACACCCGCATCCCCGAAAACCTGACGCTGGACGCACTGCCGGTGCGATGCCCACGCTTCACCGAGACCACGCTTGGAGTCTCGTGCTCCGATTCCGCGGCAGGCGAACAAGGCGCGCTTCTGTTCAATCGTTCGCGCGATCGGTCGGTGCTGTGACCATTGCACTGCTTCGCCGGGGATGAGCGTGTATGCCCGCCTCCGATTGGCAACGAGTCCGCGCGCTGTTCGAACAGGCAGCGGACCTTCCGACCGCAGAGCGTTCCGCGTTTATCGATGAATGCTGCGGCGACAATTCCGAGCTGCGTGCCGAAGTCGAGGCCATGCTGGCCGCTGATTCGCGTTCGCGGCAAGACAACACCTCGCTGGGTGCCGCTGCGCCCGAATTGCTGCATGCACTAAACGAGGACGAACGCGCTCAGCAACGCGATGCGTTGATCGGGTTGCGCCTGGGCCCCTGGCGGCTGCTGCGCGAGATCGGCCGCGGCGGCATGGGCGCGGTCTATCTCGCCGAGCGCGATGACGGAGAATATGTCCAGCAGGCGGCGATCAAGCTGGTACGTCCTGGTTGGGATGTCGGCGACCTGCTGCAGCGCTTCCGCGCCGAGCGCCAGATCCTCGCCACGCTCAGTCACCCCAATATTGCGCGCCTGCTCGACGGCGGCGTCAGCAGCGATGGCAAGCCCTATCTGGTGCTGGAGTATGTTGAAGGCAGCGAGATCGGCAGCTATTGCAACGAGCATACACTCACCATCGACACGCGCCTGCGCCTGTTCCTGAAGGTCTGCGATGCGGTGACGCATGCGCACCGGCGACTGGTCGTGCATCGCGATCTGAAGCCCTCGAACATCATGATCGACCGCAGTGGCCAGGTGAAGCTGCTGGATTTTGGCATCGCCAAACTGCTTGAGGCGGACTCTGGAATCACCGCATCGGCGGCGCGCATGTTCACGCCGGAGTACGCGGCGCCGGAACAAGTACGTGGCGAGTTGGCCACAACCGGCGTCGATGTCTATGCGCTAGGTCTACTGCTGTTTGATCTCTTGACCGGACGACGCCCGTATGGGGCAACCGCTACAACTCCGGCAGCGTACGAGCAGGCGATCCTGACCCAGGAGCCGCAGCGGCCCTCGCTCGCGGCAGTGCAGGAAGACAAATCCGATGCGCAGCAACCGATGGAACGGGCGGCAGCCCGCAGCGTCGGTCCGGGGCAGCTCAGCGCCTTGCTGCGAGGCGACCTCGACGCGATCGTACTGAAGGCGTTGCGCAAGGAACCCGAGCAGCGCTATGCCTCGGTCGCCGAGTTCGCCGAGGACGTACAGCGCCATCTACGGCACCAGCCGGTGCTCGCGCGTCGCGGCAATCTGCGCTATCGCATGGGGCGATTCCTGCGGCGGCATGCATTGGCGAGTGCGCTATCCCTGATCGCGGCGATCTCGCTCGTCGGCGGACTCGGCATCGCACTCTGGCAGACCGGGCAGGCACGCCAGCAGCGCGACATCGCACTGACCGAGGCGCGCAATGCCAGTGCCGTGGCCGAATTCGTCACTGGCGTGTTTTCGTCAGCGGACCCGCGAAACACCGATGGATACGATCCGAGCGCCAAGGAGCTGCTGGCGAAGGGCGTGAGCGAGCTGGAGAGCCGACGCGATCTGCAGCCGGCAACCCATTCCGCATTGCTGATCGCACTGGGCAATGCATACATCGGCGTGTCCGAGCCCGCGCGTGGGCTGGAGTTGATGCAGAGCGCGATGGTCAATGCCGAACGCGATGGCGGCGTTGCCGGGCGGGTGAAGGCGCATTTCGCCCTAGGCTATGCGTTGAACCGATTCTCCAAAGACCAGGAGGCGCTGTCGCAGTTCGAACAGGCTGCCGCTCTGGCCCGTTCCGATCCCGGAATCGATATCAAGCTGCTCGAAGACATCGACTACATGATCGGCCTGGAACTCAACAACCTCGGCCGCGGCGACGACGCCCTGCCCTACCTGCAGCGCGCCTATGAAGGCCGCGCCGCCCGACTGGGACCCGATTCGCAGGAATTCGTCGACACCCTATCGATGTATGTGTACGTGCTGAGCTTCAGGGATCGTGCCGAGGAGGCGCTCGCTTTGACCGAGCGCAGTTACCAGTCGCTGTCCACGCAGACCGCAATGCCGATCTATCTACGCAGGGACATCGTGGCGGCGCGCGCAGTAGCGCTGCTGCAACTCGGCCGCCATAGTGAAGCCGAAACCATGTATCGAGAGGCGCTCCACTACGACGATCAGATCTTCGGTGTCGGCGACGAGCGCACTCTGGTCTCGCTCAACAACATCGCCATCACGCTTAGTCGCCAGCTGCGCTTCAAGCAAGCTGCTGAGATGATGGAGCGTGTTGTTGCCATCCGTCGCGCGCTCAAGCAGCCCGACGAAGCCTTGATCGCATTCGCGTTGGTCAATGCCGGCAATATCTACCTGAAGGACAATGCCATCGACAGTGCCATCGCCCGCTTCCGCGAAGCACTGGATATCTATGCGCGGCGCGGTGAGACCGACCAGCGGCAGTCCGTCAAGGGTCGCTTCGGCTTGGCCCGGGCGCTGGAACGGCAGGGCGAATTCGACGCGGCGCTGCAGCTTTCCGAGGCACTGCAGGCCACAGCCGCGCGACAGGCTGCAAGCTATCTCTATGCGCGCGATGCCGAACCCGACCTCGTCTATGCGCGTCTGCTCAGTCGACTCGAACGACTGCCGGCCGATTGCGCACCCGCCAAGGCGGTATTCGCAAGGGCGGACGCCACGCCCGCCTTTGCGTTGGAAGCGCGCATCCTCGCTGCGCATTGCGCGAAGCTCCAGGGCCGCGAGAATGAAGCCGAGGCAGCATTACGCACTTCACGCATCGACGAGAACACGGTCGCCGGGATATCGCCCTACGCGCGCACCTTGCTCGGCGGGCTCGAAAAACAGTAAGCGCGCTGCGACTGCGGCTTTGCGGGCCTGGGCTTCGAGGCGATAGCATGCTGGACGCGTTCGGCGCGAACTGTGCGCACCGATCAGCGTCCCGCAGCTCGTTCGACACTGCTCCCCTTGCTCAAGGAACTCACTGATGAAATTCGTTTCCGGCCTTCTGTTGCTCTCATTCCTCAGCGGTTCGGCGTTTGCCGCTGCCGACGAGATCCAGCTCGCGCGATCGATTCCGTTCGCGGACGACTCCGAAGTCGCGGGCAAGATCATGCGCGAGTGCACATTGCAGACCCAGCTTGCCGACTTCATCAAGGAGTTCGCGACCAAGGGCGGCCACGAGATCCGCCTGGTCGACGCCGTCGATGAAGCCGCCGAAGGCAAGGTGCTGGTGATCGAGATCCGCGATGCGATCAGCGAAGGCAATGCCTGGCTTGGTCACCGCAAATCGACGTCCGCACGCGGCAGACTGCTCGAGAACGGTGTCGAGATCGGCAGCTTCAAGGTCCGCCGCAACTCGATGGGCGGCGCCTTCGGTGGCTACAAGGGCTCGTGTTCGGTGCTCGGACGCACCGTCAAGATCATGGGCGAAGACATCGCCCTCTGGCTGAACGCCCCAACGAAGGACGCCATGCTGGGCGATCTGAAGTAAGGCGAGAATCACCCCGCTGCTTTGCCCTTGCCGTTGTCCCCGAGGGGACGACCGAAGCGAGTCCCCTTGTGACAAACGCGTCGGGATCGGCGTGCAATCGCTACAATTCCGCGAGCATGGCCAACAACTCATCAACGCTCATGCGCGCGGCGCTGTTCTGGCCTTCGATGACCTGATCGATCAGTTCGCGTTTGCTGGCGTGCAAGGCGATCACCTGTTCCTCGATGCTGCCCTTGAGCACCAGTTTGTAGATGGTCACCGGGCGTGTCTGGCCGATGCGATGGGCGCGGTCGGAGGCCTGTTGTTCGACGGCGGGGTTCCACCACGGGTCGAGGTGAATGACGTAGTCGGCGGCGGTCAGGTTGATGCCGACGCCACCGGCTTTGAGGCTCAGTAGAAACACCTTGCCCTCACCACGCTGGAAGGCCGCGACGGCAGCATCGCGCGCCTTCTGCGATGTGCTGCCATCGAGGTACTGGTAGTCGATGCCTTCGCGATCCAGGCGTTCGCGGACCAGGCCCAGGTAATCGACGAACTGCGAAAACACCAGGGCGCGATGACGGTTGTCGACCAGTTCCTGCACCAGTTCGACGAGGTGCTCGAGCTTGGCGCTGCTGAGTCCAAGTTCCGGCGCCACCAGATCGGGATGGCAGGCGGCGCGGCGCAGTCGCATGATCTCGGCCAGCACCTGCACGCGACGCTGCTCGGGTGGCAGGCTGTTGTCGTTGAGGCGTTCCAATGATTGCCGCTTCACCGCCGCCAGCAACTGCGCCTCGGCCGCGCTCGGTTCGACGGTCAAAAGAATTTCGGTGCGTGGCGGCAGCTCGGTCAATACTTCGGCCTTGGTACGACGCAGCAGGAATGGCGCCAGCAGCCGGCGCAAATGCTCGCGTGCGGGCGAGCGCGGATCGCGTTCCATCGCGTTGACGAAACGTTTGCGGAATTGCTCCTCGCTGCCGAGCAGGCCGGGGTTCAAAACGCGGAACAGACTCCACAATTCGCCCAGGTGATTTTCCAGCGGCGTGCCGGTGGTGGCGACGCGGAAATCCGCCTGCAGACGACGCACCGCCTGTGCGCGCTGTGTCGCCGCATTCTTGATCGCCTGGGCCTCATCCAGCACCAGGGTCGCAAACGCGATTTTTTCGAAGCGCTCGATCTGCGCGGTCAGCAGGCCATAGCTGGCCAGGACCAGGTCGCCCGCGGCCAGATCGTTGAGCGCCTCATCGCGATCTCCGTCACCGAACACGCGCACATTGAGTCCCGGCGCAAATCGCAGCGCCTCGCGACGCCAATTGCCGACCACACTGGTCGGCGCCAGCACCAGGGCCGGACCTTCCGCGGCGCGCGCCGTCAACATCGCCAAGGCCTGTACGGTCTTGCCGAGCCCCATATCATCGGCGAGGCAAGCACCCGCGCCCCAACTGGCGAGCCGCATCAGAAAGCGAAAACCATCGACCTGATAGTCACGCAGATCGGCCTGAAAATCGGGCGGAATGTTGGCGACCTGCTGCTCGGCGCGATTGATCCGCTTGAGCTGGTCGCGAAACTTGACGTCGATCTCGTCCTGCTCGTCGAGCGCCTCGGCGAAGATCGGTGCCGCCACTGCGCTGACACTGAGCTTGCCCTTGTCGTCGGCGAAGCCATGCAGCAGCTCAAGGCGCCGGCGCAGTTCGCCCTCAAGGGCGATGATGCGCTCGCCATCCAGGCGCAGATAGCGCCCAGTGGCTGAGGGCAACTGCTTGAGGATTTCACTCAGGGCGACCACGCTGCCGTCGTCGAGCGCCAGACCACCTTCAGCGCTGAACCAGTCGCGCTGACGTTTCACGGTCAGCGTCAGCGACTTGTCGTCGCGCGCTCTGCCAATGCGAATCTGCTTGCCTGTGGGCCATTCCAGTACCAGAGCACTGCCCGCTGCCTGCAGCCCTTCGATCAGCGCAAGCGCTGCCTCGGGATCGCGCACTTCGATCGGCGCGGACAGGTCCAGCCCTTCAAGTCCCGGGCAGAGCAGAGACAGCTGACGGCCCGCCTCGCGTTCGGCGGCGAGTTGGCGTTGCGCACGATGCGGTTCGCCGCCCACGGTTGCCATCACGGTCTCCGCGCCGATCCCGAGCGTATGCGCCGCGCTGTCGGGTCCGAGCGGACGAACGACAAGGCGGAGACGGAGCCCATCGGTCAGCGGATCCAACTGCGCGTAGAGCTGCATATCGGCGGTCGCTTCGCGTACGCCGAAGGAAGCAAGATCGGTATCGAGCTTGACCCGTTGCGACAGGTCGGGCAGCACATCGAGCAGTGGCGCGACCGCCTCGGGTGGCAGGCGCAATCCGTCGCCGACGATGCGCGCCAGACCCTGCAGGGTGTCGTCAAATCGATAGACGTGCAGCTCGGCATCCTTCAGCTCAAGCATCCCCTTGCTGCCGCCCGGGATCGGCCTGGACAGACGCAAATCGACACGGCCATCATCGCCACGTCGCGCCTGCAAGCGGACATCGCCGGCGACAACGGCAAGGGCACGCTCCGGTTTCGCCTCGTCCACCACATGCGGATGACCGATCAGCGCCTGCGCGGTGCGGGTATCGCCCACCCTTTCGTTATTGAAGTATCCGTCGGAACCGACATCGGCCGCATAGGCCTGCAACAGCCGGCGATCGGAATTATCGCCAGGCTCGATTCGCTGCATGGCGTCCGTGGCCTGCCGCGCGGAGGTCACCTGACGCCCGGCACTGAACCCCTTGGCCTGCTGGCGCTGTTCGAACAGCCGCACGAACACCAAGCCGTGATAGGACGCAACCCGCACCTGTATGCGGGAATAGCTCGTCGATCCGCGGCTCTCGGCGCCTGCTGGCTGACTGCGCACCAGAGCGCCGATCGCCTGCAGCGCGCTCTCCCATGCACCCTGCGGGCGGCACCAGTCGACCAGCCTCAAGGCTGATGTCGGCAGGCCCGGGCGGGTGTCGCCAAGCACCTGTGCCAACTGGGCGGCCAGCAGATTCCAGCCTGCTGCCTGCGCCTGATCCAGATGCTGACGCAGTGCGTCGCGCAAGGCATCGCTGAAGGGAACTTTGGACCAGGTCAGCAGAACCGCCAACCACCAGCAATGATGCGCCGGTGTCTGCGCGTGCAGCACCGGCTCCTTCATGATCTTGCCGGCGCTGCGCGCGGCGATGAACAGCTGCCAGCAATAGACCGCAACACCGTCGAAACCACTCGAGTTGAACTTCACCAGCTGGGCGCGCCGCTTGAGCATGTCGGGCGTGTCCAGCGCGGTCATGCAGGCCATATGCAGCAGGCCAAACATATCCAGATGCCAGCTGGTGGAACCGAACTCGCGGCGCACCAGCTTCAGTGCCTGCTCCAACGGTTCGCCGACCCGGACCGGCGGCTCGCCGCCAACCGCGGCATCGAAGGCCCGCTTCAACAGCACATTGATCGGTGCGCCCGCTGCGTGTTCGGCAAACAATTGCAGTTCACCACGCCTGGTTTCGTGCGCCAGGATGGCCTCGAGGAGCGACGGATCGGCGCGCTCGCTGACGCCCAGCATTCCGCGGCCAACCTTCAGCCACTCTGTGGCTTCGGCATCCGGCTTGTCCAATTGCTGGTTCAACTGTTCCGCCACCGCCATGGCACGGGTGGTCGGATGCAGGGCCATCACGACTTCGCTGTGCAAGGCAGCCTGCATGACCAACAGCAGCGGCGAGGTCAGCGGAGAATAAGGGCCGAAGTAGCGCTGGAACAGCTGCAGATCAGGATCCAGGCCGGCGTAGAGCCCGGCAACCTGCAGGCGCTGCTCCATCGCTGGTCGATCGAGCACGCTTTCGTAGCTCGATATCCTGGTGTTGGCGTTGCGACAGGCTGCGACCCACGCGGCGACACGGCCACTGGCGATCATCTGCACCGCGATTGCGCTGCGCAGCAGCGGACTGACCACCGGCGCGACCTGGTTCGAATTCGAGCTTGCGATGAACTGCGGCAGCGAGGCCAGCGTTTCCTTGATGCGCTTCTGACTCACGTTGCGCCAGGCCGATTTCGGCAACACGGTGTTGACCAACGCAATCAAAGCAGAGTGCAGTATTGCGCCATTGCCGAGGCAGAGCGCCTCGATAAGTACCTGGCGATCCTCATCGAGCGCCCGATAGCTGGCGACCAGCTGCGACTCGGACGCAGCGTCCCGTCGTCGTATTGACACCCACGCGCCTCCGTCATGGATGGCCATGCGCCGTAGCGCATGGCCGGTAGGGATCTGCGCTCAGAGCGCCTTGATCAACTCGTCGGCGAACTCGGAGCACTTGATCTCGGTCGCGCCTTCCATCAGGCGGGCGAAATCATAGGTCACCTTCTTGTTGCCGATCGCGACGTCCATCGCCGTGATGATGGAGTCGGCCGCTTCGGTCCAGCCCATGTAGCGCAGCATCATCTCGCCCGACAGGATCACCGAACCCGGATTGACCTTGTCGAGATTGGCGTACTTCGGCGCGGTGCCGTGGGTGGCTTCGAATACGGCGTGGCCAGTGACATAGTTGACATTGCCACCCGGTGCGATGCCGATACCGCCGATCTGCGCGGCGAGCGCATCAGAGAGATAGTCACCGTTGAGATTGAGCGTAGCGATCACGTCGAAATCCTCGGGACGCGTCAGCACCTGCTGCAAGGTGATGTCGGCGATGGCATCCTTGATGATGACCTTGCCGGCAGCGACCGCGGCCTTCTGCTCGGCATTGGCCTCGGCCTCGCCCTTCGCTGCCTTGGTGCGCTCCCACTGATCCCAGGTGTAAACCTGATCGGCGAAATCGCGTTCGGCAAGCGCGTAGCCCCAGTTGCGGAAGGCGCCCTCGGTGAACTTCATGATGTTGCCCTTGTGGACCAGGGTCACCGACTTCTGCTTGTTGCTGATGGCGTACTCGATCGCTGCGCGAATCAGACGCTCGGAACCGTCCTTGGACACCGGCTTGATGCCGATACCCGAGGAATCCGGGAAGCGGATCTTGCCGTATTCCTTCGGGAACGCTTCCTTGAACATCGCGAGGAATTTCTTGTTGGCCTCGGAGCCGGCTTCGAACTCGATGCCGGCATAGATGTCTTCGCAGTTCTCGCGGAAGATCGTCATGTCGACCAGGTCGGGGCGCTTGACCGGCGAGGGCACGCCCTTGAACCAGCGCACCGGGCGCAGGCAGACATAGAGATCGAGCATCTGGCGCAGCGCGACGTTGAGCGAACGGATACCGCCACCGATCGGCGTGGTCAGCGGGCCCTTGATCGACACCAGGTAATCACGGCAGGCCTGCACGGTGGCCTCGGGCAGCCAGGTGCCGAACTGGTTGTTGGCCTTTTCGCCAGCGTAGATTTCCATCCAGTGGATCTTGCGCTCGCCCTTGTAGGCCTTCTCGACCGCGGCATCGAACACCCGCACCGAGGCGCGCCAGATATCGGCGCCGGTGCCATCGCCCTCGATGAAGGGAATGATCGGATTGTTCGGCACCGTCAGCTTGCCATTGGCAATGGTGATCTTGGCGCCGCCTGCGGGCGCGGTGAGGACTGGTTCGGCCATGGTGACTCTCCCGGTAATGCGCGCGCCAAATCGGCGTGCAAAGGCCGGCATTGTAGAGCCTGCACCGCCCGCCCGCACTGCGCCGGCGATGGCGGGTAGCGGGCGAGCCGTCAACCAGCGCGCGTCCGGAGCGCGCCATCATCCTGGAACGGGCTTATTCGAAGCCGTTGGCAAACAGCTGACCGCTGGGCGCCAGCACAAAATCCCAGATACCGCGGCCATAGGTCGAGAACCGCGCGATGTTCTGCGCATCGACAAAATCGACATCCCAATACTGCTGCTCGGGCGCGCCGAGCGCACCGATATCCTGCCAGCTGTTGGTGCCGGTATCGAAGTAGTAGGGCCCCACTTCGGTCGCGGCGAACAGATGCTGGCCATTGCTTGAGATGGCGAGGTCGAACACCAGGGTGCTCGGCAGGCCGGTGCTCATCGGCACGAAGTTGTTGCCGTTGTTGGTCGACACATAAACACCGGGGCCGGAATAACCCGCACCGGCGACATAGATTTTTCCTGCCGTGACCGGATCGACCAGGATGCGATTGCCGAAGAAGAAGTGATTGTCCGGCAGGCCGCTGCTGATCTGGCTCCAGGCGCCGGCACCGATCTGACGGTAGAACTGCGCACTGTCATTCATTGCATAGCGGGTGCCGCCGTCGCTGGCGTAGGCTACTGCTGTCACCTTGGTGCCGAAGTCGAAGGCGATCTCGCTGTGACTGATGCTGCCGCCACTGCGGGTGAGTTGCACAAGACGCTGGCCGCTGCCACTGAGATTGCCGCCGGCAAGCAGCATGCGCGCGGCGTTGCTCGGATCAACCGCGAGCGCGGGCAGGAAGAACCAGCCGGTGAAATTGTTTGTCGCGAAGTCCCAGGAGACCAGACCCGCCTGGGTGGACGAGGTGGTCGAGGTATCAACCTGGACGAATCCGGGATAGACCATCCACAGCTGATTACCACCATCGGTCGATTCCAGATGGGCGTAGTCGCCACTGATGGTCTGGACAAAAACATCGGCAGCACCAGTGGGCGCCAGCGCTTTCTGGTAGCCCTGATCCTGGGCACCGACCAGCACCTGGTAGGGCGCGCTGCGCCGCGTATAGCTGCCGTAGTACTGCGACACATTCATCCCGCTCAGATTGAGGTTCTGCACCGTGACTGCGTGGTCACTGGATTCGTAAAGGCCGCCATCGGTCGAAATGTACACGCGCTCGGCGCCGCCGCTGGTGCGCCAGACATCGATGTTGGGAATATCCGCGTGCAGCTTGCTTGCCGGAGCGCCGTAGTAATCGGGCCAGTCGTTGATCAGGATCCAGCTGGCAGCACCATCGGCGGTGCGGTAGGCATTGACGCCGCCGGCATAGGCACGCAGCGAATCACTGGTCGAGGACTCGGCCGAATTGGCGGTCATCAGCGTGGTCGGCACCGCGGTGCGCGCGGCCCAGGTGACGCCGCCATCCAGAGACCGGAACACCGCGGTGTTGCCGGTATCCGGTCGCGAGTAGAACGCGTACAGGAACACCTGTCCGCCGGAGAACCCACCGGTGAGCACAGTCTGCTCGTTGCCGGCCAGGGTGAAACCCAGAGTGATCGTCGACAAGGGAGCCAGCGCATGCGTACCCGGCGTGATCGTCGACACCTGATTGCCACTCAGCACATAGACATTGCTCGAGTCGTAGCGCGGCGAGAAGATCGACACGGTATTGCGCTGGCCGATGAATCCACGCGAAGTGAAGGTGGTGCCGCGGTCGGTCGACGAGAACAGATGCGGCCGCCAGTTCATTGCGGCGCCCGAATCAAAATGTACGCGCAGCAGATAGACATCGTTCTGGGTTTCATCGCGCGCGGTCAGACCCATCGTGTACCAGGGGTTGGCCAGGGCCGTACCGGCATTGGCGGTCCAGGTCAGGCCGCCGTTGTCGCTGCGGAAAATCCCGGTCGGCGCATCGCTCGCTGCCAGCAGACGCTCGCCGCTGCCGCCGGCCAGCCGCTGCAAAAAGCCGTCATTGCCGCCAGGTGAAAAGCGCGCACCATCGTTCGGGCTGGTCCAGTCGAGCAGGGTACGCGAGGCGCGCCAGACATTGCCGCCATGCGAGAGCACGGTCAGTCGATTGTTGGTCGCATCCAGCGCCGCTGCGGTAACCCGTCCGGCCTGGTTGCTACTGCCGCGTTCGGCCCAAGTTCCGGAGATCGCCTGCAATTGAACGTTGCGCAAATCGGCGGGCGAGGCTCCCGCATCCAAGCGCAGGCCGCGCTCGCGCTCACGCCACTCAAATCGGGCAGCACGGAAGGCGGCATCCTGCTGGCGCCAGTCGACATCCGGGGCCGCGCGATGCAGATGCTCGATCCAGGCCTGCCGCCGCGCGCGGAAATCATCACCGCGTTCGCCGGGGTTATCCGAAATCGGTGCCGGCATGCGTACTTGATCAGGCGAAGCATCGGGTGCGCGTAGGCCAGCCCCCAGAATCAGCACGACGAATACACACGAGCCCGCTACGGCCGACAAACGCCAATTGATTTGCATGATGGTTCCCCTTGCGGATGATCACTATACAAACCCGGACTGGGGACGCAAGCCGCCAATGGAGCATCGCCGAACCAGTCATCGAAGGTCTTCGCCGTGCATCCTGGTGTGGGCCAGACCCCACGAGCGTTCGGTTTTTCGCCCGCCGGCCTGGCCCGGATATTTCATGAGGCAGCATCGGGTGACCTGTGGCGCTTGCGCCCTGTCGGATCAGCGGGGATGCTTTGCGGGCACGGCCTTCGTGCGCAGCCGATCGTCCGCAGGAGCCCGCATGAGGATTTCCGCCGTCTGTCTGAGCATCAGTCTCATGGGGAGTACGACCACCATGGCCACCGAACCCGCATCCACAAGCGCTGCCGCAGCAGTCAGCGCGCCAACCACACCGGCCCAGCCCAAACCCGGCGAAACCTGCAAAGCCGCGCCGTTCCGCCAGTTCGACTTCTGGCTCGGCGACTGGGAAGTGTTCGGCCCGCAGGGCAACAAGGTCGGCGAGAATCGCATCAGCCTGGTCAATCAGGGCTGCACCCTGGCCGAACACTGGACCAATGCCGGCGGCGGCGAAGGCCGCAGCTACAACGCCTACGACGGCATCACCCGGCGCTGGTACCAGTTCTGGAGCGACGACCAGGGCGGCACCCTGTCACTCAGCGGCGGCATGCACGGCGACAGCATGGTGCTCGAAGGCGAACGCCCCAACCTCAGCGATGGCAAACCGCAGAAACAACGCATCAGCTGGACCCCGAACGCCGATGGCAGTGTGCGCCAGCACTGGCAAACCTCGGATGACGATGGCGCCAGCTGGCAGACTTCGTTTGATGGTAGCTATCGCAAACGCGGCGCAAGCAAGGATTGAATTTTCCAGAACGAAAAAAACGGCCGGGAATTCCCGGCCGTTTTGCAGTGCTAAGTTGCAGCAGAAAATCGGCGACAGCCTGATCAGGACGGTCGCGAACCCGCCTTACTCGAAACCGTTTGCAAACAACACATTCGAAACCGTGAGCGTGAATTGCTCGGTGGCCCGCGCGCCGCAACTGTCATCGGCATGCACGCGAATCGGATAAGTCCCCTGCACCGTGCCAGCCGTGGTCGTGATCGTCACCGCACCAGTCATCTGATCGACACTGATCGTTCCACCACCCGGCAAGCTGGTCGGCGACACCGTCATCCCGAAGAAATTGCCATTCGGATCGGCCGGGGCAACGGCGGGATTGACCCCCACGCCATTGCCATTGGCGACCAACTGATTGCTGTAGGCACCGAGCGTGGGCAATTCATTGTTCGAGACATTGACCGGAAACACCGCCGAGGCGACGCGACCCGCCGCATCGGTGATCTTCAGTACCGCAGGATAGATTCGGAAGCTGGGTGCATTCGGCGCCGCCGCCTGGCAGGACGCAAAGGCCGATGCCGATACGATGCCGCCATTGACCGATAGGTTCTCGATGCTGATTTCCGGTGTCGGCGGATAGCTGTCCGCGGTTGCGGTGTAGGGTCCGCTGCCGCCAGCGATCGTTGCGATGTTCTTCGGCGCTGGTGCTGGTGAGCCCTGCTTGGTGACGATCAGATTTGCCGGCGCAGTGGAAACCGTTACCGTGAGCGCTGTTCCCGCGTCGGTAATGGCGAAATTGGCGTCATTGATATCGAAATAGGTGCTGCCAGCGCCGATCCCGGTGCCATTGGCGGCCTCAACCTTGATGCGCGCACGCACGGCACCGAGTGCCGGCAGGGTGACCGTCTCGCTGCCATCGTTCGGCGTATTCGCCAGCAGGGTGCTGAAGGTGTAGCCGCCATCCAGCGAGATCAGGATATTCACCATCGTGGTGTTGATCGGTGCGAGGTCGGTACTGGCCACCGTCCAGGTGATCGCCTGGCTGCTGCCCTGGCCGAGCGGGCCGGTAATCGTGCCCACCGCAAACGGGCCGGCACTGGCGACTGCGGTCACCTGCACGTTCGGCGAATGACGCAGACCGCCGCCCGCGGCGCGGTTGTCGCGCGCGGTGAGGCGGAAATTCATCACCCGCGTGCCCGTGCTGGGATTGGGCAGGATCTCACCGGGCCGGAACGAACCGCCGGCCGGCGGCAGCGAAATCGTCGTTGGCGGCACATTGGCGTTGTCGAGGATGTACTGGATCGACGGGAAAATACGCGTGGGCGAACTGCTCGCATGGAACGAGCGGAACAGCGGCGCGGTGCCGTTGTCACCCGTGGTGCTGGGCGAGCCTTGGGCACCGGTATCGACCTGCTCCCAATTGTAGGTCAGCTCATCACCGGCATCCGGGTCGCTGGCAATCGCCGTCAACTGGAAGGGCGTCTGCTCCGGAATGGTCATGTTCGCGGTGGTCGTCACATTCGGCGGCTGATTGCCGGTCGCCGTCACCGTGCCGCAGACCGTATTGCCATTGCCGGAGCCGCCATTATTGAGGATCTGGAAAATCTGGGTGAAGCTGCGCGCATGAAAATAGGCGTCGCTGTTGGGCATCAGGTTGTCCGGGCAGATGCCTGCGTAGCCCATGATCGTACTGCCGCTGCCGGGCTCCATCGCCGATGTCGCGGTCCACTGACTGCCGCCACCGCAGCCGTTCCAGGTATGACTGCCGCCAAGTTGGTGACCCAGTTCGTGCGCGACAAAGTCGATATCGAAGACATCGCCGCGGGGCGGATTCAGCGCCGTAAAGCCGCGCGCCTTCGACGAACCGCAGACATTGCCGAGCGGCGTGATCGCGCCACCGCCACCCGAGCTGCCGACAGCATGGCCGAGGTCGTAATTGGCCGAGCCGATCGCGGTATCGATCGTGGTCTGGATCTGCGTGCTGGGGCTGTTTGGCGGATCCGGCAAGGGGCCCGGATTGGCTGTCGTGTAGACGATCAGGTCGTTATTGGCGACCAGGATCAGCCGGACTGAGAACTCGCGCTCATAGACACCGCTCAGGCGATTGACCAGGGTGGTCAGGCCCGCGAGGCCGTCCACGACCGTGCCACCGAAGTGGTTGGTGAAAGTCGGCGTCGCTGCAATCGCCGTGCGGTAGGTGCGCAGGCTTGCACCAGCCGGATTGTTCGGCACCACGATAGAATTCAGACCAAAGTCTTCGCCATGATCGTGGCCCTCGACCTCACAGTGGTAACCCTTGGTGTTGTTGCCCATGTCTTTTCTGCGGTAGGCGACATAGTGCTCGACATCGCGCAACTGATAGGGATCAATGTAGTAATCGCCGCGCGCGCTGAGCACCTGAGCGTGAAACCCTTGCGGACCGACATCCAGGCGCAGATTGGCACTGCGATCGTCAATGCCCTGTCCGACATAGGTCTTGATCGTCGGATACTTGACCGCCAGTCCCGGCTCCATCACCGGAGATTCCAGCACGGCAAATTCGGCCGCCGTGCCATCGGGGCGTGGCAGCGACAGGATCAGCGGGCTCTCGCCCACGCGCAACTGCCCTTCCATCGGTGCCCGCGCCAGATGCGCCTGCAGCGCAGAGTAGTCCAGCGCCAGCGCGCGGTAGTTCAGTGGCTGCACCCAGCGCTCGCCGCGCTGGGCGATCTCAGCCTCGGCGACGTCGCGCCAGAATATCTCGCCACTCGCCTCGTCCGCTGCAAGCGCAGGTGACATGCCCGCGAGCAGCAGCAAGCTCACCGGGATCAGTCGGCGCAACCGGCCAACGATCCGTTCCGGTACATTTTTCATCGTGTTCTCCCTCAATCATCCGGCGTGCACATTCGGCCGTCTCCCGCGTGAGCGGAACACCGAGCCACCAAGTATTCCGCAATTGCGCCCGGATCGCCATCGCGCGGCGCAGCATACGCCTTGCGCGCGCCCGGATCAGGTCGGTGATCGCGCTGTCAGAAAGCCACCGCCAACTTCATTGAAGTGCGTTGTTGGGTTGGACGACAGGGTATTCAATCCAACTCGTGAAGGTCGATGCGCCACCAGGCCCTGTCGCGGTGGCCCGGAAGCTCTTTCTGCACCGTCAGTGATGTCGACGAAAGCCAGACCGGGCTCGCAAGAAACCGGATGAGGTCCTCGAACATCCATCCGGTACCGGCGACGAAGCCCGCTTCCAGAACGCCGACGACAGCGGCACCCGCTACCAATACCAGTTCAACAGTGGAAACCAGGGCAGTGCGATTCCCTGGTCGGCGGACTGCTGGGCGACACCGTGGTGCTGGGAGGCGAACGCCCCAACCTCAGCGGCGGCAAACCGCAGAAGCAACGCATAATCTGGATCCCCAAACGCCGATGGCAGCGTGCACCAGCACTGGGAAACCTCGGACGATGATGGCGCGACCTGGCAGATTTCGTTTGATGGCAGATTTCGCAAGCAGGCCACCAGCAAAGACTGAATCGGCGGTCCAGAAATGAAAACGGCCGGGGATATCCCGGCCGTTTTGCTTCACCGATTTTGCGCTCCGACGGAATCAGCCCGTCGGAGCCAAGCGCGTATTACTCAAAACCATTTCCGAAGATGAAGCTGCCGCTGCTGCCCGTCGTACAGGCAGACGCGGTGCCCGCATCGGTAATGGTCACGCTGTCGACAAACCAGCCCTGCCCAATTGCCGAGCTGTCGTCTCCCTCGTGCCAGCGCACCATCAGGGTTTGCCCCGCGAACGAGGCCAGATTGACCGAGACCTGGGTCATTGCGCCGATCGTGCCCGAGCACCAGGCACGCTTGCCGGCCAATGGATTGCTGAAGCCGCCGTTGACCGTCCCGTTGAATCCGCCGGCTGTGAAATTCGCGTCTGGCATTACGCTCCAGTTCGCCCCACCGTCTGTCGAGACTTCCAGAGTTCCAGCATCGAAGCAGCTCGACACCGAACCCTCGAAGCGGAACGTGTGGAAGAACGACAGCGTCGTGGTGGCGATGGCACCGAAACTCGGTGTCGTCAGCACTCGGTTGGATACCGACGGCAAGCTGGTGGAGCTCCAGGAATGCGTTGGCGTCTGACTTTGCGCAGTGGACCACACCCAGTCATTGGCGCCAGCGATCGCCTGATGCGTCCAGCCCGGCGTATCAAACCCGGAAGCGTTCTCAAAGGTCTCCACCAGATTCGACGACGAAACCGCACCGAAGGGTGTGGCACTGCGCTGAACCGTGTTGGATTCTTCGATGCTGTTGGCGGTATCCACTGCCCGAACCACGTAGTGGTACGGCGTGCCGCTGATCAGGGAACTGCCGTCGTTGTAGCTGGTGCCGGAAATCGCCGAGGCAATCTGGTTGCCGACAGCAGGTGTAAAGCCCGAGGTGGTGGAGCGGTAAATATTGAACGTTACCGGTCCGCCACATGCTGCTGAAGCCGCCGCCCAAGCGAGGTCGTTGGCACAGGTGGCATCACCCGCGCTGGCTGCTGATGCAAGTCCTGCAAAGGTGGGTGACAAGGTGCAGGCACCGGTCGCGGTGACTTCCACACAGGCGCTCTGTGCAGACTCGCACACGCCGGTGGCCTCGGTGCCCGCTACGCGAAAAGCGTAGGTGGTACCGCCTGACACTGTGTTGTCGACGTAGGGACTACCAGCGAGACCATTTGCAATCTGCGTAAAGGCACCCGGCGCTGCGCAGGTGCCTACCGCCCGATAGACATTGAACTGGCTTGCCGGCGGTGCGCCATTGGCCCAGCTTACTGAAACCTGGTTCGGCGCAGTCGCCGTGGCCGTTCCGATGGTGGGAGCGTTCGGCGCCTCGCAGGCCACGACGTTTTGCACAATGCCCACGAACGAGCGCTGACTTACCGTGCTGGGCGGCGTGACAATGCGGTTGTCGGTCCATGTCATACCGATCGTTGCTGCTCCCGGAGCGACCGAGATGCCGTTGTAGTCACCCCATTCCTGACCATCGGCAATATTTTGGGAAACCACGCCGGATACGCGGGTTTCTTCCACCCACGTTGCACCACCGTCCTGCGAGGCCACGTAGTACCAGTCCGCCTTGTTGCGAAGGCCAGCACCGGAATTGCGCGTGTCCTGAAAGCCGAGGTGCACATTGCCCAGTTGGTCGACATCGATCCAGGGCTGAAAGCGATCGACCGTTGTCTGGTCTGCTGTTGAATGCGGCGTGGCAGCCGTCGTCCAGGTTGCTCCCTGATCGTCGGAGTACGCGACCTGGATCCAACCGTGGCTGGCGGCCGCTGAGCCGGAACCACCACCGGGACTTCCCGCAGCAGCGTTCTCGTCGGTGAATGCCACATAGACGCGGCCGTCGCGTGGACCGCCGCTGGTGTCCACATCGATAGCCGCGTAGATGAAGACGCGACGTGATTCCATGGCCGGGACCGCGAAGTCGAAGCGACCATGCAGATCGTAGACTTGGCCTGACAGGCCGGCTGTTGCCCCATTGAGGTCGACGAAGGAAACACCGCCATCATCCGATCGCAGTAGTCGGATCTCGGTTGATCCCGTCGTCAATGACGGAAACACGTGGTAAATCCGTCCTTGTCGGTCAGTGGAGATGTCACTGCCGATACCGCGCTCATCGGCAGCGAAGGAGATGGCAGGTGCGAACGCCATCGGAGCCCCGCCATTGACCGGCATCGCGGTCGAGCGCGCAAACTGCATGACATTGCCCTGATGCCAGGTGATGTAGGCCCGCCCGAAGAAGGGCGAAATCGGCGAACGATCGACGTGGATGAACTCCTTGTCGGATGACGCGGTCGAAACATTGACCGGGCCCTGCCAGGTCTGCCCATCGTTGAAGGACCAGAACACCTGCGTGCAGAGGCTGAATCCACAACCACCGGCGGTGCCCAACGAAGCGGCAAACGCAATGGCGCCATCCGGCGAAAAGTCGATCGAAGGGTCGCAGCAAGTGCTCGGAAGCGCGCCAGAATTGCCCCAGGTCGTACCACCATTGCTCGAGAAGGACATCCGCTGACCGCCCGATCCGTTGGACCCCGCGATAGCGATATTGGGATTGGTCGGGTGGAATTCGATCGTGGTCTCGTTGTCGCTGAGCGTGCCGTCAAACGGACCCTCGAACAGGACCGGCGCAGCCTTGGGCAAAGGATCGGTCGCCCAGAGTTGCGGTGGTGGCAAATTTTTCGAATCCGGGTGGTAGTGCTTGCCGAGGCCCTGCCGATGCAGGACGCCACCCTGGGTCAGACCGCCGAAGCGCATCTGAAACTCTTTGTTGACTTCGCGCGGGTAGAATTCGCCAAGCGGGAAGCCTTCTGCGGCCATCTCACGGCGCTTCAGAATCTTGAAGAACGCAGGCACTCCAGGACGATAAACATCGTTCTCGGGAAGAACCGCGAGGTCCTCTAGCCGCAACTGATAGTTCTGGTCGTCCCAGGGCCCCTGTTTAAGCAGAGCCGTGTAGTCCACGCGCGGGTCCACGCCCAGCGCGTTGTTCGGCGTATATTCTGGATCGGCCGCGAATGTTGTACCGGAAATCAATACGATGGCGAGCACCATCGACTTCAAAGAGCGCCCCCAGGCGTTCAAGATGTTGTTCATGCACAATCCCTCACCCTGCACCCCGCAGGCGTTTGAACCCTAAGCATAGCTCCGACTTCCGGCGGAAGTCACTGCTTCGGTAAGCTGAACGGGGTGCGACTCAGCGCGGTCGCAGCACAGGCGGCGAATTGTCCGCCTGACGCCCTCTGTGATGCGCGCTCATCCGGCATCACATAGGGTTCCGGCTCAATCTTTCAGACTCGAGCGGTCCTGAGGGTAACGTCACTCACTGGATGAACCACTCCGAAGAGGAGAACTCACCGCGATTCCGCCCGCCGACCGAGTCGATTCAGTCGCTTCTCGAACACTGCAATCGAGGTGACGCGGTAGGCCGGGTAGTCGAGTCCGCGTTGTGCGTAAGCCGAAACATCCCGGATGTAGTGCAGGCCCTCCGCCTTGAAGAGGCTGCCGTGTCGGAAAATCAGCTCGGGGACTTCACCCGTGCATTCGGCAGGCTCGCCAAAGGCCGACGTCCAACTACCGCCCGATGACTCCAGGAACACGAGGTACTGCTGGCCTACCTGTGGACCGATCGTCGGACCGAAGCTGACGATCTGACCGGACTGGTAGGAGCCCTTGAACCTCTTGAGCACCTTCGCACGGTAGACAACCGCGCAGCCTTCACCATCACGACGCAGCAAGGACGCAGACTCGACTTCGACGTTCACCACATGGACGGCGGTACCAAACATCTCCTGCAGCGGCCGGACGCGCCAGGTCGTAGCCTGCGCAGCGCCCAAGGCCACAAGGGCCAACAAGAAGAAGAACAGCGTGACTACTGTGCGGTTGCTGCGGTGTCGTGCATAAGACCTGCGTCCTCTATGACCGATTCGACACAGCAATCGAAATTCAGCACCGGCAACTGCGACGCGTTTCACGAAGCCTGGGTCGCCGCAGGCGATCACGACCTGTACACGCGGGTTGCGCTTTCTGCGATCCGCCCATCAACGCAGGCTTTCGCATCGAAGTGCTCGTGGAGCAATGGATCGGGGCGAATGAAGCAAACTCAAGCGCGTTGTAGTGCGCAACAGACACAGGCCTCAGGTCTAGCAATGTAGCGCCTCAGCACTGCTCGGCCATCTCTTGCCCACATTGCGGAGGTCGCCCGGAGAGATTGTCCGTCAGGTCCAGGAGTATGGTGTCAGCGGCCTACGGCCTTCGCCGCCCGCACCGCCCGCCCCACCGTAGTGAAATGCACGCCGAAGTGATCGGCAATCTGCTGATAGCTGTATTGGCCGGTAGCATGCGCGGCCACCATGGCGGCTTCCTTGTTGCGGTGTCGCGCGGCAATGACGGGAAGCTCGGCGGCGGGCTTGCGGCGTTGTGTCCTGGGAATATTGATGTCGCCGGCGGCCTTGGCATTGCGCTTCTGCATACGAGCGACGAACTGATCGTCACCGAGATACATCTGCCGGTTCAGATGCTGCCAGATCGGTTCGGTGCCTACGCCGGCAGCGACAAATCGGGCGTAGCGCCGAATCGCATCGGCGCGGCGTGTGGCGAACTGCGCCAATAGGCCATCGGTCGCCAGCCATTCGGGTGAAGCCTCGGCACCCACCATCGCCAGATAGCTGCTCCACAGCCAGTCACCTGCGTCGCGCACCATGCCAGCCCGAACCGGATTGAGCACGACGTAACGGCTCAGTTCCAATAGATAACTGTCCCGATCCACCAGGACCGCCTTGTAGCGCCCCTGGAACAGATGGCCACTGCGGCGATAGCGGCGATTGCTGATCTGGGTGTACACCCCATTGAGCTGGCGCATGCCCTTGGACAGATTGCCGTCAGGCGTTTCCACCACCAGGTGATAGTGGTTGCCCATCAAACAGTAGGCATGCACCCGCCAGTTGAAATCCCGGACCACATCGCCAAGCACCCGCAGGAACGCCAGCCGATCCTCGTCATCCTCATAGATCGCCTCACGCCGATCACCACGCGACGTCACGTGATACAGCGCGCCACTGAACTCGATTCGGATGGGTCGGGCCATGATGGCCAAGTCTAGCTGGGGGCGATGCTACTTTACTAGACCTGACCCCTCTCCCTATGCTAGACCTGACCCCTTTCCTTATTGCGAAGTTGAGGGACTCTCAAAACCCCGCGCGGTGAAAATTTCTTTCTCCTCACGAACAATTTGCCCAACGCATGACTCGATAACTTTTCGATAGCTAGAGAATTGATCGGCCATACGCAGGGCGGGGTGTTCTCTTGACCGCGATCCGTGTCGAGCACCCGACGATCCCTTGGACAGTAGGCCAACATCGACCTTCCATCCTCTATCTTTTATCACCCTCTGGAGATAATAACGGCAGGGAAGATCGTTCGACATAAAGTACCCATTCGGCATGCGTCCATTTTCAAGCTTGACTATCAATGAGAATATCTGAAGCTCTCTCCAGTCAATCTCGATTTCTACGGCCACTGCCTTTAGCTTCACCGCGACGGAGGTAGCCCAGTCGGTTGACTCAATGATCGGTTCTGAGAACCCATGGTTGGACAACTGGCGCATGGATTCAACTACCGTCGTTACGAGTTCCTGCTTCCGTTCGGTGTCAGTAGTCAAGGCCGGCCACTCCACCTTTTGTTTTGCCGTCTCGTCGAAATGCTTTCCTGTAGCCATCGTACCCTGCTGTAATTCTTCGTTCCATTGCATAAAATGGCCTGGTTCTAATTCCGTCTGCAGCGCGCCTTTCGAAATATGGGCCTATATCGATAATTGGTCGTCCATCGCGCATCATGTCCTTAATCCAGCGCTCATTTCTGCGCATGCCCAAGTTAGGGTCGAATGGCTCGTTTTTCCAGGGCCTATAGGATTGTAGGATTGCGGGGGCGCTGGGGTCAGGTCTAGGGGGGCGCTGGGGTCAGGTCTAGCAATGTAGCATCTTGGAACTGCTCGGCCAACTCCCGACCACAATGCGGGGTCACCCGGAGTAATTGTACGTCCGGCCCAAGCGTATGGTGTCAGCGGCCTACCGGCTTCGCCGCCCGCACCGCTCTTCCGACCGTAGTGAAATGCACACCGAAGTGATCGGCGATCTGCTGATAGCTGTATTGACCGGTCGCATGCGCGGCCACCATGGCGGCTTCCTTGCTGCGGTGTCTGGCGGCAATAACGGGAAGCTCGTCGGCGGGTTTGCGGCGATGGATCTTGGGGATGTTGACGTCGCCGGCAGCCTTGGCATTGCGCTTCTGCATGCGCGCGACGAATTGATCGTCACCGAGATACATCTGCCGGTTCAGATGCTGCCAGATCGGCTCAGCGCCAACACCGGCCGCGACAAATCGGGCGTAACGGCGAATCGCATCGGCGCGGCGGGTAGCGAACTGTGCCAGCAGCCCATCGGTCGCCAGCCATTCGGGTGAAGTCTCGGCACCCACCGTCGCCAGATAGCTGCTCCACAGCCAATCGCCGGCATCGCGCACCATGCCAGCCCGAACCGGATTGAGCACGACGTAACGGGTCAGCTCCAATAGATAACTGTCCCGATCCACCAGGATCGCCTTGTAGCGCCCCTGGAACAGATGGCCACTGCGGCGATAGCGGCGATTGCTGATCTGGGTGTACACCCCATTGAGCTGGCGCATGCCCTTGGACAGATTGCCGTCCGGCGTCTCCACCACCAGGTGATAGTGATTGCCCATCAAACAGTAGGCATGCACCCGCCAGTTGAAATCCCGGACCACATCACCGAGTACCCGCAGGAACGAAAGCCTGTCCTCGTCATCCTCATAGATCGCATCACGCCGATCACCACGAGAAGTACCGTGATAGAGCGCGCCACTGAACTCGATGCGGATAGGTCGGGCCATGATGGCCAAGTCTAGCTGGGAGCAATGCTACTTTGCTAGACCTGACCCGTTTCCCACTAGACCTGACCCCTTTCCCATCCCTAGGCCTTTATCTAGTGTGCCACCTGCATTCAATTGCGCGAAGAGTCGAGCAAACCGCCTGTTTTTGAACGCGTAGGTTATTCCATCTGCGGCCGTGCTCGATGCGAAATAGTGAGGACAAAAAGTAGACAATACAGTCGAAGGAAGGAGGGCTAACAGCGTAAATCCAATGAGCACGCCCCCCGCGACTCCGACTCTAGTGCAAGCAGCCAGACCCATGAGCCGCTGGAGAGAAAGCCCAGGGCAAGCAATCCAATCCATGCCCAACTCCCCAGTATTCGTTGCGCCCTGAACTTCCAGACGCAGCGACCACACAACGGGACGCTGAAGCGAGCGTTGCCAAGAATTTCGGTGAACAGGTGTCGGTCGCCGAAAGGCGACAATTGCGTGTCATGGGCAACGAAGACGGTTGTAGTTTGACTCGCCATACAGAGCACACACCGTGCTGGAAAAACTGGTTCCCAATCCACGCGCAGAACAATCAGCCCATTCGACATCGAAACCACCTCCATGACCCCGGATGACTGTACCGCGCCACTTGGACCACGAGTGTCCTCGGTGCATTGCGCAGCAAGGTAGAGCGCAACAACCGAAGGGCATCGCGCCGGATTGGTCCCCCTCACTCTCGCGTGGAAGAACTTTGATACGGCGCAATGCCCTTCGGTTATTGCGCCCTACGTCCCTGCGGACAAGTGCCACCATCGTGTCATGCGAGACCGCCGCCATCGTGGTCGCCGCCGCCATGCACACCAGACAACGCCCCGGAAACACCGCCGCCCAGTCTGCGCGAAGTTCAACCGCATGGGCACACGACATGAGATCTCTTCCTCCTTGGAAATGAACGGGATTCACCTGGCAACGGGCATGCTTGGAACCATGGCCAACTCCGTGGGGCACCCCTACTCCAATGTGATACCCAGTTGCGTGATCACTGCAGGCAGCTCGCGCGTCATGACTTGCACTGACGGAGTGCTTTTGCTATCCGCAAACGCGCGGTAAGCATTCACCACCCCATCGCGGCCACGCTGACTGGGTGCCTGCTGAAAATCAGCGATCGCTACGACCAAAATCGCCAGCAGATAGTGAGGGCTCGAACGCAGCTCGGTATAGGCGCCAGCGCTTGCCAGAGCGCGTTCAGCATGCGTGCGCGCCTCGGCGAAACGACTTTCCAAGACCAGCCGAGCGGCGTAGCTCGACCGGATCATCAGAAGATTGTAATCCGAAGGAGAGCACACTTTTTCCGCGACTATGATCGCGGTCTCCAGTGACAGCATTGCGTGGTATGCATTTCCATTTTGGAGATGTGCAATCGCCAAATCAAATTCGAGCTTTGCCATATCTGGGTGGTATAGGCCGAACACATACTGAAACCTATTCATCGCGTCCATTCTAACCGACACCGCCCGGTAGCGATCGCCTTTTCCCTCCATCCTAGCCAACAGATCAGCTTGCTTCACGAGCGCCGTGACGTATTTATAGGAATTCTTGCCATATATCTGTTCAATAACAGACAGCTGATTCAAAAGATCATGTTCAGCATCCTTAAATCTCAATTCTCTAAGGTTCAACTCATATAATTCAGAATGCGCGCCGAGTAGTGCCATGTTATTTTCTGGTGAATGATCCATCTGCCCCATAACTATCTGCAGCGCTTCCCTTGCTTTATCGGTCATGCCGGTGTCGAGGTACACCCTTGCGCGTTGCTGAAGCACCTCGATGCGAAGCTTTCTCGAAAGCCCGACCAAACTAATCGACTGAAGCTTGGCCAGAGATTCGCTGGCCCTACCCAGTTTGTGGTCGACAAAGGCTTCGGTCAACTTCCACTCGGACAGGCTTTCGCTATCGTATGCAAGCGCAAGCCCCTGTTTCACCAACGACTCCGCCTCCTTGAACCGGCCGAGGGACAGCAGCGCGTCGGCTCGGGCGCGGAGAATCAATTGCTGTTCAGCTCCGGAGAGCGATCGCACGTCGACGTGCTCAATCAGTTGCAGGGCCTCAGCGGAGAGTTCCAGTCTCGATTGAATTTTCGCAAGTGGGGCAAGTAGCGCTACCGGCTGCTCTGCAAGCACAGCCGGATCAGACATTGCAGTCTCGAATATCCGTTGAAACAATTCGCGGACCTTCAAGTTTCCTGCATTGCCGCCGCTGGGGTCAGCGGCCTCGATGGCCTGCAGGATCAATGCGGTCATCTGATCGGCGCGGGATTGCTGTTCGATGGTGGCGCGGTATTGCCGCAACCAGCTGACCGCTCCGAGTGTGGCGACGATCAGGACGACAGCGCCTGCTACGAAAGCCAGGCGATGCCGTCCCAGGAATCGACGCAGTCGATACCAGCGGCCGCCGCGCCGCGCCACCACCGGGAAGCCATCGAGATGCGCGCGGATATCTGCGCTGAGCGCTTCCACCGAGGCGTAGCGATCGGTGGCGCGTTTTCTCACGCATTTCAATGCAATCGCATCGAGGTCGCCCTTCAGATCCGCTGCGCGTGGCGGGCGCGCCGTGGAAGCGGACGCTGGCCGCGATCATTCCGTGTGCGTTGGCGATGGGGTGGGGTCAGCGTCCGCTCCCACATTGGAGTCAATGGCCATGTTCTGGCTTGGGGGCCGAGGATCCTCATGGAGGACTTTTTGCTCCATCTCGCCGGGCGCCAGACCCGTCAAATCCAAGACCTTGTTTCCGGTCAAGAGTTCGTACAGCAACGCACCAAGCCCGTAAACATCGCAAGCCGGCGTGATCGGCCCGTCGCGCAGTTGTTCGGGCGCGGCGTTGTGCGGTGAGAAGAAGCGCTGTGCGCCGGTGGTGTCCTGAATGTCGATCGCATCGATGACGCCGAGCATTGGCTTTGCGATACCAAAGTCGAGAAGTTTGGGCTGACCCTCAGTGGTGACCAGCACATTGCCGGGCTTGATGTCGCGATGCACGATCAGATTGCGATGCGCGAGGGCAACCGCGTCGCAGACTTTCAGGAACAGTTCGAGGCGCGCCCGCACGCCGATCTCCCGGGCATTTGCGTGAGTGGTGATGGATTCGCCTTCGATATATTCCATCACCACATATGGGCTGCCGTCGTCGAGCGCACCGGTATCCAGCAGCGTTGCGATATTCGGATGCTTGAGCAGGGCCAACACCTGGCGTTCCAGATGAAAGCGCGCGATGGTGTGCTGATCCAACACCTCAGGGCGCACGATCTTGATGGCGACCTGTTGCTCGATGCTGCCATCTGCGCGATGCGCCAGGAACACACTGCCCATGCCACCGCGACCCAGGGAGCGATCGAGCGTGTACGCGCCTATTCGTTGGCCAATCATCGAGTCGTCCAGTGCCGGCAGACCTGTCGACTTGATCGCTGAACGCGCAGTATGTCCAGCCAGTTGCACGTCTGCGTTCAACAATTGCATCAGGTGGTACCGAGTATCGTCGTCTATGTCTGGGTGCTCGCGCAGGAATTGCGTGCGCTCTGGTTCCGCCAGATCGGCCAGTTGCTCGAACCAGTGCTTTACGAGATTGAAATCCATGGATGTCATGCGTTGACTCGAGGAAGAACCCGGCGCGTGCCATGACCTGAGGCTGTTTCATGGTCCGGCGGCGAGAATCGTAGGAACTGCGACAAACTGCTGGGCCTTGTCGTGCAGCAACGCGACGCGAACCCAACAGAAATCCCGAGAAATCCGCGCGCAGTGCCACAATCGCAGAACACTGTTTCCGTGCGCGACATCAGAGATCGTCCTCGGCCATACTGGAGAACTCCCGGTCCCGTGTGAAGCACATATCGGCATGCCAGATCTTAACGACCACGCCGAGCGTGGGGGCACTCGGGATAGCGCACCCACGACTGTTGCCTTCTTTCGAGTAGAAAACGAGCACCCAGAATCAGGACTAGTTCACGACTCTATGGCTGGCCCACCGCGCCCTGTCAACGCGTCGCTGCTCACCTTGCGGTGACCAACGCATGATTCGGGGCGTTATGGATCGCCACGCCTTTAGTGTTAGTCGCGCGCCCCCTTTGCGCGTCACCGAATGCTCCGGCGCACCTACTCAAACCCATCACGGAAAAGGCGATCAGCTCGGAATATGGTGACAATGTTGCTGTGCGGGCGACCGACAACCAGCGTGTCTCGATTCGGGTCATAGTCGAACACCATCCATATACCGCCGAACTCCGTGGTGCCCAACACGCTATTGGTCGAATCGATCACTCCGGAACCAGCGTCAGTGCCGCGCTCCAGTGTGATCGCGCCTGCGCCGTTGATACTTCCGTTGTTCCAGTAGGGATTTCTGAACACATAGCTGCCGTTCCCGAGATCGATGGCGCGTTCCGTTCCGAGCACGTCGCCCGCAGTCAGTCCTACCCATGAGTTGGCTACCGATACCAGTCCCGAGGGTCCTGAGCTGCCATCACCCCAGGTGATCGCGCCTGCATTGCTCAGCGCGCCATTGTCCCAGCTGGGGCTACCGACCACAAAGTCGCCATCGGCGAGTGGCGTAATTCCCGAGCTGGCGGAATTCACCGATCCGATTTCGTCGAAATATGCGGAGCCGACCAGAGAGTTGGATGCCGAGACCGCGCCAACAACACCCCAAATGCCGCTGCCCCAGGTCACGGCACCGGCGCGCTCCGCAGCACCATTGCGCCAGTACGGACTGCTGACCACATAGTTTCCGTTACGAAGGGCGACGACGCCCAGACTCGAGACCTGGTCAAAGTCGGTAGTGCCCACCAGAGAATTGCTGGATGAAACGACGCCCACCGTTCCCACCGCGCCATTTCCCAAGGTCACCGCGCCGCGACTGGGGGTGGGGCCCGTATTCCACCTCGGGCTACTCACCACATAATTGCCGTTTTCGAGCGCGGTAATACCGCCGTAGCCCACATAGTCCGCGAAAGTGGAGCCGACCAGGGAATTGGCGGCGGATATGAGGCCGGTCGTGCCGGTTGCGCCGTTGGCCCAGGTCACTGCCCCAGCATAGAAAGCAGAGCCGTTTGACCATTCGCTCACCACAACGTAGTTGCCATTGTTGAGCGCCCGCGCCACATAGGCGCCCTGGCCGTTCTGCGTGCCGACCAGGGAGTTCGAGAGGGCCACGACACCCGGCGCATTCTGGCTGCCATCGCGCCACGTCGCAGCGCCCGCGCCGGCGACGCTCGCGTTGCGCCAGAACAGGCTGGAGACCACGTAGTTTCCATTGGTGAGGGGAACGACAGCGTGTCCGACGGCATCGCCGGCCTGGGTTCCAACGAGCGCATCCGCCGCCGTTATGACCCCGGTTTTGCCGAGACTGCCGTCAGCCCAGACCACGGCCCCGACGTCTTTCAAGGCGCCGTTGTCCCATCGGCTGGCGGCGACCACATAGTTTCCGTTGGCAAGTGGCGTGATACCTGTCGTACTGCCCCCACCATTCAGTCCGACTTCGTCGAACGCGCTGGCACCGACCAGGGAATTACTCGCTGAAACGACGCCAGAGATGCCGACTGTGCCGTCACCCCAGGTTGCGGCACCTGCATCCAAGGCGTCGACGCCGTCCCACTCTGGGCTTCCAACCACGTAGTTTCCGTTGCTCAACGCAACGATGTGGCTAGTGACCAAGTTGGAGGATCCAATTCGATCCGATTCCGTACTTCCCACCAGAGAATTCACTGACGACACCGGGCCGGTAATGCCAGTAACGCCGCTACCCCAGGTAACCGCGCCCGCGTCCGGAACAGCGCCGTTGTCCCACCAGTTGCTGCCAACCAGATAGTTGCCATTGCCGAGCACCGTGATGCCCAGATTCCCGACGCTGTCACCGGCGGCCGTGCCGATCAGCGAATTGGCCGCTGATACCGCGCCTGAAGATCCGGTAGTGCCGTTGCCCCAGGTCACGGCACCCACATTGGCAACCATGCCGTTGTTCCAGGACGGGTTGCAGAAAACGTAGTTGGTGACACCGACCAGGGATATCTCGGTCGAACCCACCTCGTCGCCACTGGCAGTGCCGACCAGTGAATTACTGGATGAAACCACGCCCGACACACCGGCAGTGGCGCTGCCCCAGGTGACCGCACCAGCGTCGTACTCCCCGCCATTCTGCCAATGCGAACTTCGGATCACGTAGTTCCCATTTCCGAGTACGGTAACGCCATCACTGCCGATACGATCGTCATACACACTTCCGGTCAGGGTACTGATCAGCGTGCCATCCGCAGAGTAGAGATAAACAGCGCCGATATTGATTTGGGCGGCAGGATCGGTAACCACGAAATTGCCATTGGGCAGGACCGTGACCGATGTCCCGAACTCGATGCTGCCCTCAGGCCCCGGTATGTCGATCTGGACCGCGCCAGCGGAACCCGCAAGCGCCAGCGAGAGCAGCGCGAACGCGTAGGCCGCACGCCTCGAGGAGCCGGAGGCGTCGCTGCGGAGACAGCTGGCAACAAGGCCCAGCCCCAACATTCGTGAGACTTTCCTCGAGCTCTCTCGGGCGAACCAGAGCGTTGGCTCAGCCAGTAGCACCGACCCGCAGGCACGCCCTCTCAAGCAGGCAAGCTGCCGGAATCGCGTCACGTTGCTCCCTCCCTTATTGCATTGCACCGATGCGCACATCATTTTGCTCCTAAGGCCAATGAGATTTCCCGCTCAAATTCGGTCCGGCGTCACTATCTGCACCGACGCCCACACACGGACCATCGCAAAACAGTCTCATTCGTGATCACAAGGACTGTCGCGCAGACATCACGATGGGCGGCGAACTGCACCAGAGTTTAAAGATCAACCGACGCCGGGCACCCCGCGCCGTATGCAAGGGCAGCTCAATTGGCACCGTTTCGCGCAGCAGAAATGAGGAAAGGGTTGCTGCTTCGAAGCCACCTGCGCGCCTCCTCGAGCTGAGCCTCGGGCAACTGGTTGAGCCATGCCGAATCACGGTCGAGATAGAGTGCGACTCCGGCTGCGCCTGTGCGCGCTTTTTCATCAAGCGTATAGCGGGCCTCAAGCGCATAGGCCCAGCCCACGGCCGGTTGCATACGCTGATGATCGCGCGCCCAGGCAAGGGCCATGTCGCGGTACCCATCTACCTTGGTCGCTTCGAACAACCAGATGCATGCCTCGGCGAACTGGTAGGCATGAAACAACTCTCCGCTCCAACTGCTCTTGTGGAGCTCCACCCATCCACCAGCGCTCATCCTTGAACGCGCCATCGCCAGTCGCCTCAATGCTTCTTCGTGGCGTCCGTCCAGACCAGAAAAGAACGCCTTGGCGAGGTGGATTCCGAAGTGATGCCCGGACTCCTCGTGGGAGTCAAGGTAAGCTGCCAACTTCAGCTTGTCACCGCTCTGGGCCGCCGACCATGCGAAGTATGGCAGCGCAAAGTCCATGTCATAGCTGCTGATCGAATAGAAACTCGACAGTTTTGCAAACGCACGGACCGCTGACTCGTGATCTCCCCGCCACATCGCCGGCACTGCCTCACTGAACAAGACCACGGCAGAGGGCACCGAATCCCCCGGCTTGACGCTGCGCGGTTCATGGAGGAGAAACTCACCTCTTCGTCTAGAAAGAAACCTCGTACGCTCATTGTTGGCTGGATACTGGACCTGACCACCTGCATCAATCGTTCCCTGGGGCTCCCGCTCTATACGTGCCAGCAGCCTGGGTAAATCCATGGGCGGCTGACGATCCATCAAGAAGGCAATCAGGGCAAGTCGAAGTGCCGGGTAGGTAGCATCCAGACGAATAGAACGAATCGGATCACTGGTCAGCCAGGCACGAAGCCCTGCGTCGCTGGTTCCGGATATTCGATGACCGATCAGCGCAGCGTCCCAAAGCTGGATCTCTGGCTGCTGGGACGCCACCCGAACGAAGGTGGGCCAGGCCTCAGCTCCATGCCCCAGCATGAACAGTAGTTCCAGATAGTCGCGATACGCGTCGGGGCTGGAATAGCGTTGCACGCGTTCAAGCGCATCAGCCATGGCGCCCGCATAGTCGCCGCCGAGCAGATGCAATCGGTGCTCAGCCAGCATGTTCCGCTCGCCGCCGACCGGATAACGGCGGCTCAATTCGAACAATTCGATCGCAGGCTCGAAAGCGCCCAGCCGAAACAACCGCTCTCCCAGTCCCGCTGAAATATTTGCCAGCCCAAGCGGATCTTGCGAGGGCTCAAGTTCGAATCCTGGATAGCGCTTGACCACCTCGACTACTTCGCTGTACCGGCCTACCTCGATAAGCTTGAGCGTCAGTGCGTCATACAGCATCCAGTTGCCCGGATCTGCCGCGATCTCCACACGCATGCTTTCAATAGTTGGTGCAGCATCCGGACCGCCCACTTGCATTCGCAACAATGCAATATCCGGCGATCCCTCAAAGCGGTTCCGAAGTTTCGCCAACACACCGGCGACCTGATCCCGCTTCAGGTAATCGAGGGCGCGACTCAAGGAGGAAGCGTCGTCGCTGGTGTAGTCCAGAATCGAATCCGCGCTCGGGCCCGAGTAGGGCTTCGGGGGAAAGTCATTTCCGTAGGCATTCTGGAAGGAACGTAGTGCGAGTACCTGGTAGCCCGTCGTCATCGTCGCGGCCTCTGTGTAGCGCGAGCTACCCTGCTCCCAGTAGGCCGCGCTTCTCGCGGCCGCAATCAGCGCCCCGCTCCGTTCGGCCTGGCGGGTGCCGGGCTCGGCTTCAAGCAGACGCTGCAACGCCTGAGCACGTAACACCGAGAAATGAGTGTGCCCTGCGTATTCCGCGTTGTAGCCATCGAGCATCAACAACGCCTGATCGGCTAGACCTTGTTGGATCAGCTGCCTGCCAACGCCTCGCTCCAGATTGGCGGTAGTCACTGCCGAGATCAGGTCCAGCATATCCAGAGACTGCGGCTGCATGGCAAAGCTTGAGCAACACAAACTGTTGTCGGTCCGATCCAACAGGCCATTGATGTGCCGTGTCGGCAGGAGGTCAAGCTCAACTTCGTTCGGGACTGCGCCGACAGCGCTCTGGCTGCGCAGGATATCGGAGAGCCCAAAGCCCTCAAGCGGATAGACCTCGTCCAGCCAGACCTTGAGTGACACGTTGTCGCCAACATGCCACGGATCCGAACCTCGCACGCGAGCACTCAAAAGCGCCGTCCAGCCGGTCGAAAGAGACATGGCCTCTTCGAGCGCCACAGGCAGCCGTCGCAAATCTTCCCGTCCATAGCGCAATGCCAGGTCGGCAACTTCGATCTCAGCCATCAACCGATCTGATCGCATCGCAATCGTTTCCGTAGCCGTTTGCGCCTCCGGCAGGTTTCCGTTCAAGAGCGCATGAAGGACTCGACTCTCATTGCTCACGCTCCGTCTGAGCAGAGCGAGCGCCGCAGGCCGGTATCCCAGGTGATACAGGGCCCTTGCGCGCAGGTGCAGACTTTCCGTCGAATCCGGTGCCGACTTGGCTGCGAGCCAGGCCTTCTCGTGCAAGCGTTCCGTCGCTCGAAACTCAGGAGCCGGCCCGAGAAGTGCGAGCAACTGATAGCGCCTTGCATTGTCCAAGGCATCGTAGGAAGACTGACTGACAATCTGCTCAGGCGACAACGGCACCTCCAAGATGTTACCGCCCTCGGCTGCAACTGGCACTGCCGGCACCTTGAGCCCGATCGACTCGACCACTTCGGCCAGCATCTCTTGCCATACGTCGAAGGGCGGATTCTCGTCACTGAACGCAATCCCATCCCATGCCTTGAATTTTGGCGGTCCACGGGTGAAAGGACCAGATGCGCCCGGTCCATTTTCGACGTGAACCAGCACGTGCATATTCATGCGACGGTCGTGGCCAACATAGGGAGAAATTACGAGCTTTGCCTTCACAGCAGCTGCCAAGGCATCAATGTCAGACGTCGGAATGCGTCTGAGTCCCTCACCCAAGGCGCGAGACGCCAAGTAGGGGTCGACTACACAGCGATCCTTGCCACTGGCCAGATACTGGGCCAATTGTGCGGTCATGATGGAGCGGGTTACCCGATCAAAAGCATGATGCTGATTCTGCATGGGCACGACCAGGATGTCGCAGGGCCGCGTGCCCAGGAGTCTGAGAAATCTCATTTTCTCCATGTCGACCCAGTCGGACTGGAAATCCGAGTCATTGATGTCCACTGAACGCGAAAGCTCATCGCTTCCCACAGGAAGACCGTAGGGAACTGTATGGTCGATCGCGCTACCCTGAGGCCCCTGGCGCATTAACCGCGTCGATGGGTTCGTCGCGACCGCGACCACAATCGTGATGACCACGACCAGTAGGATGGTTCTCCAGCCGATTTTGGGGTTCATCGCTCGATTACTCCGTTGGACTCAGGAATTGCTTTGAATAAGCCGGAATTGCAGCGAGCCGAGAAGCTCGTCAAGTAGAATCGGCGGCACATCCGCGCACACCACCTCCGGAAACAGCGCTCCGGCGCGCAGCAGAGCCCGACGCGAACGAGGATCGGGACAGATCCTTGTCAACTCAATCGCAAGAGCCCGCGAAATGTGATCAACATGCGCATCGCAGGCAGCTCGATCCGGGCGATCCGACCCATCGAATCGGGGCAGGGCCCATCGGTCCGAAGCCAGTCAGCGAACCTCCACACCCTGAAGCACCACTACCGCTCTGAGCCCCCGCACGAGTTCTTTTGTGGTGTGACCAACCGCTCCGTCGCGTGCCTCACGGTAGGCGGCAATAAGGGCGTGGCGATGTTCAGGACTGGCGTGCTGGTCGAAATCCGCCATGGCCCCGACAAGCATCGCCATCTGATGGTACTCGGCACGCTTCAGCATAGGGTACTGATCTGCACGACGCTTGGTATGCATCGCCTGAACACGCGCCGTCTCGAACTGGCCCGCCTCGGCCAGCCGCAACGCGTAGGTCATTCTGAACCGCATGAGATTGGGATCAGACTCCAGCCAAACCCGTTCGCCGACCGCGACAGCGCGGCTGACATGCAGCAATGCCTCGGAAGCAAGCCCGCTCTCATGACAGGAAGTGGCCAAATTGAAGTGCATTTTCGCCACGACGGGATGATGTTCTCCTACCCGAGCAGCATATGCCTCCAGGATCTGCTCTTGCGACCCGATTCTGTCCTGCAGTCCGCGATGGCCCGCGGAGCGCGCGCCCTGACTCAACGGAGCGCCCTGGTGAACCTGAGCGTCCTGCGAATGAAAGCGTTCGCTCAGCGCTATGATTCTACGGGAGTACTCTTCGGTTTCGCCCAGACTCCCCGCTTGATAGCTGAGTTCAAGCAACGCATAGTAAGTCGGAAGCAGACCAGGATCGGTTTCCGAACGCTGCTGTTGCTGCGCCTGCAGCGCCGCGGTCAGTTGGCGCCGCGCATTCTCATGTTGTCCACGCGCCGAGTAGGTCCGGCCCCGCAGAATCTGATGGCTGATAAGCGACTCCCAGGACACGCCATCAAGATTGATTCGCGCAAGCTTGACTTCAGCCTGGTCGAAATTACCTTGGGCGTAGTCCAAATGCGCATCGAGCAGATGCCACTGCACGGCAACTTCAACGTCGTGGGTCGTCGAAAGTCCTTGCGCAACCAACTCGCGTGCTTGCTGATGTTTGCCCCAGAGCTGCAACGACTCGGCACGCGCGCGCAACACCGACTGTCGCTCAGCATCGCGCAAGGAATCCACATCAACTTGTTCCAATACTTGCAGCGCCATTTCCGGCTCACCCAATCGACGTCTAATCGCCGACAATGAGACGAGCAACGCAACGTGCTGCTCGCTATTCAGCATCGGCTGTGCGAGCGCCTTGGCGACGATGCGATCGAACAGCACCCGCAATTTTGCTTCCGTGGCGTTGCCTTCACCCGGATCGTAGGCTTCGATTGCATCCATGGTCAGCGATATCATCTGTTCGGCGCGCGCCTGCTGCTCGATCGTTGCGCGGTATTGCCGCAACCAGCTGAAGGCTCCAAAAGAGGCGACCAACAGTATCGCAGCGCTCGCGGCGACGGCGATGCGATGCCGGCCGACAAAGCGGCGCAATTGGTACGAGCGGCCACCCCGTAACGCGGAGACCGGAAATCCATCCAGATGGGCGCGGATGTCAGCGGTAAGCTGATCAACCGAGGCATAGCGGTCGATGGCGCGTTTGCGCAGGCACTTGAGTGCGATCGCATCGAGATCGCCCTTGAGTGCCGCTGCGCGGATGGGACGCGATGCGGAAACCGGAACCGGCCGCGATGACTCTGTGTGCGGTGGCGCTCGGTCACCTAAGGCGTCCGCTCCCATGGTGGCCTCGACGAACTCGTTTCGACTCAGGGGCCGCGGATCCTCATGGAGGACCTTCTGCTCCATCTCTCCCGGGGTCAGCCCCGTCATGTCCAACGGCCTGTTCCCGGTCAAGAGCTCGTACAGCAATACGCCGAGCCCGTAGACATCGCAGGCGGGCGTAATCGGCTCATTTCGTAACTGTTCGGGTGCGGCATTGTGAGGTGAAAAGAATCGCTGCGCGGCGGCCGTGTCCTGTACTTCGATTCCTCCGATGCTGCCCATGAGCGGCTTGGCGATTCCGAAGTCCAGCAATTTGGGCTGGTCATCGGTAGACATCAGCACATTGCCTGGCTTCAGGTCGCGGTGCACGATGAGGTTGCGGTGCGCGAAGCCGACAGCGTCGCAGACCTTCAGAAACAGTTCGAGTCGCGGACGTACCGCGAGCCGCCGCGAGTTCGCAAACGTAGTGATCGGCTCGCCTTCGATGTACTCCATCACAACATAGGGACTGCCGTCGTCAAGCGCACCGGCATCCAGCAGCGTCGCAATGTGCGGGTGCTTGAGCAGGGCCAATACTTGGCGCTCCAGATGGAACCGCGCGATCGTGTATTGATCCAGCACCTCGGGACGCACAATCTTGATAGCTACCCGCTGTTCGATGCTGCCATCAACTCGATGTGCCAGAAATACGCTGCCCATGCCGCCGCGACCGAGTAAGCGAACGATCAGATAGGCACCGATGCGCTGCCCCCTCATCTCGGCATCGATTCGCTGCGATAGGGCTGGAAGGATTGCACGGCGCGCTGTCTGCCCCGCAAACAGTTGGTCAGCCTTGATCAGCTGCAACAGCTGGGACCGGATATCCTCGTCGATGTCCTGTGCTTCCTCCAGAAGCTTCAGCCGATCAGCTTCGGAAAGGTCGGCGAGGTGATCGAACCAATGCTTGAGCAGATCGAAGTTCGAGGGAGACATGGAAGGCCACGCGGGAATGGTGCGAGCCGCCATTGTCAAGCGCCGGCGCTATGTCTGCAATTGGGGCTTGCGCCGCTCCTGCGTGCGTCAACTCAAACGGGTAGCCATCCAGGCCCGTGCAAACCGCCATTCGCGGACCACGGAGGCGCGCGACCATTGCATGGCTTCGGCGATTTCATCGGTGGTCAGTCCGGAAAAAAACTTCAGCTCGACCACGCGGGCGGACTTGGCATCGCGGGTTTCCAGTTCGTCGAGCACGGTGTGCACGGCGAGCCAGTCCACCCGCAGATCGATCACTCCGTCGACGGCTTCATCGAGCACCGAATCCAGCGGCACAAAGGGCAGATCGCCACCGCGTTTTTCGGAGTCGCCGGCACGCAGGTAATCGACCACGATGTTGCGGATGATGCGGGCGGCGACGGCGAAGAAATGCACGCGGTCGTTCCAGGGTGAATCTTTCGCCAGGCTGAGCTTTACATAGGCCTCGTTGGCGAGTTCGGTGGCCTGCAGGGTGAAGTCGTCACGCGTGCGCCGCAATCGCGAACGCGCGATATCGCGCAGCACGGGATAGACCGCGCGCATCAGTTGCTGCTCAGCACCGTCGACACCGGCGCGCCAGGCTTGCAGCAGCGCAGTGACCTCGGGTTGTTCGACGGATTCGGACACGGGCAGTTCGCGAAGACCAAGGCGGGCCATGATAGTGGCAATGTGAAGATCGTGTGGCGGCGTAGGCGCGCCGAAGCATCGCGTCCTGTAGGGCATCTCTGTGAGATGCCGTCTTGAATGTATCGCGGTGTAGAGATGGCATCTCACAGAGATGCCCTACAAGGGGTTGCTTCCGGTAGCACCTTGGGGCCTCCCACTACAACAGCGTAGACCCGATGAGCATGGCAGTCCCTGGGGCTTTCTGGCCTTGACCGCGGCGGCTGGTGGCCCTAGCGTCGGGGTCCACTTCTGGGGGCTTCCATGCGCTTGATCGGTACGAGTCTTGTCGTGTTGTGCGTTGGCTTGTTTCCCTTGTCTGCAGCCGAAGTGGCGCCGAAAGATGCGCCCGATCCCTGGAGCGGTCTTGCCTATCGCGAGGTGGGTCCGGCAATCGGGGGTCGCATCACCCGCGTCTCCGGCGTGATCGGTGATCCGCTGACCTACTACGCGGCCGCGGCGCAGGGCGGCGTCTGGAAATCCAGCAATGGCGGCACCGATTGGAGGCCGATCTTCGACAAGGAGATCACCCAGTCGATCGGTTCGATTGCGGTGGCGCCGTCCGATCCCAGTGTGATCTATGTCGGTTCGGGCGAGGCCAATATCCGCGGCAATGTCGCGATCGGCGTCGGCATCTTTGTATCGCATGATGCCGGCGAAACCTGGAAGCATGCCTGGAAGACCAAGGGCCAGATCGGCACGATGGTGGTGCATCCACGCAATGCCGATATCGCCTTTGCCGCGGTGCTCGGATCACCGTTCGGAGCTAATGCCGATCGCGGTGTGTACCGCACTACCGATGGCGGCACGAGCTGGAAACAGGTATTGAAGATCGACGCCGATACCGGCGCTTCCGATGTGGCGATCGATCCACAGCGGCCCGCCATCGTCTATGCCGGCACCTGGCAGGCACGGCGGCAACCCTGGCATCTATCGACTGCCGGCAAGGGCAGTGGCCTGCATCGATCCAGCGATGGTGGCGAGACCTGGGAAAAAGTGGAGAACGATGATCTGCCCGACGGCGACTGGGGCAAGGTCGGCATTGCCATCGCCCCGAGTGACAGCCAGCGACTCTATGCACTGATCGAGGCACGCGAAGGTGGATTGTTCCGCTCCGATGATGGCGGCGTTTCTTGGAAACCGCAGAACGCGCACCGCGCGCTGCAGCAGCGCAGCTGGTACTACCAGACCCTGACGATCGATCCGGGCAATCCCGATATCGTATGGTTTCCGCAGGTGCCGCTGTTGCGCACGATCGATGGCGGCAAGACCATTCATCAGGTCGATGGCACCCGCCATGGCGATCATCACGATGTCTGGATCGATCCCAAAGATACGCGCCGCATCATTGTCGGCAGTGATGGTGGCATCGATGTATCGCGTGATGGCGGCAAGACCTGGTTCGCCCCTGCCCTGCCGCTGGCGCAGATCTACAACATCGATGTCGACCAGCGTGTGCCCTACCACGTCGGTGGCACGATGCAGGATGAGGGCACGTTCAGCGGACCTTCGACCAGTCGTTACGACGGCGGCAATACGCTCGCCAACTGGCGCTTCGCTGGTGGTGGCGAGGCCGGAGATTTTCTCTACGATCGCGGCCGCGTCGGCCATGTCTATGCCGGTGAATACAGCGGCTATATCTCGCACCATGTCGAGGGCAGCGGCGATTTCCGCAATGTCAGCGCCTATCCGTTCAACAACTCCGGGCACGGCGGCGATGCGCTCAAAATTCGCATCCAGTGGACTGCGCCGATTGCCGCGTCTCCGCACGATCCGCAGCAGATCTACCATGGCGCCAATGTACTGTTGCGCAGCCGCGATCAGGGCAGCAGCTGGCATGCGATCAGCCCCGATTTGACCCGCAATGACAAGAGCAAGCAGAAGTGGTCGGGCGGTCCCATCACCGGCGACAATACCGGTGTCGAAATCTACGACACGATTTTCTCGATCGCCGAATCGCCATTGCAGAAGGGGCTGATCTGGGTTGGCAGTGATGATGGGCTGATCCATGTCAGCCGCGACGATGGCGCGCACTGGAACAACGTGACCAGCTCGTCCTGGCCCGAATGGGGCACGGTGGAATCGATCGAGGCCTCGCGCCATGATGTCGCCACTGCCTATGCGGTAATCGACGCGCATCGCATCAATGATTTCCGTCCGCATGTGCTGGTGACCCGCGACTACGGCCGCAGCTGGAAGCGGATTACCCAGGGCCTGCCCGAGGATATGTCGAGCTATGTGCTGCGCGAAGACGAGCGCGTGCCTGGCCTGCTCTATCTCGGCGGTGAGCGCGGCGTATTCGTCTCGCATGACGATGGTCGACACTGGGTGTCACTGCAGCTCAACTTGCCGGCGGTGGCCGTGGTCGATATCGAGGCGCGCCACGATGACCTGATTCTCGGTACGCGCGGGCGTTCGGTCTGGATACTCGATGATGTGTCGCCGCTGCGCGCGCTCAGCACCGAAATGCGCGACAAATCCCTGCACCTGCTGCCATCAAAACCAACCCTGCGTCTGCGCAAGGACTGGCGTTGGGATGAGCAGGGCAAGCTCGCCGACGCACCTGAAGGTGCGCAGATCACGTACTGGTTGAAAGACGAGTCGGAGACGCCGCTGAGCCTGGAGATTCGCGACAGCGAGGGCAAACTGTTCCGCACGCTCAGCAGCATTGCCAAACCGGCACGCTGGGCGGAGGACGATGCCGACGAACCGACGGCGGCACCCGAGCCCGAACTGCCGACCGCAGCAGGAATACAACGCATCGTCTGGGATCTGCGTGCCGAAGGTGCACGCATTCCCGCGCGGGCCAAGGTCGATCTCGGCAATCCGGAAGTTGGGCCGCGCGTGCTGCCGGGTGTCTATGCACTGCGGCTGATCCAGGGCGAGCGCAGCAGCGAATCCCGGATCGAAATATTGGCCGATCCGGATTCAACCGCAGATCTGGCGGCGATGCAGGAGGCGTTGGTATTCCAGTTGCAATTGCGCGATGCGCTGAACCGCAATGCCGATGCCATCGACCTGGTGCGCGCCGCGCGCGAACAGGCCGGCGACCTGCTCAAGCGTCTGCCGAACGATCAGATTGAATTGCGTACGCTCGCGCAGAAGGTTGCCGATCGCGCCGATGCCATCGAGGCCAAGCTGCACAATCCCAAGGCCGAGGTCGTCTACGACATTCTTTCGTTCGAAGGCGGCGCCCAGTTGTATTCGCAGATTTCGCCGATCTACGCCTTCGCGCTGGATTCTGATCACGCACCGCCGCAGGGCCAGCGCGAGCGCTGGAGCGAACTGTCGACGCAACTGGATGGATTGCTCGGCGATAGCGAGGCGCTGCGACAGAACGAAATCGCCCAGCTCGAACGCGCCTTGATCGACGCGAAAATTCCGCGGCTGATCCTGCCCGAGCCGAGCCCGCGCTGAGGCTCTCGTTGTGGCAATGACGCGCCGGAGTCAGGACTTCGGCGCGTCGACCACGAACAATGCGCGCCAACCGGCATGGCCCAGGCGACGCAGTGTTTCGATATTGCGCTCGAAGATGGCCTCGGCCTCGGGGAAGGCAGCAACGGCGCGGTCGATACTGGCCTCGCGCAGAAGATGCAGGGTCGGGTACGGACTCTGATTGCTGGCGTGGCTGATCTCGCCAGCCGCAGCGTCGGCGAACTGGAATTGCGGATGGAAACTGGCGACCTGCAATTCGCCCTCAAGATCCAACTCGGCAACTGCCAGCTCAGCCACTTCGAGAAAATCGTTGAAATCGAGAAAGTCCTGCATCACCTGTGGATGGATCAGCAGGGTGGTATCGATGACGTCCGGATCGGCATCATTGAGCAGGCGCAACTCGCGGCGCAGTTCATCGAGCAGGGCTTCTGCGTCAGCGGCGCTGCTGACCACCCAGCGGATCTGCCGGTGCACATGCACGGCCTTGGCAAAGGGGCACAGCCCGAGGCCGATCACCGCGCGTTCCAGCCAGCGTTGCGTTGTGGCCAGAACGCTGGCTTCGGACGAGTCGCTGGGATCGCTGATGGCGGGATGTGCGTTGTGCATGTCGACAGTGTAGTGGCGCCGCCGCGAGCTGGGCAGCACTCGCCTTGCGTTTTACTGCGCTTTCAGATGGACTGACCTACCCTGTATCCACAAAGCGAGAAGCCGATGCAATTGCACGCTGCGATCATCACCCTGCTCAATGTGCTCCTGATTACCGCCGCGATGTTCATGGTCGCACGTGCGCGCGGCAAGTACGGCATCAAGGCACCTGCCACACAAGGCCCGGAGGGATTCGAGCGCGCGTTTCGTGCGCATATGAACACCATCGAGGCGACCATCATGTTTCTGCCGGTGCTCTGGCTGGCTACGATCTATCTGCCGGTGCCCGCCATTTATGTGCAGATTGCTGGCTATCTGTGGATTGTCGGGCGCACCTGGTATCTGTTCGGCTACCTCGCCGCGGCTGGCAAGCGCAGCATGGGTTTCATTGTCGCCTTCGTCGGCTGGCTTGCCCTGCTGCTGATTGCCAGCTGGGGCGTCATCAAGGTGGCAATAGCCTCATAAGTACCGAGCATTGCTGCCCGCGGCTCGCGGGCAGCAATGCAAGTAACGATCAGGCACGTACCAGCAGCACCTTGGCAATCTGTCCATGCAGATAGCCGACACCGCGCGCCAGGTGCAGCATCGCGAAAAAACCGGCGATGCCGACGACGAACATCAACGCCAGCCAAGGCACACTGAGGAAGTAGATGCCGCCGTCGATGGTTATTTCATCGAACGCGAGATAGCCAATCCAGCTGCTCTCGAACAGGCGCAGCACCGGTGCGGCGATGAACGAGATCGACAACGAGAGTCCAGTGACCACCACCGTGAAATAGATGATGCCGAGCGGCAACATCATCAGGAAATACAGCATCGTGGTCCAGGTCCGGCTATCACTGACCAGGTCGCGCACACGCTCCCAGAAACCCAGACCCGCCGTGGGATAATCGGGACGACGCGGCATGCGTTCGCCCAGCATCACCTCGACCAGGCGCCCTTCGACCAGGGAGAGCACCTTGACCAGACCGAGAAACAGCAGCGCGATCGGAATACCGATGATCAGGATCGACAGGCCAAGCGAGAGACTCACGCCAGTGACGACAAAGGTGAAGTAGAAGATGCCAGTCGCCATCGACAGCAGCATGTAGAACAGGCTGGCGTAGGCGCGCGGATCGGCGATCACACCGAAGAATTTTCCGAACGGCGAATTTGCCGGCTTGCGCGGCGGCGTGCGCAGGGCCCGGGTGATCTGGATTTCCTTGTCGCGATAAATCTCGGCGACTTCCTCGGGTACGCCATACGTCGTTGCCATGCGTGCCAGCAATTCCGCTTCGCCGATGCCGCGATTCTCGGCAAGCTCGGAACGCAGATGTTCCTCCGCGTCGTAGAGCGCATCCTGGATCACCGCTGGATCGGCACCCTTGAGCGCCTCGCGCAGTTGGTCCAGATAGGCTGCAATCGTGGTCGGAATGTTTTGCCGCGGAGTTTCGCTGCTCATTGGATTTTTCCCTCAAGAATGGCGTCGACCGAATCACGGGTGGTCGACCAGGTTTCTGACCACACGTCCAGCACAGTCCGGCCGAGTTCGGTGATCGTGTAGTAACGCCGGGGTGGCCCATCGATCGAGGGCTCGATATGACTGTCGAGCAGGCCGGAGGCGTTCATGTTGCGCAGCACCGGATAGAGCGCGCTCTGCTTGCTCGACAACAGGGCATCCCGGGTCTGTTCCAGTTGCTTGGCGATCTGGTATCCGTACATCGGGCGATCCGAGCGGCCGAGCACCGCCAGCAGCACGAGGGAAACCGTGCCAGCGGATAGCTCTTTCTGGAATTTGCGCAGGTGCAGCTCGGTATCGGTCATGGCGCTATAGCATCAAGTGACATGTAGTGTTATGTGAACACTACTGGCGACTGGACACTAGTTCATGTGCACGAAGTCATGCCCGGGTGCTGACGCCCGAAATATCGAATAAAAAAGCCGCCGAGCCCCAGGCGATCGACGCCAGGGGTGCGCTTCGGGGCACGCGACCGATACCGCAACCCGCTCAGGCGCGGCCGCAACTCGGAAGGCTCAGCCGCTGACCTTCGCGGATCATGTAGTGCGGCGGCCGCAGACCGTTGGCGGCGGCGACCGAATTTACGCCGCAACCGAATCGGCGAGCAATGCTGTGCAGGGTCTCACCCTTGCGCACCAAGTGCGTACGCCCCGGCCCAGCCTTGCCAGCAGACGCCTGCATCGGGCCACTGGCACCGGCGGGCTTGCGCGCCTGATGAAGCTCGACGCTGCGCTGCGCCAGCACGCCACTGCGACAGCGCGCGGCGTAGGCATCGGCGGCGGCTTTCGGAACTTCGAGCATGGTTCCGGCTTCGATGCGGCGATCGGCCTCGGTGCGCGGATTGAGATTGCGCAAGGTACGGAACCAACCGCGCGGATTGCCGAACTGGCCCATGCAGACCGCGAGCTCGTTGATTGAAGCACTGTGTTCGAGCCTGATACTTGCCGGCGTCGCATCGAACCTGGTGAACACCACACCGTAGTCATCCGGATGCAGGAACAACCACGCAGCGGCGAGCACCATCGGCACGTACTCGCGCGTTTCCGGCGGCAGCGCGTTGTAGACCGGCGCATCCCAGAACCGGCGCTTGCTGCCACCGGCGAGGCGACCGACTCTGCCCTCGCCACCATTGTACGCAGCCAGGGCAAGTTCCAGATCATTGTTGAAGACCCGGAACTGATCATTCAGGAAGGCGACATTGGCCTCGGTGATCCGACGCGCATCGAAGCGCTCGTCGAATCCGCCGTTGCGGTTCAGACCAAAACGCGCCGCAGTAGCCGGCATGAACTGCAGCAGGCCAGCGGCACCGGCGCGCGAGACAGCATGCACCTTGCCACCCGACTCCTTGGCCATGATGCCGAACAGCAGGGCCTCGGGCAGTCCGGCCTGCTCATAGACCGGCCACATGCGATGACGCAGGTACTGATAATGCTCGTGCGCATCAAGCAGGTTGGGCCGCATCCAGGTCAGCCATTCTTCGATCCCGGCCTGCACCGCCTCGTTGAGCACGATCACCTCATCGAGCTTGCGGCCCTTGAGCAGGGCAACGCTGCGCGCAAGTTCGGGGATCTCTTCAATCGGCATCACCACTTGTGAAGTGCTCGGTTCGGTCGTCTCGACGGTTGCTCCAGCGGGCGGACTGTCCACGCGCGGCCGACCGATCAGGGCGAGTTGCATGCGCTCAAGCGCCTGCGATTGCGCCTGCAAGGCGGCAGCGGCCTCGCAACCACGACGCTCGACACAGGCGGCGACGGCGGTGTCGAGCCGGGTACGCGCGCGGGTCAACGCGGCCTCGGCATTCTCACCCTCGCCGCGATGCCAGGACTCCAGCGCCTGCTCGAGGGCGAGGCCGGCCGCCGTAACATCCTCGGGCGGCGCTGACTTCGACAATTGCTGGGAACCGCCGCCGGCGCAGGCGCCGAGCAGGATGAGTACGGATAAGCAGAGGATACGCATAAGCTCGAACCATTGTAGTGACGCTGGCACGGTAACCGCGGGCATGACATGGTGCAACTCCGGCGTCCCGCCCCGATACAATCGTTGCATTCATTCTGAACAGGAAGGCCATGAGCAGTATTCATCTGGGCAAGGGCGATCACGATGTGTACCTGCTCGCCAAATACGGCAATCGTCACGGCCTGATCGCGGGCGCTACCGGCACCGGCAAATCGGTATCACTGATGGTGCTGGCGGAAGGTTTCTCGCGCCTGGGTGTGCCGGTATTTCTGGCTGATGTGAAGGGCGATCTCGCTGGATTGAGCCAGTCGGCGAATCTCGGCGAAAAGTTGCAGGCACGCATCGACCGACTCGCCTTGAGCGATTGGAAGGCCGAAGCCAATCCGGTCGTGTTCTGGGATATCTATGGCGTCAATGGCCATCCGGTGCGCACCACAATCAGCGAGATGGGACCGAATCTGCTGATGCGACTGCTGGAGCTGAACGACGTCCAGGAGGGCGTGCTGCAGGTGCTGTTCAAGGTCGCCGATGAGAACGGCATGCTGCTGCTCGATCTCGACGATCTGCGTTCGATGCTGAACTTCGTCTCCGAGAATGCCAAGCAGATTTCGGCCCAGTATGGCCTGGTTGCGCCGCAGTCGGTCGCCGCGATCCAGCGTGCCGTGCTTCGCCTCGAATCCGAGGGCGGCGGGAGTTTCTTCGGCGAACCTGCACTCGATCTGGCCGATTTCATGCGCCAGGACATGAGCGGGCGCGGCATCATCAATGTGCTGAGCGCCGAACAACTGATCCTCAAGCCGCGCGTGTATTCGAGTTTTCTGCTGTGGATGCTGTCCGATCTGTTCGAGAATCTGCCCGAGGTCGGTGATCAGCCGCTGCCCAAGCTGGTGTTCTTCTTCGACGAGGCGCATCTGCTGTTCGCCGATGCGCCGGCGTCGCTGAAGCAGCGCATCGAACAAGTCGTCCGCCTGATCCGTTCCAAGGGCGTCGGCATTTATTTCATCTCGCAGCTGCCCGATGATGTGCCCGACGTCGTACTCGGTCAGCTCGGCAATCGTGTACAGCATGCCCTGCGCGCCTTCACCCCGCGCGATCAGAAGGCGGTCAAGACCGCGGCCGAGACCTTTCCACCGAATCCCAGCTTCAAGGTGGTCGATGTGATCACCCAACTCGGCGTCGGCGAGGCCCTGGTCAGCACCCTGCAGGAAGGCGGCATACCGCTGCCGGTCGAGAAGACCTATATGGTGCCGCCGCATTGCCGGATCGGCGCGATCAGCAGCGAGGAGCGCGCACTGATTCGCGCGCGATCACCGATCGGCACGCGTTACGACGCGGCAGTCAATCGCGAATCGGCGCATGAGGTATTGAAAAGCGCGCCGAACAGTCGACCGCCGAGGCAGCAAGCACAGCCAAAAAACCAGGCAGTGCGCCACCGGCTGGCGCGCCTGCTCCCGTGGCTGCGCAGGATGGTTGGGGCGCGCGGATCAAGTCCTTCCTGTTTGGCAGCTCACGTCGTCAGGGTGCGATCGAGACCTTCGCCAAATCCGCGGCGCGCAGTGCTGGCACCCGGGTCACCAATCAGATCCTGCGTGGCGTGCTCGGCGGCGTCAGCCGGCGGCGCTGAGACCAGCCATGGGGCGTTGGCGTCCACCTGCTCCGGGCAGTACCGCGCTGATCACCGCGCAGGGCATGCAGGCATTGAAAGCCGAGCTCGATGAGTTGTGGCGGGTCCGTCGACCCGAGGTGGTCACTGCGCTGGCCGCTGCCGCCGCCGAGGGCGATCGCTCGGAAAACGCCGAGTACACCTATCGCAAAAAGCAACTCGGAGAAATCGACCGGCGCGTTCGTTATCTGAGCAAGCGCATCCCGGCCCTGCGGGTCGCCCAGGATCGGCCCAGCGACATCGGCTGCATCTTCTTCGGAGCAAGGCTCGAGCTCGAAGACGAGAATGGCGAAACCCTGCACTACCGGATCGTTGGCCCCGACGAAACCGATGCCGCACTCGGCTGGATCAGCATCGACTCACCGCTGGCGCGGGCTGCTTTGAAACGCCGTGTTGACGACGAATTCAGCGCGCAATTGCCTGGACGGATGGCGCACTTCACAGTGACTGCGGTCAGCTACCCCGGCGACGGCGACTGAGCAACTGCCAGACGCCTGACCGGCAACACTTGCGTCGCGACCGCCATGAGGCACACAATCGGGCCAGAATCACTGAGCCCTATGTCTGTCACAAACGGGGGTGGCACCATGTCGCGAGCGCTTGCACCGCGGGTATCCATTGCATTGATTCTGGCGCTATCGGCCAGCCTTTGTTCCGCCGAAATCATCAGCCTTCGCGCCGATCCCTGGCTCCCCTATAACGGGGTGGGCTCACAGCCGCCAGCCGGCTACATGATCGATGCCGCCCGGCTGATCGCACGGGACAATGGTCACAGCATCGAATATCTCAACCTGCCCTGGGAAGATACCCTGGTCGCGGTACGCAAGGGCGACTATGACTGCGCCGTCGGTGCTGCGGTCGATGATGCTGACGATTTCATGTTCCCCACGGTGTCCTGGGGGAAATCGCAGAACGCCTTCTTCGGAATGGCCGAATCGACTTGGCGTTATGCCGGCCCAGAAAGTCTGGATTCGGTTCGACTCGCCGTCATCGCCGACTATTCCTACTCGGATGAACTCGACGCCTACATCGAGGCGCATGCCGAGGACGGTCGCGTCGTGGTGATCAAGGGAGCGCGGCGGGCGACCATATCAGCGGTCTCCAATCTTGTCGCACGCAAGGCCGATGTCTTCGTCGAGGACGTCAATGTCATGCAGCAGACCCTGGCCACGATGACCATGACCGATCGGGTGATCAATCTCGGCACACTCGACGAGCTGACCGATGTCTACATCGCCTGCACACCAGCCAATCCGCGCGGCAAGCAATTCGCTAAGATGTTTTCCGATGGATTGGTCAAACTGCGTGCCAGCGGCGAGCTGCAGAAAATCCTTGATCGTTACGGACTGAAGGATTGGATCGACCAGGGTCCGGAGTAGCCGCCCGGTCGCGTCGCGCAGCGTGAACGGCATCAGCCAACGCAGCGGGGCAAGCCCCGCTCTATGGCTCTCAACAGCGCAGCTGGTCAATCCCCTCGGGGACAACCGCAGAGCGACAGCGGGGCGCAATCCCGATTGACTGTGGATCAGCGCGAATCAGGCAGATTCATTGGCGCGGGATAGACGCGGCCCGCGCGCAGCGGCCGAAAACAATCGGCAGTCTCAAAAAACGCACGCTCGGTTCCGGACGGATGCCAGCCAGGAACGCCCGACAGCGGAAGCGGACGCAAATCCTGCGGGTCGTTCAGGCACTGTGCCCGCTCGATATGCATGGCCAGCGCCTGCATCAGGTCCGCGGACTGAGCCTGGCTGGGCGCTGCAGCAGCCGCCTCGATGACCAGACATTTGGCGGTGATCAGTTGCTGCGCTTGCAGAAAGTGCTCGAGCGTTGCATGGCCAACGATCACCAGTTCGATGCTGCCATCCGACCAGGCTTGGCGACGATCATGAAAGAGTGCGGCCCAATCATGACGATCCCACAGCGGCAATAGATCGCGGTCACGCAGGATCGCGACCACGCCGCCCTCATCGAAATGGGTGATCGCCATTTGCGGGCGCGAGCGCTCCTTGCTGTGGCTTCGATCAAACTCGGCCACGTAGCGTGCATTCAATGCCGACTTGATCCGGGTATGACGGATCCAGATCAGCGCATTGAGCAGATCGTGCCAGTTCTCCGCACGCGTGCTGATCACACCGGTCTGGAAACTGCGCTGCTCGTAATGCAGCCCATCGCGCAACAAGGCCGGGGTTTGCGCGGCAAAGCGCAGCGGCATGCCGGTGACCGCATGGCGTCGTCCGTCGAGCAGCTCGTTGAGCCTGTCGATCGCAGGCCATTCGGAATCAGCGATCCAGGGATAGGCGGCCAACCACTCGCTCAGCGGTGGTCGAAGCCAGACTTCGGCAGCGACGTCGGCCCGCGCGGGCGCACTAAACCGCATCGCGGTTCGGACTCGTCTGGTGATCAAGGAGCAACATGGCGCGCTGCGATTGCGGAGGTGGTTGCACAAGGATTCTCGCAGTTTTCGTTCGACGTGGGCGACGGCCGGTCGCGTCAGGAGCTGTGGGAACGGTTGCGCGACGGGCGCGCAGGGCACGAACAACATTCGCCGCGATTCATCGCGACGCGGCAAGATGCTTGCGGGCTGCTGTGCGCATGAGCATGACGCCTGTGTCCGCCATCGTTGCGGGAAATATCTCTGTTGCTGACGCCCGCTATGGCTCCAGGGTACCGAACAAATCGTGCTGATCGCTCCTGTCGATCCGGACCATCACGAGGTCGCCGGGCTTGAGCCTGGTTCCGGCAACGGCGGCCGATACATAGACCTTGCCATCGATCTCGGGCGCGTCGGCGCGTGAGCGGCCGGTTGCGACGCTGGGACCGACTTCATCGATCAGCACCTGTTGCAGGCTGCCGACCTTGGCCTTCAGGCGCTTCTTGCTGATCTTGGCCTGGGTCTTCATGAAGCGTTCGAGACGATCCTGCTTGATTTCTTCCGGCACCGGATCGGGCAGTTCATTGGCCTTGGCACCGTCTACCGGTGAATAGGCGAAGGCGCCAACGCGATCCAGTTGCGCGGCCTGCAGGAACTGCAGCAGCTCTTCGAACTCGGCCTCGGTCTCACCGGGAAAGCCCACGATAAAGGTGCTGCGCAGCGTGATCTCTGGACAGGTCGCACGCCAGGCCTGAATGCGGTCGAGGTTTTTCTCGCCGCTGGCCGGACGTTTCATCAGTTTGAGAATGCGCGGGCTGGAGTGCTGCATCGGAATATCCAGATAGGGCAGCACCTTGCCCTCGGCCATCAGCGGCACGATGTCGTCCACATGCGGGTACGGATAGACGTAGTGCAACCGCGTCCAGGCATCGAGTTCGCCAAGGCCGCGGCAGAGATCGCGCATCCGGGTCTGGTACTCGGTGCCGCGCCATTCGCGGCTGGCGTAGCGGGTATCGACGCCATAGGCGCTGGTGTCCTGCGACACCACCAGCAGTTCGCGGACGCCGCTGCGCACCAGTTTTTCGGCCTCGATCAAAACTTCGTCCACCGGTCGCGAGACCAGGTCGCCGCGCATCGAGGGAATGATGCAGAAGGTACAACGATGATTGCAGCCTTCGGAAATCTTGAGATAGGCATAATGCCGTGGCGTAAGCTTGATGCCCTGCGGCGGCAGCAGATCGAGAAACGGGTCATGGCTCGGCGGCACCTGGGCGTGCACGGCCTTCATCACGCTCTGATAATCCTGTGGCCCCGAAATCGACAGCACATCGGGAAAGCGTTCCTTGATCAGGTGCGCGCGCGCACCCAGGCATCCGGTGACGACGACCTTGCCGTTCTCCGCCATTGCCTCGCCGATTGCGTCGAGCGACTCCTCGACCGCGGCATCGATGAATCCGCAGGTGTTGACCACCACCACATCGGCGTCGTTGTAGCTCGGCACAATGGAATAGCCTTCCGCACGCAACTGGGTGAGTATCCGCTCGGAGTCGACCAGGGCCTTCGGGCATCCCAGGCTGACAAATCCGACTTTGGGCGCGGCAAGCGACATGGGCATTCCTGAGGCAATGGTGACGGGGATCGCGCAGTATAGGTCGGCCCGGGTAGAGCAGACCAACCTAGTGTGGTGTCGCGCACTTGTCGGCACAAATAAAATCGATGGATTCGGCCATGTGGCGAGGCGCGTATCGCCGCCAAGGCTGGTGGCCTTGGCAAGATGCACAACGACGGCACAGGGTCGAAGACGCGATTCTATGTGTCGCTTAGTGTGCAACACCACACTAGGTCCTGCCGGAGACCGTCTGGCCCCGGGCGTGACTGCAAACAATGGCGTCAAATCGCCGGACGGGTTCGGGCACCGGTACGCTGCGCCCTGCCTGTCCGCCCGAGCCTGCCCGTGATCCCGCTCGTCCGTCTTGCCTTCCTGCTCGTCCTGCTCGCGCCAGCCGCGGCATCCGGTCAATCGGCCGAGGATAGCCTGCTGCTGTCGCCGCACGATCGCGACGGCGATGGCGAGCGGGCAATCAGCGCCGAGCTACTGAGCTTGCAGCGACTTGGATTCGGCGCGCGCGGCGCCTTCGTCACCCATGCCGCAGCGGCGATCTGGTACCAGATGCACAGCGAATACGCGTTGGCTTTGCGCCAGTGGCATCTGGCGCAAGTGGCGGCGCAAGTGGAAGGACTTCCCCATCGCGAATTGTTCGCGCTCAATTCGCTGGCACTCATCCAGATAGTCGCCGGCGACTATGACGCCGCCAACGCGAGCGCGGCGCGCCTGCTGGAATTGTCGCGCCAGGTGCAGGCACCCGGCTATGAGAGCGAGGCGCAGACCCGGCTCGGAACGATCTCGCGAAGACGCGGCCAACTCGAGGCGGCGCTCGAACATCATCAGCAGGCTTTGAATGTGGCGCGACGCCACGCACGTGATGCCGGCATTGCGCAGGCGCTGACCAACCTCGGCACCGTCTATCGCGACATGGGGCGCTACTCCGAGGCACTGGATCGTCAGCTTCAGGCGCTCGAGATCCGTCGTGCGCTGGGGCCGGGCTATCGTGTCGATGTGCCTTACCGCAATATCGGACTGCTCTACCGCGAAATCGAGGATACACAGTCCGCACGTGAGTATCTCGAGCACGCGATCGAAGCTGCCGCGCACGAATTCGATCCGTTTGCCCTTTCTTCGGCGCTCGGAAGCTATGCCACCCTGCTCAACGATCTGGGTGAGTGGGAGCTCGCGCAGCAGCACGCCGAGCGCGCGCTGGCCATGGACAAGCCGCTGGGCAACAAACAGGCGACCGCGCTCGAACATCTGGAGTTGGCCCGCGCCGGGATCGGGCTGCGTCAGATGGACGCCGCGCGCCGGCACATTGAGGAATCGCTGCGACTCGGCCAGGAAATGGGGCAGGCCGATGTGATCGGTCGCGCCCTGCTCTATCGCGGCGACCTGCTGTTTGCCACTGGCGCTCCCGCTGTGGCCGAGAGCGCCTACGCGCAATCGCTCGAACACCTCAGCCGGGCCAAGCTCAAGCCGCAATTGCATGCCGCCTACCTCGCCATGGAGCGACTGCTCGAACGTCGCGGCGCCGTCCACGAAGCCCTGTTGTATTCGCGCCAGCGCGCCGCATTGCGCGAGGAGCTGCTCGGCCTGACCTCGGCCCGACGCCTGGCAATCCTGGAGTTGAAGCAGGAACGCGAGCGCAGCGATCGTCAGATGGAAATCCTGCGGATGGACAATCAGGTGAAGGAACTCAGTCTGCGCACCGAGAGCCTGCGCCAACGCATCGCCATCGGAACCTTGGTGGCATTGGCCGGGATGATCGCTTTCCTGTTCTGGCGCCTGCGTGAGGTACGCCGATTGAACGCCGAACTTGCCGATCGGAATTCAGCGATATCCTCCCAGGACACTGCCCTGCGCGCGGTCAATGCGCGGCTGACCGCTCAGACCAGCGAGTTGTACCGCGCCGCTACCGTCGATCCCTTGACTGGGGTCTACAATCGCGGCCATCTGATGCAACGCCTCAATGAGCTGTTCGATGAGGCCGTGGCAGCGCGCAGCGAAATGATTCTCCTGCTGCTCGATCTGGATCGCTTCAAGCCGGTGAATGACAATTACGGCCATCAGTTCGGCGATCGCGTGCTGGCGGCGGCTGCCCAGGTCTTCCGTGCTGAGTTGCGCAACGACGAATTGCTCGGCCGCTATGGTGGCGAGGAATTCGTGATCGGCCTGGTCGGTTTCGATGAGGATCGCGCTCTGGCCATCGCCGAGCGCCTGCGCGCCGCACTGGAGCAGCGCATGGGCGCGCTTGATGGTCGGCGAGTCGATATCACGACGAGTATTGGCCTGGCCTGCCTCAGTCAGCTCCGCCACCCTTCGGTGAGCGCGCTGATCTCGGCGGCGGACGATGCCCTCTACAGCGCCAAGCGGCTCGGCCGCAATCGCGTCGAGCGATTCTCCGGCTCAGCGCCGGACTGAAACTGCGCCAATCGAAGCTGGCCGGAGGCGACAGCGGACGACCGGAAGCGAGCTTCAAATGGAGCTTGGATTCGCGCCGAACAGCACGCGGTCGGCCGCCGGGACTGGCTAGAAACGCCCGCGCTCGGGCACACTGTGGATAGTTCTCGAATTCAGGTGATCGCGATGGGCGAGTTGACCAGCCAACATGCGGCCGATGGCCACCGGTTTTCCCTGTGGCAGGAGTTGCCGACCGAGCCCGCCCTCGGCGCGGTGATCGTGTTGCAGGAAATATTTGGCGTGAACAACCATATCCGCGATGTCTGCGCGCAGTTCGCGGCCAATGGTTTTGCCGCGTTTGCACCGCAACTTTTCGATCGCATCGGCGGCCATGCCGAGTTTGGCTATGACGACGCCGGGATCAGTGAGGGCCGTGCCCGAATCGCCGCATTGCGCTGGGAGGACGCCCTGCTCGATGTCGCCGCGAGCATCCGTCACGCCAGCTACTGGGGAACGGTCGGCGCCGTGGGCTACTGCTGGGGCGGCAGCCTGGCCTGGCTCTGTGCGACCCGATTGCAGATTCCTGCGGTCAGCTACTACGGCGCGCGTTCGCTGCCCTTCATCGAAGAGACGCCAGCGTCACCGGTGATCCTGCATTTCGGCGAGCGGGATGCCCTGATCCCGGCCGACTATCGCGCCAGCTTTGCCGCGCGCCATCCCCAGGTGCCACAGTATCTGTACGCGGCCGGGCACGGTTTCAATTGCAACGAGCGCGCCGACTTCCACGCGGAATCCGCAGCAATCGCCTGGCGACGCACCCTGGGCTTCTTTCGAGAACATCTGCAACCGGCGGCGCCGGCCTCAGTGAGCGACAGCGCGGACTTCGTCCTGCATCCGCGCCTGCAGGAAGACGGCATCGAAGTCACCGACCTTGGCCTCTGTCGCGTGCTGCTGATGAATGATGCGAGATTTCCCTGGCTGATCCTGGTCCCGCGCATCGCCGAACTGCGCGAACTGATCGACCTGGACAGCGATCAACGCGGCCAGTTGATGGAGGAGATTGCCTACGTCAGCGAAATCGTGCGCGAATTGTTCGAGCCGGAGAAGCTCAATATTGCGACCCTGGGCAACATCGTCGCGCAATTGCACGTGCATGTGATCGCGCGCTACGGCAACGATCCGGCCTGGCCAGCGCCGGTCTGGGGACAAGGCCTGGCCGAGCCCTACAAGCCTGGCCAGATCCACGCCACGCTCAAACTGCTGCGCGCCGCGCTGACCCCATCGGGCTGAACCGCAACGCCGAACCCGCGCAGATCTACAACTCGCGGGTATCGCCTTTTTCCTTGCGCAAGGCCTTGACGCCGGAGCGCCGCGCGGCTTCGGCGAAGAGTTCCTCGCCCTCGTCATCGCCGCCGTCGGAGCCCACCAGGACGACTTCGGTGACGCCATCGTCTTCCTTGATCGCGCCGATATAGCCCTCGAGTTCCTGGGCGCCGAGGATGTAGCCGTCCGATTCGTAGCGCGGCCCCTTGAGCAACTTGAAGGTGACCTGCTCGTCAGCCAGTGCGGTAGCGGAAAATGCGCAAGCAAGAATGCCTGCGACCAGAGTACGCAACAATGTTGAATTCACCGAAATCTCCTCGTGGCCGGATATCGCCCGGAAAGTCATCCACACAATCGCGGCTGTGACACTGCCGACGAAACTCAGTTCCGGATGACCAGCGTGTTCGCGAGCATGTCGTGGAGCCCCTGCTTTTTCTCGGTCCAGCCGGCCATCATGAAGCCGATGTACAGGATTATGTAGGATAACAGCTTGGCCCAATGTCGCCCCGAAGCACGCGCGAAGCTGATCGGCGCCCCATCAAGGTCAGTGACGCGAATCCCCAGCAGTTTCTTGCCCGGCGTGGCCTGCCAACTGGATCCCTCACAAAGGGCGAAGTAGAGCCAGGGGATGATCAGGCTGAGCAGCATCCAGAGCAGGCCCGCGAGGAATTGCACCGCCTCGTTTGACGTTCCGCCGCCGGAGAGGGCCATGCCCACCACAATCCCACCGAGCAGGACGATCACGAACAGGATCGCCATGCTGATGAAGCTGTCGACGATGACCGCCACGAACCGCAGCCAGAATCCCGCGTACACGAACTCCCCACCAAAGGGTGCGCCGAGCGGGTCCATTACAACTGCCTGCGGTGCCGAATACGGATTGATGGGGGGAAGCGGAGGTGGCCTCATGTCGTGTCTCCAGATCGGTGGATTGGACTACAAAGCGTGCCCAGCTACAACTCGGAAGCGAGTCCAGGGCGTGCCCATTCGCTGGGGTCCCCGGACGCGCACCGGCCACTCCCCCGCGGCCTCCAGCATCAGGTCACAATCGCGCGCGCCGGATTTGAAGCCATCGGCGCTCCTCAAAGCCGAGGAGGACCATGTTGGCGACAGTGACAAATGCCCAGGATATGGATGACGAATATTTGCGGCGCGTGCGCGGTGCATCATCAAGGCGCCAGGCTCAGGGCTCGCTGAACGTGGCGCCTCGACTGTCGAAGACGACAAGGCCTGCCTACACCACCCGGCTCAACACGGAGCTTTTTTCCGGCAGTGCTGACTCGGAATGGCTCAAACCGTTACGACCCGCGTTCCTGCGATCAGGTCGTGGATGCAACGACGGTCTTCGCGGAAAATAAAGAGAACATCCACGAGCCAAAATACACCGCCCAGGAACGGAATGAGCTGGATGACGTAGAGAATGCCATATCGTTGGGCCAGCAACTTGACGAAATCCGGCTTGTTCCCCTCAGCATCGACAATGCGCATGCCAAGCAGTTTCTTGCCGATGGTCTGACCCGACTGGTTCAGAAAATATCCCTGCACCACGACGAAGCAAACGAAGCTGACCACGGTCATGCCCATCTGCCAGCCGTACCCCGGCTGCTGTCCGCTCATCGCCATGGTCATGTAGCCGGAGGCGAACATGATCGGCACCAGCAGGATCATCAGGATGACGCCGTCGATGATCGCGCCGACCAGACGCATGCCGCGCCCGGCAAGTTCAAGCTCACCGCCCTGCTGAACGTCGGCAACCACCGACTGCGGCGCCGAGTACGGATTGTTGGATACTGGATCCTGCATGGGAATCTCCTCTGGCAAACGACGGGATTGAAATCAGGTGCGCGGCAAGGTCACGCCACGTTGACCCTGGTACTTGCCGCCCCGGTCACGATAACTGGTTTCGCATTCTTCGTCAGACTCGAAGAACAGCATCTGGGCAACACCTTCATTGGCGTAAATGCGCGCCGGCAAGGGCGTGGTATTGCTGAATTCCAGTGTCACATGACCCTCCCACTCGGGCTCCAGCGGGGTGACATTGACGATGATGCCACAGCGCGCGTAGGTGCTCTTGCCGAGGCAGATGGTAAGCACGCTGCGCGGAATCCGGAAGTACTCGACGGTGCGCGCCAGCGCGAACGAATTGGGCGGGATGATGCAGACATCCGCGTTGACATCGACGAAGCTCTGCGGATCGAACTGTTTGGGATCCACGATGGTCGAATTGATATTGGTGAAGATCTTGAACTCGCTGGCACAGCGCACGTCATAGCCGTAGCTCGACGTGCCATACGAGATCAGTTTTCCGCCGCTGGCATTGGCGCGTACCTGGCCGCGCTCGAAGGGCTCGATCATGCCCTTTTCTTCAGCCATCCGGCGAATCCATTTGTCTGACTTGATGCTCATGTGATTCCTCGAATCATGGTCAATTTGATAGTGATGGGTGAAGCCGGGCAAACAGTACGTTGATTGCTTCCCCCGGACCGATGTTCGGGTAGGGCTGGGGACAGGTCAGAAAACGATGCGCTCCACGTGGCCTTCAGGCACACGGGGCGCAGCGCCCCTGGTCAAAGAAGCTCAGGTCTCCTGAATGACGATGTTCGGGAACGCGATCTTCTTGTTGCGTGCCTGCATGCTCAGCCGCGCCGCGACGCGACGGGCAATCCCGCGATAGATGCGCGCCGCCTCACTGTCGGGAGACGCCACAACGGTTGGCGTACCGCCATCAGCTTCTACCCGGATATGCATCGATAGCGGCAGCGAACCGAGTAGGGGCACGCCGTAGTCGGCCGACATCCGGGCGCCGCCGCCGGCACCGAATACATGCTCGGTGTGACCGCATTGACTGCAGGTATGCATGGCCATGTTCTCGACGATGCCGAGCACCGGCACCTCGACCTTCTCGAACATGCGCAGGCCTTTGCGGGCATCGAGCAGGGCGATGTCCTGTGGTGTGGTGACGATCACCGCACCGGAAACCGGAACGCGCTGGCACAGGGTCAACTGGATATCGCCCGTGCCTGGCGGCAGATCGATGATCAGATAGTCGAGATCCACCCAGTGGGTGTCGTTGAGCAACTGTTGCAGAGCCTGGGTAACCATCGGCCCGCGCCAGATCATCGGGGTGTCTTCCTCGACCAGAAATCCGATCGACATGACCTGGACGCCATGCGCGTACTTGGGCTCGAGTGACTTGCCGTCCTTGGATTCTGGCTTGCCCTGCAGACCCATCATGCGTGGCTGACTGGGTCCGTAGATATCGGCATCAAGTATGCCGACGCAGGCGCCCTCGGCCTGCAGGGCCAAGGCGAGATTGGCCGCCGTGGTCGATTTGCCGACACCACCCTTGCCGGAAGCAACCGCGATGATGTTCTTGACGTTCGGCATCGGGGTCAGTTCTTTCTGCACCCGATGCGCGAATACGCGGCAGCCGACATTGACCGTGACCGCCGCGATCGCCGGATCGGCGAGCAACACCTGCTTGACCTGGTCGGCCAGCGTGGCTTGCCAGGACAAGGCGGGATAAGGCAGCAGGATATCGACGGCAACGCGATCACCATCGGCGCCGACACCCTTGACCGAACCGCCGCTGACCAGGTCGAGATCGGTATGCGGATCGATGATGGTCCTGAGCAGCGCTTCGGCGCGTTCCTTGGCCAGGCTCATGGCGAATTCTCATTAAACGAGGCCGCACAGTTTAGCCCAGCGGCCATGGCATGGCATGATGGCGTGACTATGCGCAGGCAAATTCGCCGCGCCCGCCCCCTTTGGACCCTCTACGCATGCCCGCAACACGTGAGATTCTCGTTACCAGCGCCCTGCCCTATGCCAATGGCGCCCTGCATCTGGGCCATCTGGTCGGCTACATCCAGGCCGATATCTGGGTGCGGGCACGCCGGATGGCTGGCGATACCGTGCATTTTGTCTGCGCCGACGATGCCCATGGCACACCGATCATGCTGGCGGCAGAAAAAGCCGGCATCAGCGCCGAAGACTTCATCGCCGGCATCCGCCAGGGCCACGAGGACGATTTTGCCGGCTTCAAGGTGCAGTTCGACCATTACCACAGCACCCATAGCGATGAGAACCGGGTGCTCGCCGAACTGTTCTACAACCATCTGAAGGCCGCCGGACACATCGCCAGCCGCAACATCCAGCAGTTCTACGATCCGCTCAAGGCGATGTTCCTGCCCGATCGCTACATCAAGGGCGAGTGCCCGAAATGCGCGACACCGGACCAGTACGGCGACAATTGCGAGGTCTGCGGTGCGGCGTATTCACCGACCGATCTGAAGAATCCGTATTCGGTGGTGTCTGGCGCCACGCCGGTGATGAAGGACACCGAACACTTCTTCTTCGAACTCGGCCGCTTTGATGCCTTTCTGCGCGAATGGCTGGCCGGCGATGTGGCGCATTCGTCAGTGAAGGGCAAGCTCAACGAATGGCTGGAAGCGGGCCTGCGCAGCTGGGATATCACCCGCGACGCGCCCTACTTCGGCTTCGAGATTCCGGATGCACCGGGCAAGTATTTCTATGTCTGGCTCGATGCGCCGATCGGCTATCTGGCGAGCTTCCGTGCCTACTGTGCCCGCACCGGTGTGAACTTCGACAGTTTCCTCGGCCCCGATAGCCAGGCCGAGATGCACCATTTTCTCGGCAAGGACATCATCAATTTCCATGGTCTGTTCTGGCCGGCGATGCTGCATGGCGCCGGCTTTCGTACGCCGACGGCGTTGCATGTAAATGGCTATCTCACCGTCAATGGCGCCAAGATGTCTAAATCGCGCGGCACCTTCATCCAGGCACGCACGTATCTGGATGCCGGACTCAATCCCGAGGTGCTGCGCTACTACTTTGCCGCCAAGACCAGTGCCGGCGTCGATGATGTCGATCTGAATCTTGAAGACTTCGTCGCCCGCGTCAATTCCGATCTGGTCGGCAAGTGGGTCAATATCGCCAGTCGCTGCGCCGGCTTCATCAGCAAGCGCTTTGATGGCAAGCTGGCCGACGCACTGGCCGACGAGCGTGCCTATGCGCACTTCCGCGGCGTCGCCAGCCAGGTGGTCGCTGCATTTGATGCCTGCGAATTCAGTCAGGCGGTGCGACTGACCATGGGTCTCGCCGACGAGGCCAATCGCTACATCGACGAGAAAAAGCCCTGGGTGATCGCCAAGCAGGAGGGCGCCGATGCCGAGCTGCAGTCGGTCTGCACCCAGGGACTCAATCTGTTCCGGGTACTGGCGACCTGTCTGCAACCGATCCTGCCGGATACGGCGGCGCAAGCCGCGCGCTTTCTGGCCGCACCCTGCGCGCGCTGGGACGATATTGATCGGCCCCTGCTCGGCCACGTGATCAACAACTACGAGCCGCTGATGACGCGCATCGATCCCAAGGCGATCGAACAGATGCTGGAGGCCAGCAAGGAATCCTTGCAGCCGACCGGTGCCGCCGACGTGGCCGCGCCCGTTGCCGCAACGGCGGTCAAAGCGGCACCCGCAGCGAAGCCAGCCGTGCCTGCGCCGGCCGAGTCCACGCTTGCAGCGACTGTCGGCATCGAGGACTTCGCCAAGCTCGATCTACGCATCGCGCGCGTGCTCGCCTGCGAATTTGTCGAAGGATCGGACAAGCTGCTGCGTTTCCAGCTCGATGCCGGCGCGCTCGGCGAACGGCAGATTTTTTCCGGCATTCGCGCTGCCTATGGCGAACCCGAAAAGCTGGTCGGTCGGCATGTCGTCTTCATCGCCAATCTCGCCCCGCGTAAAATGCGTTTTGGGGTATCCGAGGGCATGATCCTTTCAGCCGGCAGTGGTGGCGACGATCTGTTCCTGCTCGATGTCGACGCCGGAGCCCAGCCCGGCGCCAGCGTGAAATAGGCAACGCCAGCCAGCGCGCCCGCCCCATGCCGCATCCCGACCTGGTTGAACGCATAGACCAGCTGCTGCCGCAGACCCAATGCGCGCGCTGCGGCTATCCGGCCTGCCGCCCCTATGCCGAGGCAATCGCGCGCGGCGAGGCCGAGATCAATCAATGCCCGCCCGGTGGCCAGGAAGGCATCCGTGCGCTGGCCGACCTGCTCGGCCGCAGCCCACTGCCATTGAACCCCGAGCATGGCGTCGAAGCGCCGGCCCAGGTCGCCTTTATCCGTGAAGACGAGTGCATCGGCTGCACCAAGTGCATCCAGGCCTGCCCGGTCGACGCCATTGTTGGCGCGCCCAAGCTGATGCATACCGTAATCATCGATCTCTGTACCGGCTGCGACCTCTGTATCCCGCCCTGTCCGGTAGACTGCATCGATATGGTCGATCCGCCTGACTATACTCGTCGCCCTGTACCACCGTGGACACCCGCGTGATGAATCCGAACTACCTTGATTTCGAACAGCCGCTCGCCGATCTGGAATCCAAGATTGCCGAACTGCGCCAAGCCGGCGCCGGCAATTCGCTCGACCTCGACAACGAGGCCAAGCGGATGTCGGTCAAGCTGCGCCAGAAAACCGAGGAGATCTTCGCCAACCTCAATGCCTGGCAGATCGCGCAGCTGGCGCGGCATCCGATGCGGCCGTACACCCTCGACTACATCAAGCACATCTGCGACGAATTCCACGAACTCGCCGGCGACCGCGCCTACGCCGATGATGCTGCGATCGTCGGTGGGCTCGGCCGCATCAATGGCAAGCCGGTGATGGTGATCGGTCATCAGAAGGGCCGCGACACCAAGAGCAAGGTGCGCCGCAATTTCGGTATGCCCAGGCCCGAAGGCTATCGCAAGGCGATGCGACTGATGCAGACCGCCGAGCGTTTCAAACTCCCGGTGATCACCCTGATCGATACCGCCGGCGCCTGGCCCGGTGTCGGCGCTGAGGAACGCGGACAGTCCGAGGCGATCGCGCGCAATCTGCTGGTCATGAGCCAGTTGCGCGTACCGATCATCTGCACCGTGATCGGCGAGGGCGGCTCCGGCGGCGCGCTGGCGATCGGCGTCGGTGATCGCACCTTGATGCTGCAATACTCCACGTATTCGGTGATCACGCCCGAAGGCTGCGCATCAATCCTCTGGAAGACTGCCGCCAAAGCCCGCGATGCAGCCGAAGCGCTCGGCCTCACCGCGGTGCGGCTGTACGAACATGGCCTGGTCGATATGGTGCTCCAGGAGCCTTTCGGCGGCGCCCATCGCGATCCCAAGGAAATGGCCGATCGCCTCAAGCAGGTCTTGATCGGACAGATCGCCGAACTGGAAAAGCTCGACGTCGATGTGCTGCTGACCCAGCGTTACGACAAGCTGCGTCGAATCGGACAGTTCGAGGCGGCGTGATTCCTGCCGGTTGAGCTTGGCAAAATCCGCAGCCGCCTCACTGCGCCAAATCGCCGAATCGCGCCTGCAACGCCGCCATCGCCACGATGCCAGCGGTTTCAGTGCGCAGCACGCGCGGCCCGAGGCGCAGGCGCTGAAATCCGACCTGATCCAGAATAGTCAGATCACGATTCGAAAAACCGCCCTCGGGGCCGATGGCGATGCTGATCCGCCCTGGCGCCAGCACATCGTTCAGGCCCTTTTCGGCGTCCGGATGCAGGGTCAGGCGCAGCTCGTCGTCGGCCACTGGCGGCAGATCGGCAGCGAATTGCGCCAGCCCTTTGGGTAGATGCAGCTCGGGCACACGACTGCGGCCGCATTGCTCGCAGGCGCTCTCAAGCACATGCAGCCAGCGCGCATGGCGCTTCTCGACACGCTCCTCACCCAGCTTCACCTCCGAACGTTCGCTGGTCACAGGCACGATGCCAGCCGCGCCGAGTTCGGTCGCTTTCTGCAGGATCCAGTCCATCTTCTCACTGCGCACGATGGCCTGCACCAGGGTGATCGCCAGCGGTGACTCGACATCCACCGGGGCTTGCGCATCCACATGGACACCGGCCTCGCCCTTGCGCGCATAGGCCACACGGCCGGCATAGTCATGGCCATCGCCGTTGAATACGGTGATGGCATCGCCCTCACGCATGCGCAGTACCCGGATGGCGTGGTCGGCGGCAAATTGCGGCAGGGGCATCGTCTGCCCGATCCGGATCGGCTGCCGGACAAAAAAGCGTGCGTGGCGCATGGTTGTACCTGCTTTTTATGCTTGCGGACGCAACCTTACCGCGAAGGCCGGCCGATGATCATCGGATCGCCCGGGCCTGGCCACCCGCCTTGAATCGCGCCCAACTTCCCCCATCTTGCGAGCATCCCCAAAACCTATGCACCGGATTGCCCTCCGGCATTCCCATTCGAATCGGTCAAGGGTAGAATTGGCACTCACTGCGGCAGACTGCTAACAGTGGTCGCAAAAACTATATTAATCAGTCACTTGTTTCACCAACTCAGTCATCAAGAGGTTGCCCATGAAGATTCAACCGTTGCACGACCGCGTAGTCATCAAGCGTATGGAAGAAGAGCGTCTGTCCGCAGGCGGCATCGTTATTCCTGATTCGGCCACCGAAAAACCGATCCGCGGCGAAGTAGTTGCCGTCGGCGAAGGCAAGCCACTCGACAGCGGAAGCGTTCGCGCCCTGAAGGTCAAGGTCGGCGACAAAGTGCTGTTCGGCAAGTATGCCGGCACCGAGGTCAAGGTCGATGGCACCGAATACCTGGTGGTCCGCGAAGACGACATCTTCGCCACCCTGAACTGAAGCCCTTCTGCAGGGGTTGCACCCTGACTGGAAGAATCCCACCAGTTCGCGCGCCTCCCTATACCACTGCAACGCGCCGCAATTTTCGCTGAGCGCGTAGCGAAACATCCAGACACACCGAATCACACTCAAGGATTGCAATCATGGCAGCCAAAGATATCCGCTTCTCAGAAGACGCACGTGCCCGCATGCTGGCCGGCGTCAACATTCTCGCCAATGCCGTCAAGGCGACGCTGGGCCCGAAGGGCCGCAACGTCGTGCTCGAAAAGAGCTTCGGCGCCCCGACGATCACCAAGGACGGCGTTTCCGTCGCCAAGGAAATCGAACTGGCCGACCGCTTCCAGAACATGGGCGCCCAGATGGTCAAGGAAGTTGCTTCCAAGACTTCCGACGTCGCCGGTGACGGCACCACCACCGCGACCGTGCTGGCCCAGGCCATCATCCGCGAAGGCATGAAAGCCGTCGCCGCCGGCATGAACCCGATGGACCTCAAGCGCGGCCTCGACAAGGCGGTCACCGCCGCCGTCGCCGAACTGAAAAAGCAGAGCAAGCCCTGCTCGGACGACAAGGCAATCGCCCAGGTCGGCTCGATCTCGGCCAATAGCGACCACGTCATCGGCGACCTGATCGCCGAGGCAATGAAGAAGGTCGGCAAGGAAGGCGTGATCACCGTTGAAGAAGGCTCGGGCCTCGAGAAAAGCCTCGACGTCGTCGAAGCCATGCAGTTCGACCGCGGCTATCTGAGCCCGTACTTCATCAACAACCAGCAGTCGATGAGCGCCGAACTCGAAGCGCCGTACATCCTGCTGTACGACAAGAAGATCTCCAACGTGCGTGACCTGCTGCCGGTGCTGGAAGGCGTCGCAAAGTCGGGCAAGCCGCTGCTGATCGTCGCCGAAGAAGTCGAAGGCGAAGCGCTGGCGACCCTGGTCGTCAACACCATCCGCGGCATCGTCAAGGTGTGTGCAGTCAAGGCGCCGGGCTTCGGTGATCGTCGCAAGGCGATGCTGGAAGACATGGCCGTTCTGACCGGTGGCACCGTGATTTCCGAAGAAGTGGGTCTGTCGCTTGAGAAGGCCACGATCAAGGATCTCGGCACTGCCAAGAAAGTTCAGATCACCAAGGAAAACAGCACGATCATTGATGGTGCTGGTGATAAAAAGGCGATCGAAGGCCGGATCAAGCAGATCAAGGCGCAGATCGAAGAGACCAGCAGCGACTACGATCGCGAGAAGCTGCAGGAGCGCGTTGCCAAGCTCGCCGGCGGTGTTGCGGTGATCAAGGTCGGTGCTGCTACCGAAGTCGAGATGAAAGAGAAGAAGGCACGCGTTGAAGACGCGCTGCACGCTACCCGTGCTGCCGTCGAAGAAGGCGTGGTCCCGGGCGGCGGTGTCGCCCTGGTGCGTGCACTGGCTGGCATCCTGACGCTCAAGGGCGACAACGAAGATCAGAACCACGGCATCGCCATCGCTCGTCGCGCCATGCAGGCGCCGCTGCGCGAGATCGTCGCCAACTGCGGCGAAGAGCCGAGCGTCGTGCTCAACAAGGTCGCCGAAGGTACCGGCAACTTTGGCTACAACGCGGCCACCGGTGAGTACGGTGACATGGTTGCCATGGGCATCCTCGACCCGACCAAGGTGACGCGTACGGCCCTGCAGAACGCAGCCTCGATCGCTGGTCTGATGATCACGACCGAAGCGATGGTCGCCGAAGCCCCGAAGAAGGAAGCAGCTGGCGGCGGCGGTGGTCATGACCACGGCGGCGGCGGCATGGGCGGTATGGATTTTTAATCCAGCGCGGGGCTTGCCCCGCTGCTGTGTAGAGTCCAAAGAGAACCCCGCAGCGATGCGGGGTTTTTCTTTGCGCGCTCCGATGCATCCCTGCGACTGCCCGGCCCGCACTTACCTGACGCCCTGCGGCGTTTCCCAATTTCGATTGCCACCAACTCGACGCGAACCGTCCCTGGTGCTGCGGTCCAGCCGCGCGTCCCTGCGCGGCGCTCGGGCGCAGCTCGACATGCGCTTCAACGCATGTCGAAGGCA